>JBBSSM010000010.1:0-66391 GCA_038242155.1 Actinomycetales bacterium | reverse complement strand
TAGCGGTGCCCGATTTCCCCGGCGATCTGAATCGAGAGCGCTTGGCCGTAGCGAAGGAGTTGTTCCAGGTCTTGGGCCCACTGCAGGCACAGCTCATCAGAGAACCCGGCCACATCAACACCCACCGACCCCGGAATCACCCCAGAATCAACAACCCCAGGATCAACACCCACCGGGTCAACAATTCCAGGGTCAACACCTTCAGGGTCGACAGTTGTGGGGTTGGTGCTGGTGGGTTGGTGGGTGAGGGCGCGGGCGAGGTGGAGGAGCGCGGTGGTGTGTCCGCCAGCGTTTAAAACCTCTGAAAAGGATACCGATCGAACCGGCTCCTGCGCCTTTGTTCGCATATATCTATTCTAAACCTGTCGGGTGACACTGACCAGTAAAAACCCAAAACAAACCCCAAAAACCACCCCACACCCCCAGTGGAGGAATGAAGTTTGTCTAAACGAGCAGTTGGAACAGTGGGTGTGGATAACGTGCTGGCGTGTTCTGCCCTTCGGTTGTATTTTGGTAACACGCCAATCGCAACGGCCTCAGCGAGGAAGCTGCTGCTTGTCTGACGAAGCTGGAGGCCGACCATGAAAGACAGCGACACTGGAATCACACAGCAGCGCCTCAGCAAAAATCTTCGGGGTTTCCTGGGGTATGACAGGCTCAATCATTTTGCTCAGATGGTCCGCCCCGGGGGAATGGGTTCCTTTCTAGGCGTCATAGTAATCGCATTGCTTACTCTGAGCGGATGCACAGACGGAGAGAACACACCCGTACCAAGTGACGGAGCCTCTTCTAGCCAAACCTCCGCAACTGGGATTGCAACAGCAACCGCGGAACCTTCAGTTACCCCTCAGCCCGCCTACAAGCCCGCCACGGATCAAGGACCGGCGGAAAATGTTCCCATCCCGGTCATGCCTGAAAAGGCCAAAGAATTCAGCAAAGAAGGTCTCATCGCTTTTACTGAATACTGGTACCAAACCCTTGGTTATGCCTTCGAGACCGGCAACCCGGAACCAATGATGGCTATTAGTGACCCGGGATGCAAGACGTGCGGAGCTATGAAAGAAGCCGTAATTGGCGGGCATGCGGAAGGCAAATGGATTAAGGGCGGAAAAATGGTCATAGACCCGCCCCGCAGTGCGTTTGTAAAGATAGCCGATGGAACATACCAAGCCCTTACGATGGCGCGGCAAGAGAACGTAATGTATTTCAAGGCGGATGGAACCCTCTCGAAGGATTTAGGCGTAACGATTGCGCAGCGGGACATCCTCGTAGGCAAGTATCACGATGGCGCTTGGATAGCGATTACCGTGGAACATACAGCCGGAAGTAAAAGTTCATGAAATTAAATAGACGGATTTTAGGCTTCACAGTGAGCCTAGTTTGCGTTTACATGTTCACTTCCTCTAGCGCAGCACTTGGGGCCCTCCCAAGTGATACCGAGATCGGGTGGGACGGCCCGGGTATCGATACGGAAGAGTGGACATCCCTCCCAGGTTCCGATGAACAAATGATCCACCTTCCTGAAGCTGGATCAAGTGACGGTTATATTTACGAAGCGCGACTGGCTTGTACCGATGGGGACAGTGTTATTTTTCCGGCGTGCGCCACGGTTTTGCCGCAGTGTGCTGCGGGAGTAGGAAATGAAGGTGGTGAAGCTGGTACTGCCATCTACTGGTATAGGGCTACCACGGGAGAGAGCCCATTAGCGTGGTTTTATTTTTCCGGACCCGAGTGCGTGTACGGCGAAAAACCCCGCGATGTCCTCGCGGAAATTGCCGCACAGATTGCCCAGGAATTCCAACGCACTCCGGTCGCTCCGGCGACGATCGGCAGCCAGCCAGGGACCCACACGCTACGCGGTAATGAGACAAACGTTTGGGCGCAGGCCGCGACCCAGACCTTTGATCTGACCATGATCGGCCAACGCGTAGCGATCACCGCCACTCCTGTTGCTTACACGTGGAATTATGGTGATGGCACTCTCTGGGGACCCACACCCAGCCATGGGGCACCGCTGCACGAAGACCGTATTGGTGAGCAAACCCAGACCAGTCACGTATACACCGCCACGGGCAGACTGGCCATTAGTCTAATGACACATTTTGACGGCACCTACACCGTCAATGGTGGCCCCCCGCTTCCAATACCGGGTCAAGGCAACATCCCCTCTGCGCCCTTGCCGCTCACCGTTTGGCGCGCTGAAACCCACCTCTACGCAGACAATTGCTTTCAAAATCCACAGGGCGTCGGCTGTTAGGCCCGCTTGCCAGCTCCCTGCAGACCGTGGCCGACGTCACGCGGCCATGCTCGTGTGTCAGTGCGCGTCGATACCGCGTACCATTGAAAGGAATCCAAGCAAAAGTCGCGGCGTGTAAAACTCTACCTGCCCGGCTACGTACCCAAGGGGAGAAACAATGCTGACCCAGCTTTCCGGCGTCGTCCTAGCTGCTGCTGAAGAACACGAACTCGCGCCGCTCATTGCGCCGCCGTTTGTCATTGGCGGTGTCATGCTGGCGGCTCTGCTTTTGCTCATGTTCGTGACTGTTTCCTTTATGAACTTGGGCAACCGCCACGAGGCCGTGCTGGAATCGGACGATCCTCACCGCCAGCACACCAACAAGCACCTTCACGACGACGATTCGGCCGCTTCTCATCACTAAGGAACCATCTCAAGTGCTTTCCCCGGGAGGCTCTCGGGGCCGTCTCCGTGTAGGAGTCATGGGTGGAACATTTGACCCAATCCACCATGGTCACCTTGTCGCAGCCAGTGAGGTTGCGAACACCTTTAAACTTGATGAAGTCGTCTTTGTGCCGACGGGTGAACCATGGCAGAAGGCCAATAAGCAGGTTAGTACCGCTGAACACCGCTACCTCATGACTGTTATTGCCACCGCAGCAAACCCGCAGTTCACTGTGAGTCGCGTGGACATCGACAGGCCTGGACCCACATTCACCATTGATACTCTGCGTGATTTACGCCGCATGCGCCCCGAAGCGGACTTGTTCTTCATCACCGGCGCGGATGCCATGGCTCAAATTATGTCGTGGAAGGATAATGAAGAACTGTGGGATCTGGCGCATTTTGTTGGTGTCACACGTCCTGGCCACGTTCTCGATGGGCGGGGCCGCAAAGATGTAAGTTTAATGGAAGTACCCGCCATGGCGATCTCCTCTACGGATTGTCGTCAGCGTGTGGCGGCGCGCAACCCCGTCTGGTATTTAGTGCCGGATGGAGTCGTGCAGTACATCGCTAAGCATGGGTTGTACCAGCAGCCCGGTATTGACGCCCACGCAGACGTCGTGCCAATGACTTCAAGAACTGAATGAGTAACAGATGAGCAAGGAAACGGAGCCAATACGCTCCCGCAGGCAGCTGCGGGAGCATTTGGCGCAATCGGCTGGCGTCGTGGGCAATCCGCCTGCGCCTGTGCGCCCTGCCGCAGCAAAACCTCCAGCAGGTTCGTCGGACTCCGCAAAGCCGCGTTCGACGCCGGATGGCCCATCTCCTACGACCCCGACGCCAACAGCTAAACAAACCCCACGTGACGCGGCAGTCGCAGAAGCGAATTACGCACCGCTTCCGGGCTTAATTCCAGGCGGCGATTATTATCCGGTGTCGGCCGGTCCACCCTCGGCAGCCACCACTTCGTCCCCGGGAAAACTGCCGGTTTTGGCAACCGAACACGCCGAAGTCGAACGCACAGCCATTCTTGCAGAGCGCACACAGGCCCATGATCGGTTGGCGCAGGAAAGCGCGAAAAATAGGCGCCCGGCAGCTGATCCAACCGCCATCCATAATCTGGCCATGGTCACGCCGCTGGAGTTTATTGAGGTGGAGGGTGCGGAGCGCCCCGTCTTACGCCCGCCAAGCACCACTCATGTGCCGATCATTACCCAGTCCACTCCGCGGCAAAGTCCGGCTACGGGTATTCCACTGCGTCCGGAATTCAAGCTGGAATCGGGTGCAGCGGCGAATGAGGCACAGGCTGCAGCGCCGGCGGATTACGCACACGGCTTGGAACCGCTCGACGCCGTAACGGCTGGTTTGGGCCGCGCACGACGCAATAAGGTTCTGCGGTGGGGCGCCATGATTGTTGGTGGAGCCGCGCTCGTGGTATTCATCAACAGGATTCTTGTCAATCCCTAAAGTACGCCCCCAAGTACGCCAAAATTTTCACCAATCAAAGGAATCATCAGTGACCGCTACACCACAGTCCATTGAACTCGCCCGGGCAGCAGCCCATGCCGCGTCGGACAAGCTGGCCCAGAATCTAATAGCCATCGACGTCAGCGACCGGCTTGCCATCACGGACATCTTCTTCATCGCCTCGGCACCCTCAGAACGCCAGGTTAACGCCATCGTGGACGGGATTGAGGACGAACTGCATAAGTTCGACCTGCGTCCCGTACGCCGTGAAGGCCGCTCAGGCGGACGCTGGGTGCTGTTGGACTATGCGGATATTGTTTTCCACGTCCAGCACGAGGAAGACCGGGTGTTCTACGCACTTGAGCGCCTCTACGGTGACTGCCCCGTGATTGATCTTCAGCTGGCTGAACTGGACCCGTCGGGTCCGGCAACCGAAGCGCCTGAAGCGCCTGAGGCAACAGAAGCGCCTGAAGCAACCGAAGCGCCTGAAGCAACTGATAAGTCAGACGAGAATTAGGCCATCACAACGCTTGCGAACGGAGAAATTGCTCCCTTGGTAGTCACTGCATCCGGTCAATCAGTTTTGCAGCCCGCTGGCCCACGCCGGCGGGTAGTCTTTTGGCGCCACGGGCGTACATCCTGGAACGCCGCCCGACGATTCCAGGGCCAAACTGACATTCCGCTCGATGAGGTGGGTTCATCGCAGGCGCGGCGCGCGGCTGCGCTATTGGCGGGCAAGCTGGTCTCCCGCGAGGAGCAGGGTCCGGCCGTCCACATCATTTCCTCCGATCTGGAGCGGGCGTTCTCAACGGCGCAGGAGCTGGCACAGTTCACCGGAGGTGAGGTGTCAGTGGATGAACGCCTGCGTGAAACGTATGGCGGCGAATGGGAAGGCTTGACGTTTGCGGAAATTGAAGCGGGTTACCCGGAAGAGATAGCAAGCTGGCAGCGTGATGAGTCAGGCGTTCGGGCCGGCGGAGGCGAAACCCGCGTGGAGGTGGCCCAGCGCATGGTTGCCGCCATCCTCGACGCAGTCCAAGAGCTGCCCGACGGCGGCACCTTGGTCGTGGCAACACATGGCGGCGCCACCCGCGTTGCCCTGGCTAATCTCATGGGTTTGCCGGAGCACCTTTGGCGGACGCTTTCAGGGCTCTCCAACTGCCACTGGTCAGTGGTGGAAACGTCTCAGCGCGCAGTTGACGGTGCGGGTGTGGGAGTTTGGCGGCTGCTGGAGCATAATGTGGGAACCCTCCCGGAGCCTTACGAGGCGGCCGAGGACCTGGCTGAACCTGTGGAGGATTAAACCGGCCTTAAAAGTCGATTTGGTGCATCACTAAAATGTGCTCTAGGATGGACAAGTTGCTGCGGCCAAGACCAACAGGTCAGGCTAAAAGCAATGCGAGTTTGGGGCTGTGGCGCAGCTGGTAGCGCACCTGCATGGCATGCAGGGGGTCAGGGGTTCGAGTCCCCTCAGCTCCACCAAACTAACTGGTCTTGGCAACAGCAATTCCGGGCGTTTGAATTCAATAGCAAGAAGTTTTGGGGCTGTGGCGCAGCTGGTAGCGCACCTGCATGGCATGCAGGGGGTCAGGGGTTCGAGTCCCCTCAGCTCCACCAAGACAAAAAAGTTCAGTTACCAACAGGTAGCTGGACTTTTTTCATGCGCGGCCAACCTCAGCCGACGACAGGCAAAAGGTGGCAGAATATCCCTGTGTCCACCCCAGAACCAGATATGGCCCCAGCGCCCCGCAGCTACCAGGCCGTGTTGAGCAGCATTGAAGCGGAGCTGCGTGACGGCAAAATCAAGGTGGGGGACCGGCTGCCGGGGGAACGCGCGCTGGCTGCGCAGCATCAAATTTCCAGGGCGTCCGTCCGGGATGCCATTCGGGTCCTGGATGCCATGGGGGTGGTGCGCACAAGCGTCGGCTCGGGACCGCAGTCCGGGGCTGTGATCATCGCCAACCCCAGCGCGGGCCTGGCCGCCACCTTGCGTTTACACATGGCCACCAATCACTTTCCAGTTGCGGATATTGTCCAGACCCGCATCATGCTCGAGACCTGGGCCGCGAAGGAAGCCGCGCAAAAGCCCCGCACGGCAGGGCAGGAAGAGCAGCTGCGCGCCCTCCTGCTCGCCATGGAAAGGCCTGGACTGGACCGGGAGGACTTCCACGTCCTGGACGCCGCCTTCCATGTGCAGCTGAGCTCGCTGGCTGGCAACGCGGTCATCACATCCATGATGGAGTCCCTGCGTTCCGCCATTCAAGGCTATGTCAGCGCAGCCATTCGCAGTGATGCGTCGTGGCAGCGGATTGTGCCCACTTTGCGGGAACAGCACGGGCACATCCTTACGGCTGTCTTGGCGCACGACGGCGGCGCCGCGGCTGCCGCGCTCACTGAACACATTCAGTGGTTTCATACCAACTACAACAATCCCTAAGAAACGGTGGAAGAGTTGACCTCCGCATCCCAGCGTTGTCCCTGCCACAGCGGCGAGCAATTTGAAAGTTGTTGCGGCAGATATTTTGCGCCTCCCTTGGGCAGGGGCCTGCCTGCCCCCACTGCGGAGGCTCTGATGCGCTCCCGCTTCAGCGCGTTTGCGCTGGGTCATGAACAACACTTATTGCGCACCTGGCACCCGGACACCCGCCCCAGCTCACTGGATTTGGATCCGGAACAGCAATGGTACTTATTGGAAATACTCAGCACCCACGACGGTGGACCTTTTCATGCAGAAGGGGAAGTCAGCTTTCGGGCGCACTACCGGCAGGCATCCAACCAAAAGGTGCGGAACTCCTTTACCGAAAAAAGCACCTTCAGCAGGGTGGATGGCCAGTGGTTGTACGTCGCGGCGCTTGACTAGCACCAAGGCAGGACAGCCGCCTGGATGGGGGAAATTTTTGCAGCAAGGCTGCACGGTAGAGTGTCTCAGTGAAGAAAATCCGTCCCCCCATGCCAGTTGAGCCGCTCACGTCTGACCTGGGGCAGCTGCGCCGCTTTCCCGACGTGGAGGCGGAGAACTTATTTGCCCACGACGCAACCGATGCCTTGCTGTTGCAGGAGGCCCGCGCAGCTCTCACGGGAACGCACGGCACAGACGTGGTCGTCATTGGGGACCGTTACGGGGCCCTGACATTGGGTGCCGTGGCGCAGCATCAATTATCCGGCCTTCGCGTCCAGCAAGACGGCATGTCAGGAGAGCTGGCCCTGGAAAACAATGCCCGGCATTTGGGACTCACTAAAACCTTCACCTCCCTGGCGCTCGGCCCGGAACTTTTTGCCGGGGCCAAAGTCATTCTCTGGCAATTACCGCGCGGGCTGGAGGAAATTGCTGAGGTGGCAGAACTCATGAGCGCTCACGCCTCCCCGCAGATGCAGCTCTTTGCCGGCGGACGGGTCAAACACATGACACTTGCCATGAACCAGGTGCTGGGAAAATACTTTGCACAGGTGGAGCCCGGCCGTGCCTGGCGCAAGTCCCGCCCGCTGCGGGTCAGTGGTCCACGTCCGGGGGCGCCGACGTCGGGCTTTCCCAAAGAGGAACATCACGGGGACCTGAACCTTTGGCTCTGCGCACACGGTGCCACCTTTGGCGGGACCAGGGTCGACGTCGGGACGCGGCTGCTGCTTGACCACTTGCCCCATATGCGGCCGGACGCCCGCACGGCCATTGATCTGGGTTGCGGCAATGGCACCATTGCGGCAGCCCTTGCCCTGGCCCGTCCCCAGCTGCAGGTCGTGGCAACCGATCAGTCGGCGGCGGCAGTGGCGTCCACTGCGGCTACTGCGCGTGCCAACGGAGTTGAGGGGCGCATGAGCGTGGTTCGCGATGATGCGCTTGCCAGCTTCCCCGCACATTCCGCGGAACTCATTGTGCTTAATCCGCCCTTCCATGTCGGTGCCACGGTGCATGCTGGAATTGCGCATAAGTTGTTCGCCGCAGCCGCGCACGTGCTGGCTCCCGGGGGAGAGCTGTGGTGTGTGTACAACCGTCATTTGGATTATCAAGGCACCCTGCGGGCAGTGGTGGGTGGCACGCGGATAGTGGCGCAGAATAGTAAGTTCACGCTCACGGTTAGTACCAAGGCCGGGGTGGGGGCTTCGGCAAGGGAAGCCTAATGACGTTCACTGCGCGGATTTTTATGTGCAGGTGGAAAACGTCGTCAAGGGCAGAAGGTGGCTGGTTCCAAGATTTCCTTGCCGCAGCGTCGGCGCGGTGCAATTGTTATTGGACGCCAAGCAAGTTATGTCACAGATTCCAGAAGCAGCTCACTCCACATCCTCCCGGATCTCGCCAAAGGGGATGTTCGCGTCCGTGCGTGCTTGCACGGCATGGCGTGTGATGGTCAAGTGGACGCCGTGGGTTTTCTCAGCGACTGACTGTTGCAGGACGGGGCGCACTGTGGCGACAAAGTCGGCGCTTTTGCCCTGCAAGTAGGATTCATACGAGGCTGGCAGCTGGTTCATGACTATATTTTAGTCCGCGACGCATGCCTTGGACAGGGCAAGTGGGAAGTTCTGCCCATTGTGGTGGCGGCGCATTTCAGCTCAGTTGGTGCCTGGGACTCCGATTCCTGACGCCTGTTCCTCAGGAGGTTTGAAAGGTCCCGTCGCGTACCCTCCAGCACCGCCAGTTCCAATATGCGACCCGATGAATGCGCGGGGACACAGCAGGTGACTGCCGAAACTGCCCTCGGTTTTGAAAATTACCTGCGGTTTTGAAAAAGCGGCGGCTCAGGCCCGCGCGACCTTGCTGATTTTTTTGCCCATGGGCGCTCCGGTGTTATTGAGTACGCCAGCCACCCAGGCATTTTCCGCAACTAATTCGAAAAATACAGTCATTTTGGGCCAATTCCCGCATGGATTTCGCAAATGGGCTGTAAAGTTGCGACGTAATTCGGTGGAGGGTTTGCTGTAGCACGCCCGGCATGCCTAAGATCATTCCAACGTTAGTAACGCAACGTGTGTCAGCGACCTCCGGAAGCTTTTAGAGGTGTGGGTGCCCCCATGTGGGCCTGACATTTGCTCGTGAATTCCGTGCCAAACGCCGCATTCACTTACGTTTTCATGACAAAAGCTTGCCCCCTGCCGGGTGTTCTAGACGCCCAAGCAGTGAGGCCGGCCCCTTCTCAAGGATTAGCAAATGTCCCCACCAAGCCTCATTCAAACCTTTGCCCAGACCAGCCAAACAACGCCCATAGCGTTGTCCTACGAGTTGTATCCTCCCCGCAATGCCGCCGCGGTCCAAGCGCTGTGGGCGACCATTGGGGAGTTGGAAAGCACCAACCCCGACTACGTGGCAGTGACCTACGGCGCCAGTGGCAGCAACCGCACCACCGCCCTGGAATTACTCCACCGCCTGCTCACTGAAACATCCCTGCGGCCCCTGGCGCACTTGACCTGTGTGGGCAACACTGCCGATGAGTTGGCGGGCATCATTTCCGAACTTCTCGACCACGGGGTTCGCGGCATCCTGGCGCTGCGTGGAGACGTGCCCGAGGATGCGCCGGCCGTGCCGCGGCCAGGATCCCTGACTTATGCCCAGGATCTCATTGAACTCATCCGCCGCGTCGAACAACGCCGCTCCGCGCTGCTCTGTGCCGGGAAGGTGGCCATTGGGGTGGCGGCCTACCCGGCCCGCCACCCGGAATCCCCCTCCGAAGAGCACGACATTGAAGTGCTCCTGACCAAGCAACGCTCGGGCGCCGACTTTGCCATCACCCAGGTGTTCTTCCACCCCGAGCATTACCGGAACCTGGTGAGCCGGGCACGTCGGGCGGGGGTAAACATCCCCATCATTCCCGGCATCATGCCCTTGACCAGCCTGCGCCGGGTGCGGCGGCTGGGGGAGTTGACGGGTGTGGAACCGGCACCTGCGCTGCTCGATGCCCTGGGACGTGCCAGTGATGCTGGCGAAAGCCGCCGCATTGGCGTGGCAGCCACCGTGGATTTGGCACGTGCCGCCCTGGATGCCGGAGCCCCCGGCATCCATTTGTACACCTTCAACGAACATGGCGCTGCCCTGGACGTGCTTGATCGGCTGCAGCTCCTGCGCCCTGGCGCGCCGGTGCCTGCAGCGAGCGCCGCTGCGCCAAAGCTTGTCACGGCCTAGCCGTACCCCTCTTACTCACAACCCGAAGGACTTTTCATGTCACATGCTGTTGCTTTTCCCGCCGCCTCGCTCCTGGGCTACCCCCGCATTGGCCGCCGCCGCGAGCTTAAAAAAGCCATTGAGGCTTTTTGGGCCGGCACCATTGACGCCACGGAGCTGGCGGCTGCCGCCGCTGAAATTCAGCTGGGCATTGCCCGCCGCCTGAGCGAACTGGGCCTCACCGGAACCGCTGCCATTCCCGGCACCTTCTCCTACTACGACCAGGTGCTTGATGTGGCAACCCACCTGGGGGCGGTGCCGGCGCGTTTTGGCGACCTACGCACTGCCGATGGCCAGCTGGACATCAACGCCTACTTCACCCTGGCCCGCGGCACAGCCGAACAGCAGCCACTGGAAATGACCAAGTGGTTTGATACCAACTACCACTATTTGGTGCCGGAAATCGGCCCGGAGACCACTTTCTCCCTTACCTCAACACGGGTGGTGGAACAGTTCGAGTACGCCCTGGCCAATGGCTTCCACACCCGCCCGTACCTGGTGGGTCCCGTCACCTTTTTGCTGCTGAGCAAAGCCAGCGACGACGCACCGGCCGGGTTCTCACCCTTGTCCCACCTGGACGATGTGCTCCCCGTCTATGCCGAACTGCTCAGCCGCCTCGGTGCTGCAGGTGCCAGCTGGGTCCAGCTCGATGAGCCGGCCCTGGTGGCCGACCAGGACGTGCCGGTCGCTGAAATCCAGGCTGCTGTTGCCCGCAGCTACGAGGTGCTCGGCGCCGTGGCCGAACGGCCCGCCATTTTGGTCTCCACACCCTTTGGAGCCTTGGACGAGCTGCTGCCCACCCTGGCCGCGGCCCCCGTCGAAGCACTGCACCTTGACGTCTTCAAGGGTGCCGTGCCCGCCGCAGACGAGCTGGCGTTGTTGCAGGCCAAGACAGTTGTTGCAGGTGTTGTGGACGGGCACAACATTTGGCGCAATGACCTGGCCCAGTCCGCCGCCAAGCTCGATGCTTTGAAAGCGGCAGGCCTGAACGTCACTGTCTCCACCTCAACCTCCACCCAGCACGTGCCGCATGATGTGAACGAGGAAACACAGCTTTCCGCCGGGCTCCGCAGCTGGTTGGCGTTCGCTGACCAGAAGGTCAGCGAAGTGGTGACCTTGGCAGCACATCTGGTGGACCCGGCGTCGTCCGCTGCCGCCGTTGCAGAAGCCAGCGCCAGCATTGCCACCCGTGCCGCCGCCGCCGGCGTGCAGCGCCCCGAGGTGCGGGCCCGGCTGGCCGCCTTGACCCCCGCGGATTTCCACCGCTCCGCCTACCCTGTCCGGGTGGCCGCTCAGGAAGCCGCACTGGACTTGCCGCCGCTGCCCACCACCACCATTGGTTCCTTCCCGCAGACCACGGAAATCCGTTCAGCCCGGGCCCGTGCCAACAAGGGTGCCATTTCAGGCACCGAATACGCCCAGCTCATGAAGGATGAAATCAAGCGGGTGGTGGATCTGCAGGAAGAGCTGGACTTTGATGTGCTGGTCCACGGCGAACCCGAGCGCAACGACATGGTCCAGTACTTTGCGGAGAACCTGGAAGGCTTCGACGTCACCGTCCATGGGTGGGTCCAGTCCTACGGCAGCCGGTGCACCCGCCCGTCCATTCTGTGGGGCGACGTCACCCGGGAAAAAGCCATCACGGTGGAGTGGGCGCAGTATGCCCAGTCGCTGACCAGCAAGCCCATGAAGGGCATGCTCACCGGTCCCGTCACCATCTTGGCCTGGTCCTTTGTCCGTGACGACCAGCCCCTGGGCGACACGGCCAACCAGGTGGGCCTGGCCCTGCGTGATGAAATTGCCGATCTGGAAGCCGCCGGCATTCAAATCATCCAGGTCGATGAGCCCGCCCTGCGGGAACTGCTGCCGCTGCGCCGCGCCGACCAGGCCGAGTACCTCAAGTGGTCGGTGGATTCCTTCCGCCTCGCCACGGCAGGCGCCGGTGATGGCACGCAAATCCACACCCACCTGTGCTACTCCGAATTTGGTGTCATCATTGACGCCATTGACGGTTTGGACGCGGACGTCACCTCCATTGAGGCAGCCCGCTCCCGCATGGAGGTGGTCACTGATTTGCAGGACCACGGCTTTGCCCGCGGGGTGGGTCCGGGCGTCTATGACATCCACAGCCCCCGCGTTCCCGGCCAGGCCGAGGTCAGTGAGCTTTTGGGCACCGCGGTCAAGCATGTCCCGGCGCGCCAGCTCTGGGTCAACCCGGACTGTGGCCTGAAAACCCGCGGGTATGCCGAGACCGAGGAGTCCCTGCGCAACCTGGTTGCGGCCACCAAGGAAGTGCGGGCACAGCTGGTCTAGCCACGCGTCCACTAAAAAATCGCCCCGGGCACCTGTTTACGGCAGGGCCCGGGGCTTTTTGTGTGCCGGGTACCCCGGGACGGACCCATGCCGGGACGGACCTATGCCGGGCAACGGGTAGATTGAAAAGCATGAGTGTACAAGAGGCAGTGGCCGCGTCCCGGGCAGTATTCAACAGCGGTGTGAGCCGGCCCTTGGCGTGGCGGCTGCAACAGCTCCACGCGATGCAGGAGATGCTTTTGACGCATCGCGACGAGTTCACCGACGCCCTGGCCGCCGATCTGGGCAAGCCCCAGGTCGAGGCGTGGTTGACGGAAATTGGTTTTTTGGACGGTGAGATCAGCCATACCATCAAGCACCTGGAAAGCTGGCTGCAACCCCGCAGCGTGCCGGTGCCACTGTCGCTCCAACCCGCACGCGCCAGCACGGTACTGGACCCGCTCGGCGTCGTCCTGGTCATTGCACCTTGGAATTACCCCGTGCAGCTGCTGCTGGGGCCCATGGTGGGGGCGCTCGCAGCAGGCAACACGGTGGTGGGCAAGCCCAGCGAAATGGCCCCTGCGAGCTCCGCCGTGCTGGCGCGGCTGGTGCCGCAGTACCTGGCCGGGGCGGTGAGCATTGTGGAGGGCGGCGTTCCGGAGACCACGTTGCTGTTGGAGCAGCGCTTTGACCACATCCTTTATACCGGCAATGGCAAGGTGGGCCGCATTGTCATGGCCGCCGCGGCACGGAACCTGACGCCCGTGACGCTGGAGCTGGGCGGAAAATCACCCGTCTACCTTGATGAGAGCGTCAATGTGGTTGCCGCTGCGCGCCGGATTGTGTGGGCCAAGTTCATGAATGCCGGACAGACCTGCGTGGCCCCGGACTATGTGCTGGGCACCGACGCGGCCCTGGCCAAACTCGCCGCCGAGCTGCCGCTGGCCATTGCCGACCTCTACGGCCCGGACCCCGAACAAAGCGCCGCCTACGGGCGCATTATCCATGACGCAGCCTTCTCCCGCCTCTCCGGGATGCTGGCGGCGGATCTGGCAGACGACGCCGGCTCCGCACTGGTCTGCGGGGGCCGCACCAATGCAGCGACCCGCTACCTGGAACCCACGGTGCTATATGTCGATGCCGCATCAGAGCTGATGCGGGGCGAAATTTTTGGCCCCATCCTGCCCCTGGTCACTGTGGGCTCGGCCGAAGAAGCCATTGCCTTCATCAATGCCCGCGACAAGCCCCTGTCCCTGTATGTCTTTAGCGGGGACGAAAAGGTGCGCCGCGACTTCACGGAACAAACGTCGTCGGGCGCGTTGACCTTTGGGGTGCCGGCGGCGCACGTCTCCGTCCCGGGACTGCCATTTGGCGGGGTGGGGGAAAGCGGCATGGGCGCCTACCACGGCCGCCACTCGGTGGAAGCCTTCTCACACCGCAAGGCAATGCTGGACAAGGCACTGGCGCCAGATACGCTCGCCCTCATTTATCCGCCCTTTGGCTCCTTTAAAAAACGCCTCATTGCACGCCTCGTGGCACCTGCGAAGAAGGCCCGCAGGGCCATGAAATAAGATGCCGCCGGGGTTGGATGCCGCCGGGTCAGGGAGTGCGGTCCACCCGGCTGTGACCTGTCAGCTCCTGCAAAATGGCGGCCAGCTTATCCACAAACAACTCCACCCGGGCCGTGCGCTGGTCATTGAGCAACAGGGCAAAGACGTTCCTGGCCAGGCGGATGTCGGGCACATCCAGCACCACCACGTTCTCCGGCCGGGCCTGCAGGGCCAGTTCGGGCACCAGCGCCGCACCCAGACCCACACTGGCCAGCTGCAAACTTGCGTTGAAGTCGTCGCTGTAGGCGGCAACCCGCGGATACAAATTACAGCTGGCAAACAAGCGTTCAATGACCGTTGCGTCGCTGGTGCCGGGGTGGTGCATGATCCATGGCATATCGGAGAGCTGCGCGGCATCCATGACGGAGCCGGGCCGGATGCCCCAGGACCTGGGCAGGACCACCCGGAAATTATCGTCCCCAATCCACTGCCGGTTGAGGGTATTGGGCCAGGCCAGACCAGACTGGCCCACTTGATAGACCAGTGCCACATCCAGCTCCCCGCCGCTGCGCAACCCGCCAATGGTGTGATGCGGCTCGCCCACTGACACGTGCAACTTAATGCCCAGCTCCGGCCACTCCCTGGCCCCCAGCAGACGCGGCAAAACATACGTGGCCAGTGACGGAAAAATTCCCAGGCGCAGCTCATGGTCGGCGCCCTCCTCCGAACGCGCGCTCGCAGCCAGCAACGCATCAATATCCGTCAAAACCTTGGTGGCGTGCCGGGCCATGATCAAGGCCGCCTCGGTGGGCAGCACGCTGCGGGCCGAACGGTGAAACAAGACCACTGCACTGTCCCGCTCCAGCGTGGACATTTGCTGGGAAACCGCCGACGCCGTATACCCCAGGTGGGTTGCAGCCGCGGCAAAGGAACCGCGGCGAACCACTTCAAGGAGGGTCCGCAAATGTATTGGATTAATCACTGCCGCGTCCTTAGCTGTTGTGTAAAGCAAGCCATTGACAGCTTAGAGGGTCGCCTAAAACACCCCTGCCGGGGCAGTGCTGCGGGGTCTTCGGCGACACGCCGCCAAAACGCGACACGCTGATAATTTTAATGTGCTTAACTCCTCCACAGGCTGTGGACATCGAGGTTTAAACCTTGAGTTCTAGCGCTTTTAAATTCTCCTGCCTGTGGACTGTCAACAGCTTGAATGACATACTTGTAATACATCATGTAGGGGTCATCCTCGGGCCGCTGCACTACATGTAGTATCTATACATAATTCAAGCGGTTCCGCGGGGAGCCGTTGAAACAGCTCAAAAGCTGGTGGAAGCACGGCAAAAGCAACCGCTTTCACGACAAGCAGCCAATGGGCCGTCATAGCAGTCACAGAACAAGGGGAAACGATCATGACCGTCACGGTTTACACCAAACCTGCGTGTGTCCAGTGCAACGCCACCTACCGTGCGTTGGACAAAAAGGGCATCTCTTACCAAAGTGTGGACATCTCCACGGACCCGGCTGCGTTGGAGCATGTTTTGAGCCTGGGATATCAGCAGGCACCCGTGGTGATCACCGACGTCGACCACTGGTCAGGTTTCCGCCCCGACAAGATTGCCGAACTCGCCGCAACGCTGCAAGACGCCAGCGTAGCCTAAGCTGCACACCAGCAGGTAAACCGTGGGAAAGTGATGGACATGTCAGCGGTTGCAGCAGCATCGGCTGTCAATGCACTGGGTGGTCAAAAGACCGGCAGCCGCCTCATTTATTTTTCTTCAGCTTCTGAAAACACCCACAGATTTGTGCTGAAACTGGCAGTGGAGGCAGCCCGGCTGCCCCTCCGCACCGCAGCGGAAACACTCGTTGCACAGGAGCCGTTCGTTCTGGTTCTTCCCACCTATGGTGGGCAGACGGGGCGCGGCGCCGTACCCAAACAAGTTATTAAATTCCTCAATGTTGCAGGCAACCGCAAGCTCATCCGCGGGGTTATTGGCGCCGGGAACACCAACTTTGGGGAAAGTTATTGCCTGGCCGGGGACATTGTCTCCGCAAAATGCCAGGTACCGCATTTATACCGCTTCGAACTCATGGGCACCTCTGATGATGTGGACCGCGTTCGCGCAGGATTGGAAGAATTTTGGACACGATTGTCTCAGCAAAGGACTCAACAGTGAAGGCCTCCAAGGACATGCCCGCGGCTTGGGAGGGGTTGGGTTATCACGAGCTCAACGCCATGCTGAACCTGTACAACTCCCAGGGCGAAATCCAATTCGACGCCGACCGCGCCGCCGCCCGCCAGTACTTCCTGCAGCACGTGAACAACAACACCGTGTTCTTCCATGACCTGGAGGAGAAGCTGGAATACCTGGTGGAGAACGAATACTACGAGCCTGAAACGCTTCAGCAGTATTCCATGGACTTCATCCGCGGACTGTACCAGCGCGCGTACAAGAAGAAGTTCCGCTTTGAGACCTTCCTGGGTGCATTCAAGTTCTACACCAGCTACACGCTGAAGACTTTTGACGGCAACCGCTACCTTGAACGCTACGAAGACCGCGTTTGCATGGTGGCCCTGCACCTGGCGCGCGGCAACGAAGAGCTCGCGCAGAACATTGTGGATGAAATCATGGACGGCCGTTTTCAGCCGGCCACCCCCACCTTCCTGAACGCCGGCAAGGCCCAGCGCGGCGAGCTGGTCTCCTGCTTCCTGCTGCGCATTGAAGACAACATGGAGTCCATTGGCCGCTCCATCAACTCAGCCCTGCAGCTGTCCAAGCGTGGCGGCGGCGTGGCCTTTGCGCTGACCAACATCCGTGAAGTGGGCGCGCCCATCAAGCAGATTGAGAACCAGTCCTCCGGCGTCATCCCCGTGATGAAGCTGCTCGAGGACAGCTTCTCCTACGCCAACCAGCTCGGTGCGCGTCAGGGTGCCGGGGCCGTGTACCTGCACGCCCACCACCCGGACATCAACCGCTTCCTGGACACCAAGCGGGAAAACGCCGATGAGAAGATCCGCATTAAGACCCTCTCCCTGGGTGTTGTGGTTCCGGACATCACCTTTGAGCTGGCCAAGCGCGATGAGGACATGTACTTGTTCTCCCCGTACGACGTTGAAAAGGTCTACGGCGTGCCGTTCTCCGACATCTCGGTCACTGAGAAGTACTACGAGATGGTGGACGACGCCCGCATTAAGAAGACCAAGATCAAGGCCCGCGAGTTCTTCCAGACCCTCGCCGAGATCCAGTTTGAATCCGGCTACCCGTACATCATGTTCGAGGACACGGTGAACCGCGCGAACCCCATTGAGGGCAAGATCATCATGAGCAACCTGTGCTCGGAGATCCTGCAGGTTTCAGAGCCCACCACGTACAACGACGACCTTTCCTACGCCGAGACCGGCAAGGACATTTCCTGCAACCTGGGTTCATTGAACATTGCCAAGGCCATGGATTCACCCGATCTGGGCAAGACCATTGAAACCTCGATCCGGACCCTGACGGCCGTGTCGGACATGTCCCACATCAACAGCGTGCCCTCCATTGCCAACGGCAATGACCAGTCCCGCGCCATTGGCCTGGGCCAGATGAACCTGCACGGCTACCTTGCCCGGGAACGGGTCCATTACGGTTCCGAGGAGGGCCTGGACTTCACCAACATTTACTTCTACACGGTGGTGTACCACTGCCTCCGTGCGTCGAACCTGCTGGCCATGGAAACCGGCTCCACCTTCGCTGGCTTTGAGAAGTCCACCTACGCCAGCGGTGCGTTCTTTGACAAGTACACCGACGGTACCTGGGTCCCGCAGACCGCCAAGGTTGCGCAGATGTTTGAGGGCATTCACATCCCCACCCAGGATGACTGGCGTGAGCTGAAGGCTTCCATCATGGCCCACGGCATCTACAACCAGAACCTGCAGGCCGTCCCGCCCACGGGCTCCATCAGCTACATCAACAACTCCACGTCCTCGATCCACCCCATTGCCTCCATGATTGAAATCCGCAAGGAAGGCAAACTGGGCCGCGTGTACTACCCGGCGCCCTACCTCACCAACGACAACGTCGAGTACTACAAGGACGCGTATGAAATTGGTTTTGAAAAGATCATCGACACCTACGCCGTTGCCACGCAGCACGTGGACCAGGGCCTGTCCCTGACACTGTTCTTCAAGGACACCGCCACCACCCGTGACATTAACAAGGCCCAGATCTACGCCTGGCGCAAGGGCATCAAGACCATTTACTACATCCGTCTCCGCCAGCTCGCGCTGGAGGGCACCGAAGTGGAGAACTGCGTCAGCTGCCAGTTGTAGCACCAGATAACTAAAGAGCACGACGGCGGGACGCACCCGCCGTCGTGCCTTTGGATTAAGATTGACCAGGCCCCCGCGGCCACCAAACGTTTTATGAGGAGAGAAGCAGCGATGACACCGGAGAAGCTGAAGTTGGCGAGCCACGTAACGGCCATCAACTGGAACCGTATCCAGGATGAAAAGGACGTGGAGGTCTGGAACCGTCTGGTGAACAACTTCTGGCTGCCGGAAAAGGTGCCCCTGTCCAATGACATTCAGTCGTGGGCCACGCTGACTCCGGATGAGCAGCTGCTGACCATGCGCGTGTTCACGGGCTTGACGCTGCTGGACACCCTGCAGGGCACGGTGGGCGCCGTCTCCTTGATCCCGGATGCCATCACCCCGCACGAGGAAGCCGTCTACACGAACATTGCGTTCATGGAGTCGGTGCATGCGAAGAGCTACTCCTCGATCTTTTCCACCCTGTGCTCCACGAAGGAAATTGACGAGGCCTTCCGCTGGTCAGTGGAAAATGTGAACCTGCAGAAGAAGGCTCAAATCATTGAGTCCTACTACTACGGTGATGATCCGCTCAAGCGCAAGATTGCCTCCACTTTGCTGGAGTCCTTCCTGTTTTACTCGGGCTTCTACCTGCCCATGTACTGGTCCTCACGGGCCAAGCTGACAAACACCGCCGACTTGATCCGTCTGATCATCCGCGATGAGGCAGTGCATGGCTACTACATTGGCTACAAGTACCAAAAGGGCTTGGAGGGCCTGCCCGAAGAGCGCAAGGAAGAGCTGAAGGCCTGGACCTTTGAGCTCATGTATGAACTCTACGAAAACGAGGTGCAGTACACCCACGATCTTTATGACTCCGTGGGCCTGGCCGAGGACGTAAAGAAGTTCCTGCACTACAACGCCAACAAGGCGCTGATGAACCTGGGCTACGAGGCCATGTTCCCCTCCGCCGTGACGGACGTAAACCCGGCCATCCTCTCGGCCCTGTCACCCAACGCCGATGAAAACCACGACTTCTTCTCCGGTTCGGGTTCCTCGTACGTCATTGGCAAGGCAGTGAACACCGAAGACGACGACTGGGACTTTTAGTACCTTGTCCACTTTTGATTCAGCAGCCGCGGCGGCCGGTTTTGTGCGGGACGCTGCGGCTGTGGTGCGCCCGGGGCATTTGAAGAGTTCAAGGGATGCCAGCGAAGCCTGGGTTGAGGGCCCTGCCGGCAAGTTTTGGGGCCGTTGTGGTTCCGCCGGGCTGCTGGTATACGACGCCGGCCGCGGCATCCTGCTGCAACACCGGGCTCTCTGGTCCCATCACGGCGGAACGT
Source organism: Actinomycetales bacterium (assembly GCA_038242155.1). Lineage (GTDB taxonomy): Bacteria > Actinomycetota > Actinomycetes > Actinomycetales > Micrococcaceae > Specibacter. Next base: position 46,623 of record JBBSSM010000010.1, on the reverse strand, counting down.
GGGGGCTGCCCGGGGGAGCCCTCCACGAAGGTGAATCGGCTGTCGAGGGTGCGCTGCGGGAGTCGTGGGAAGAGGCAGGGGTGCCGCGGGAAAACGTTGAACTGCTGTTCACCTCCGTCTGGGACGTGGGGTACTGGAGTTACACCACGGTGGCGGTGACCGTCGTCGTGCCTTTTGAAGCGTCTGTCAGAGATCCCGAAAGTCTGGCGCTGGAATGGGTGCCACTGGAAGACGTGGCCCAACGCCCGCTGCACCCGGGATTTGCAAAGGCCTGGCCCATGCTGCGCGAACGGTTGGCTGAACACCCCTGACCGGCAGGCCCTATTTGCTCAGTGATTCAATAAACGCCAGGCTCGCACTTGAAATGTGGGCGCGGGCGTCATCACGGGAAATGGTGGGCTCACCATCAGCCCTTTGTGGCCCGTAGTCACCGAAGTCTGCGTGGACGCCACCTTCTATCGTGGTGAAAAAGGCGTCCTTGGGAAGCGTGGCCTTTGCAGCCTCAATCTTTTCCGGGGTGGCCAATTGATCGTTGGACGCGGAGATCGAGAGCACGGGCAGAGCTAAAGCGCTCATGTCCGTGGCCGGGTAGGACGCGAAAAACAAAATGCCTGCCACGGGGTCGTCTACTTCCTTGGCGAAAGACTGCGCATCCATGGCGGCCACGACGCCGCCAAGTGAATGGCCGCCCAGCACCCAACGCTTTACGAGTGGATGTTGGGTTTGTGCCGAGGTAAAGGCGCCGGTGGATAGAAAAGCAATGCCGAAGGGCTGCTTTGGAATGACGACTGTGTGACCGTTTTCGGCCAGCGGCCGCAGAACCGCGGCGTACGCCCGGGCATCAACGAGGGCTCCGGGCTGGAAAAACACCCCTGTCCCGTTGGGAATGCCCGGGGGTGTCAGCACGATCCGGGTCGGGGTCTCCGTGACGGTGAGCACGTCATTGGATGTCATGGCCGCGAGGGCCGCAGGTGCTGCACTGTAGGGAATCAGCCACCAAGTGAGAACTAAAACCGCACACGACGCCACCAAGCCGATCCCTCTGAGGACCATAAATTTACGGCCGGTGGGTGCAGACTTTAGCCACGAACGCACGGCAACGACCATGCAGGCAAGAAAAACAACTCCCAACAAAATCGCATATGCGGGGTGGCCATGCAGGAGCATGTCACCGGTGGAGATGGCCGCCCAGAGGGTAACGGCAACGCCGAGGGTGGATACACTGCGTGCGGGCCAGCGTTTCCTGGACTGCTTGGTTCCCGAGGCTACTCCATCGGGTGGATTCGATTCTTCGATGGTCATCTTTTCGCTCCGAACTGACGGCTGACACTAAGACTTCATTATTGCCCTTCGGCAACCGCCAGGAGATGCCTTGCGTTTGGCCCGGATGCCCGGCACGGGAGCAGCATCACCCTGGATAAATTAGGGCTACCGGGTCTGTCTTCGATACGATGGGTGAAGACTAATAGCGCAGTGTTTTGTTGCTATATTATTTTCTTACCCAAGGGCGGCGCACGCACATGATGGAGAGCATCACTTCTCTTCCCTTCATTTGGGCCTTTCTGACATTGTTTGTCGTTGCCATGCTGCGCTCCAATGCCACGTATTGGGCCGGCCGTGGCTTGGCCGCCGGCGGACGCAAAACCAGGTTGCAGAAACCCCTCGATTCCCAGGCAATGCTGCGTGCAGAGAAAATCATTGCCCGGTGGGGTGCGCCCGCCGTGAGCGTGAGCTTTTTGACCGTGGGTGTCCAGACAGCCGTGAACATGTCAGCCGGGCTGGGCCGGATGCCGCTGCGCCGCTACATTCCCGCGACTGTTGTTGGCTCCATGGCCTGGGCCAGTATTTACGCAACCATTGGACTTGCCGCGTTTGATGCCGCCTTGGCCGCAGCTGCCGGTTCGCCACTGGCTTTGCTGGCACTGGTGCTTTTGGCGGCTTCCGCTGCTCTGGCGGTTCACTTGTTCCTCGTCTCCCGCAGCCGCAAACTTGACCGCAGCGCCCTGGAAGACTGCCCCGTCATGGGCCAGGAAACAATTGCTTCCGCGGTGCCTAAGACTTAACCGCCATTTGGGGTGCGGGGCGCTCATGCCGGTAGAGTCTTAGCCATGCCGGAGACCACCACACGCACCGCTGTCGACACCACCTCGTACTATCGCCAGCTCGGCGGCAACCGCTACTCGTCCACCATTCACGCCCAGGGTGCCTGGAACCCGCACGAACAACACATGGCTCCCGTCACCGGCATCATGGTCCATGCCCTGGAGCAATTCCAGCCGCGTGCCGACATGCGCCTGGTCAGGATCAACTGTGACATTCTTGGTTTAATTCCGGCCGGTGAATTCAGCATTGAAACCACCCTCCTGCGGCCGGGCAAAACCATTGAATTGCTGCAGGCCGAACTTATTGCGGACGGACGCGTGGCCGTCCGGGTCACGGCCTGGCGCCTACAAAAAGGGGATACCGCCTCGGTCGAGGCTTATACGGACGAGCCGATGGGGCCCCTGGCTGCAGCAGTTCCGTGGGACGGCATGACCGTGTGGCCCGGTGGTTTTATCAAGAGCATCGAGGCCCGCGTCAACCCCGGTCATCGCCCGGGACGTGGCCGCGCCTGGCTGCGCAGCCCCTACACCATGCTGGAAGGCGCAGCTCCCTCCTCCGCGCTGGTCCGGTTACTGGGGCTGGCTGACAGTGCCAATGGTATTGCCGCCCGCATGGACCCGTCGCCGGGCGGATGGATGTTCCCCAATGTGGACCTCTCGATCCATATTTACCGCGAACCGGAAGGTGAATGGTTGGGCCTGGATACCCGCGTGACCTTCTCCGGCGATGGTGTGGGTCTGACCTCCTCGGTGCTCAACGATGTCAAGGGACCCTTCGGGCGCTCCGAACAAATCCTCACTGTCCGCCCCATCCCGTCCGCCACATGAGCGTGACGCTGGCAGCCCAACTGGAAGTTCACAGGCAACTGCTCAATCAAGGTGCCGAAGCCGATCTTAACCATGCCCTGGAATTGCTGAACCAGGTCAAAACCGGACAGCGGACCGCCATGTTGCGCTTTTACCGTCCCGAACCCACCGTGGCGTTTGGTCAACGTGACACCCGGTTGGCTGGATTCGCGGCCGCCGAACAGGCCGCACGGGACAACGGCTATGTGCCGGCCGTACGGCGCGCCGGTGGCAGGGCAGCTGCCTATCATCGGGGCACCCTGGTGGTTGATCATATCCAGTCTGCCGACGATGCCATCGCCGGGGCCAAGGAGCGGTTTGGCTTCTTTGGCGGAATGTTCGCCGAGGCGCTTCGCTCACTGGGTGTCGAGGCAGGTGTAGGGGAGATCCCGGGCGAATACTGCCCGGGCGAATTCAGTGTTTTTGGCCGGTGTGACCAGCAGGACTCAAGCATGCCCGGGGGGTCCCGCATCAAGCTGGTAGGCACGGCGCAGCGCGTCGTGGCGGGTGCCTGGCTGTTTAGTTCCGTGATAGTGGTGGAAGACTCCGCGCCGATCCGCAAGGTGCTCGCGGATACTTATGCAGCTCTTGACCTGGACTGGAATCCCGCCACGGCCGGCGCGGCCGAGGACCTGGTCCCCGGGCTGACGGTGGACGCCGTGGAAGCGGCAATCTTGGCAGTTTATGCGCAGCACACGGAGCTGGCTAATCCATAACTGCCGTCCGGTCACGTTCAAACAGCAGCTGATGCGACTTTCTGCCGCCGGGCCTGGTTCAAACAGCAGTTAATGCGATTAATCCGGTGGATTAATCGCATCAGCTGCTGTTTGAACTCGGGGAGTGCGGACCTTACTGCTGCGCGGCGGCAATTCCCGGCGCCTCGGCGGCCACGGTGGTGGAGTCGCCATGGCCGGTGTTGACCACTGTTTCACCCGGCAGTGTCATGAGCTTCTCCGCAATGGATTTCACAATGGTGGGGTAGTCGCTATAGGAGCGTCCCGTGGCTCCCGGCCCGCCACTGAACAAGGTGTCTCCGGTAAAGACAGTGGTTAAATCCGGGGCGTAATAGCAGATTGATCCGGGGGAGTGGCCCGGGGTATGCAGCGCTGTTAGAACAGTGCCGGCAACGCTGAACGAGTCGCCGTCGTGCACTTCCCGGTCAGCTGCGGCATCCGGGTATACGGCGTCCCACAGCATTGCATCCGCCGGGTTTAAGTAAATGGCCGCACCGGTGGCCGCTGCCACCTCGCGGGCTGCCTTAATGTGATCGTCATGGGCGTGGGTAAGCAGCAGGGCCACCACCTTGCGTCCCTTAATGGCGGCAATAATGGCATCCGCGTCATGCGGGGCGTCAATGACAATGCACTCGTCAGCATCGCCAACGATCCAGACGTTGTTATCCACGTCCCACGTCCCGCCGTCGAGGGAGAAGGTGCCGGAGGTGACCAGGCGTTCAATGCGTGCGCTCATGCGAATTCCACCACCGAGCGCAGCACTGAGCCTTCACCCATCTTCGTGAACGCCGCCTCAATTTCATTGATGCTGATGCGTTCGCTGACAAAGGCGTCCAAATTGAGCTTGCCCTGCTTGTACAGTTCCACCAGCATGGGGAAGTCGCGGGAGGGCAGGCAATCGCCGTACCACGAGGACTTCAACGATCCGCCGCGGCCAAAGACGTCCAGCAATGGCAATTCCAGTGTCATCTCGGGGGTGGGCACACCCACCAGGACCACGGTGCCGGCCAAGTCACGGGCGTAGAAGGCCTGCTTGTACGTTTCGGGACGTCCGACGGCGTCAATCACCACATCGGCCCCGAAACCATTCGTGTGGTTCCGGATGGCTTCCACGGCGTCTTCTTCGGAGGCGTCCACCGTGTGGGTGGCGCCCAGGGATGTGGCGGTGGCCAGCTTCTTCGGGTCCCGGTCCACGGCAATGACAGTGGTGGCGCCGGCCAAAACGGCCCCGGCAATGGCCGCTGCGCCCACGCCGCCGCAACCAATGACGGCCACGGAGTCCCCGCGCTTGACGCCGCCTGTATTAATGGCCGCGCCAATTCCGGCCATGATGCCACAACCCAGGAGGCCGACGGCGGCGGGATCGGCATCGGCGTCGACCTTGGTGCATTGGCCCGCGGCGACAAGGGTCTTTTCAATGAACGCACCAATTCCCAAGGCGGCGGAGAGTTCCGTGCCATCCTCGAGGGTCATTTTCGAGGTGGCATTGGCGGTATCGAAGCAGTATTGCGGCTGGCCCTTGGCGCAGGCACGGCAAATGCCGCAGACGGCCCGCCAGTTCAGGATCACCCGGTCGCCGGGGACCACGCTGGTGACACCCTCGCCCACGGTGTTTACAACACCTGTGGCTTCATGGCCCAGGAGAAAAGGGAAGTCGTCGCTGATGCCGCCCTGCTTGTAATGCAAATCCGTGTGGCAGACGCCACTGGTGAGAATGTCCACCAGGACCTCGCCGGGGCCGGGATCAGGCACCAGGATGGTCTCTAATGTAACGGGCGCGTCCTTGCGCAGAACCACTGCACCCTTGACTTTGTGAACCATGAATGTACTCCTTTGTTGCATCAACGGGTTTTTGTCGGGAAACCTCACGGGGGTTCCTGACAGGCTACACGACGTTGGGAAGTTAGCCGGCCAGACGTGCCTTGACGTCATTCAAGGAGGGATTGGTGGCAGCTGAACCATCCGGGAACAACACGGTGGGCACTGTTTGGTTGCCGTTGTTGAGGCTCTCCACGAGCTCGGCGGTGCCGGCAACGTCCTCAATGTTGATTTCCGTATAAGCAATGCCGGAGGCGTCGAGCTGCTTCTTGAGGCGTTTGCAGTAACCGCACCAGGTGGTGGAAAACATAGTGATGGTGCCGGCGTCGGGGGTGAAGTCCACGCTAAATGCTCCTTGTGCTGAAAGAACTTTTCAAAAGACAGGCCATCTTGGCCGCTGTTGGGAGATAACGCTACCGCAGGGGGTGCATATTCCCGGCAGTGTGCAAGCATGGATAACATGTGCGGACGTTACGTGATGGCAAGGGCCGTGGGCGACCTGGTGGCTGAACTTGAGGCGGAGGCCGATGCCTCTCTGGAGTTGCGGGCCTCATGGAATGTGGCACCCACCACCGACGTGCCCATTGTCTTGGAGCGGATCATTGAGGGGAAGGTGCACCGCCAAATACACGTAGCCAAATGGGGACTGGTGCCTGGCTGGGCCAAGGACCCTGCCGTGGGGGTGCGGGCCTTTAATGCCCGCAGTGAAACCGTTCAGGAGAAACCCACCTTCCGGGCAGCCATTAAGTCCCGCCGCTGCGCAGTACCCGTGGAAGGTTACTACGAGTGGAAAAAATCCCCGGACGGCAAAACTAAACAGCCCTACTTTGTGCATACCCCCGGCGGGGAACTGATTACCTTTGCCGGTCTCTATGAGTGGTGGAAAGATCCGGCAGTGGTTGATGGTGACCCTGAGCAGTGGCTGCTGTCCTGCTCCATTGTGACCATGGCCTCGCCTCCGGAGGGCGAATTGGCGTCGCTGCACGATCGCCTTCCCGTTCCCCTCAGCAGCGGGGGACTGGCCAACTGGCTCGACCCGGAGGACAAGGCGCCGGCGCCCCTGCTGGAGGCGGTGCTTAGTGAGGCCTGGGATGTAGCAGCTTCATGGATACTGGATCCGGTAAGTCCCGGGGTGGGTAATGTACGCAACAACGACCCCGCGTTAATCGAGGCCGTTGCGTTATAGCCGGCGGTGCTTAATCCCCGTGCTCCTCGGGTGACCAGCGGCGGAAATCCAAGGATAAATACAGGGCCAGGGCTGCGGAGTTTGATTCCTTCACCTGCAGGGCCACCCGCTCCTTGCCGTCATTGAACAACGCATCCAAGGTGGCAAGGACCAGGTCCTCGGCCAGGCCCTGCCGGCGGTGGTCACGATCGGTGACCAGTTCAATGATGAAGGGAGCGTCGGGGGTGTTTGCTGCCACCGCATGTTCCACAACGAGAGCCGCGGCCACAATCTTGCCGCTGTCATCAAGAGCCACGTGGGAGGCCTCGGGCAGGAACTGGCCGTGTTTGCCAGCTAGTGCATCCTTCATATCCGCCATGGCAGTTGTCAGGGAGTCACCGGCAGCACCTGCGTCATAAGCCGTAAAGTACAGCTCGCCCAGGCGTGTCACATCAGCGTCCTGGACATGGCGATACGAGATCTTCAATTCCCGTTCCAGGGGTGTGGTTTTAGCGATAAGGGTGACCATGTCAGTCATGGGACGCTCCTTTTAAAAAAATTAGAAGTGGCTCAGGCAGCGCCACTGGGCAGATGACCCTAAAGCCATGCTAGACGCCCAAAGCGGCTGTCAGCCATCTACTTGATGGTTTGCACATAACGCGCAGGTTGCGCTTTTTCTTATGTGACGGTTCTTTTTGGCTGAAGTTGAGCGTACACTTAAATTTATTAGAATATATGTACTAACACAACAATTTAGCTCGGAATGTACTCCATGGTGGCCACTGGGCGTAAACCGCTGCGGGGAAGGGAACACGCATGGGTATCTTCACAGAGGGCATCACGGTCAAGTGCTCTCCGCAGGGGGTGCCCCTGCAATTGTTGTGGCAGGAAAAATGGTGGAACGTTGCCGCCGATCCCCTGTGCTGGTATCAACGCCAGCCCTGGTGGGAGCAGCAAGTACGCATGCCTCCGGGGGATGGGGTGGGGAAAGTGGACATCCGAATTTGGCGCCTGCAGCTCACACCCGAGGCTACCCGGACACGGGGCGCGGAGCGTGGGATTTCCTGGGTGACATTGGATGTGGTGCAGCAGCGCCCCCAAAACCAGTGGCGGGTCATTAAGATCCATGACGCCGTAGAAGATGTCCTTAAGGACCAGGACAGTGCCTGACTTTGTCCATTTGCATAGTTCTTCAGCGTATAGCGCCCACTACGGCGTGTCGTGGCCTGCGGAGCTCGCGAGGGCCGCGGCAGCGGACGGGGATGCCCTGGCTGTAGCGGACAGGGACGGTCTTTATGGGATGGTCAAGCACGTCAAAGCCTGCAAAGACGTGGGCATTGATCCCATCGTGGGAGTCAACGTGGCCATTGTGGAGGAAAATCCGCAGGGTTTTGTTGTTTTGGGCCGCGTGGTGGTCCTGGCCCACGGCAGTGCGTTCCCGGCCCCGGCTGCAGGTTACACGGCACTGTGCCGGCTGGTTTCCCTGGCCCACACCCGCGCCCAGGTGGGGGTGACGCTGGCGGAACTGGCCGCCGTCGTGCTTGATCCAGAGACGGGCAAAAGCGCTCTGACGGTATTGCTGGGCCCTTTTTCCCCCGTGGGACGGGCCCTGCATGGCCGCCGTTATCTTTTGCCGCGGACCCGCTTTGACGTGTGGCGGCGCATCATGCCGGCGGGCTCACTCGTGGTGGAAGTGGCCAGCCATCTGAGCGAGCCCGGCACCTCGCTGAGCACCACCCATGCAGTGCGCATGCTTAAGCTGGCGCAGGAGTTCAACGTCCCCGCAGTGCTCAGCAATGCCGTGCGTTATGCCCATGAAGCAGATGCTGCCACCGCCGATGTTCTCGATGCCGCACGCAATATTGCTTCCCTGGGGCAGCTTGAGGAGTTGCAGCCCACGGGTCAGGCCTGGCTAAAAGGAGCTGTCCGGATGGAGGCAATAGCCCGCGAAATTGTGTACCAGGCAGGCTATGGCGCTGGTGAACTGGCCCAGCTGCTGGCCAACACGGCGCAACTTGCGGATAAATGCCGCATTGACGCTGCAGCGGATCTGGGGTGGGGCCAACCACGCACCCCGGAACTGGATGTGCTGGGTTTGCGGCAACCGCCCGGCAGGGAATTACGCCAACGCACGGAAGCAGGGCTCAACCAACGCTTTGCGCACCTTCACCCGGGGAAGCTGCGCACTGTGCGTGAGCGGTTGGATACAGAACTGGCCACTATTGCCGGGCTGGGGTTTGACACGTACTTTCTCACAGTCGCCGAGGTCTCTGACATGATTGGCAGCATGGGGGTGCGCCGGGCAGCACGGGGTTCCGGAGCGTCGTCGCTGGTGAATTATCTGCTGGGTATCAGCGCCGTGGACCCCATCGCCAATGACCTGCTCTTTGAACGCTTCCTGTCCATGGACAGGTCCACGCTGCCTGACATTGACCTCGACGTGGAAAGCGCACAACGCCACCACGTATACCAGCGCATTTTTAACCGCTTCGGGCCACGTCGGGTGACGCTCATGAGCATGCAAAATAGCTACCGGGTCCGTGGTGCCGTGCGGGACGCGGGTCTGGCCCTGGGGATGGAGCGCGATGACATTGACAGCATTGCCAAGCAGCTCTGGCGGTTTTCCGCCGGATCATTTAGGCAGGCGCTGGAAGAAAAGCCCGAACTACGCGACTTTGCCGCCCAGGTGCGCAGCTCCCGGCAGGGAGCAGCCCACGGCGGTGGGCAGCTGGACCTGCTGGTGGACCTCACCGAACGCCTCGACAGGTTGCCCAGACATATTTCCATGCACCCCTGCGGGGTGATTCTGGGGGATTCCTCCCTGCTGGAGCGGACCCCCGTGCAGCCCAGTGGAATGGGGCTGCCCATGAGTCAATTTGATAAGCACGACATGGACGCCATGGGGATGCTCAAGCTGGATGTGCTCGGGGTGCGGATGCAAAGCGCCATGGCCCATGCCGTGCGGGAAATCGTCCGGCTCAGTCCTTCCAAGGCAGAAGTTGCCTCCCGTGGAGGCCATGCCGGGGACGCGCCCTTCATCGCAGAGGGCGGCGCCATTGACCTTGACGCCATCCCACTGAATGACGAACCCACCTTTGAGTTGATCCGCAGCACCCATACCCTGGGATGTTTTCAAATTGAATCCCCCGGACAACGGGAGCTGATAGGGAAAATGGCCCCGGAAAGGTTCAATGACCTGGTCATTGACATTTCACTGTTTAGGCCAGGGCCCATGCAGTCGAACATGGTCAAGCCTTATCTGGAAAGCCGTGCCGGTTTTGACGTACCGCACTACGCCCACCCCGACCTCATGCCCATTTTAGAAGAAACGCACGGGGTGACGGTGTTTCATGAACAAGTGCTGCGCACCTTTAGCAAAATGACCGGATGCACCTTATCCAAAGCCGATGAATTCCGTCGCCGACTCGGCCACCCCACCGGACAGCCCGCAGTGGAGAAGTTCTTTAGGGATCATGCGGCACGGAACAACTACAGCCCGGCTGTCATTGACAAGGTATGGGGGACCCTTGCCGCTTTTGGCAGTTTCGGGTTTTGCAAAGCCCACGGCGCCGCCTTTGCCGTGCCCACCTACCAATCGGCGTGGCTGAAAACCCACCATCCGGCGGAGTTCATGGCAGGGCTGTGGGAACACGATCCCGGCATGTATCCCCGCCGCCTCCTGATAGCTGAGGCCCGGCGCATGGGTATCCCCATCCTGCCCCTGGACATCAACGTCAGCAGGGGAGAATACCTGGCCGAACGCACGCCCTCAGGCGTCACGGGGGTCCGGTTGAGCCTCGCTGGCGTCTATGGACTATCAGGTACCGAACTCAAACGCATTCTTGCCGGGCAACCCTACACATCCCTCGCTGATCTAAGGGACCGGGCCAAAATCAGCCGGCCCACCCTCAAACGCTTCGCGCAGCTGGGCGTCCTGGACTCACTGCACCGCCAGGCCAAAAAGCTGACAAAAAACACCGCCAACCGTGCCGATCTGGTAGCCCATGTGAATAGTTTGCCCGTGCCCAAATCGAGGCGGCGCAGCGAACCCATCTCCGGGCAGCTGGCCCTGCCCATGGCTGACTTTGAACTGGGCGCGCTCGCAGCCACCCACCCGGAAGCGAGTTTGGCAGAAACGCTGAGCACTGAACTGGATCTGCTCTCCCTGGATGTCAGCGGACACCTCATGGAAAGTTATGCGCCACTGCTGCACAGACTCGGTGTCAGCCATGCCGGCTCGCTCCTTGGACTGCGCAATAACACTGAAGTCCTGGTGGCTGGGGTGCGGGTCGCTACGCAAACCCCGCCCATGCGCAGCGGCAGGCGGGTGGTATTCATTAGCGTCGATGACGGTACCGGCTGTGTGGATGTCACCTTTTTTGCCGAAGCCCAGGAAAAGTCAGGACCGCTGCTTTTTGGCACCCGCATGCTTTTGATTCGGGGAGTCACCCGCCGCACCGGCCCGCGGGGGATGACTGTGCAGGCGCAGGAGGCGTGGGATCTCCAAGACACCGCCCGTCTACCCCTGCCGCAGACCCCGTCGCTGGGTTGGTTGGGGCCCGGGCAAACCGATACCATCAAAGAGGCTCACAGCAACCCCCGTATGTTGCTTGGACAAGGGGCCGCACAGGACAATACATAGGAGTTAATCGTGCCAGTGGATTCACAAATCACCATCAATGTCGACGGCCAGGCGACTGCGGTGGCCACAGGCACCACCGGAGCGGAACTGTTCTTTGAACGCCGCGAGGTTGCGCTCATGCGCGTGGGGGAAGTCCTGAAGGACCTTTCGGCTGTCGTGAGCGAGGGCGACGTCGTGGAATCGCTCACCCTTGATTCCCCCGAAGGCCTGGATGTGCTGCGTCACTCCACAGCTCACGTCATGGCCCAAGCCGTGCAGGCGCTGCGTCCCGATGCCAAATTGGGCATTGGCCCGTACATCACCGACGGGTTTTACTTTGACTTCGACGTGGCCGAGCCCTTCACCCCCGAAGATCTCAAGACGCTTGAGAAGATGATGCTCAAGATCGTCAACCAGAACCAAAAGTTTGTCCGCCGCGTGGTCTCCGAAGAGGAGGCCCGTGCGGCCATGGCCAATGAGCCCTACAAGCTGGAACTGCTCGGCAAGAAGAACGACGACGCCGTCGACGCCGCAGAAGGCGTCAACGTTGAGGTGGGCGCCGGTGACATCACCATTTACGCCAATATTGACCGCAAGAGCGGCGAAGAGGTGTGGTGCGACCTTTGCCGCGGCCCGCACCTGCAAAACACGAAGCTCATCTCCAACGCCTTTGCCCTGACCCGCACCTCCGCAGCCTACTGGCTGGGCAACCAAAACAATCAGCAGCTGCAGCGCATTTACGGCACAGCCTGGCCCACCAAGGAAGCCCTTAAGGCCTACCAGGAGCGCATTGCCGAGGCCGAACGCCGCGACCACCGCAAGCTGGGCGTGGAACTGGACCTGTTCTCCTTCCCCGACGAGCTGGGCTCGGGCCTGCCCGTGTTCCACCCCAAGGGCGGCATCATCCGCAAGGAGATGGAGGACTACTCGCGTGCCCGCCACGTGGAGGCCGGCTACGAATTTGTATACACCCCGCACATCACCAAGGGACACCTCTATGAGGTTTCCGGCCACCTGGACTGGTACCGGGACGGCATGTTCCCGCCCATGCACGTGGATGCGGAACTCAATGAGGACGGCACGGTGCGCAAGCCCGGGCAAGACTATTACCTCAAGCCCATGAACTGCCCCATGCACAACTTAATCTTCCGTTCCCGCGGGCGGTCCTACCGCGAACTGCCGCTGCGCCTGTTTGAATTCGGTTCGGTGTACCGCTACGAAAAGTCCGGCGTGGTGCATGGGCTGACCCGCGTGCGCGGCATGACCCAGGACGACGCGCACATTTACTGCACCAGGGAGCAGATGAAGGATGAGCTGACCGAGACGCTGAACTTTGTCCTGGGCCTGCTCAAGGACTACGGACTGGATGACTTCTACCTGGAACTGTCCACCAAGAACCCGGAAAAGTTCGTGGGCGACGACGATGTCTGGGACGAGGCCACACGGACCCTCGCCGAGGTGGCCGAGGCTTCGGGCCTGCAGCTCGTTCCGGATCCCGGCGGCGCCGCCTTCTACGGCCCCAAGATTTCCGTGCAGGCCAAGGACGCCCTGGGCCGCACCTGGCAAATGTCCACCATCCAGCTGGACTTTAACCTGCCCGAACGCTTCGAGCTGGAATACCAGGCGGCCGACGGCACCCGCCAGCGTCCCGTCATGATTCACCGTGCCCTGTTTGGCTCCGTGGAGCGCTTCATGGGCGTGTTGACCGAGCACTATGCGGGCGCCTTCCCGGCCTGGCTTTCACCCGTCCAGGTGGTGGCCATCCCGGTGGCGGAGGCGTTCAACGATTACATGTTCGACGTCGTTGCGCAGCTCAAGCAGGCAGGCATCCGGGCGCAGGTGGATATTTCCAGCGACAGGTTCCCCAAGAAGATCCGCACGGCCAGCAAGGACAAGATCCCGTTTGTGCTGATTGCCGGCGGGGACGACGCCGAGGCCAATGCCGTGTCCTTCCGCTTTCGGGATGGCAGCCAGGATAATGCAGTGCCAGTGGAGGAAGCCGTGCGCCGCATTGTGGAAGCCGTCAGGAACCGCACAGCATGAGTGAGTCCGGTGGGGCGCCCCAGCCCGTTGCTGTTGATGACTTTGAACTCCCCGGAGTTCCGGACGCCTTCCAACGACTCTGGACGCCCCATCGGCTGGCCTATGTCAAGGGTGGCCAGGAAAAGGTCACGGGCAGCCACAACTGCCCCTTTTGTGCAGCCCCGGAGCGCAGTGACGAAGAATCCCTCATTGTTTTCCGCGGCACTCTGGCCTTTGTGATCTTGAATTTGTACCCCTACAACCCGGGGCACCTGCTGGTGTGTCCCTACCGCCATGTGCCCGACTACAGCGACCTCACGGTTGAAGAGACGGCCGAGTTCGCTGCCCTGTCCCAGCACGCCATGCGGGTGCTGCGCAAAGTTGCCAACCCTTCCGGGTTCAACCTGGGCATGAACCAGGGTGTCACAGGCGGTGCGGGCATTGCCGCGCACCTGCACCAGCACGTGGTGCCGCGCTGGGGTGGGGATGGAAACTTCATGCCCATCATTGCCGGGACCAAAGCCATCACGCAAACACTCGGTGATGTCCGCGAGCAGGTGTCTGCTGCGTGGGAGACCATCAAAGAAGACTCCCCATGTTGAACAAATATGCCAGGGCGCTCTTTGCCGCCATTTTCACCCCTGTCGCGGCACTGCTGGTCCGGCTCAGGGTTTCCCCCGACGCCGTCACTGTCATTGGCACCCTGGGCGTTGCTGCCGGGGCGTTGATTGGCTACCCGCTCGGAGAGCTGTTCTGGGGCACCGTGGTCATTACTTTTTTTGTCTTCTCCGACATCATTGACGGACTCATGGCGCGCATGATGGGCCGCTCCGGCAAATGGGGCGCCTTTTTGGACTCCACCCTTGACCGGGTCGGCGATGGTGCCGTGTTTGCGGGCATTGTCGTGTGGTTTTACACCGGCGGCAATAATCATTTCATTGCCGGCATGGCGCTGCTTTGCCTGGTTTTGGGCTCCATTGTTTCCTACGCCAAAGCCCGCGCGGAGGGCTTGGGGATGACGGCGAACGTGGGCATTGCCGAGCGTTCCGACCGTTTGGTGGCCGTGCTCGTGACGACCGGGCTGGTAGGGCTCGGGCTTCCGGAGGTGGTGCTCGCCGTCGTACTTGTGGTGTTGGCCCTGGCCAGTCTGGTCACCGTGTTCCAAAGGGTGGGAACCGTGCGGCGCCAGGCACTCGCCGCGCAAGTACCGCAGTAACACTCATTTACCCGGCGAATAGGGCCCGCAATAGACTCACTACAGCCGTGCGGCGCATCACAGCTGCGGGTCAATACATTCGTTTCTTTCCAGAGGGGTTTTTGTGTCTACACCTGAAGTAACACCTGTCACCGGCAGCAGCCGGGTCAAGCGCGGCATGGCCGACATGCTCAAGGGCGGCGTCATCATGGACGTGGTCAATGTGGAGCAGGCCAGGATCGCCGAGGACGCCGGTGCCGTGGCGGTTATGGCTTTGGAGCGGGTCCCCGCTGACATTCGCGCCCAGGGCGGGGTTTCCCGCGCCAGTGATCCGGACATGATTGACGCCATCATTGCCGCCGTGTCCATCCCGGTCATGGCGAAGGCCCGCATTGGCCACTTTGTGGAGGCCCAGGTCCTGGAGTCATTGGGTGTGGACTATGTGGATGAGTCCGAGGTATTGACCCCGGCCGACTACGAGCACCACATTGACAAGTGGAACTTCAAGGTGCCTTTTGTGTGCGGCGCCACCAACCTGGGTGAGGCGCTGCGCCGCATTAACGAGGGCGCCGCCATGATCCGTTCCAAGGGTGAAGCAGGCACGGGGGATGTGTCCAACGCCACGGGACACATGCGTAAGATCCGCACTCAGATTGCCCAGCTGGCGGCGCTTCCTGCCGATGAGCTGTACGTGGCCGCCAAGGAACTGCAGGCCCCGTACGAACTGGTCAAGGAAGTGGCCGCTGCCGGCAAGCTTCCCGTGGTGCTCTTCACCGCCGGCGGCATTGCCACCCCGGCCGACGCCGCCATGATGATGCAGCTCGGTGCCGACGGCGTCTTTGTGGGTTCGGGCATCTTCAAGTCCGGCAACCCGGCCCAGCGCGCCGCCGCCGTGGTCAAGGCAACGACGTTCTTCGATGACCCTTCGGTCATTGCCGAGGTCTCCCGCGGCCTGGGCGAAGCCATGGTCGGCATCAATGTCGCCGACATCCCCGAACCGCACCGGTTGGCCGAGCGCGGCTGGTAATCACCAAGCGTTAGCGGTGGCCGAAGCTGTGGAGACTCTTGTCCCGGCAGCTTCGGCCCCCTTTTGTTAAGCTACGGAGTCCCTCATGTCTCAGCCTTTCACAGGCCTTCTCGCCTACCCCATCACACCCCTGAAGCACGACGGCGAACTGGACCTGGCTGCCCTGACGCGCCTGGTGCGCACGGCGGCGGAGGTGTGGCCCAGCAGTTGGCAGTTGATCACCCACAGCGGGTCGCGGCTCTGGTGTTGGCGGGTTCGCCCCTGAGCCTGTGGGTGCGGCCCGCATTTGCCGACGAAGCCGACAGGCTCAGGGAACCCGGACGTGTGGAGTGTGTGCGGGAATTGCTACCATGCCCGCGCACGTGTGGAAGGCACCTCTTAGTGGTTTGGGTACGGCTGCACCGCCGACCGAAACGGGGACCATTGCGGCAGACACCTTGATCCTGTGGGGCGAACGCGACGAACTGATTCCACGCATGGATCAACAAACCCTTGCCGCGCGCATAGCAAGGTCCGTCCTGCAGGTCTATCCGGACACGGGGCACCTGGTGCTGTGGGAATGCCCGGAACGGGTTGCTGCAGACGCGGCGGCCTTCCTTAATGCCCTCGTCTGATTCGCCCCACCGCTGACGGCCTGGCCAGTGCAAATCTTTCCCATTCCACGCGAACAAAACCGAACAAAGTTTTACTGGGGTCGGGGCAGGTGGTACCACCACGTCTGGCCCTTGCCAATGAAGTCAAAGCCAAGGGTGCGGAACAGTTGCTGGCCATCGGGGGTGGCGTGCAGCAGCAGGTGTTCGGCGCCGGCGTTGAACGCAGCCTCGGAAAGTTTATTGACCAGGGCCGTCCCCAATCCTGTGTGCCGTGATTCCACGTCCACGTAAAGATCAAAAATACCGGCCAGGTGTTTTTCCCCCTGATCCGGCGGGTAATACCCGTACGCGTGCCCCACCGCGTCTTGCTCGCTGTGGGCGGCCGCGAACCACACGTGATTTTCCACGACGGCGTCAAGGCTGATCCTGTCATCGTGTGTTTCGCTGGCAGCAGCCACAGCCTCCACGTCGAGCGCACGTGTCATCCACCAGGGCTGCCAGCCGCGTTCAAAGCGCCACTGCGGCAAAATGCCCTCACGAACTGAGGCGTTCATCCACACACCCACCGTTTCCGCACCCCGCCGCTCCGCCTCCGCAAGGGCCGGCGCCAGGCCCGTTTCCGTAATTTCGGTGGGGAACAGGCAGAGCATTTGCCGCGTCTGCGGCAGCCAAACCCACTCCATGCGGTGCGTGGAGAATGAGCGCCCGCCCGTCGCTGCAGCCAAGGCCCGGAACCAAGCGTGCTGTGTGCGTTGGCAATCGGCGAGGGTGACCATGGAGTATCTTCCGTTTGAAAAGGCGTGTGCTTGGTTCTTTAACCAGGAACGACGGCGGATACCCGCGTTCCGCCGTCGTTCCTGGTTGGGTGGGGCTACTTTTGCGTGAACACCAAGGACATGGGGGTGGTCTCAGTGGTTTGTCCCTGGGGATTGTCCCGGAAGATGTCCTCCAGAACAGTCTGGCCCAGGGCCGTGTCGTGACCCAGGGCCACCACCCCGAGATCATTGGCATCCATGATGGCGGTACCGGCAAAAGTTTTTGCGTACTCGGCCGGAACCGTGGCGCGGACCAGGGCGCTCAGACGGGCCGCCACGCCGTCGGGATCAATGGGCGCGTACTTCACGGAGTGGGTGGAGGTACCCACCTGGTAGCCCGCGGCGCCATCGATGGCGTTAATGTTGTGGCCCACCACCTCATAGAACACCCCCGATTTGCCCTGCAACTTGCCCAGGACGCTGCGTGCGGAGGCGTACATGATCCTGGGCAGGCCCACCTCGTCAATGGCCAGCTGCATGGACCAGGGGCTGGCCAAACCAATGCCGCCGGGGTTGCGGGTGACGAATTTGCTAAAGATGCGTGCTGCCGCGGAGACCTTGATGTCCCAGACCGGAATGGAACGGCCCTGGGTCATGGCGACAATCTTTTCCGAAACAAACAGGTACCAGGGGGTGTTGGCCGTGGCGTCCAAGTGGAACCCGTCTGCTGCGGGGAGGCCGTCAAAGTAACGCTTGACGTACTTCATCACTGCGGGGTCAAAGTCGGTTTCCTTGTAAAAGACCTCCGTGCGCAGCGGGTAGCGCAGGAATGTGCCGGCGCCACCTGGCACGGTGATGCCCAGGGACTTGTCGGCGTTGGGGATGTAGTCGCTCTTGCCCTCAATGCCTGCCTTGACCTCCGGCTCGTCAAAGAATTCCCGCAGCCACAGCTCGGTGTTGATCAACCGCCAAAAGACCATGGTGGAACCGGCGGACTTGCCGCTCAAGTACTCCTCAAAGGCGTACAGGACGGCATTTTGATCCCAGTAGGGGCGGGCGCCGAAGGAGGAGGAAAGGAAGATCTCGTAAATCTTTTCCTTCATCAAGCCAAACCACTCGGCTTCAGGGGTGGTGAAGCCAATTTTGTTGCGGCGGTTGCTGATCATTTCCGGCAGCAGCTCGCGGGTGGCATCCCGCAGGATGCGCTTGTTCCAGCCACCCTTAATGATGGACTCATCGGAGAGGCTAAAGAGGAA
The DNA here is from genome assembly GCA_038242155.1 of Actinomycetales bacterium. Taxonomy (GTDB): domain Bacteria; phylum Actinomycetota; class Actinomycetes; order Actinomycetales; family Micrococcaceae; genus Specibacter. The sequence goes on along the minus strand of JBBSSM010000010.1, from coordinate 28,489 downwards.
TTTCACCACTTCCTTATCCAGGAACGGCACGCGGCCCTCCAGGGAAAAGCGCATGGTGTTCTTGTCCTCGTAGCGCAGCACCGCCGGCAGGGACTTGTGGAACAGGTCATCAATGAGGCGCAGCTTCAAGTTATCCGGGATGTTGGAGAACTTCTCACCCTTGTGCGCGGCAATAAAGTCCTTCTTCAGCAGCGGGGTGATCCCGGCGGCCTTCTTGAACGTCAGTGCGCCTTGAATGCGGAAGCGGGCCAGGCGGAACAAAATGTCGGAACTGGAAACCAATTCCTTGGCCAGCTTGGCGTTTTGGCCATTTTTCTTCAGCTGGCGCAGGTAGGCAAAGTAGTAGGGAATGTACCCGGCCATCATTTCATCGGCGCCCTGACCATCCAGCAGCACTGTGACGTGCTTGGAAGCCTCACGCATCACCTGATACTGGGCGTAGGGTCCGGAGGAAATGATGGGTTCCTCCATGGTGCGCACAAAGTCCTCAAGGTCCTCCACGAATTCCGCGGCCTGGGGGCGGATCTTGTGGCTGATGACATTGCCCTCACAGCGGGCCAACACGGCGTCGGCGTACTTTTCCTCGTCATTGAGCGAGTTCGGGAAGACGGCGGAGAACGTTTGCTGCTTTGCGCCCAGGGAGTCCGTGGCGGCAGCCTTTTCAGCCATGAGCTTATTAATGGTCGCCACCACGGCCGAGGAATCCAAGCCGCCTGAGAGCGCGGTGCCTACGGGGACTTCGGACTGCAAACGCAGGCGCACGCCCTCGGTGAAGCGTTCGCGGTATTCAGCGATAACTGCCTGGGAGTACGGGGTCTCCACCTTGGCCAGCTCTGCAAGCTCTTCCTTGAAGCGGGTGTAGGAGCTGATCACGGCGGTGCCTGCCGGACCGGACTCGGTAGCAACTGTGCTGACCACCAGCTTCTCGCCGGGCATGAGCTTTTGCACACCGGCAAAGAACGTGGCCGACTCTTCGTCGTGGATGCGGAACTGCAGGTAGCGGTAAAGGATGCGCTCATTGACGCCGTGCTCAAACTTGTCCGCCGCCAGCAAAGGCTTGATTTCCGAGCCAAACAACAGTGTTGGGGCCTCTGTAGTGCCGCCGGTGGCGTAGTACAGCGGCTTGATGCCGAAGTGGTCGCGGGCCAGCACTAGGCGCTGGTTTTTACCATCGTGGATGGCGAGCCCAAACATGCCATTGAACTTATCGAAAGCAGCGTCCCCCCACTCTTCGTAGGACTGCAACACCACTTCGGTATCCGATTCAGTGGCGAAAGAGCGGCCCAGTGCCTGCAGCTCGGCACGTAGATCAAGGTAGTTGTAGACCTCGCCGTTGTAAATCAACACGGTTTTGCCGTCGGCGCTGTACATGGGTTCCTGGCCGTGCGCCACATCAATGATGGACAGGCGGCGGTGGGCCAGCCCCACACCGTCCTGCGTGTAAATGCCCTCACCGTCCGGGCCGCGGTGCGCTATGCACGCATTCATCTGCTGCAATAAGGCCTTGTCAGCCCCATAACCGTAGTATCCGGCGATTCCGCACATACTTTACTTACCTCATCTTTAGTACGTCAGTCCTGCCGACAATGCTACTTGCTCAAGAGCCGTTACCGGCCCACGCCGCCCGGTGCGAAGCTGAAGTTAACCGTGTGAGATGCCGCCCACCTATGATGTAAAAGTGAATTTTGACCCCTCAGCCACCAGCACTGCCGGACCCCTGGTGGGTGTCCTTGCCCTGCAGGGCGACGTCCAGGAACATGTCCGGGCCCTGCAGGCCAGCGGCGCGCACGCCGTTTTGGTGCGTCGCCCCGCGGAATTGGCCGGTCTTGACGGCCTGGTCATTCCAGGGGGCGAGTCGACCACCATGGACAAGCTCAGCCGCAGCTTTGGCCTGCGGGAGCCGTTGCGCGAACGCATTGGTGCCGGGTTGCCCGTGTATGGCAGTTGCGCCGGCATGATCATGTTGGCAGAACACCTTGTCGATCCGGCCCTGGATTTGGCCGGACAGGCGCAGCAAACCCTGGGCGGGTTGGATATCACAGTGCGCCGCAACGCCTTTGGGCGGCAGGTGGATTCCTTTGAAACGCAACTGGATTTTCGCGGTCTGGCCGCCCCGGGACAACCGGACAAACCCTTACATGCAGTGTTCATCCGGGCGCCCTGGGTGGAACGGGTGGGCACCGCTGTTGAGGTGCTGGCCACGGTGACCCTGCCGCAAAATGGACACAACGCTAAGCTTGAACCAGTTGTTCGTGCCGTCGCCGTTCGTTCGCGGCATTTGCTGGCCACCTCCTTCCATCCCGAAGTGACGGGGGAGCGCCGCATCCACGAGCTGTTTATCCGCATGATCAAAGGAGAAGCGTAACCATGTCAGGCCACTCCAAGTGGGCAACCACCAAGCACAAAAAGGCTATTCTCGACAGCCGCCGCGCGAAGTCCTTTGCCAAACTCATTAAGACCATTGAAGTTGCCGCCCGTGGTGGTGGTGCCGATCTGCAGGGCAACCCGGCCCTTGAACTGGCGGTGAGCAAGGCCAAAAAGACCTCTGTTCCCGCGGATAACATTGACCGCGCCATCAAGCGCGGCGCCGGCCTTTTAGGTGAGGCCGTTGATTACCAAACCATCATGTACGAAGGTTACGGCCCCCAAGGTTCGGCGATCCTCATTGAATGCCTGACAGATAACAAGAACCGCGCGGCCTCGGAAGTCCGTCTGGCCGTGGGACGCAATGGCGGCAACATGGGGGACCCCGGCTCCGTGGCGTATATGTTTACCCGCAAGGGGATTGTGAGCCTGCCCAAGAACGGACTGAGCGAAGATGACGTGCTGATGGCAGTCCTGGACGCCGGGGCAGAAGAAGTCAAGGACGGCGGGGATAACTTTGAAGTCATAACAGATCCCCAGGATCTGCCCGCCATCCGGGCTGCACTGACCGACGCCGGCATTGCTTATGACAGTGATGAAGCCGGCTTTGTGCCGTCCATGCAGGTGGAACTGGATGTGGCTAACGCCCGTAAGTTCATGAAGCTTTACGATGCGCTCGAAGACCTCGATGACGTGCAGAACATTTACTCCAACGCCGATATGAGCCCCGAGGTTCTTGCCGCGCTTGACGAGGATTAAGAACTGCGCGTCCTTGGAGTTGACCCGGGACTGACCCGCTGTGGACTCGGCGTAGTTGACGTGGCCGCCAACCGCACCGCCACCCTGGTGGCGGTCGGCGTGGTGGGCAGCTCACATGAGCTCAGCCTTGACGCCCGGCTGCTGGTCATCGCAGAGGCTGTCGATCAATGGCTGGACGCGTTTAAACCCGATGTTCTTGCGCTGGAGCGGGTTTTTGCGCAGACCAACCTCAGCACCGTCATGGGGGTGGCCCAAGTTTCCGGGGTGGTGATGGTGGCCGCTGCGCGGCGCAAAATTCCCGTGGCCCTGCACACCCCCTCGGAGGTCAAGGCAGCCGTCACCGGCAGTGGCCGGGCCGACAAGAACAATGTCACGGCCATGGTGGTGCGCATTTTGCGCCTCGATGCCCCGCCCCGCCCAGCGGATGCCGCCGACGCTTTGGCGCTCGCCATTGCCCATGCGTGGCGCAGCGGAAATTCCTTCGCCCCCAACGGTGAAGGCACGACGGCGGCCCAGCGGCTCTGGCGTGAGGCGGAAAGCAAGTCCAAGACCCGCAAGAACAAGGAAAAACCAGACGCTAAATGGAACTAGTGGCTCGTAACTATGTTCGACTACACTGGTTATAGGTGCTTGGTATGACTCAGCGTCCGGAACTTAAACAGGAGCAATTGCATGATTAGTTTTGTCCGCGGTCCCGTCGCCTCGCTGTCCCTGGCCCAGGCTGTCCTTGATGTCAACGGGGTTGGCATGCTGGTCATTGCCACGCCTAAAACCCTCGGTAAGCTGCACGTGGGGGAAGAGGCGACCCTCGTGACGGCCATGGTGGTGCGTGAAGATTCCATGACGCTTTACGGCTTTGCCGACGACCGGGAGCGGGAAATATTTGATGTCCTCACCTCCGTCAGCGGAATAGGTCCGCGTCTGGCGCTGGCCATCCTTTCGGTCCTGGAGCCTGAAAGCATTGCGGCTGGAGTGGCCAATGGGGACGGCAAGGTTTTCACCAAGGTTCCCGGCGTCGGCCCCAAGGTAGCTGGGCGGATTGTTCTGGAGCTTAAGGGCAAGTTGCTTCCACAAGCCATGGTGGGATCACCCGCTCCCACCGCTTCCGCTCCCATGGAGTGGAAGGATCAAGTGGTGGCAGCCATGACAAGCCTTGGCTGGAATGAAAGGGATGCCAACAAGGCCATCGACGCCACCATTTCCACAGAACCTGAACTGGCCGAAGGCGGCAACGTTGCGGCCGTGTTGCGCGCCACGCTGCGCTGGCTGGGACAAGATCAAACGCGGCAAAAGAGCGTGAGGTAAAAAAATGTCTGACAGGGATGAACCAGTGCCGCTGTTGCCGGGGCAAATCAGCCTGGGCCAAGGAGCGGGGGGCGCAGCTTCGCGGGGATCCAGTGAGCTGGCGGCGCCCATCGCCGAGCCTGAGGAACGCGAGCTGGAAGCGGCAATGCGGCCGCGCAACCTGGATGACTTTGTGGGGCAGGAAAGGGTCCGCAAACAGCTGGCACTGGTACTGGCGGCATCAAAGATCCGGGGCCGCAGCGCCGACCACGTGCTCATGTCAGGACCCCCGGGCCTGGGCAAAACCACGCTGGCCATGATTGTCGCCGCCGAAATGAACGCACCCCTGCGCATCAGCTCCGGCCCTGCCATCCAGCACGCCGGTGACCTGGCGGCCATCCTGTCCTCCCTGACCGAGGGGGAGGTTCTGTTCCTGGACGAAATTCACCGCATGTCACGGCCCGCCGAGGAAATGCTGTACATGGCCATGGAGGATTTCCGGGTGGACATCATTGTGGGCAAGGGTGCCGGGGCCACGGCCATCCCGCTGGAACTGCCGCAATTCACCCTGGTGGGCGCCACCACCCGGGCCGGGTTGCTCCCGGGCCCCCTGCGTGACAGGTTTGGTTTCACCGGGCATTTGGAGTTTTACTCAGTCGCAGAGCTGGAACTGGTGCTGCGCCGCTCCGCCGGCATGATGGATCTAAAGCTCAGCAGCGCCGGATTTTCCGAAATTGCCGGCCGCTCCCGAGGCACACCCCGCATTGCCAACCGCCTGCTGCGTCGGGTCCGGGACTGGGCACTCGTCCATGGCTTGGAAGTCATTGACGCCGGGGCGGCATCTGCGGCACTCGACATGTATGAAGTTGATGCCCGGGGCCTGGACCGTCTTGACCGGTCGGTGCTCAATGCGCTCATTAATAAGTTCAATGGCGGTCCCGTGGGGCTCTCCACCCTGGCCATTGCCGTGGGTGAGGAAAGTGAAACCGTGGAAACGGTGGCTGAACCGTTCCTGGTCCGGGAAGGATTGCTGGGACGTACTCCGCGGGGCCGAATTGCGCTGCCGGCGGCGTGGGAGCATCTGGGTTTGAAAATGCCCCGCAATGCCGTGGCGGCTGCCATGTTGCCGCTGGATGAAGACGGTTTGGACAGCTAGCTGGCCTTTTTCTGCGCGCCAGTGGTGGGCAATTTGGGTGGATAGTGGCATTTTACTGCCAGCGTTCAGCTTTACCCTTTAGACTGGCATGACGTCCGGCACGTTCCCTCAGCGCCGGCCCCTTTCCAATGTGTACTTACAGAAACGGAATTCCAGCTGTGCTCTTTAGCAGTCTTCTAGCCGCCGAAACGCCTGCCCCTGCGGGCATCTTCAGCGGTGCCAACATTGTCCTTTTTGTCATGTTTGGCCTGCTCATCTTTATGATGCTGCGCAAGCAGAAAAAAACCAAGGCCGCTGCTGAAAAGCGCCGTTCAGAGCTGGCTCCCGGTGTGGAAATGATGACCAACTTTGGCTTGTTTGGCAAGGTCATTTCCATTGATGAGGATGAGAACAAGATCGTTCTGGAAATTTCCCCCGGCACCACTGCCACGGTTCACCGCCAGACCGTGGCCAAAATCATTGAGCCGGAAATTATTGAGCCGGAAGTCGTCGACGCTGCGGTGCCCAATGACGCTTCCTCGCTGAGCGTGAATTTGGACAAGGGCCCCGAGCGTGCGGAAACCGCTGCGGAGTCCCTCGAACGCCTTAAAAACGAAAACCACAAAGACAACTAGCCTCATCCGGGTTGGCTGCTGCTGTGCTCCACTGTTTTGGCGCACAGCAGCATTGCCATGTTCCAAACACCCGTGACCTATAGAAGGATCCCTTGATGGCACGAACAGGTCCCACGTCCACAGCCCGGCGAATGCTGTTGTGGCTCGCGGCGCTCATCATTGCAGGCACCTTGGCGGTTGGTGGTGGAGTGCTCTCCGGGGCAACCACCTGGGCGCCGAAACTTGGCCTGGACCTTGAGGGCGGCACCCAGATGATCCTGGCGCCCAAGGTTGAAGGTTCCGGTCAAATTGCTGCTGAGCAGCTCGATCAAGCCGTGTCCATCATTCGCCAGCGCGTTGACGGCTCCGGTGTTGCCGAAGCACAAATTGCCACCGAGGGTGGCAAAAATGTGGTGGTGAGCATGCCGGGCACGCCCACTGACGAAGAACGAAACCTCATTAAGGCTTCGGCCAATATGAACTTCCGCCCCGTGATCGTGGCCACCCAGGGCCCCACCGGGGCCGTCCCCGAGGCTGAACGCACACCGCAGGACCAGTTGCCGGTACCCACGGCCGCCCCGGTAAACGCCAGCGACACCAATTGGGTGGATGCCGAGCTTTTCAAACAGTTTGAAACGACCAGCTGCATTGCCCCGCTGACGGACCGTCCCACCACCTCTGACCCGGACAAGCCGCTGGTGAGCTGCGATGCGGAAAGGGGATTGAAGTACATCCTCGGTCCCGTGGAAATCCCCGGCAAGTGGATTAAAACCGCCTCTTACGGGCTCATGTCAGGCGCCCAAGGTGCCACCACCAATGAGTGGTCGGTGCAGCTGGAGCTCGTGAAACCCGAAGGTGCAGATGCATTCAAGGCTGTGACACAGCGGTTAAACAGCAAGTACCTGGCCAACCCCAATGATCCGCAGTCGCAGTTTGCCATTGTGCTTGATGACAGTGTGATTTCAGCTCCAGCGTCCATGGCCGTCATCACTGATGGGCAGTCCTCCATTACGGGTCAGTTCACTGAAGCCAGCTCCAAAGCCCTGTCGGATCAGTTGAAGTTTGGTTCGCTGCCCATCAGCTTCGAGATTCAAAGTGAAACCCAAATTTCCGCGACCCTGGGCCTGCAGCAGTTGGAAATGGGTATTTTGGCAGGCTTGATTGGGCTGCTTCTGGTTGTCATTTATTCGCTCTTCCAATACCGTGCCCTGGGCATGGTCACCATTTTGTCCCTGGTCATTGCCGGGGTGCTGACGTACCTGGCCATTGTGTTGTTGGGCTGGGCGGAAAACTACCGTCTATCCCTGGCAGGCGTGGCAGGTATTATCGTGGCCATTGGACAGACGGCTGACTCCTTCATTGTCTACTTTGAACGCGTCAGGGATGAACTCCGTGATGGCCGCGGGCTGGTAGCCGCTGTTGAAAATGGCTGGGCGCGTGCCAAGCGCACCATTTTGGCGTCCAAAGCCGTCAATGTCCTGGCCTCACTGGTGCTGTACTTTGTCTCAGTGGGCAGCGTCAAGGGTTTCGCCTTCACCCTTGGGTTGACGGCCGTGGCCGACCTCATAGTCGTCTTCATGTTCACCCACCCCGCCCTTCAGCTGTTGGCGCGCACCAAGTTCTTCGGCGAAGGCCACCGCTTCTCAGGTCTGGACCCGGCGTCCCTGGGTGTAATTCCGCTCTACCGTGGTGCCGGACGCATGCGGACACCTGAGGAAACGCTTCAGGTTGCCAAAGCCAAGAATGCCCGTGCAGTGGGTGAAGCTGAGCGCCGGCAGACCATCGCCGAACGACGCCTGGCAGCACAAACTGCCACAACTGAAAAAACCACTCCAGAAAAAACCGCTGCCGAAAAAGCCATGTCCGGTGGCCGGGGAAATGGAACCGCGCGGCCCGTTTCACGCGATGACTCCAAGGAGAGCAAGTAATGAAGAGTTTCGCTACATTCGGCAACGAACTGCACACTGGTGAGCGGTCCTATGAGTTTGTTGCCAAGCGTAAAATCTGGTTTAGCGTCACCCTGGCAGCCGTGGCGCTGTCCATTTTGCTGCCGCTCCTGGGTGGTGGCTACAACTTCGGCATTGACTTCCGGGGAGGTTCGCAGTTCACCATTTCAGAGGTGAGCAAGACGGATGTGGCCGTTGGTGAAGCAGCTGTGGCGGGGGCAGCGCCGGGCACCGAAGCGGTGGTGACCAATATTGCCGGCAACACCATGCAGGTGCAGACGGAACGACTCAGCGATGACCAAACCATTGCCGTGCGGAAGTCCTTGCAGGAAGCCTACGGAGTCCCGGCAAATGACGTGACGTCCACCTTCGTGGGCCCCAACTGGGGACAGGATGTTTCCCGTCAGGCGATCATTGGCTTCTTTGTGTTTGTGGTGCTTGCCACGGTGCTCATGGCCTTGTATTTCCGTACTTGGCGAATGTCCATTGCCGCGGTGGTGGGCCTGTTGGTGGTCATGGTTATCACAGCCGGCATTTACGGCGCCTCCAACTTCGAGGTCACGCCGTCGGCCATCATTGGCTTTTTGACCATCTTGAGTTATTCGTTGTACGACACAGTGGTGGTGTTTGACAAAATCCGGGAGAATACGGCCGATGTCACTAAATCAACGCGCCGAACGTTCGCCGAGGAAGTAAACCTCGCGGTAAACCAGACGCTGGTGCGCTCCATCAACACCATGATGGTGGGCATTATCCCGGTGGGCTCCATTTTGTTCATTGGTGCGCTGCTTCTGGGTGCCGGGACGTTGCGCGATTTGTCCCTTGCCCTGTTCATCGGCATCATTGTGAGCACCTTCTCCACCATTTTTGTGGCCGCCCCACTGTACTCGTGGCTGCGGGAGCGTGAACCGGAGCTCGCCAGGCAGGCCAAAAAAGTTCAACAGCTGCGGGCGACGGAAAAGACAGCCAAAATTCCCGACGCCGTATAGTACCTGCCGCTCCTGCCCCACCGTGACGGTGGGCGGATGCGGGGCCGGGCCCGGATGCATTGCATCCGGGCCCGGCTTTTTCATGGTCAAACAATGTCTTGTGCACCCTTAGACTTGTGTAATACTCCGCAGAGGAGTGAAGTCCTGTGACCACGTGAGGGAGGTACTTTCGTTGAATGGTGAATCAACCTCGCGTGAGACTGCAAAGGCTAGCTCCGGCACGTCTATGACGGACCCGGCGCGCAGCGGACCCGAACCCATTGACCCCAGCCCCAGCCCCACCTTTCCGGGGCGCCGGGAACGCACGCGCTCCCGGCTGGCCCGGCTGACGGGCTGGTCCACTGAGAGCTATTCGCCCATTTTGGAGCCGCTGCTGCGCATTGTGCGGGCACGTAACCCCAAAGAGGATTTTGATCTGATTCAACGTGCCTTTACCGTCGCGGAGAAATATCACGACGGCCAAAAGCGTAAGAGTGGGGACCCCTACATCACCCACCCCGTGGCCGTAGCGACAATTCTTGCCGAGATGGGGATGTCCGGCACCACCTTGGCCGCAGCGCTGCTGCACGACACCGTCGAAGACACCGCCTACACCCTGACTGAGCTGGAACATGACTTTGGTTCCGAAATCACGGTTCTGGTTGACGGGGTCACGAAGCTGGACAAGGTCGAATTTGGTGATGCCGCACAGGCTGAAACCGTACGCAAAATGGTTATTGCCATGGCCCAGGACATTCGTGTGCTGGTCATTAAGCTTGCGGACAGGCTCCACAATGCCCGTACTTGGCGGTTTGTCTCTGCTGCATCTTCTGGAAAGAAGGCGCGGGAAACGCTGGATATTTTTGCCCCCCTGGCTCACCGCCTGGGCATGAATGCAGTGAAGTGGGAACTGGAGGAACTGTCCTTCGCCGCCCTGTACCCCAAGGTGTACGAAGAAATTGTCCGGCTGGTTCAAGACAGGTCTCCCGAGCGGGAAAAGCAGTTGAGCATTCTGCGCCGTGAAATTGTTGAGGTGCTTCGCGAATCCAAAATCAAGGCGGAGATCACCGGGCGGCCCAAGCACTACTATTCCATTTACCAAAAAATGGTGGTCCGCAATAAGGACTTCGACGACATCAATGATTTGATCGGTGTGCGCGTGGTGGTGGATACAGTGGGCGACTGTTACGCCGCGCTGGGCCAAATCCATGCCCAGTGGACCCCGCTCGTGGGCCGTTTCAAGGATTATATTGCGCTGCCAAAGTTCAATATGTATCAGTCCCTGCACACCACGGTGGTGGGCCCTGGCGGCAAGCTTGTGGAAATTCAAATCCGTACCCTGGAGATGCACCAGCGGGCGGAGTACGGTGTTGCAGCGCACTGGAAATACAAGTCCGGGAATAAGAACCCCGTAGGTGTCCAAGAGGACATGAACTGGTTGCGGTCATTGCTGGACTGGCAGCAGGAAACCAGCGATTCCAATGAGTTCCTGGAGTCACTGCGCTATGAAATGAATTCCAAGGAAGTGTATGTCTACACTCCCAAGGGCAAGATCATTGCCCTTCCCGAAGGTGCCACCCCCGTGGACTTCGCATATTCAGTGCACACTGAAGTGGGTAACCGCACCATTGGGGCCCGGGTCAACGGCAAACTAGTGCCCTTGAACAGTGAACTGTCCCATGGGGACACCGTGGAGATTTTCACCAACAAAGCCGAGGGCGCAGGGCCCAGCCAGGACTGGCAGAACTTTGTCAAGAGCGCTCGTGCGCGTAATAAGATCCGCCAGTGGTTCACCAAGGAACGCCGCGACGAATCCATTGAAAAGGGCAAGGATCTGCTCACGAAGGCCATGCGCAAGCAAAACCTTCCGCTGCAGAAGATGATGACTCATGATGGTCTGCTCGCGGTCACGGAACACTTCCATTATGTGGATATAGCCGGGCTTTATGCCGCCGTGGGGGATGGGCACACCTCTGCACAATCAGTGGTGGAGCGGCTCCGCGATGTGCTCGGCGTCAGCGATGATCTCGAAGAAACCGCCGTTCCAGTAGATACCCACCTTTCCAATACCCGTTCCAGGATTTCTGAATCCGGTGTCATTGTCCACGGTATGGATGATGTTTTAGTCAAACTTGCCCGATGCTGTACCCCCGTGCCGCCGGATCCCATTGCCGGGTTCGTGACGAAGGGTTCGGGGATTTCGGTGCACCGGCAGGACTGTCCCAACTTCAAACATATGGAGAGCGATCCCGGACGGGTGATTGATGTGGAATGGGCGCCCACTCAATCCGGGGTGTTCCTGGTGGAGATTCAGGTGGAGGCCCTGGACCGCAAGAGTCTGCTTTCTGACGTCACCCGCGTGTTGGCGGAAACCCATGTGAATATTTTGGCCGCCAGTGTCAACACCTCGCGGGACAGGGTGGCCATTTCAAAGTTTGCCTTTGAAATGGGGGATCCAAAGTATCTGGATCATGTCCTCAATGCCGTGCGTCGCATTGACGGGGTTTTTGATGTGTACCGCTCCACGGGCTCGCACCGCCGCGCTTAGGGCCCCGTTGCCATACTGCGGAGCAGTGCCAGGCCGCGAATCCGCCCCGGCACGTGTGCGGCTTGGGACAGCTCAGCCATGATGCCGCCCACGGAACAGCCCAGCTCCGGCTGGGCTGTCATGGATTCCAGCACGGCCCTCGCCAGGGGCAGGGGGGCGGTTCTTGCAACGTCCACAGCTGTGCGCAGGGGACTGGTGACGTAGGCGCCGGCCAGTTTCCACACTTCCACCGGCCTGATATGCACTTGACGCAGTGAACACCCGCTCAAGGGTGGCAAAAGCGCGCTCTTGCCACCGGAGTTTAACAGCAGGGCCAAGGGCTGCGGAGACGGTGCGCAGCCGTAAATCCATGCCGCGGACAACTGTCCCACAATGGCCCTTCCCACTAAACTCGCCGGCACCGCCAAGGCCAGTGCCGCAGCCCGTAGTTCGGGGGTCTCGCTAATTCCCGTGGGTAGGAAAGCTTCTCCATAAACGTGGTGCAGCACGCCGTCAAGTTTCATGGCGTGCAGTTCAGCGAGGATGAACTGCACACCGGGAACCAAAAGGGGCCCCTCCGAAAGTGCTCTCATGCTTCAAGCCTGCACCCTGGCACAGGCACGCAAAAGGCCCCCAACCCGAATTGTGGACAACTCGGAAGTGGGGGCCTGCCGGCAGCTGGGGACTTCTAGTGGTCAGGAGAAGTCGGCTGCTGCCTTTTGGATCTGCTCAAGCCACAGCTCGCGGGCTTCAAGAGCCTCGGTTGCCTTGGCAGTCTTGCGGGCATCACCGGCCTTTTCCGCCTTGGCGAGATCTTCCCTCAGCCCGGCAATGGTGGCTTCGAGCTGGCTCAGCGCGCTGCTCGTGCGGGCCTTGGCTTCCGGGTCGCTGCGCCGCCAGTTGTCATCATCAGCAGTCTTGACAGCATCTTCGACCTTGCGCAAGGCACCCTCAACACGCTGCATGTCATTGCGCGGCACCTTGCCGGCTGCTTCCCAGCGGTCACGAATATTCTGCAAGGCTTTCTTTGCAGCATTGAGGTCCTTGATGGGAAGCAAAGCCTGCGCTTCCTTGATCAGCTCCTCCTTGACCAGCAAGTTAGCGCCAAATTCCTCATCCAGAGCATCATTGGTGCTTTGTCGGGCAGCAAAGAACTTGTCCTGGGCGCCGCGGAAACGGGCCCACAGTGCGTCGTCGTCCTTGCGGCTGGCCCGGGGAGAGGCCTTCCATTGATCCATGAGTCGACGGTATTCCCCGGCTGCCCAGCCCCACTCCGTGGAGGTGGACAACTCTTCCGCGGCCTCAATCAAAGCCTCTTTAGCGGCCTTGGCCGAAGCATTGACATTGTCAAGCTGTGAGAAGTACGCGCGGCGGTGCCGGTCAAAGATGGTGCGGGCGCTGCGGAATCGCTTCCACAGTCCTTCCTCCGTGGCACGACCCAAACGCATGCCCGATTTCTGTGCCTGCTTCCACGACTCAAAGAGTTCGTTCATGCGGGCGCTGCTGATCTTCCACTGGATTGTGGCCGGGTCCCCGGCGGCAATGGCCTCGGCTTCAGCCACAATGGATTCACGGGCAGCAAGTTCGACGGCGCGGGCGGCCTCGTGCGTTGCACGTTCGCTGGCGGCCAGGGCCTTGATGTTCTCCTCCAGGGCTGACACGCGGGCCAGGGCGGCGTTGATGTCACCTACACTGTTGCGTTCACCGAGCTGTTCGCGCACATGCGCCACAGTCTTGGTCATGTCCGTCGTGGGAGCCTTGGCGTCCACGCGGGCTTCCAACAGGGCAATTTGAGCCACAATGTCCTCGAACTTGCGGGCAAAGTAGGCCAGGGCCTCATCCTTGCTGGCACCCGGGTACTGGCCCACGGGGAATTCCTCGCCGTCCAGCAACAAAAAGACATGTCCGTCTTCTTCGGCGCGGCCAAACTTGGCGGCCTCCACCAGGTTCACGGCCACTGGAGCCGGAGCGACAGGCCCAGCTGCACCCTTGGCCACTGCCGGACCCTTGGGTCGGGCGGCAAAGGCTGCCGGTGAGGGGCTCGCTGGAGCTGGAGCTGGAGCTGGAGCTGCCGGTGCGGGAGGTGCCGGAGTGTCCTCCTGCGCTACCGGTGCCGGAGCTGGAGTGTCCTCCTGCGCTACCGGAGTGTCCTCTTGCGCTACCGGTGCCGGAGCTGGAGTGTCCTCCTGCGCTACCGGAGTGTCCTCTTGCGCTACCGGAGTGTCCTCTTGCGCTACCGGAGTGTCCTCTTGCGCTACCGGAGCGTTCTCCTGCGCTACCGGAGCGTTCTCCTGTGCAACCGGGGAGCTCTGTTGAGTTGAGGCAAGTGTTTCGTCGGATTCTTGACTGTATGTCACCGCTAAAAGTCTTTCGCGTCGGTGGGAATGGGGCGTGGTCCTGGGTTTATCTGGCCATGATCGCGGTCCTGCTAATTTCTGAGGCACGCAAATTCGGGCACCCAAAACCACGGTGAAACTAGTTGATCTGGAACGAGTCTATCGTCACCTTGGTCTTGGGTGCACCGTCAGTGCCATCTCCTGCGATGCCACCGTCTGCAATTGCCTGCACAGCCTCAAGGCCTGAGGTGACCTTTCCCACCATGGTGTAACCTCCCGTTTCCTGCGGTAACACCGTGTCTTCAAAGGTAATAAAGAACTGTGTGCCATTGGAAAAAGTGCTGTTGGCCCGCGCCACGGCAATGGTCCCGGCCGGGTACCTGCCGTCGGCGGGGGTGTTTTCCACCGGTCCCCACTGGTAGTTGGGATCGCCCTGGCCATCGCCGGTGGGGGAGCCGCACTGCAACAGGCCAAAGTTGGGGGAACTGGTCAGGCGGTGGCACGTCTTGCCGGTCATGAAACCGGAGTCGGCCAAAGACTTGAACACGGCCGCGGCCTGGGGCGCCTTGGTGCCGTCCAGCTCCACTGCCAGCGGCTTCCCATTGAGGGAGAGGGTGCCTGTGAATAACTTGTCCTGGGCCGTGGCGGCCTCCGGAACGGTGGGGCTGTTGCTTTCGACGGCTGCTGCCGTGGCCGGGGGCTCTGCACTGGCCGGGGCGCTTTCGACGGCGTCACTTGCGGCCGCGTCGCCGTCGTCCGTGGGTGTGAAAACCGTCAGAGCCAGCACCACGGCCACCATCAGGGCGACGGCCATGGCTATGAGAGCAATGACATTGTCCCGTTTGCGCCGCGACACCTGCTGTCGGTGCAGTTTTTGGTTGGCCTCCATGCGCGCCATGCGCAGCTTTGTCTCGCGGCCGGGCTTATTTGTGTTGACCAACTGTGCCTCTCCTTTAAGTCCTGCACAGGGCATGCTGTGAGGGGGTGTTTGCCCGATGCGGCTCCGCGCCGGTTGGGGGTTGAGCCGTCCATCCTTATAAAATGGCAGTCGGAGCCAGTTTACCCAGGTCTGCCCGCCCAGCGATGAGCATGACGCAGGCTAACTGGATACTGCTGTAAACACCGCTACACACACCCGTCCCACTGCAGCCTGCGGCTTTTGCCAGTCTGCAGTGAATGTTAGGAGAGCACCACCCATGGCACGCAACGCCTCCTTGTCCGGCTTCCCCGAATGGCTTCCCGAGGAGCGGTTGGTGGAACAGCATGTGCTGGATACGCTGCGGCGTACCTTTGAGTTGCATGGGTTCAGCTCCATTGAAACGCGCGCCGTGGAGACGGTGGGGCAGTTGTTGCGCAAGGGCGAAATTGATAAGGAAGTGTACGGACTTTCGCGCCTGCAGGACGACGACGGCAATGCCGCCGCCGCTGCCAGGGACGACCCCCATGCGCTGGCCCTCCACTTTGATCTCACGGTGCCCTTTGCCCGCTATGTGGTGGAAAACGCCGGGTATCTGTCCTTCCCCTTCCGCCGGTACCAAATCCAGAAGGTCTGGCGCGGCGAGCGGCCGCAGGAAGGTCGGGCCCGGGAGTTCACGCAGGCTGACATTGACGTGGTGGCCGACGGCGTCCTGCCGTTCCGCTATGACGTGGAACTTGCCCTGGTCATTGCCGAGGCATTGTCAGCGCTGCCCATCCCCGCCTTCAAGCTGCGCATTAACAACCGGAAATTGGCCGAGGGTTTTTACCAGGGTATTGGTTTAAGCGACACGGCCGGGGTGCTGCGCAGCATCGACAAGCTGGAAAAGATTGGCGCCGCAGCGGTGGCCACATTGCTGAAGAATGAGTTGGGCGCCACCGACGAGCAGGCTGCGCTGGCCTTGTCTTTGGCGTCCATCCGCACCGAAGACACGTCCTTTGTGGCCGCCGTGCGTGCTCTGGGTGTCAGCAATGAGCTCCTGGAAGAAGGCCTCGACGAGCTGGAACAGGTCATTGCCGCCGCCGTCAAGAGTGCGCCCGGCTCGGTGGTGGCCGATCTGTCCATTGCCCGCGGTCTGGATTACTACACGGGAACTGTCTACGAGACGGTTCTGGTGGGCCATGAAGCCCTGGGCTCCATCTGTTCCGGCGGCCGTTACGACGCGCTGGCCGCCAAGGGCAACCGGAAGTTCCCCGGCGTCGGCCTGTCCATTGGTGTGACACGTCTGGTGGCCCGTATTTTAAGTCAGGAATTTGCCAAGGCCTCCCGCAGCGTGCCCACAGCCGTGCTGGTCACCCTGGTGGATGAGGACAGCTGGTCCGAGGCGCAGGACGTTGCCGCCGCGCTTCGTGCCCGAGGCATCTCCACGGAAGTGGCTGCCAAAGCCGACAAATTCGGCAAACAAATTAAATACGCCGACAAGCGTGGCATCCCGTACGTGTGGTTCACGGATGAGGACGGCGCGCACCAGGTCAAGGACATTCGCTCCGGCGAACAAGTGCCCGCAAATCCGGGAACCTGGCTGCCCCCTGCTGCAGACCTGACCCCGCAGATCATGCTGGCATAAGTTGCCCGTGATAACCGTCGTGGCTCCCGCGGTAAACTTCTCAACAGACTCTTCTTACGCGGCCTCAGAGTGGGCTGAAAATTTCCATTGAAAGGAATGCTGTGCTGCGCACACATGACCTGGGCTCCCTGCGGGCTGAACATATTGGCCAATCCGTCACCTTGTCCGGATGGGTCGCCCGCCGTCGCGATCACGGTGGAGTAGCCTTCCTTGATCTGCGTGACGCCTCCGGTGTGACACAGATTGTGGTGCGCGAGGAGGAGGTCTTCCATGCGTTGCGCAATGAGTTCGTCCTGCAAATTACGGGTACTGTATCCCGTCGCCCCGAGGGCAATGAAAACCCAGGCCTTGCTACAGGTGAGATTGAAGTGGTGGCCGATGCCGTCGTCGTGCTCAATGAAGCCGCGCCGCTGCCTTTCCAGATAGACGAGCATGTGGAAGTGGGTGAGGAAGCACGCCTCAAGCACCGCTACCTGGACCTGCGCCGTCCCGGCATGCAGCGCAACATGCGCCTGCGTTCCGAAGCCAACCGGGTGGCCCGCAACCTGCTGCACGAGCACGGCTATGTGGAAATTGAAACGCCCACGCTGACCCGTTCCACGCCCGAAGGCGCACGTGACTTTGTGGTCCCGGCCCGTTTGGCCCCCGGTTCCTGGTACGCCCTGCCGCAGTCCCCGCAGCTGTTCAAACAGCTGCTGCAGGTGGGTGGCTTTGAGAAGTACTACCAAATTGCCCGCTGCTACCGTGACGAGGACTTCCGTGCGGACCGTCAGCCGGAATTCACGCAGCTGGACATTGAGGCCAGCTTCGTGGACCAGGACGACATTATTGCCCTGGGTGAGAAAATTGTTTCCGAGTTGTGGAAGCTGATCGACGTTGAAATTCCGCTGCCCATCCAGCGCATGACCTACCGCGACGCCATGGCGCGCTATGGTTCCGACAAGCCCGACCTGCGTTTCGGCCTGGAATTGACCGAAATGACGGAGTTCTTCAAGGACACCGGATTTGGCGTGTTCAAGGCTCCCTATGTGGGCGCAGTGGTCATGCCCGGCGGCGCCGCACAGCCCCGCCGCCAGCTGGATGCGTGGCAGGAATGGGCCAAGCAGCGCGGCGCCAAGGGCCTGGCCTACGTGCTTGTCAAGGACGAGGGCGAGCTCACCGGCCCGGTGGCCAAGAACCTCACTGACGCCGAGCGTGCCGGCCTGGCCGACGCCGTGGGCGCCAAGCCCGGTGACTGCATCTTCTTCGCCGCCGGTGAAGTGTCCACCTCCCGTGCCTTGCTGGGTGCCGCCCGGGTTGAAATTGGCCACCGTACCGGCCTGATCAACCCCAAGGACTGGGCCTTCGTGTGGGTTGTTGACGCGCCCATGTTTGAACCCGCTTCCGACGCCGTTGCCTCCGGTGACGTTGCCGTGGGCGCGGGCAAGTGGACGGCAGTGCACCACGCCTTCACCTCGCCCAAGCCCGAATTCATGGACACCTTTGACACGGATCCGGAGTCTGCGCTGGCCTATGCCTACGACATTGTCTGCAACGGCAATGAAATTGGCGGCGGTTCCATCCGTATCCACCGCAGTGACGTGCAGCGGCGTGTCTTTGAAGTCATGGGTCTCTCACCCGAGGACGCGCAGGAGAAGTTCGGCTTCCTGCTCGAAGGCTTTAAGTTCGGTGCCCCGCCGCACGGCGGCATTGCCATTGGCTGGGACCGCGCCGTCTCCCTTTTGGCAGGTGTTGACTCCATTCGCGACGTCATTGCCTTCCCAAAGTCCGGCGGCGGCTACGATCCCCTGACGGCAGCACCGGCACCCATCACAGCGCAGCAGCGCAGGGAAGCCGGCGTGGACTTCAAGCCCGACGCCAAAGCCGGGATCAAGCCCGAGGGCAAGTAGCCCCCTTTATTAAAAGGACTGCCAATGCCGGCCTTTCCGCGTGGAAGGCCGGTAGTGTGCACCCGGGCAGCTAAACTTCAACCATGCTTTTTGCCCCACGCACCGCCCAGAGATCTAAGTGAACTTCGTGTACCCGGCCCCGGCAATTCAGGTCATTGGCACGGCTTGGGCGTCTGCAATCTTGCCGGCTTCTGGCGGGTGTGGCGGTACGTCGACTCCTTTACGGTTCAAAAGGCCGGTTCTGTTGGCGGTTCAGGCCTTAGAGTAGAAACCATGACACCAGAGGCCACACCATGAGCTTTCGATTTTTCCGCCGATCGACGGCCCGCGATGCCACAGCGGCTGCGCCGCCCAGCGCCGTCGGCCAGCAGGTCAAAGCGGCCGCGCCCGCTCCACCTGACGCATCGAGGGCACCGGCCGACCGTGTGGCGCGGCTCTGGTCCAATCCGCTGGGACGCACTGCGACCCGCGCAGCTCAGGTGCTGCTGGTTTTGGCACTGGCCGGTGTCGCGGTCTTCGGGCTGAGCCAGGTCAGTCTCGCAGTGCTGCCGCTTCTGATCGCCCTGATCCTTTCCAGTGCTCTGTGGCCGCTGGTGCGGTTGGCCCGCAAGGTCATGTCCGCGATGCTCGCTGCCTGGACCGTGTTTCTCGGCTCTTTGGTGGTCATCGGGGGCGTAGGGACGGGGATAGTCTTCGCCGTTCGGGCCGAGTGGTCTGGCCTGGTGGATCAGGCCGTCCAGGGTTTTCAACAGTTGCAGGGCATGCTGGCTGATTTGCCGCTGCAGATTAACCAGCAACAGATCGACGACGGCGTGAACGGCGTGACGGACTTTCTCACCAGCAGCCAATTCGGTGCCGGTGCCCTGACCGGGCTGTCCGCCGCCGGAAGTTTTTTTACCGGCTTGGTGCTGCTGCTGGTAATCCTGTTCTTTTTCCTCAAGGACGGCGACCGGATCTGGGCCTTCTTCCTCTCCTGGATACCGGCCAGCTACGAGGCCAGGTGGCGGGCCAGCGGCACACGCACCGTTGAGACGCTGGGCGGTTACATCCGCGGCACGGCAATTATTGCCCTCGTCGACGCTACGGGGATCGGCATTGCCCTCTGGATCCTGCAGGTGCCTTTGGCATTACCGCTGGCGGTCATCGTCTTCATCACCTCGTTCATCCCGATGGTCGGCGCAACGTTCGCCGGCATCGTTGCCACGCTCGTGGCGCTGGTGGCCAACGGCCCCGTCGTCGCCCTGATCGTGCTCGGCGTGGTGGTCCTGGTGAATCAGCTTGAAGGCAACTTCCTGCAGCCCGTGGTGATGGCACATGCCCTGAACCTGCATGCCCTGGTCATCCTGCTGGCACTGACCATTGGCACCGTTCTCGCCGGTCTCGTCGGCGCAGTACTCTCCGTGCCGATAACCGCCGTCGGATGGGCCGTGATCAAGATCTGGACCGGCCGTGACACCGCGGCCCTTGAGGGGCAAACCAAACACTAGCTGGCTTCTCCGGCACTCGGGACGAGCCAATGGAACGCTATTTATTCTTCGGGGATTGGGGTCATTGCCGTAGGAATTCTTATCGCCACTGGTTCCATCAAGCGGCACCTCCTTCCAATTCCCTGGTCGTTACCGGGTGGGGTGCCGATGTGCTCCCCGTACCGTAAAGGACCATGAGAATGAGTAACCAACCGACTTTGGCGCGCCGGTTAGGGACAACCGATGCTGTAGTCATTGGGCTGGGATCAATGATCGGTGCGGGCGTTTTTGCAGCTTTTACCCCTGCTGCCGAAGCTGCAGGATCTGGTCTATTGGTGGGCCTGGTCATCGCAGCGTTCGTGGCTTTTTGCAATGCGACATCGTCTGCGCAACTGGCAGCGGCCTATCCGGCCTCGGGTGGAAGCTACGTCTACGGGCGTGAACGCCTTGGTCCGTGGTCAGGGTACCTGGCGGGGTGGGGTTTCATCGTCGGTAAAACCGCCAGTGCCGCAGCAATGGCCATGACCTTTGCTGCCTATGCAGCGCCGCCCGGGTGGGAGCGGCCAGTTGCAATTGTCGCTGTTATTGCTCTGGCAACCGTAAATTACCATGGCGTCACACGCACCGCACGGCTGACGCGAATTCTGGTTGTTGCTGTACTTATTGCCCTGGTCATTGGTGTGGCGGCAGCTTGGGGAAGCAGTAAATCTGCGCCGTTTGACATCATGGGTGAAAATCTTTTGGCTCATGGGTGGTACGGGATTATGCAATCCGCAGGATTACTGTTCTTCGCATTCGCCGGGTACGCGCGAATCGCGACAATGGGCGAGGAAGTCTGCAACCCCCGGCGAACCATTCCGCGTGCAATTGGAATCTCGTTGTTGATTGCGATCATCATTTACGCGGTCGTCGCCGTGACGCTGCTGGCAACCATTGGGGTCGGGGGAGTCGCGGGGTCCGCAACGCCTCTGGCCAGTGCCGTCAGTTCCGGCACGTGGGCATGGGCTGCACCGGTCGTGCGTATTGGTGCTGCCTTGGCCGCGCTCGGTGCGTTGTTGGCACTGGTGGCTGGGTTGGGTCGCACCGGTTTGGCCATGGCCAGGAAACGTGATTTGCCAAATTGGCTTAGTGCCGTCCACCCCCGTTATCAAGTCCCGCACCGTGCCGAAGTGGTTCTCGCAGTCGTGATTTGTTTAGTGATCCTCGTGGCCGACCTGCGCGGAGCCATCGGGTTTTCGTCTTTCGGAGTACTCATCTACTATCTGGTAGCGAATATTGCTGCTTTTACCCAGCCTGTTGCTGATCGTCGGTATCCCAAAGTGTTGCAAGCGGTCGGCGCGTTAGCGTGTATTGCTTTGATAATGACGCTGCCGCCAGTGTCAGTTTTGACCGGATTGACCGTATTTATGATTGGCATCCTGCTGCGGGTACTTCGGCTACGCCACCAACGCTAGCTGCCGATACCAGGAAAAGCTTCACTACAGTCAGTGCATACGACACCCCCGGGTCAACAATTGTCATTTTCACAAGTAATCTGTATAGGTTTCAGCACTCGGTTTCACAGCATTCCTGCGTCCGCAAGCGGAATGCTCAGCGGGACAGCGAGTTAACGAAGACTAGGGCAGTCTCCGTGTGCTGGCCGTGTCTGGTGAATTCGAAAACATTTTATTGACTATTGAGGAAACAGTCAGGTATCTGACACGACTGATGTAAGTCCACTCGTTCCAACGGCCTTTGAAATGATAGTTCCGGTTATTTGGGTCATTTCTGTGATTTTGTTTATCTGGGCCATTGTCGCTCTCAGCCGTCGTCGTGGGCTGTTGTCCACAAGAGAGACATGGCTCTGGCTGATAGTAATCAGCTGTTTTCCGTTCCTCGGTTCAGCTGCGTGGCTCATCATAAATCGCCGGATAATGGGTCCTCGCGCTCATAAATCTGCGTTGAAATAGGTTCGTCCAGGCCCCTTTACCTGCCTACGCCTCTGACTGCGAATTGCGTTTAACAGTCCCCACCGTGCCATAACTGGGACCTCCTGCGGGACGCTGTTCACACCCGAAGCGGGGTCTAGCCATGTCGGTTTCGAGGCCGGCCTATTATTCCTCTGCCTGAGTTGGCTTGAAGACAGTATTTGAAAGCGGTGAGTATGCGAACCATCCGGGGTTTTCTTCGCGACGGGCTGCCCGTGCACGAGAAGCCTCTTCCTTCTTTGCCTTTACGGCCACGGCTAGGGCATCGAACGCTGCAGATGCGCGGAGGTTAAGAGCAGGCCCCTTTCCGCGGAATCGGCGTGTTGGCACGTCTTCCTCATAAGAGGCAAACTCTATTTCGTACCCGTCACCGACCTCATCCGCCACACACTGGGCCAGGCGGTTGCCTTCTGTTGTGAACCGGCGGGCCAGATTCGCTGATTTCCAGCCGAAGTCCGGGGTCAGAGCATCGTAGTACGACTGTTCCCAACGTGACAGGTCGTGGACCAGCACGTCTGACAGTTGGGCGAGGTCGTAGACGACGGGGTCGCGAAACCACAGCACGGTACCTGCGTAGTCCGGAAATATGCGTACTGTCGGGCGTATGGCCCCTTCCGGAAAGTTCCTACCGTCATCGTACTGCCGCAGCCAGTTCCCCTGCATGCCCATAGTCTAACCTTTACCGGATAAAACTTGGGTTTGAGGCTGGTTTGAAGTAGTCGGTTAGGAATCCGACTACAACGCTGGCAAGAAGCGCAAGTAGTGCAGCCCATAACGTCACCGGACCGACGAGATCTCTGATGTCTATATTTCGCAGGGGCAGCAAAAGTAGAGCGTCAACCACATAGCTGACCGCTAGGATGCTTCCAATGATAGTAACCGTGTGTCCACGGGTGCGCCTTTTCCTCTTTGGGAACTGTCGCGCGTAATCCTCAGCCTTGCCAAAATCTGTTGCCGCGGAGGCTCCTGTTGTGGCTTCATGCGCCCGCACTTCCTTTAGCGTTTCCACGATGTTGGATTCGGACATCCCTTGCATTCTGAGGTTGAAAGTCAATTTCCGTTCGTAGCTCACAATTTTGCCTGTCGGGTCGTACGGATATTGGAAAGGGCTTGACTCATTCGCGACCAGGCTTTTTCTGAACGCAGCAGCTCCTTCTCACCTTGATGCGTGAGTGTGAACAGCTTTCGAGCTGGACCTGCTTGGTCGTGTTTCCATATGTGTTGAACAAGATGTTGCTCTTCCAGCCTCTTCAAGAGGGGATAGAGTGTGCCGCCTTGGATGCGGGTGAACCCGTGTTCGCGTAGGGCCTCAGCGATAGCGTACCCGTGGTTTTCTCCATGACTGAGGACCGCGAGAACAGCTTGAGGCAGAGCTGCGCGAGTCAGTTCTGGGTATGCATCGAAACTTTCCACCCTTAGATAGTCTCACTAGCTAGGTAGCATCACAACTGAATCCGCGGTGAAGAAACATAGGTATCCCATAAACCGGTCATTCAGCGTCGCTACTTCGCCGCAGCCGGTGCAGCCGCGGCCGCCTTTGCCATCCTCGGCCTCTTCACGTCCCTCGCTTCGACCTTCCCCGCTCGGGGCCCCAAAGCTGGACGGAAATGCTTCAATGGCTGCCGATCATGAAAGAATCGCGGCATGGATGAGGATGAGCGGCAGACAAGAGAACAATTGATGATCAACGAGGCCCTCGCGCAGGCGATGGATCGGCGCGACGAGGTCTTCCAGGTAATTGGGGACTCAGCAGACATGGACGAAGCCATCCGTCGCGTGGGTCAGCTATTGGGCGTGGGAGAAGTGCGCAGCCGAGCAGTCCTCGACCTGCAGGCCAGAAGATTCACCCGGGACCAGCGCCAAGCCATCACTTCCCATGCAGAAGACCTTAGATCAAAGTTGTCCGATGGGAGCTGAACCGCTCGCGTGCGATCTGCTGAGGGTTGATCGCCCTGACCGCTGTCACTGTCAAAAGTCGTCCGGACTGCCTTTTGGGGTCCGCAAGGGAACCCTAACCGGGAAGATTGGGGCAAACCCGTGGCCTGTAGTCTGAAGGTGACACCACGGACGCGTGTGGAGCCTGACTAACTAAGTCGCGATCATAGGAGTGGACCACATTGGATCTTGTTTCCATATTGATCATTGCGGGTATTTGTATCCTTTGTTTGTTGCCAGTAATTTTCCGGTCGGGGCGGAGTTTTGATCGTCACGCAGAGGACATGAAAGGCCGCGACCCAGAAACCGCGAGAGCGCTGAGGGAGGCGCGAAAGAACATTGATCGCGGCAAAGGCTGGTACGGACCGTAGGCACTAACCCCGCGACGTTGCGGCGCCTACAACGGAAACCTCGATTGGGACAGATTCCCCACATCGTGGGCAAAATTTGGCCCAAATCCCTTACGGGCTTAGTTGGTCTGAGCTTCGAGCAGATCCAAGTACGCACCCGTTACGAGTGCGCCATCATCAACGCCGAGCGCAGCAAAAAGGCGATGTGCTTCTGAAATTGCAGCCTCGGGCTCCATTTTGTCTCCCACGGGTACTTCAAGTTCCAGGAACTCGCCAAGTTCTTCAACGCGGTCAAGGTGCACTCTGGCCTGACCGATTTGAAACACCAAGCGATGTTTCCGAATTCGCCCAGCCTCGCCGTAGGCAAGAGCCAAAACTGAACGCAACCCGTCAGGGTCAGCAGTTTCCGAATGGACGTAAAAAGATGATTTCGGGCCGAGCTGATCTGTCCTGCGGTAGAAGATCAGCACACCATGCAGATCATCAAGAACCCGAAGCTTAAGCCGGCCATTGGGGCAAACAAAAAAGGTATCGTCCTGGGCAACATGCTCGGGTCCTGCATCTGCCATGGAAGCGACCAGTGGAAGCAGAGTCTCCAGGCTGGCCACGCGGGCTTCGATTTCTATATTCGTCGGCACGACTCAACTAAACCACGGCACCATTGTCGGATCCTCAAGGGGCACTGCCCGTAAGTGGAACGTGCACCGGGACGGTTGACTAAAGAACCCTGCCATCGAATCCGGGCTCGGCATCCAAACTCGGAGGCAGAGAATTCGAACCCCCGTTAGGAAGCTAGGCCGGACGAGTTGCCTCAGCGGGGAAGGATAGCGGTGCCTTCCATGAAGCGGACACAACGCCCGGTCAAGATGGTGCGTTCGCCCGCGAAGTCGATGTGTATGGTTCCGCCGCGGGCCGATGCCTGGCGCGCCAGCATCTCCTGCTTGCCGAGGCGTACGGCCCAGAGCGGGGCGAGCTGGCAGTGGGCGGACCCGGTGACGGGGTCTTCGGACACCCCGGCCTCGGCCCCGAACCAGCGGGAGACAAAATCGTAGTCGGTTCCGGTGCCCGGGGCCGTGACAATGGTCCCGCGCACCGGCAACGAAGCCAGAACCGCGAGGTCCGGTGCCAGATCGATGACGGTTTGAGCGTCTTTGACCATGTAGATGAGGTCGGTGGCCTTCAACGCCTCGCACACCCGGACTCCCAAAGCCTTGGCAATGTCAGGGTCGATGGCAACCGGCGCGGGGACTTCGGAGGGGAAGTCCATGGTGTACTGGCCCTCAGTCGGGCGGGTCACCGTGAGCCAGCCGCTGCGGGTATGGAACTGGAGTTTCTCGGCCTGGGGGTGCACGTCGTCAAAGAGGTAGGAGGCAGCGGCCATGGTCGCATGCCCGCACAGGTCCACCTCCACGGCCGGGGTGAACCAGCGCAGATGGTATGACGGGTGGACGAGGTCCGGTGACTGGATCCCGTCCGGTAGGTCCTTGACCAGGAATGCCGTCTCGGAGAGGTTGTTCTCCGTGGCCACCTGCTGGAGCACCGCATCGGGCAACCATTCGGGCAGGGGCATGACGGCTGCCGGATTGCCTTCGAAGACGGCATCGGCAAACGCGTCGATCTGCACCAGGGGGACCCTCACGACGGCGCGCTGCCGTTCCCCTGTGTCTTCGGAGATGGCTGTCGATTTACTATGCATGTTTTTCCTTTGGGCTCGGTTCAACGTACGGTCTGGGCATGTGGCAGCTACACCAGGGCGTAGTAGTCAAGCCCCTCGTGGCGGGTCTCCAGCTGGAATCCGCGGCGGGTGAGCAACTTGGCCGAGACCGCGTTGGCGGGGACCACGCGGGCGAGAAGCTCCCGGGAGCCGTAGGTGTCGGGAATGCTGGCCAGAGCGGCATCGAGCATGGCCCCGGCGATGCCGCGGCCCCAGTGGTCCGGGGAAACCCAGTATCCGATTTCTACGCCCGCGTCCTTGCGGGACGAGACCACGATGCCGACCGGCGCATTTGCCTCGATGGCCAGGAACCAGCGCGAAGCACCAACCTGATCGAGCGGGTCTTCTTGGAGGGCCGCACGGATGCGTTCCTGGATGGTTCGTTCGTCCCATGGCCGGCCGTCGCCGATGAAGCGGGTCACCCGTTCGTCGGAGGCCATGCCGGTGAAGAATGCCGTGTCCGCCTCCTGGAATGGGCGCAGCATGATCGATGGTGGGCGCGGCATTTGGGGACCTTTCACGGTTGGGTGTCTAGGCCAACTTATCAAGGACACCATGTGGTTCTGAATCTGCAAGTCACCCCACCCCGGCAATGAGTCGATGCAATGCACCGAACCTCCTACGGGACATTCGCAGAGGTTCCCTGCATTGTGACCTGAAAGGATCACCTGCATCGCGTGGAGGCGCGACGTCGACGAGCAGCCTGGTCCGGGCTCCCATCGACTAGCCCTCGATGCCGTCCGAATGAGGCCCTGCCAACGCAATGATCTCCCCAATACCGTTCACAAATGCCGTACGTGAGGTGGGCCGTTAGGACGGTTGTGTGAACTGGGCTTCGAACTCTAGGCTCGGCGCGATGGGGGTGATGACATCAACCAGTACGCCGTTGGGGTCGGCGGTAATGAAATGTCGCTGGCCAAAGTCCTCACCGCGTAGCGGCGTGATTATTGGCAGGCCTGCGGCAATGAACTTGGCGTATGTTGCGTCGACGTCATCAACCTCAAAGTTGAGCAGTATGCCGGAAGCGGTTCCTCGGTGCGATTCGGGCACGGTCTCGTGCTGGCCGTCCAAGACGGCCAAGGCATGTTCCTCACGTTGCAGGTGGATATACCAGTCGCTCGAAAACAGCTGCTCAAAGCCGAAATGTTGCTGGTAGAAGGCAGCAGTGGCAGCCACATTTTCGGCCATGATTACAGGATAGGAGCTCGAAATGATTTGCATGCAAAAAAACTAACATACATACTGTATGTATGCAAAAGGTTCAAGCCCAGACAAACGCCCAGCGCAGCACTCAGACCAGACGAGCACTGCTTGTCGCAGCACGATCGCTTTTCGTTGAGAAAGGGTTTGCCTCCACATCCACACCAGAGCTGGTTAAGCGTGCCGGAATGACCCGAGGCGCGCTTTATCACCACTTCAGGGATAAGGAAGAAGTCCTGCATGCAGTGCTCGAGGAAGAGGCTCGCCAGGTCGCAGAGGAGATAGAGAATGCTGCACCGACCAACGTCAGCCCTGCCGATGCCTTACAAGTCGGTAGCGTCGCCTACCTCAATGCAATGGCAGTTCCGGGGCGGACTCGCCTGCTGCTTATCGAAGGCCCGGCAGCACTCGGTGCGGTCAGGATGGCCGCAATAGATGAGGGCCATGCCGCTGCATCGCTACGTGAAGGGCTCGAAGATGCAATGCCTGGACACGATGTCGCTGCCCTAACGAACTTGTTGTCGGCGTCATTTGATCGGGCAGCGCTGGATATTGATGGGGGAGGCGACAAGGATGCGGTCCGGGCGGCGGTGCTTTTTCTCATTGGCCGGGTTGTGGCTCCCGCCCCATGACGGGCCTCGGCACGATCGGTCTTGCGGTAAATAGACATTCCGGGAAGCTTCCCTAAATGCTGTGTCCCAATTTTCGAAAGCGAATTCACCGTCCGAAGTCCTCTGCGCAGCGCTAGAGCGCCCGCGAGGTGAACCCTATACGAACAGCAATCAACGCACGGTGAGATCACGAAATGCAGGGCTCTGCGCCTTTTGTGACCGAGCCGCTTGGCTGTTCAAGCCTGTGCTCCATGATGGATATACCCGGAAGCCCCGTTTGCCAGGTGACTGCCCAGTTTGCAAGATTCCGAGTGATGCCAATTGTTCCGCAGTGAATTGGAATACACCGAAGTGGTTTTGTTCCTCTACAAACACGTGGAGGCCAACGGCAGGGTCATCAGCCCCGAAAGGTGCAGTGCTGCCATCGTCAAGTCGCCGCCAGACAGCAACGAACGCACCCGGCTTGGTGGGGGTGAGGCGACCTGTGCGGAGCCGCCACAGGCCAGACGCCAGCAACACCATCCCCGCCTCGTAATCACTGCTTTGTGTTTCGGGAGTGACCATCTGCAAAGCACTTTGCGGGAGTGGTGAGAGATCTACATATCGGCGAAAAGCTGAGAAGGCCACCCAGTCATTCTATTCTGTTTCCCGCCCTTCCTCGATGCCCGCAAGCGGGTCGATAACCGGATGGCGGATTCTTGCTGTCCGGACACCCGAATTTCAACATCTGGTGTGCAAGCCGAACCCTACGTGATGCTCCTATAGTTGTCAATTATTTTTGCTAGCCTGTTCATTTCTTTGTTGGTTGAGCCAAATTCTGTATTCTCCGGCGAGGGTGTCGTCTCGGCTGAGTCCTCTTTCGATTCGCGACAGTGCGCTGG
>JBBSSM010000009.1:0-68526 GCA_038242155.1 Actinomycetales bacterium | reverse complement strand
TAGCGGTGCCCGATTTCCCCGGCGATCTGAATCGAGAGCGCTTGGCCGTAGCGAAGGAGTTGTTCCAGGTCTTGGGCCCACTGCAGGCACAGCTCATCAGAGAACCCGGCCACATCAACACCCACCGACCCCGGAATCACCTCAGAATCAGCAACCATGGGATCAGTCCCCGCATAGTCAGCAGCGGTGGGATCAGTCCCTGCCGGGTCAACAGCGGTGGGATCGGTGGTGGGTTGGTGGGTGAGGGCGCGGGCGAGGTGGAGGAGCGCGGTGGTGTGTCCGCCAGCGTTTAAAACCTCTGAAAAGGATACCGATCGAACCGGCTCCTGCGCCCTTGTTCTCATATATCTATTCTAAACCCGTCGGGTGACACTGACCAGTAAAAACCCAAAACAAACCCCAAAAACCACCCCACACCCCCAGTGGAGGAATGAAAGGGTAGCCCTATACACTCGGGGTGTGCCTACCACAGTTGAGATTCCGGACGCCTTGCGGCAACGATATCGGCGTTCTATGGAGGGTCGGACGTGGTTGGGCAAACTGCCAAATCTTATTGACTATGCCTTGTGGCAATGGGACTTGTCAGTAGACCTCCCTCAAGGCTCGGTTCCCTGGCATGGCCATACAGGAATTGTCATTCCCGTGTTGACCCGGGACGGCGACTTAGCTGCCTTGAAGATTGCCTTCCCGCACGATGAAGCCGTATGGGAACCCCTGGCGCTGCGGCTCTGGGACGGGCAGGGGTCCGTGCGCCTGCTCAAGAGTGATGAAGCAATGTCTGCCGTCTTATTGGAACGACTCGATAGCACCCGCACTCTCCACAAGCTACCCATGGAGGAGGCAGTCAACCACTGGGGCGGGGTGCTGCGTGAGCTGAGCATCCGCCCCGATGCGCGTCAGGCATGGCAGCATATCCCTCAAATTTCCGCGACTGCGGAACGCTACTGTGACGAACTCCCCCAACGCTGGAGTGATTTGGAAGAACCCTTTGAAAGGTGGCTATTGGAAGCTGCACTTGAGGTGTGCCAGACACGCGGAGTCGTCTCCCCACAGAGCAACGCGTCGGATGTCTTAGTTCACACCGATCTACACTTCATGAATATTCTGGCTCGTCCGGCTTCGGGCGAACCAACCTCGAGTAAATATGTTGCCATTGACCCGCAGGTTCAAGTGGGTGATGCCGAGTTTGCGCTGGCACCATGCCTGTGGAATAGGCTCCGCGACCTTCCGGAGCGTAATGCCGAAGCCGGGTTGCGCCGTCGCGCCTTGGAAATGGCGCAGGCTGCCGGGCTTGATGAGGGTTTGGCCCTGCAGTGGTCAATAGTGCGGGAAGTGGAAAACGCGCTGTCGTACCTGGAGGAGTACGGACGTGGCGGGGACGCCCAGAGGTCGCTGTGGGTTGCCAGTACATTGGCGGGCAAGACACTGTCGGGTTTGCCGCGGGCGCACGAATTGCCGGAGCTTTTCTAACGCGCCCCTTCCGCTTAAGAGCCGCCGGCACTATCCGGCCAAGACAACAAGGATGTTTTCGTTCCACACGTCAACGCCCAGTTTAATGATCAACGCGCTCACCACCACCAGGAACACAATCCGGATAAACCTGCTGCCCTGCTTCACGGCGGTCCGGGCGCCCAGGTAGCCTCCGGCCATATTGGCGGCGCCGAGAATGAGGCCAATTCCCCACAGCAGCGATCCGTGCGGCAGGAAGAACATCAGTGCCCCGGCGTTGGTGGCCAAATTGACAATTTTGGCCTTGGCACTGGCTTCAAGGAAGGCATAACCCATGAGACTGACCATGGCTATGACCAGGAAGGACCCCGTGCCCGGACCGATCAAACCGTCGTAAAAGCCAATAATTCCGCCAATGCACACGGCCAGGATGTAGTGCTTGTGCCCGGAATGGCGCAGGGCAGTCAACTCCCCCATGCTCGGCTTAAAGGCCGTGAACAGCAGCACAGCCACCAAGGCAATGACAATGATGGGCTTGAAAACCGAACCGGGCAGGCTCGCCGCAACCACTGCTCCGCCAACACTTCCCAACAGCGCCACGCCGGCCATGGGCAGAGCCGTGCGTAGATCCGGTTTCACCCGTTTGTAATAGGTAATGGAGCTGGTGGTGGTGCCAAAGATGGAACCCATCTTATTGGTGGCCAGCGCCTGCACAGGCGTAATGCCGGGAATCATGAGCATTACCGGCAGCTGCAGCAGCCCACCGCCACCGACGACGGCGTCAATCCAGCCCGCGGCGAATCCGGCCACAAGAATAAGCACGATTGTCGCCATGGTGATGTCTTCAAGACCGGAAATCATGGCTTCCTAAAGTTGGGACGAACTAAGACGTGGGCCGCGCCGGGCCACACCAAGCGGGGGGCTGCGCTTTGGCGCCCCCCGCCCATAATCGGGTTAGCGGTTGTTGAGGATGTACTGCACGGCTTCGGCTACGGCAATGTTCTCTGCAACACCCGTGGCGCGGTTCTTAATTTCCACAACGCCGTCCACCAGTCCGCGCCCCACGGCCAAAATGGTGGGAACGCCAATGAGTTCGGCATCGCCGAACTTGACGCCGGGAGAGACCTTGGGCCGGTCGTCGTAAATGACTTCCAAACCGGCAGCTTCCAAATCCGATGTCAGTTGGGCAGCTGCACCGAAGATGTCTTCACCACGCCCCACCGCCACCACATGCACATCGGCGGGAGCGACCTGCGCGGGCCAGATCAAGCCGCGGTCGTCGTGGTTGGATTCGGCCAGGGCGGCGACGGCGCGTGTCACACCAATGCCGTAGGAACCCATGGTCACGACTTTGAGCTTGCCATTTTGATCCAAAACCTTCAGATCAAGTGACTCTGCATATTTGCGACCCAGGGCAAAAATATGCCCCATTTCAATGCCTCGGGCGGCCTGGAGCGGGCCGGAACCGTCGGGTGCGGGATCACCCTCGCGGACCTGGGCGGCCTCAATGGTGCCATCCCAGGTGAAGTCCCGGCCTGCTACCAACCCAAAGACGTGCTTGCCGTCGGTGTTGGCTCCGGTGATCCAGCGCGTGCCGGAGACAACGCGCGGGTCAACCAGGTACAGCAGCTTGGTGGCGGATGCAGTACCCAAAACGGCTGCGTCCAAGCTCAGTCCGGGCCCAATGTAGCCCTTGATAAGTCCGGGATGCTTCTTCAGATCGGCTTCTCCGGCAGCCTCAACGCCAACCTCTCCACCCACGGCCAAGTGCGCACCAATGTTGGCCTCAATACGCTTGAGGTCCACGTCGCGGTCTCCCGGCAGGGCCACCACCACAAGTTGGCGCTCCCCCGTGGGCAGGCTGATGGCCAGCACCACATTCTTGAGCGTGTCGGCGGCGGTCCAGGGCCCCTCGGCGCGTGGCGCAATGTGATTGGCAGCTGTTACGAGCGTGTCAATGGTGGGCGTGTCAGGGGTGTCCAGTACGGCAGCGGCGGGGGCGTCGCTGAAGTCAATCTCCGCCGGAACCACTGTGGCGACGGCTTCAACATTGGCAGCGTAACCCCCGGCTGATCGCACAAAGGTGTCTTCACCAATGGCTACGGGGTGCAGGAACTCCTCGCTCCTGGAACCACCCATGGCCCCTGCTGTGGCGGCGACGGCAACGACCTCCAAACCCAAACGCTCAAAGATGCGCACGTAGGCACCGCGGTGAGCTAAGTAACTTGCTTCCAGGCCGGCGTCGTCGATGTCAAAGGAGTAGGAGTCCTTCATGATGAACTCACGCCCACGGAGCAGGCCGGCGCGGGGGCGGGCCTCGTCGCGGTACTTGTTTTGAATTTGGTACAGGCTCAGCGGCAAATCCTTGTAGGAGGAGTACAGGTCCTTAACCAGCAGCGTGAACATTTCCTCATGCGTGGGAGCCAGCAGGTAGTCTGCACCCTTGCGGTCCTGCAGGCGGAACAGGCCCTCACCATATTCCAGCCAACGGTTGGTCTGCTCGTAGGGCTCGCGCGGCAGCAGTGCCGGGAAGTGCACTTCCTGGGCGCCAATGGCATCCAT
Organism: Actinomycetales bacterium; assembly: GCA_038242155.1. Taxonomy (GTDB): domain Bacteria; phylum Actinomycetota; class Actinomycetes; order Actinomycetales; family Micrococcaceae; genus Specibacter. Next base: position 64,515 of record JBBSSM010000009.1, on the reverse strand, counting down.
CTCTTCGCGGACAATGGCCTCAACCTTGCGCAGTACGCGCAGGCCCAGGGGCAGCCACGTGTAAATGCCCGGTGCCGCACGGCGGATGTAACCGGCGCGCAGCAGCAGCTTGTGGCTGTCTACCTCGGCGTCGACGGGGTCTTCACGCAGGGTGCGAAGAAAGAGTGTGGAGAGGCGAAGTGCCACGGGCGAATTTTCCTTTTTCTTGACGGCGGAATGCTGCGTCCTTTGAGTCGGGACGGCCAGATACCAATCTACCGGGTTAGGCGCCGCGGTGGCGCACCCAGTGGTTGGGACAACGGACGGTTGGGACGCTCGTACGTACACTCTGGACACGGTCGTGGGCCAGGACTAGTTTGAAATCATCTGTCCCCTTCGCGTGACTTTGGAGCCGCAATGCCCCACCGAGCAGCGTTGCCTTTGCCGCAACCGCCCTTTGCGTCCGTCCCGGCGGACCCAACAGGGCTGACCGGACCGGCAGCGATGAGTGTGGCAAATTTACGCGTGTGCCGCGACAAAAACACCGTCCTGGCGAACATCGGCTGCAACCTGAAGCAGGGCCGCATCACCGGGTTGTTGGGTCCGTCCGGCAGCGGGAAAACCACCTTCATGCGGGCTTTGATGGGTGTGCAGAAAATCACGGCGGGCACCATCACCGTGCTGGACCGGCCTGCCGGAGATCCACGCAACCGGTACGACGTCGGCTACGTCACCCAGGCGGCCAGCGTCTACCGGGAACTGAGCGTCTTGGACAATGTGCGTTACTTTGCCGCCCTGCACGGCGCGGCGTCAGACGAGGCAATGACCGCAGTGTGGTCCGTCGGTCTTGAACCGCTGGCCAAACGCCGTGCGTCGGATTTGTCCGGCTGGCAGCTCAACCGGGTTTTACTGGCCTGCGCACTGGTGGGAAAACCCCGCTTGCTGGTCTTGGATGAGCCCACTGTGGGTTTGGATCCTGTCCTTCGCGTTGAACTGTGGTCCCATTTTGCCGACCTGGCTGCAAAGTGGGACCACGCTGCTTATTTCCAGCCATGTCATGGAGGAAGCCGGTCATTGCCATTCGCTTCTGCTGTTGCGTGAAGGCATGCTGTTGGCGCAGTTGACGCCTAGTCAATTGCGGGTTCGCGGACACAGCGATGATCTAGAGCTGGCCTTTTTACGCGTCATTGAAGCAGCCGTGCTGGCAGATGGGGAAGCAGCTGCCAGGAGGGCTGGCGGATGAACCTGTCCCTCATGTGGGCCACGTGCCTGCGGGTGTTGCGGCAGCTGCGGGGGGACCCCCGGAGCATCGGCATGATCTTGTTTGTTCCGGCCATTTTGCTGGCGCTGGTCTACTGGCTGTATCAAAATGAAGTGCTGCCGCCGGGGTGCCACGTACCTTTGACCGGGTGGGGCTGATGATGCTGGGCATCTTTCCCTTCGTGGTGATGTTCCTGATCACCTCCGTCACCACGTTGCGCGAACGCACCTCGGGCACCCTGGAACGGTTGTTGACCACGCCCATTCACAAAGCGGATTTACTCTTTGGTTACGCCCTGGCCTTTTCGACCATGGCGGCGCTGCAGGCGCTGATTGCCACGGCAACTGCTTACTGGGTCTTCGATATGGCCATTGCCGGCAATGCCGGTTGGGTGATATTGATTTCTGTATTGACTGCCGTTTTGGGGGTGGCCCTGGGGCTGTTATGTTCAGCTTTTGCGGCCACGGAATTTCAAGCAGTGCATTTCCTTCCGGTTGTGGTGATTCCGCAAATCCTGTTGTGCGGGCTCTTCGTGGCCCGCGAGCAGATGAATGAGGTCCTGACAGCCCTCGCCAAACTGTTGCCGCTGAGCTATGCCGTGGACGGGTTGCAGGAAGTGGCAGCAAATGCGCACGCCACCCCGGAATTGCTCACTGATTTTCCCGTGGTGGGCGCCTTCGTGGTGGTGGTGCTGCTCGCAGCCTCGCTGACGCTGCGCCGCAGAACCTCCTAGGTGCTGCGCCGCAGAACCTCCTAGGTGCTGCGCGGCAGAACCTCCCCGGCAGCGCGCAGCCAGTGCGCTTTTTTACTGATGGGCACCTCTGCCCATCGCCCCATCCCGCGTCCTGCGCCTACGCTGATGATTAGGCAATGGTGAGCACCAGGGGATGTTCAAGGTCATTGATACGGCAACCCTGGGAGAAAAAGTATGAGTCCGGCTTTCCACGGCGCAGATCCGGAGGAGCTGCGGGCTTTCGCCAGTGAGCTTGATCGCGCGCAGGACGCCCTCATGGCGGTGCGGTACGAACTGAGCATGCGCATCAACAATAATTTGCGTTGGGAAGGCCCGGACGCTTTTGTGTTTAAACATGCGTGGCAATCCTCGTATGCGCCCGTCATTGCCCGTACCGCCGCCCAGCTGCACCACACAGCCCAACTGGTCAGGGAACAAGCCGCAGCCCAGGAATCGGCCAGCAGCTAATCCCCCGCGGCATAATCGACCACGGCACCGGCAAGGTCATTGAGTGCTTGATCGCACCATGCCAGCCATGAGCTCTCATAGCTGATTCCCGCGTTGAGCACTGCCGCCTGCAACTCCTGCGCCCGGGTCCGCGGCACCCCTGGCGGAAAATCCCTGGCGGCAATATTCACATATTCCGCCAAGGCCCGCTCATGGACCATACGGTGTTGACGCAGCTGCAGCAGCACCGACGTCGCTGCCTCCGCCGTTCCCAATACGGCAGCCGCACGTAACCGTACGAGCAACGAATCCCGGATGGGGCGTGGTTCCCCCTCCTCGGCGCACCAACGCTTCAAGGCACCATGTCCCTCCGACAAAACGGCAAAGTGCCTTTGTTGCCCGCGGCTGGAGGGCAAACCCCGGCTTTCAATGAGCCCGGCCTTCTCCATGGTTCCCAGCTCACGGTAAATCTGCTGGTGCGTGGCCTGCCAAAAATGTCCCAGTGACTTGTCAAAACGGCGCGCCAACTCCGCTCCCGTGCACGGCTTCTCCAACAGCGAGGTCAAAATGGCATGCGAGAGTGACATTACAGACGCGCAGCCAGACGCGTGCCCTGGTCAATGGCCCGTTTGGCATCCAGCTCGGCCGCGACATCGGCGCCGCCAATAAGATGCACGACGGCGCCGGCAGCTTCCAGCGCATCGTGCAGGTCCCGCCGGGAATCCTGTCCGGTGCAGAGGATGACGTTATCCACCGCAAGCACGGAATCACTGCCGTTAATGCGCAGGTGGAGTCCGGCGTCGTCAATTTTTTGGTATTCCACACCCGCCACCATCTGCACGCCCTTGGCCTTAAGTTCCGTGCGGTGAATCCAGCCGGTGGTTTTGCCCAGACCCGCGCCCACCTTTGATTCCTTGCGCTGGAAAAGGCTCACCCGGCGTTCGGGAAGCGGCGGATCCGCCGCCATGAGCCCGCCGGGGTTGGCGTACTGCGCATCAATCCCCCACTCGCGGTTAAATTTCTCGGGATCCAGGGTGGCGCTGGTGCCGTGGGACGTCAGGTACGCCGCCACGTCAAAGCCAATGCCGCCGGCCCCCAGGATGGCTACGCGGGTGCCCACCTCCCGTTTGTCCCGCAGCACGTCCAGGTAGCTGAGCACGCTGGGATGCCCGACGCCGGGAATCTGCGGCATGCGCGGGGTGACACCCGTGGCCAGCACAATCTCATCGAAGGCTTCCGCTGTGAGGCTGCTGGCCGTGGCCGTGGTGTTCAAGCGCAGCTCAATGCCGCGCAGCTGAATTTGGCGCTTGAAGTAGCGGATGGTTTCGTGAAATTCCTCCTTGCCGGGAATTTGCTTGGCGAGGTTGAACTGGCCGCCAATCTCACTGGCAGCGTCAATGAGCGTGACGGCGTGGCCGCGCTCGGCGGCCGTGACGGCAAAGGCAAGGCCGGCGGGACCGGCCCCCACCACGGCTATCCGCTTGGGATGGGCGGCCGCTGCAATGATGATTTCCGTTTCGTGGCAGGCCCGTGGATTGACCAGACAGGAGGAGGTCTTCCCCACGAACGTGTGATCCAGGCAGGCTTGATTGCAGGCTATGCAGCTGTTGATTTCATCGCTGCGGCCCTCGGCGGCCTTACGCAGAAAAAGCGGATCGGCCAGAAACGGCCGGGCCATGGAGACCATGTTGGCCACCCCCTGCGCCAGCAACTGCTCAGCCACCTGGGGGGTATTGATGCGGTTGGTGGTGATCAATGGAATGCCGACCGAACCCATCACTTTTTGGGTCACCCATGCGTATCCGGCCCGCGGCACCGACGTGGCAATGGTGGGCACCCGGGCTTCGTGCCAGCCAATGCCCGTATTGATTAGGCTCGCCCCGGCTTTTTCGACGGCCTGGGCCAGCTCAATGACCTCCGCCAGGCTGGAGCCGCCCTCCACTAAATCCAGCATGGAGAGGCGGTAGATGATGATGAAGTCCGTACCTACCCGTTCCCGCGTACGGCGCACAATTTCCACGGGAAAGCGCATCCGGTTCTCATAGGAGCCACCCCACTGGTCATTGCGATGGTTGGTGCGCTGGGCAATGAATTCATTGATGAGGTAGCCCTCCGATCCCATGATCTCGACCCCGTCGTAGCCTGCACTTTGCGCCAACCACGCGGCGTGGGCAAAGTCCTCAATGGTCTGCTCCACTTCCTCTTCGCTCAGGGGATGTGGTGTCAGAGGGCTGATGGGCGCCTGCACAGCGCTGGGGGCCACCAACTCCGCGTGGGAGGCATATCTGCCAAAGTGCAGCAGCTGCAGCGCAATTTTGCTCCCCGCGCCATGAACGGCGGAGGTCACCACCCGGTGTTGTTCCGCTTCTTCCGGGGTGCTGAGTTTGGCCCCTCCCGGCATGGGGCGGCCGGCCTCGTTGGGGGAAAAGCCGCCCGTCACCATCAATGCCACGCCACCACGGGCACGCTCGGCGTAAAAGGCTGCCATCCGTTCAAAACCCTGCGGACGCTCTTCCAATCCCACATGCATTGAACCCATCAGCACCCGGTTGGGCAGCGTGGTGAAACCTAAATCCAAGGGGGCGAACAAGTGGGGAAACTGGCCGACGTTCATTCATGCACTCCTTTGCGCAACAAGTTGCATAAGCGTAGCGCAGTGACTGCCGTTACTTTGCTGGCGACGCGCTAGAACAAGACAGTGGCGAAGGTCCCCACTTCGGTAAAGCCCACGCGTTCATAGGTGGCCCGGGCACGCGTGTTGTAGTCATTGACGTACAGGCTGGTAATGGGTGCGTGGCGCTGGGCCAAAAGTACGACGGCGGCCAGGTAACCGGCACTGAGTCCCTGACCACGGTAGCGGGGATTCATCCAGACCCCCTGGATTTGACTGGCATGGCGGGTGATGGCTCCGACGTCGGCTTTGAAAATAACCTCGCCCTGCGCTTCGGTGTGGCTGAAGGAGTAGCCGTGACTTATCAGCCAGGCCACGCGCCGACGGTAATTGGCCTCGCCGCCGAGGAAGGGCGAATAGCCCACTTCCTCTTCAAACATGGCAGCGGCGGCCACGAGAATTTCATTAAACTGGCTGCTGTCACTGACGCGCAGCCGGGAGTCGGCGCTGACGCGCGGCGTTCCCACAATGCTCAGGAGCGGCTGATGTGCGCGGATTTCCTGGGCCTTGAGTCCCGCTTCCTGCAGGACATCCACCAGCGCAAGGGTGGGCTCCGCTGGACCAAAAATGGAGGCATGGGCTTGCCAGTGATCAATGATCCACGTTCCAAAACTCCGGGCATGCAGCGCCGTGGCCTCGATGGGAACCACATTGGAACCCACCCAACAGGCGGCGGCGAGGGTGTCGCCGTCGTCCTCAAAGAAACCAAGAATAAGCGACCCGGGAAAGCTTGGCACGGCGCTGTTGTACTGGGTAACAAGGGATTCCACGAACACGTTTGCCACGTGGTCCCGGGCTAAAAGCGCCCGGAGCGCGTCCGTGTCCTCGTGGACCAGGACACGGACCGGTTGGGTGCGTCTAGGAAACGCTAACCACGGGGCCACCTTGGAGAGTCGCGTCATCCTCGTCAGACTCCATTTCCTCGGCAATTCTCATGGCTTCTTCAATGAGTGTCTCAACAATCTGGTCCTCAGGAACAGTCTTGATGATCTCGCCCTTGACAAAGATCTGACCCTTGCCGTTTCCGGAGGCCACGCCCAGGTCAGCTTCGCGGGCCTCGCCGGGGCCGTTGACAACGCAGCCCATGACGGCCACGCGCAGGGGCACTTCCATGCCTTCAAGTCCGGCTGTGACTTCCTCGGCGAGCTTGTACACATCCACCTGGGCACGCCCGCACGAGGGGCAGGAAACAATTTCCAACTTGCGGGGCCGCAGGTTCAGCGACTGCAGGATTTGGTTGCCCACCTTGATTTCTTCCACCGGCGGGGCGGAGAGAGACACCCGGATGGTGTCGCCAATGCCCCTGGACAGCAGGGCCCCAAAGGCCGTGGCTGACTTGATGGTGCCCTGGAAGGCGGGACCGGCCTCGGTCACCCCGAGGTGCAGCGGCCAATCGCCCTGTTCGGCAAGCATTTCATAGGCGGCCACCATGATGACGGGGTCGTTGTGCTTGACGGAGATTTTAAAGTCATGGAAGCCGTGTTCTTCAAACAGGGACGCTTCCCACACGGCGGACTCCACGAGTGCCTCGGGCGTGGCCTTGCCGTACTTTTTCATAATGCCAGGTTCCAATGAACCGGCATTGACACCAATCCGAATGGAGGTGCCGTGGTCCTTGGCGGCGCGGGCAATTTCCTTCACCTGATCATCAAACTTGCGGATGTTCCCGGGGTTCACCCGCACGGCAGCACAACCGGCCTCAATGGCGGCAAAAACGTATTTCGGCTGGAAGTGGATGTCTGCAATGACGGGGATCTGCGACTTTTTGGCAATGATGGGCAACGCCTCGGCGTCGTCCTGCGTGGGGCAGGCCACCCGGACAATGTCACAGCCGGAGGCAGTCAGCTCGGCAATTTGCTGCAGTGTTGCATTGATGTCGGTGGTTTGCGTGGTGGTCATGGACTGCACACTGACGGGAGAATCCGAACCCACACCTACTGAACCAACCTTGATTTGCCGCGTTTTGCGCCGTGGCGCAAGAACTGGCGGTGGCAGTGGCGGCATGCCGAGACTGACGGAGGTCAAAATGTGCTCCCTTGGAGTTCGTGAGTCAAACAGTGCGGCAGCGCCGCTTCTAGGTGGCGACACCCAGGTAATCCCGCAGTATCTACCAATGATTGTAGGCTCCCAATCCCGGCAATGCGGACCAATGAGTTTTATCCCACGTAACGGTTGAACTGGCCAATGATGGGCGTCCAGCCTGAGATTTTCATGCCGGTGACCCCGCCGCCCCGCGTGATGGGATCTTGGGAAACCAACTCCTGCACGTCAGCTTCCGTCTCCGCACGGAAAATAAGGAGTGCACCGGCTCCGTCGGCATAGGGCCCGGAGGCAAGCACCACTTCGGCCTCCGCCAGCTCGGCCAGCCACTGTCGATGCGCGGGGCGGTGCTCCGTTCGTGCAGCTTCCGCCTCGGGACCGTAAATGTATTCAACAGCAAAAATAGACATGACTTCAGCCTATATCGAAGAAGGAATGTGTCAGGACAGCTACGGCTGCGGCCCACAACATGGAGGCGAGGGTGCCAATGATGAATCGCTCGCTGGCTGCGGGGGTGTCCTTGAGCTCCGGATACCGGCCCAACCCCTTGATGGCCACCACATACGCTATGGCGATGGGCTGACCCGTGAGAATGGCCACGGCCACAGCTGCCCGTTCCAGAAAACCAATGAGCAAGCCACCACGCAATACCTGGGTACTGGAGTTGGGCGCGGGGGCGTTGGGTGCGGCATCCGGCGCGTCACGTGCTGTCGGCGCGGACCGGTCCTGCAACTCTGCCGTGTCAACATTGCGGACAGTGTTGGATTTGGCGAGTTTGAGAATCCCGGCGGTCACGGGCCAGCCCCCGAAGACTGCCACTACCAATGCCAGTCCCACTGCTATGGCTTCCACCTAAACTCCCTCTCTTCGTTGTGCGTATGAGCGCCAATTTAGCTGGCGGGACCCACATTTTGAGCTGGCGAGATACCCGTGGTGTTGTTCGCTGTCTGTAAAAGCAGTGTCGCAGCGTGCCGTCCCTGCTTTTCTTCTTGCCGCCCTGCCCGAAAAATGGTTTTGCTGACGGCCTGGGGAGTAATTTTCAGTTGCCCGGCAATGTCCCTTTGACTGGCATCCGGATGGGCGTCAAGAGCATCAAGGACCCTCCATTCCGCAACGGAACGACGGCGCACCACGTCACCGAGCAATACCAGCACTGCCTCTGCCGCCGTCGCCCAGGGCGTGGATTCATGGAGAGCGGAACGCACCTGCACGGGGACCCGCTCCCCCGATTTTTTTGCGGCTTCAACTGCCTCGCGGGCGGCTATGAAGGCATCGCCGGCCGCTGCCCGTGAACTTTGCGGCAGTGGCAGCTCCACCTCGCCTATACCAATGCCGATATACCAGTCCTTCTCCCGGAGAACCCGGCACACAACCTCAACAACTATTTCCGGTTTTTCCAACAGGGCCTGCACTTCATCGCCCACGGATCGCTCGAAGGACAGGACTGTCTGGAAGGGGGTGAGAATATCAAGTAGCTGCGGGACCCTGTCCCCCTGCGTTCGACTGCCTCGTTGGTCCATGGTGAGTACAAACATGAATCAACCATAAGTAATTGATTCTAGATAATCAACCTTTTTTGGCTGTAGACACCTCCAATAATACCCAGCTAACCAAAGATATTCACGGGCTTCACAATGTCAGCGTAAATCAATAGCGCGCCCATGGCCATGAGCATTACCGCCGCCACGTAGGTCAGCGGGAGCATCTTGGCAATGTCGAACGGGCCTGGATCGCGGCGCTTGAACAGCTTGGCCACTTGGCGCCGGGCCCCCTCATACAACGCGCCGAGGACGTGGCCGCCGTCGAGCGGTAAGAGTGGAATTAAGTTGAACACGAACAGGGCCAGGTTCACGCCCGCAAGCAATCCCAGCAGCGTTGCCACCCGGGAGCTGGCCGGAATTTCTTCCATGGCCGCCACCTCCCCTGCCACCCGTCCCACGCCCACTACGGAGATGGGTCCATTGGGGTCACGGGGTTCGGAACTAAACGCAGCCTGCGCCACGCCCACAAGTTTCTGCGGCAATTGGAACACCACTGCCCCAATTTGCACCACATTGTTTCCCACCGCAGGCAAAACGGCCGACGCCGGTTGTTGCACCAGGGTGGCCACCGGCCCAATGCCCAGGAAGCCTGCCTGCACCGTCACGGCCTTGCCACTGTCATCAAGCTGGGCCATTCCATTGGCGTCGACCACCGGCCGTGCCGTCAGCACCGGGGTAATGGAAGTGGTGATAGTTTTGCCCTGGCGTTCATACACCAGCGGCACGGTCTTGCCGGCCGTGGCCCGGACCCTCTCGGTGAAGGCGGCCCATTCCGTAACGTTCACGCCGTCAAAGGAGGTGATGGTGTCACCCGGCTGCAGCCCGGCAGCGGCAGCGGGCGTGGGCGTGCAGTTGGTGAGGTCCGCTGAGGCCTCTTCCCCGTAGGCGACCTGGCAGGCGTTGACCTCGGCGAGGGTGGTGGTGGCCTGGGCCGAACCAAATCCCATTAGAAGAACTGCCGTGAGCACCACCCCAATGAGCAGGTTCATGAAGGGCCCGCCCAGCATGATGATGATCTTTTTCCACACGGGCAGCTTGTAAAACACCCGCGTGGCGTCGTCCGGGCCCACCTCTTCATGCGCTGCGCTGCGGGCCTCACTGGCCAGGGTCTGAAACATCCCAGTGCTGGATGGGCGCACGCTGCCGTCGGTGGGGTTGGGCGGATACATGCCCACCATGGCCACATAACCCCCGGCGGGGATGGCCTTGACGCCGTATTCCGTCTCGCCCCTGGTTTTGGACCACAGGGTGGGACCAAAGCCGATCATGTAACGGGTCACACGCACCTTGAACAGCTTGGCGGGCAGCAGGTGGCCCACCTCGTGCAGGGCAATGGACACGGCAATGCCGACGACCACAAAGAGCACCCCGCCAATGAAAAGCAATACACTCACAATTTACTTCCTGCGTCTACTGGTTGGTGCTCTTGGTGGCCAGCAATTCCTGGGTCCGGGCGCGGGCCCACTTCTCAGCTTCCAGCACGCCTTCGAGAGTGAGCTGCGTGGCCGGTGTATGTTCGCTGAGAACCTCCGCAATGGTGTCCACAATATCCAAAAAGCCAATGCGGCCGGCGTGGAAGGCGTGGACGGCCTCTTCATTGGCGGCGTTGTACACGGCCGGGCAGGTGCTTCCCCGCCGGGCTGCGTCCTTGGCAAGTTCGACGGCGGGGAACGCACCGTTGTCCAGCGGCTCAAACGTCCACGTTGCAGCCTGGCTCCAGTCGCAGGGCTTCGCTGCTCCGGGGACCCTTTCCGGCCAGCCCAGTCCCAGGGCAATGGGCAGGCGCATGTCCGGCGGGGATGCCTGGGCAATGGTGGAACCGTCGGTAAACTGCACCATGGAGTGGATCACGGACTGTGGATGCACTACGGCTTCAATGCGCTCCAGCGGAATATCAAAGAGCAGGTGCGCCTCAATGACTTCCAGACCCTTGTTGACCAGGGTGGCGGAGTTGGTGGTCACCATGGGGCCCATGTCCCAGGTGGGGTGCTTGAGGGCCTGCTCCGGAGTGACACACGCCAGCTCTTCGCGGCTGCGGCCCCTAAAGGGCCCGCCGGATGCCGTGACAATGAGTTTGTCCACCTCACCGGCGCTGCCGGAACGCAGTGCCTGGGCCAGCGCGGAGTGTTCGGAATCAACGGGGACCAGTTGCCCCGGGGAGGCGGCCGCCTTGACCAGTGCGCCGCCCACAATCAAAGATTCCTTATTGGCCAGGGCCAGCAGCGCCGAGGTACCCAGGGCCGCCAGGGTGGGTGCCAAGCCAATGGAGCCCGTGATGCCATTGAGCACCACGTCCGCGGCATTGGCTGTGTCCGCACCCCACGCGGCAATGGCCGTGGAAGCATCGGGGCCACTGAGAATTTCGGGGAAAAACTCCGCCAACCCGGCCGCAGCAGCACAGGAGTCAATGAGTGAACGCAGGTTCCCGGCATCGTGCGCTGCCGTGCCGACGGCCAAAACCCGCAGTTGGACGGCCTGCTGCGCCAAAAGCTCCAGGTTTCCGCTGCCGGCGCTAATGGCAGTGACGCTGAAGCGCGGGCCGCCGTCGGGGAGGGTGGCCTGCTGCACCACGTCAATGGCCTGCGTGCCAATGGAACCGGTGGAGCCGAGAATGATCACTTTACGATGCGCCATGGTTACCAGTATTCCGCACCTGACAGGCAGACGGACTCACGGCCCAGACGCACTGCTCGGGCGCACTGTCTGACTCACGGCTGCTGGACCGGCAACCTCTTAGCTGCCGGAAGCTGCCCGGCGGAGAGTTTGCTCGGCGTGGAGCAGGATGGGCCCGTCCACCATCTGGCCCTTGAAGGCAAAAACGCCCGTCCCCGCCGCCTCCGCCGCTGCCAATAATTCCCGGGCCGCCGCCAGTTGGTCCTGCGTGGGGTGGAAGGCTTCGCGAATGACCGGCACCTGCCCCGGATGAATGCAGGCCTTCGCGCCAAAGCCGCTCGCCACTGCGTCCTCCGACTCCTCCGCCAACCCGGTCAAATCCGCAATGTCGGCGTAAATGGAGTCAATGGCGACCTTGCCCGCGGCACCGGCGGCCAGCAGCAGCTGCGAGCGCGCATGCATGGCCACATCCCGGTATTGTCCGGCACGCGTGCCGGCACGCGGGCCGGCAGGTGGGCCAGCCGGGAAGCGGCTGGATGTTCCGCCCAGTGACGCCAGCAGGTCTTCGGCGCCCCACATCAATGCCACCACTTGGGGCAGCCGGGCCAGTTCGGGCGCGGCGAGAATACCGGCGGCGTTTTCGCAGAGCACCACGACGTTAAGGTCAGTAAGCGCAGCTACTGCTTGTGGGTCCTCAGCCTTGGCCACCATGACTGTGCGGAACGGGCTGCGGGCCAAAGCTGCCAGGTCAAGTGCGGCTTCGGGGGTTCCCAGCGCGTTGATGCGCACCATGGTGGTGCGGGGATCCAGGGCGGCAGTGACCATGTGCTCACGGGCCTGGGCCTTGGCTGCCGGTGCGACGGCGTCTTCCAAGTCAAGGATGACGGCGTCCGATCGCGCTGCCGCCTTGGCGAAGCGCTCCGGCCTGTCAGCCGGGGCAAAGAGCAGTGCCGGTCCTAGGGAAAAAGTGGCGGTGGATGGCATCGGGGCGTTCCTTTGTAAGTGCTCAGCGGGCGGGCTCTGGTGGTTTGAGCCAAAACAAGGCCGTGCGGCTGGCATGGGCCACCACGACGCCGGATTGGTTCCGGCCAGTATGTTCCATCACCACTATTCCCTGCCCGGGCCGGGATGTGGAAAGCCGCTTGTCCGTAACAACAGTCTCGGTATAGAGAGTATCGCCGTGGAACAGCGGATGCGGGAAGGAAATTTGCTCCATACCCAGCTGGGCCACAATGGTGCCCTGCGTCAATTGCGCCACGGACTGCCCCACCATGGTGGACAGGGTCAGCATGGAGTTCACCAGGCGTTGGCGAAACGGCTGATCCGCGCTCCACGCCGCATCCAGGTGCAGTGCCTGCGTATTCATGGTCAGGGTGGTGAATATAACATTGTCTGCTTCGGTCAAGGTGCGGCCGGGGCGGTGCTGGTACACAGTTCCCTGTTCCAGTTCCTCAAAGTACAGTCCCCGCTGGGTCACCACTGCCGGCCCGTCTGCTGGCCCCGCAGGCTGCTCATTTACGTCTATACCCTCCATGTCCCTCACAGTCCCAATTCGCGGGCAATGAGCATCAGTTGGACCTCCGAGGTGCCCTCCCCGATTTCCAGGATCTTGGAGTCACGGTAGTGCCGGGCCACGGGGAATTCATTGATGAAGCCGTAGCCACCAAAGACCTGGGTGGCGTCACGGGCATTGTCCATGGCGGCTTCACTGGCCACGAGTTTGGCTATGGCTGCCTGGGTTTTAAAGGGTTTGCCGGCCAGCATGCGCGCGGCGGCGTCGTAGTAGGCCAACCGTGCCGTGTGGGCGCGGGTCTGCATGCGGGCAATTTTGAAGGAGATCCCCTGGTAGTGGCCAATATTGTGGCCAAAGGCGCTGCGTTCCTTGGCGTACCGCACCGCCTCATCCACGCACCCCTGCGCGGAGCCGGTGGCCAGGGCGGCAATGGCAATGCGTCCCTCATCCAAAATGGAGAGGAAGTTGGCATAGCCGCGGCCCTGCTCCCCCAGCAGGTTCTCTTCGGGCACCCGGGCCCGGGTGAAACTCAACGGATGGGTGTCGGAAGCGTTCCAGCCCACCTTGTTGTAGGGCTTTTCCACGATAAAGCCGGGAGTGCCATTGGGGACAATGATGGTGGAGATTTCCTTCTTTACGGAACCGTCGGGGCGTTCCGCGGTGCCCGTGACGGCCGTGACAATGACGAACTTGGTGATGTCCGTGCCGGAGTTGGTGATGAACTGCTTGGAGCCGTCAATGACCCACTGGCCGGTCTCGAGCACCGCCTTGGTGGTGGTGCCGCCCGCGTCAGATCCGGCGTCGGGCTCGGTGAGGCCAAAGCCGGCGAGCGCCTGGCCACTGGTGAGGGACGGCAGCCACGTTTGCTGCTGTGCACGCGTGCCGAACCTGTAAACGGGCATGGCGCCCAGGGAGACCCCCGCCTCGAGGGTGATGGCCACGGACTGGTCCACGCGCCCCAATTGCTCCAGGGCCAAAGAGAGGGCAAAATAGTCCCCGCCCATGCCGCCGAATTCCTCCGGGAAGGGCAGCCCAAAGAGGCCCAGCTCGCCCATCTGCGCCACTATTTCATAGGGAAAGCTGTGCTCCGCGTCGTGCTGGGCGGCAACGGGGGCCACCACGGTGTCGGCAAAGTCGCGCACCATGTCACTGAGGCCCTGGTACTCGTCGTTGAGTTCAAAGTTTGGCATTGTCATTGTCCTTGGGAAGATTTTGCTCGGATATTACTGTGGCAACTACTTGCTGGGCCTTGACCAGGGCCCCCACGGCAACGCCCAAATGCACCGTGCCGGCCATGGGGGCTGTAATGTTGTGTTCCATTTTCATGGCCTCCACCGCCAGCAGCACCTGACCCTGCTGGACGGTGTCCCCCGTGGCCACATTGACCACGGTGACGGTGCCCGGCATGGGGGTGCGCAGCTGCGGGTCCGCGGCAGCATCGACGCGCGACAATCCCGCCAGCATGCGGGCCGTGACCTCATCCCTGTCCAGCAGCTCCAGCGCAACACTCCACCCGCCGGCACCCAGGTATACGGTGCTTCCCTGGCGTGCCACGTGGTAGCTGCGTTCCTCATCACCCCACAGCAGCGTGAGGTGGGCGTCCTGGTGATTCTGCAACAGGGCTGGCTCCTGCCCCAGGCCACTGACCCGCACGACGCCGGCTCCTTCCGTGCCACTGTCCTGGCCGCCACTGACAGTCACCACTTCCGTCCGTCCGGTGCCGGCAAACACCGTGCGCCACGGGGCGTTGCACCCCAGTCGCCAGCCGTCACTGCGCTGCCAGGGACCCCGGGGCGCACTGTCCGCACCAAGCACTTCGTGCTCCCCTGTGGAAGAGCCCCCTGCGGATTCAAGCAACAACGCGGCCGCGGCATAGTCGCCCGCGTCCAGGGTGCGGAACGTCATGGCGGGCAGCTCACGCTCAATGAGGTTCGTATCGAGGTGGCCTGCCTGGACCTGCGGATTCGCCAGCAGCAGGCGCAGGTATTCAGTGTTTGTCGGGACCCCCAGGATGACATAGTCACGCAGGGCGGCATCGAGGTGGCGCAGGGCCGTGGGCCTGTCAGCGCCCCAGGCAATGACCTTGGCCAACAGCGGATCGTAGTGGGCTGTAATCTCTGATCCCTGGAGCAGCGAACTATCCACCCGGACCCCCGCCCGCAGCGACACGGATTCATCCACCACCACTGCTGTTCCCGCGGCAGGAAGGAATCCTTCCGCGGGGCTTTCAGCATAGACGCGGGCCTCCACCGCGTGGCCTTCCAGGGTGACCTCCTCCTGGCTGAAGTCCAGGGGTTGGCCGGCGGCAATGCGTAACTGCCACTGCACCAGATCCACCGGAGCGCCATTGACCCGGGCCACCATTTCCGTGACGGGGTGCTCCACCTGTAAGCGGGTATTCATTTCCATAAAGAAAAATTCTTCGGGCCTGTCATGGGAGACCAAAAATTCAATGGTGCCCGCGCCGGTGTAGTTGACACTGGCCGCTGCTGCGCAGGCCGCAGCCCCGAGGCGCTCCCGCATGGCGCCGCCGTCGTCCAACGCTTCCAGCAGCGGTGCGGGCGCTTCCTCAATGACCTTTTGATGCCGACGCTGCAGGGAACATTCCCGCTCCCCCAAATGGATCACGTGGCCAAAGTTATCGGCCAGGATCTGCACCTCAATGTGACGTGGATTGGTGACTAGGCGTTCCAGGAACAGGGTGTCATCACCAAAGGAGGCAGCGGCCACCCGCCGGGCCGAGGCCAGGGCCGCGGGTAAATCGGCAGGCGAAGCGACACTGTGCATGCCCTTGCCGCCACCACCGGCCGACGGCTTGATCAGCACGGGAAAGCCAATGTCAGGCGCCGCCGCGAGCAGCTGCGCGTCGCTGAGCCCCGGCTGGGCAATTCCCGGCACCACGGGAACTCCGGCCGCCGCCACATGGTTCTTCGCCCGGATCTTGTCTCCCATCACGTTCAAGGCCTCAACATTGGGGCCAATAAAGGTGATGCCCGCCGCGGCCAGTGCCCGGGCGAACTCCAGGTTCTCGGAGAGGAACCCATAGCCGGGGTGCACGGCCTGTGCGCCCGATTCCCGGCACGCAGCAATGACAGCGGCAATGTTTAAATAACTCGCGGACGCTGCAGCAGGGCCGAGGCACAGCGCCACGTCGGCTTCGCGCACGTGGCGGGCTCCGGCGTCGGCCGTGGAATACACGGCAACGGAACGGATGCCCTGCGCCTTCAAGGTCGCGATGATGCGGCAGGCAATCTCGCCGCGGTTGGCCACCAGGACAGTGTCAAAAAGTACGCTCATGACCTTCTCACCTTCACCATCTTTTCTCACATTCGCCACAGGCCAAAGGACGTTGCGGGCAGCGGGGTCCGGGCGCAGACATCCAGCGCCAGGCCCAGGACGGTGCGGGTATCGGCGGGATCAATGATGCCGTCATCCCACAGGCGGGCCGTGGCGTAATAGGGGCTGCCCTGCTGCTCAAACTGCTCCCTGATGGGTTCCTTAAAGGCCGCCTCCGCATCCTCGGACCACTGCTCCCCGGCCTTTTCATATTGCTCCCGCTTCACCGTGGCGAGCACCGAGGACGCTTGAGCGCCACCCATCACTGAAATGCGCGACGCCGGCCACGTCCACAGGAAACGGGGCGAGTAGGCCCGCCCGCACATGGAATAGTTCCCGGCCCCAAAGGAGCCGCCCACAATGACAGTGAGCTTGGGGACGCGGGCCGTGGCCACGGCCGTGACCATTTTGGCTCCGTGCTTGGCAATCCCGCCATGTTCATAGTCCTTGCCCACCATGAAGCCGCTGAGGTTTTGCAAAAAGATCAGGGGGATGCCGCGCTGGTCGCACAGCTCAATGAAGTGCGCACCCTTCAATGCCGACTCGCTGAACAACACCCCATTGTTCGCCACAATCCCCACCGGGTGCCCGTGCAGGGTGGCAAAGCCCGTGACCAGCGTGGCCCCGTAGCTTTTCTTGAACTCGTGGAATTTGCTGCCGTCAACCAGCCGGGCAATGATCTCCCGGACGTCATAGGCGGTATTGAGATCCGTGGGGACAGCACCGTACAACTCGCCCGGATCACACGCCGGCGCGCTGGATTCCCCCACGCACCAGGCGGTTTCCGGGTTGGCAGGCAGCGTGGCCACCATGTCCCGGATGATGGCCAGGGCATGCTCGTCATTTTCCGCTAAGTGATCAACGACGCCGGAGATTTCCGCATGCACCGTACCGCCGCCGAGCTCCTCTGCCGTGACAATCTCCCCAATGGCCGCCCGCACCAGCGGCGGACCACCTAAAAAGATGGTGCCCTGCTCACGCACAATGACAGTTTCATCGCTCATCGCGGGCATATAGGCACCCCCGGCCGTGCAGGAGCCCAGAACGGCGGCAAGCTGGGGGATTTTGCGGGCGGACATTTGCGCTTGATTGAAAAAAATCCGACCAAAGTGTTCCTTGTCCGGAAACACTTGATCCTGCTGGGGCAGGAAGGCGCCGCCGGAATCCACCAGATAAATGCAGGGCAGCCTGTTTTCCAAGGCAATTTCCTGCGCCCGCAGGTGCTTCTTCACCGTCAGCGGATAGTAGCTGCCACCCTTGACGGTGGCGTCATTGCACACCACCATGACGTGGCGGCCCTGCACCAGCCCGATGCCGGCAATGACCCCGGCGCCGGGGGACGCGCCGTCGTACATGTCATGGGCTGCCAGCGGGGCAATCTCCAAAAAAGGGCTGCCGTCGTCAAGCAGCCGGTCAATGCGGTCCCGGGGCAGTAACTTCCCCCGGGCCACGTGGCGTTGCCTGGACTTTTCGCTGCCGCCGCGCCCCGTATGTCTTAAATGCCCGCGGAGTTCACTCACCAGTGCCTGCTGGGCAGCCTGATTGCGTGCGTAGCTCTCCCCCGCCGGCTCAACTCGGCTTTGCAAGGTTTCCATTGCACCCCGTCACAAAAGTATTGATACTTGAGTTAATAATCACTAACTGAATTTTCAGGTTAGTCTGTGAACTTCGTGATGTCCAGCACCAGGAGAACAATGACTGCGCAAACGCCAAGCGCGCGATCCCAAGCCAAGGCGGAGCGGCGCAGCGTACTGCTACAGGCCGGTGCCACACTCTTTGCCCAGCGTGGGTTCAGGGGCGTGTCCATCGAGGATCTGGGCGCCGCGGCCGGGGTGAGCGGTCCGGCCGTGTACAGGCACTTCCCAGGCAAGCAGGCCCTTTTGGGTGCCCTGCTGGCAGGTGTCAGCGGGGAGCTCCTGGCGGGGGGCCGTGCCGTGGTGGATGCCACCCCCGACGCCGGAACCTGCCTGCGTGAACTCATTGCCTTCCACGTGGACTTTGCCCTGACCGCACCGGAGGTGATTCGTGTCCAGGACAGGGATTTTGACAGTCTCGGCGCGGATGACCGCAGCGCCGTCAGGTCCCTGCAACGCAGCTACAGCGAACTGTGGGTGCAGGTTCTGGCGCGGCTTTTTCCGGAACGTGCGGCAGCTGTGTGCCGGCTTCAAGTCCAGGCCACTTTTGGGCTCATTAACTCAACCCCGCACAGCGTGCCGCTGCTCCGGCAGCAACGTGCCACGGCCCGGGACGTGCTCGAGGCCATGGCCTGGTCGGGGCTTGCCGGAGCAGTGTCAGTCAAGGAGTAACACCATGGCGGGATCGGCCAGCACGGCGCCCACCTCGGCCAGGAAGCGTGAACCGGCCTGGCCGTCCACCAGCCGGTGGTCAAAGGACAGGCTCAGCGTCATGACCTGACGCAGGGCCACGCGTCCCTTATGTTCCCACGGCATGCGTTTTACCGCGCCCAGGGCCAGGATGCCCGCCTCACCGGGATTGAGAATGGGCGTGCCGGCATCAATGCCAAAAACCCCAATGTTCGTGATGGAAAAAGTGCCCTCACTGAGTTCCCCGGGACTGGTCTTCCCGGCCCGCGCCCTGTCCGCCAGGGAATTCAAGGCACCTGCGAGCGCACGCAGCCCCAGCGTTTGGGCATCCTTTACATTGGGTACCACCAGCCCGCGGGGGGTGGCTGCGGCAATGCCGAGGTTGACGTAGTTATAGCGCACCGTCTCTCCTGCAGCTTCATCCCACGTGGAGTTCAGCGCCGGCTGGCGCGCCAGTGCCAGGGTCACTGCTTTCGCGGCCAGGGTCAGTGGCGTGAGCTTGACGCCGGCAAACTCGGGGTGGTCCCGGAGCCTTTGTAAAAATGCCATGCCGCGGGTCACGTCCACGGTGAGGAACTCGGTGACGTGGGGGGCGGTGAAGGCGCTCTGCACCATGGCCTGGGCCATGAACTTCGCCACCCCCTTCACGGGTGTGCGTTCCTCCCGCGGCCGTCCGTCCAGTGCGAGCCGGGCCGGCCCGGCGTTATAAGGGAGCGGCGCCGCATGGTGAGGCTGCCCCGCATGCGGAGGCTGTTCCGCTCCACCTGGCAGGGCGGCTGCCTGCCCGGCAAAGGCCGTGACATCACCGCGGGTAACGAGCCCCCGCTCCCCCGACCCATCAAGCAGTGCCAGGTCAACCCCTAGATCACGCGCCAACTTGCGCACGGGAGGGGTGGACAGGGGCCGTTTCGCAGCCGTGGTGCCCGGAGGTAAAGGCGCCTCCGGAATGGGCATGGCGCGCATCCGGCGCACGGGCCGGCCCGAGGATTCCGGATCGGCCCCGTAGCCCACCAGTGTGGCGACCCGCTTGGGGGCCTCCTCCGCCGCGCCGGGCTGTGTGGCAGGGTCCGGCGCTATTGGAGGCGCTATTGGAGGCGCTATTGGAGGCGCTATCTGGGACGTTGTGTCTGGCACCTCGAAGGCAATAATGACCTCTCCCACGTCCACCACCGTGCCGGGCTGATGCGTGATGGCCGTGACGGTGCCGGCGTAAGGCGAAGGCAGTTCCACCAAAGCCTTGGCGGTTTCCACTTCACCCAGCACTTGATTGAGTGTCACGGAGTCGCCCACCGCTACATGCCAACTTACAATCTCAGATTCCGTCAGGCCCTCACCCAGGTCAGGGAGCTTGAATTCTGCAATCATCCTTAGTCCTCCAAAGCAGTCTGTGAATTGGGGCGCCCCAGGGCGCGGTCAACACCGTCGAGTATTCGATCCAGATCCGGCAGGTGGTGTCGTTCCAGCTTTGAGGGAGGATAGGGAATGTCAAAGCCCGTGACACGCACGGGAGCGCTTTCAAGATGGTTAAAGCACCGCTCGGTCACAGTGGCTGCAATCTCAGCGCCCAGGCCCAGGGTGCGGCCCGCCTCATGGGTGATGACCAGGCGTCCGGTACGCCGCACGGAATCCAGCAGGGGTCCGTAGTCAATGGGTGACAGGGAGCGCAGGTCAATGACCTCAAGGGACACCCCTTCCGACGCGGCAGCCAGGGCGGCGTCGAGCGCGGTCTTGACCAGGGGTCCATAAGTCACCAGCGTTACATCGGTACCATGGGCCACGACGCGGGCGGAACCCATGGGCGGGGCCGCTGACAGCGGGGCCGTCAGGTCCACCTCGCCCTTGGCGTGATAGCGGCGTTTGGGTTCGAAAAACAACACCGGGTCATCGCTGGCTATGGCCTGGCGAAGAAGCAGATAGGCATCCTGCGGATCGGCGGGACTGACCACGCGCAGCCCCGAGGTGTGCACGAAGTAGCTTTCCGGCGACTCCGAGTGATGCTCCGGGGAGCCAATCCCGCCGCCATACGGGACCCTGATGGTCAGTGGCATGCGTACGGCGCCTTGGGTGCGCATGTGCAACTTGGCTGCCTGAGCCACAATCTGGTCAAAACCGGGATAAATAAAACCATCAAACTGGATCTCGCAGACGGGGCGGAACCCCCTGTAGGCCAATCCAATGGCCGTGCCAATAATGGCCGATTCCGCCAGTGGGGTATCAATGACCCGGTGGCCGCCAAAGTCCTTTTTAAGGCCGTCGGTAACGCGGAAGACACCACCTAAGGTACCAATGTCTTCGCCCAGCAACACGACTTTGCTGTCATCTTCCAATGCCTGGCGCAGGCCCGCATTAATGGCCTGGGTTAAACTCAGCATGGTCATGATGCACTCTCCCCCGACGCCGGACCGGCCTCAAACTGTTGCAAATAAGATTGATACTGCGTGCGTTGCCTGTCCAGGATGGGATGCTCGTCCGCGTAGACATGATCAAAAACGCTCATGGGTTCCGGGTCAGCCAGGTTGATGCATGCGTCCCGCAGCTTCGCCGCCATGGCCTCAGCCGCCGCCTCAATTGACTCTTGGACGCCGTCGTCGAACAATCCCTGCGAGATCAAGTAGGTTCGGAAGCGGTCAATGGGGTCTTTTGCCGCCCACTCATCGAGTTCAGTGACGCCGCGGTAACGGGTCGGGTCATCGGCGGTGGTGTGCGGTCCCATCCGGTATGTGACAGCCTCGATGAAACTGGGCCCGCCTCCCGTGCGCGCACGCCGGGCGGCCCACCTCGTGGCAGCGAGAACGGCAAGAACATCATTGCCGTCCACCCGCAGGCTGGGAATGCCATAGGCGGGTGCGCGGCCCGCGAGCGGCAGGGCAGATTGCAGGCCCACGGGTTCGGAGATGGCCCAGTGATTGTTTTGGCAAAAGAAGATCACGGGTGCTTGGAAGCTGGCGGCAAAGACCATGGACTCGTGCACGTCACCCTGGCTGGTGGCACCATCACCCAGGTAGGCAACGGCGAGCGACTCCCCGCCATCCAAGGCAATGCCCATGGCGTACCCCGTGGCATGCAGTGTTTGGGCGCCAATGACAATTTGTGGTGTGGCCATGTTTAGGTCGTAGGGATTCCAGCCCGTATTGGTGTTGCCCCGCCAAACGCGCATGACCTGGGCAGCCTGCGCGCCACGAATATGAGCCACACCATGTTCCCGGTAGGTGCCAAAAACAAAGTCGGCGGGTGCCAGGGCGTGGGCGGATCCCGCCTGAGCCGCTTCCTGGCCCAACAGCGGCGGCCACAGGGCAAGCTGGCCCTGCCGCTGCAAAGCAGTGGCTTCGGCGTCCATGCGCCGCATGATCACCATGTCGCGCAGCAGCTCATGGAGCGTGGCGGTCTCGACGTCCGCGATGAATTCATCCAGGAGCCCATCGGCAACCCGCTCGCCGCCGGGGGTGATGAGCTGATGCATGGCACCGGTCTCACTATTTGCCGTTTCCTGCTTTAGTTGGTTCATTTTGCTCCATGCCCCTTTGCGCTGCCCCAGGTCAAGCCACTATGAATGTGACACTACTCACGTGACGCATTTAGGGCAATCACTGCTGTCAAAACTGCGCAAGCTGCTCTGTTTGCCAAGCCCGGACCGTGCTAACGTGCGCACTATGCCCACTTTGGATGGAACCGATGCCCGCATTCTTCTTGCCCTCATTGCCGATCCCCGGCAAACCGTGGTGGCTCTGGCCACGCACCTGGGCTTGTCCCGCAATACCGTCCAGGCGCGAATGACGGCGTTGGAAAAACAACACGCTTTCCTCCCCTTTGATCACCGCATCAGCCCGGAGTCACTGGGGTATCCACTCACGGCCTTCATTTCCGTGCATGTGCAGCAGCAAAAGCTCGCCACCCTGGCTGTTTCCCTGGCTGAAATTCCGGAAGTCCTTGAGGCACATGGCCTCAGTGGCCGCGCCGATCTGCTGGTGCGCGTGGTGTCTACCGGCGCCGAGGACCTGTTCAGGATCAATGGCAAAATTTTGGCGTGCGACGGCGTGGAGCGCACCGACACTTCCCTGGCCATGAATGAACTGGTGCCTTTTCGCATGACACCGCTGCTGCAGCGCACGCGCGAAAGGTTCGCACCACACAAAAGGCCCCGTCCGGCGTCGTAAGTGACGTGGGCGGGGCCTTTCCGGCTGCAGTGGACTCCGAGCTGCAGTGACGAGGGGAGGTTAGTGGTCGGCTGCCTTCTCGGCGCCCACTCCCGTCAGGGAGCGGACCTCCATTTCAGCCTGAATGCGTGGATTTTCGGATTTCTTATCCAGCACGGTGCCGAGCCAGCCCAGGAAGAAGGCCAGCGGGATGGAGACAATGCCCGGGTTGGCCAGGGGGAAGAAGGAGAAGTCGGCCCCCGGGATCATGGCCTTCGGGCTGCCCGATACCACGGGCGAGAAGGCAATGAGCAAAATGGCTGCGGCCAGTCCGCCGTACATGCTCCACAGCGCGCCCTGGGTGGTGAATTTCTTCCAGAACAGCGAGTAAATGATGGTGGGCAGGTTGGCCGACGCCGCAATGGCGAACGCAAGGGCGACGAGGAAGGCAATGTTTTGGCCATTGGCCAAAATGCCGCCGCCAATGGCCACCAGGCCAATGACAATGACTGTGCGCCTGGCTACCTTGACTTCCATTTCCGGCCTGGGCTCGCCCTTGACGATGACATTGGAGTAGATGTCGTGTGCGAAGGAGGCGGCGGCCGTGATGGTCAGACCGGCCACGACCGCCAAAATGGTGGCGAAGGCAACGGCTGAAATGAAGCCCAGGAGGATGGGACCGCCCACAACGAACGCCAACAGCGGGGCTGCTGCGTTGACGCCACCGGGGGCCGCCAAGATGGCTTCCTTTCCAATGAGTGCAGCTGCTCCGTAGCCCAGGACCAGTGTGAAGATGTAGAACCCGCCAATGAGCCAAATGGCCCACACCACTGACTTGCGGGCTTCCTTCGCGGTGGGAACCGTGTAAAAGCGCATGAGCACGTGTGGCAGGGCCGCAGTACCAAGCACCAGGGCCAAAGCCAGTGAAATGAAGTCCAGCGGCGCTGCCCCGTACTGCGCTCCGGGGTTCAGCAGTGCCTCTCCGGCTCCGCCTTCGTTGATGGAGGTCTGCACGGCTGCATCCATCAGGGACGAAAGGTTGAAACCATGCATGGCCATGACAATGATGGTCATGATGGCGGCGCCAATGATCAGCAGGAACGCCTTAATGATCTGCACCCAGGTGGTGCCCTTCATGCCACCAATTAATACGTAGACAATCATGAGCACGCCGACCACTGCAATCACAATGTTCTGACCCAGCTTGTTGGAGTTGTCCAGGCCCAGCAGGAGGGAGACCAAACCGCCGGCACCGGCCATTTGGGCCAGCAGGTAAAAGAAGCAGACCACCAGCGTGGTGGTGGCAGCGGCAATTCGGACCGGACGCTGCTTCAAGCGAAATGACAGGACGTCGGCCATGGTGAACTTGCCGGTGTTGCGCAGGAGCTCGGCAACAAGCAGCAAGGCCACCAGCCACGCCACCAGGAAACCAATGGAATACAGGAAACCGTCGTAACCATTGATGGCAATGGCTCCGGTAATGCCCAGGAAGGAGGCCGCAGAAAGGTAGTCACCGGCAATGGCAGTGCCGTTCTGGCCACCGGAGAAGGACCGGCCTGCAGCGTAGTAATCGGCTGCGGTCTTGTTATTGCGGCTGGCACGGAACACCACAATCATTGTCACGGCCACGAAAAGAAGGAAAATGAGGATGTTAATCCAGGAATTTTCCTTGGTTTGTTCACCGAGTGATTTTGCCAGCGGTGCGGCAGTGGAGAGAACTGAGGACAGGCTCACGAATCAGACCTCTTCCTTGGTGATGGTGGAGTCGGCAATTTGCTTTTCCAGGCGTTCTCGAATCACTGCGGATTGGGGATCGAGCTTCCGGTTGGCATAGGCGACGTACCAGGTGGTGATGCCAAAGGTGGTGACAAACTGCAACAACCCCATCACCAGACCTATGTTCAGACTCCCCCAGACCTTAATGGACATGAAGTCATGGGCGTAGGCGGCCAGCAGGACATACAGGAAATACCACAGCAAAAAGCCGAGCGCTACGGGAAAAACAAAGTTTCGGTGCGATTTACGGAGTTTCTTAAACTCCGGCGAGGCTTGTTCGGCGACAAAGTCCACCGGGCCATCGTTACTCGTGTGGGCTGAACTACCCATCATTGCCTCCTTGAGCGATGTGATCCCTTTCACTATGGGACGTGCCGGCCCCTGTTAAGAGTCGGAATGATACTTATCGCGGTGAACGGCATTATTGCTGCGGTGAGTGACGTCACAATTACCTCAATGGCCGCTATTGCCGCCTGCCGGCATTACCGCCTGCCCGGGTGGGGTTTTGCAAGGGCTAGTCTGTAATGCATGCCCTCCCCCGTGCTAAGTGACTCCACACTTTTGCTCATTACAGCCATTGCCGCCGTGGTGACAGCCATCGCTGTGGTGGCCGTCGTCGGATTCCGGCTGTCACGATCACATCGGGAACTTGGCACCGAAGCCGAGCACGCCACCTTTGCCGCCCTGCACTCGGCAGCAGCGGCCGGTCAACAACTACGCGACGGCCTGGAACCCGCCGGCGCCCTCAAAGCCAGCCGTCAACTGCGCACGCTTTTAAACTGCGCCGCATTTGCCATGACTGACGACTCCCGTCTCCTGGCGTGGGATGGCTCGGGTGCCGCCACCAAGCCACCCCCCACCGACGTCGTTATGGAAATGGCGGCCAAAGCCCTGCGCACGGGTCGGACTCAGGTAGCCACACTGGATGGACCCTTACGAACCGCCTTGGGATTGCCGGCGCAGGGGGGTGAATTAAAAGCGGCAGTCATTTCCCCGCTAAAGGTGGAATCCCGGGCTGTGGGGTGCGTGATAATCCTGTCCACCTTCCCGTCCGGCGGATTGGTCCGTGCCACCAGCGAGGTGGCGGCGTGGGTATCTGCGCAACTGGAACTGGCGGAACTTGCCTCCTCCAGATCAATGCTCGCGGAGGCAGAGGTGCGTGCCCTGCGGGCGCAAATCAGCCCCCACTTCATTTACAACTCCCTCAATGCCATTGCCTCATTCATCAACACCGACCCCCAACGCGCCCGCGATCTGGTGGTGGAGTTTGCCGACTTCACCCGCTACTCGTTCCGCAGGCACGGAGACTTCACCACCTTGGCCGAAGAGTTGCGCTGCATCGACAGGTACCTGCTGCTGGAAAACGCCCGGTTTGGGGAGCGGCTTCAGGTCAGCTTGCAAATCGCCCCCGAGGTGCTGAGCACCGTCATCCCCTTCCTTAGTCTGCAACCTCTGGTGGAAAATGCCGTCCGGCATGGGTTGGAGGCCAAAGTGGGGCGCGGGCTGGTGCAAATCACGGCCAGGGATCGCGGAGCCTACACCGAAGTGACCGTTGAGGACGACGGCGTGGGCATGGACCCGGAGGATCTACGGCTCATTCTCGCCGGTAAGCATGACGGCGTGCACGTGGGCTTACGCAATGTGGACGCCCGGCTCCGGCAGGTCTACGGAGACGAACACGGACTCATTATTGACACTGGCCCGGACAGTGGAATGCTCATCACCATGACCGTGCCCAAAAATCAGCCAAGTCACAGTGCCTGACTTTGCGGGCCCCTCGGCGGTTAGCGCCTTCCCGCCTCCCACCACTCGCAAGCTCGCGGCGGGCCCCTCGGCGGTTAGGCTTAGCCACATGATCACTGTTCTTGTCGCGGATGACGAGTTGCCTGCCGTTGACGAACTCGCGTTCCTCCTGGGCAAAGACCCCCGCATTGGCACCATCCTGCGCGCCACCAGCGGTGCTGAAGCCCTTGACATACTGGGTGCAAATGCAGTGGATGCCGCATTTTTAGACATTCATATGCCGGGAATGTCTGGGCTGGAACTAGCACACGTCATGGGCCAGCAAAGCAGTACGCCCGTGGTGGTCTTTGTAACGGCCGATGACGACCGGGCCCTGGAAGCATTCGAACTTGCCGCCGTCGACTATCTCCTCAAACCCCTCCGCACCGAGCGCCTCGCCCGCACCGTCGACAGGGTAATGGAGCTGGTGGCCCATCCTGCAGCAGCAGAGCAAATGGAAATGATCACGGTTGACCAGGGCGGGACCAGCCGCCTCATCCGGCTCGACGAGGTGAAATTCGTGCAGGCTCAGGGCGATTACGCCCGCCTGCACACGGCCGAAGCCAGTTACTTAATTAGGGTTCCCCTCACTGACTTGGAACAGCGCTGGGCTGACTCCGGCTTTATCCGCATTCACCGCTCGTATTTGGTCTGTATGGGTTTCGTCAGTGCGTTGAAACTAAGTGCCAGCAAACCCACAGTTTCCGTAGACCATGCCGTCTTGCCCGTCAGCCGTCGGCACGTGGCTGTCCTGCGGGAACGGCTGCAGGCGTCCCGGGTGCGGCCGCTGCGATGAGCTGGCCTCCCCACCAGCCACCAGCGCAGGGCCGGGTACGGATCACGGCACCACGCACTCAGACTCCACTCATAGCAGGTAGTGCCACTGTCTCTCAGGAAGTAGCCGAACAATCAGCGGTGGGCGAGGTGATGGTCCAATCCCTGATCCGTTCCCAGCTGCGTCTGGCCCTTGTGGTGACTGCCGGTTTTTTGGCAGCTCTCATTCTCTGTTGGGTCCTCGTTACCTGGTTGCCCATGTTTGCACACTGGCGGATCCTCGGTGTGCCAGCTCCATGGTTGCTGCTGGGAGCGGGAATGTACCCGGTAATGGGGGCATGTGCTGGACTGTATGTCCGTGCAGCGGCTAAAAATGAACAGCGCTACCGTGATTTGGTGAATGAGGAATGAATCCAGTTATTGCCTATGCCGCCATCACCCTGGTGTCGTTGGCGACCATGACTATTGGGATTTTCGGACTGCGCATTTCCCGCACCACCAGCGACTTTTATGTTGCATCGCGCACTGTCAAACCCTGGTGGAATGCTTCAGCCATTGGTGGCGAGTACCTCTCGGCGGCCAGCTTCCTCGGCATTGCCGGGCTCGTTGTCATCTCGGGACTGGATGCGCTTTGGTTTCCCATTGGCTACACGGCCGGTTACCTCATGCTGCTGTTCTTTGTTGCCGCTCCCCTGCGCCGTTCCGGGGCATACACTATTCCAGACTTTGCCGAAGCAAGACTGGAATCCACCCTGGCCCGCAACGTGACAAGCATTTTAGTGGTGGTGGTGGGCTGGTTTTACATTGTTCCGCAGCTCCACGGCGCAGCCCTGACAATCCGTATCACCACCGGTTTGCCATCGTGGGTTGGTGCGGTTGCAGTAGTGCTGGTGGTCTGCCTCACCGTGGTCACAGGGGGCATGCGGTCCATTACGTTCGTGCAGGCATTCCAGTACTGGCTCAAGCTCACGGCCCTCGCCGTGCCCGCAGTTTTCGTTTTGCTCCTCATTGCCACCAGCACCAATGACCCCCTGGGTGCAGCAGGTTCCCCAACAACAATGGACATGTTCCCCACGGCCCCGACAGTTGGCGGTCCATCCATTTATGGCACGCTTTCGCTCCTCATGGCATTGCTTTTTGGCACCTTGGGGCTGCCCCATGTCCTCGTGCGCTTTTATACAAACCCCGACGGCGCCGCTGCCCGCCGGACAACGCTCATAGTGCTCGGGTTACTGTCGGTTTTTTATCTTTTTCCCACCATTTACGGTGTTTTGGGGCGCATATTTTTACCGGACCTGGCCAATAGCGGCCACCCAGATGCCACGGTGCTGTTGTTGCCTGGCGCGCTTGTCGGTGGACTGGCCGGGGACTTGCTCTCGGCCCTCGTCGTCGCGGGCGCCTTCGCGGCGTTCCTCTCCACCACGTCGGGGTTGGTGGTGTCGCTGGCAGGTGTCATTAGCCAGGACGTTTTTGGCGGAAGTGTCAGGGGATTCCGCATTGCGGCGGTGCTGGCCGCCGTCGTACCTTTAGGCTTTGCCCTCATGACGGATTCGCTGGCACTCGCGGGCAGTGTGGGCCTGGTGTTTGCCTTCACTGCTTCCACCATTTGTCCGCTCCTGCTGCTGGGCATCTGGTGGCGCGGACTCACTGATGCCGGTGCGGTGGCGGGAATGCTGACCGGAGGGGTATTGTGCGGCGCGGCCATTGTGCTCGGGGCCCAAATCAATGTCGCCCAGCCGTGGAGTGAATTATTAGTTCAGCCCGCGGCGTGGACTGTCCCCGCAGCTTTCCTTACCACCGTGCTGGTTTCCAAAGCCACCGCGCACCGCCGGAGTCCATCGCTGGCACGGTTTATGACGAGGCTCCATGTACCCGAGCGCCCCTTGGCGGTGGAGAACCCTCGAAACCACATCGGCTAAACCCGCCGGGCGCCTGACCGGAGGCACCTGCTGGCTAGCGTGTGGCCTGCGGATTAATGGCCGCCATGAGTTCAACTACGCGGTCAAGAAAAGCATCGACTTGGCTTTCTTCATAACCGTCGGCTCCCTTTTCCTGACCAAAAACGGCCCGACGCACCACGTCCACGCTCAGCTCTCCGTTGTTTTCAATGTAAATGAGGAGCTCGCGGCACAACACGTCAACATCCTTGACGTTATAGCTTTGCGCGTTTTTACGCGTGGGACGGCGAAAGCGTTCCCCATCGGGTCGGTGCAGCCGCGTCCGCAGGACTGAAGCGGTTTTACCAATCTTCATCATCCAGGCTTTTTCACCCTCGGCCGCGATGAGTAGTTCCTTTTTGCGAAGCACAAACTCGTCTTCAATCCGGTCCATTGCGGCATCGACTGCCTGGGCGCTGTAGCCCCCGCGGGCAGGGACGAAGACGGCTGTTCGGACACTGACGCTGGAGATGGAAGAGTCAGAAGGATTCGCGCTAAGGAAATAATCACGTGCCCGCTCGAGGAACTCGTCCACTTGCTTGACGTTGTAGCCCACTTCCTTGGGCCCAACCAACTTGAATTTACTGCGGGATGTCTCTTCCACTGTCACAGTGATTCCTTGAACTTGTGCTTGACGGGTAAAAGTGCAGTGCCAAGCACCACGGTTGGGCTTTAAAAGCGCCCCAATACTGTGAAAATTGCGTACGCCACGGGTGCTGCGAACACCAGCGAATCAAGTCGGTCCATGATGCCGCCATGTCCCGGTAACAAGTTGCTCATGTCCTTCACGCCCAATTCACGCTTAATCATGGATTCGGCGAAATCGCCACCCGTTGCCGCGCAAACCAAACCAATGGCTAAGGCCAAACCAACCCACCAGTTTTGGTCCAGCAGCACCACGGTGGCCGGGATGGCCACCAGCATGGCACCTCCCATGGAACCGGCAAAGCCCTCCCAGGATTTTTTGGGGCTGATCTTAGGTGCCATGGCGTGCTTGCCAAAAAGGACACCCACCAAATAACCAAAAGTGTCGTTTGCCACCACCAGCAGCAGCATGATCATGACTTGAACCACGCCCGGATTGATGTTCGCCAGATCCAGTGTGAGGCCGGTCGTGGCACCATTGTCAGCGCGCAACAACAAAAAGACAAAGCTCAGCAGGAAGGGTATCCACATGAGGGAAAAAACCCCCGCAAAAGTACTTTTTAAGGCACCGCGCGTGGTATCCATGGAGCGCCATAAGACGGTGGCCCCCGCGCTGGCAACCAGGGCAAAGAGCAGCCCTTCCGCGCCCGCGAAATACGCCGACGCCGGCATTGCCAAGGTCCCGACCATGACGGGGGTAAGGGGCGCTTCAATACCTTTGGATACCAGGGCACGGTTGACTTCCCATACGCCAATACACACGAAGACTGTTGCCACGGCCACAAAAGCGACCGGGTAAAACACCAGTGAGCCGACCACGACCACCAATAATGCCAACCCAACCCCAATGGCTGCTGGCAAGTCACGCCCGGCCTTGGGCGTGCGTGTCACTTTAACCCCGGATGCCGCTGTCGGCATCCCTGCCACGGGTGCCAGCGGCTCGGGAATGACGGGGAAACCGTGAGCCTGCATGGCAGAAACAGGCTGCGGCTCGCCGCCGTCCGCCACGTCGGCTGCACCCGTCAGTAAATCCTCTTTATCTGCCAGTGGCCGCTGGGTGGGGACACTGGAATCCCCTGCGGTGTCCGCCATCGCAGGCACCGGGTCCTGAGCGGAGATGTCCGCCGCTACAGCAGAGAGCGGGCCCGGGGTTTTTACGGACGCTGACGGAAGGACCTCTGCGGACGCTGCCCGAGCTGCCGTAATTGAACTGGTCTCGGCTGGGGCTTGCTGGGTATTTTTAGGCACAATAATAGGAATCATGCCCGTTAACTCTGCTTCGCGGCGAGCCCTCCGGGAGGGGAACTGATATCCGGCCGGGGCAGGCACCAATCCAGACGCAGAGTCTGACTCGGTTGGCTCCTGGGCAGAACCGACCGGTTTACCTGTGGGGTCTGACATTAGACCTCGAGAAGCTCGACTTCCTTGCGCTTCAGGAGCTCATCAATATTGTCAGTGTGAGACTTCGTTAGCGCGTCCAGTTCCTTCTCTGCACGGCTGCCTTCATCTTCGCCAGCGTCGCCGTCCTTGACCAGCTTGTCCAGCTGTTCCTTTGCCTTCCGGCGGATGTTGCGAACGGAAACCTTGGCGTCTTCCCCCTTGGTGCGGACCAGTTTGACGTATTCCTTACGGCGTTCCTGCGTTAGCTCGGGCATGATAATGCGGATCACATTGCCGTCGTTGGAGGGGTTTGCACCCACCTCTGAGGAACTCAGTGCACGTTCAATGTCATGCATTGATGTCTTGTCGAACGGGGTGATGAGCAGGGTCCGGGCTTCGGGTACTGCAAAGGCGGCCAACTGCTGCAGTGGGGTGGGTGAACCGTAGTAGTCCACCATCACCTTGTGGAACATGGCGGGGTTGGCACGGCCCGTGCGAACCGCGGAAAATTCCTCTTTCGCGACCTCAATAGCCTTATCCATCTTTTCCTCGGCCTGGAGCAAAGTATCTTCGATCACGCGTCTCTCCCTGAAATTAATGACAACTTACCTGTGTCCGCAGCCAGTGCCAGCGGCAATTCTGAACCCATCCTACCGTGAATGGCGTCCCAGCCCGGGCCAGCCACACGGTCAACTAGGGGGTGACGAGTGTTCCCAGTTCCTCACCCAGGATGGCGCGGGCCACATTGCCTTCACCCTCCATGCCAAAGACGAGCATGGAGACATTATTGTCCCGGCAAAGGGCGAACGCCGTTTGATCCATGACCCGGATGTCGCGGGCCATGGCCTCGTCGTAGCTCAAGTGATCCAGCTTCACGGCCGTCGGATCCTTTTTGGGGTCAGCTGTGTAGACACCGTCGACGCCATTTTTGGCCATGAGGACCACGTCGGCATGGACTTCCAAAGCGCGTTGAGCTGCGACCGTATCGGTGGAGAAATAAGGCAGGCCCGCTCCGGCACCAAAAATAACTACCCGGCTCTTCTCCATGTGGCGGATGGCACGCCGGGGAATATACGCTTCAGCAACTTGGCCCATGGTGATGGCGCTCTGAACCCGGGTGTCCACGCCGGCCTGCTCCAGAAAATCCTGCAGTGCCAGGCAGTTCATGACAGTTCCCAGCATGCCCATGTAATCCGCGCGGGAACGGTCCATGCCGGAGGCGGAAAGCTCCGCTCCGCGGAAAAAGTTACCGCCGCCAACAACTATGGCAACCTCAACTTCACCCACGGTGCTGGCAATTTGTTTGGCGATATTGCGGATGGTGTCCGGATCCACGCCCAATTTGCCCGCTCCGAAAACTTCGCCTGAAAGTTTCAGCAACACTCTGCGGCGCTTGACGGCGCCAGATCCTGCCGTCTCTGCAGTGGTGTCAAGCGCTGTCTGCGAGTTATTCGTGGTCATGGTGCCTTCCGTGGATGCTGGCACCGGTGCACCCTGTTGAGACGGGCGGCACGGTGCCATTGTGCTGGGGTGTTGCTTGGTGCGTCTTGGTGCCGCTGCGAAAATCAGTGCAGGCCGCGTCTAAGATCTTATCTGACAATTCAGTGCGAAGAGGGCACAAGGAAGGGGTGACCGCAGTCCGCGGCCACCCCTTCCTTCTTACGTATTGTGCACTGTAGTGCGCGAACGCACTTAGCGTGCAGGGTGTGCTTTATGCACCCACGCGGAAGCGTGCAAAAGCA
This sequence comes from Actinomycetales bacterium, assembly GCA_038242155.1. Taxonomy (GTDB): domain Bacteria; phylum Actinomycetota; class Actinomycetes; order Actinomycetales; family Micrococcaceae; genus Specibacter. The sequence continues at coordinate 31,888 of JBBSSM010000009.1, read as the reverse complement.
ACAGGCTTGACGCCTGCTTCCGACAAGACCGCGCCGACGCTCTTCTTGGCGTCCTTGGCGAAAGCCTGGTCAACCAAAACAATGTCCTTGAAGAAGCCGGTGAGGCGACCTTCAACGATCTTCGTCATGGCTGCTTCGGGCTTGCCTTCAGCCTGGGCAGTTTCAGTGGCAATGCGGCGTTCGCTTTCAACGACGTCGGCAGCAACTTCGTCACGGCTAAGGAACGTCGGGGACATGGCGGCAATGTGCACGGCTACGTCGTGAGCGACTTCCTGGTTTTCGCCGTCAACAGCGAACAAGACACCAACCTGGGCAGGCAGGTCCTTGGAGGTCTTGTGCAGGTAAGCATCAACCGTGGCACCCTCAATGCGGGCCAGGCGGCGGATGGCCACCTTTTCGCCCAGCAATGCGCCAGCTTCAATGACAACCTCGGACATGGGCTTGCCATCAACATCAACGGCCAGCAGGGTCTCGACGTCGCTTGCGCCCGAGGAGATGGCGGTTGCCAGCACCTTGTTGGCGAATTCAATGAAGGGGGCGGCCTTGGCAACAAAGTCGGTCTCACAGTTAACTTCAACCATGACGCCAACGCCATTTTCAACAGCGGCGGCAACGAGACCTTCAGCGGTGGAGCGGCCTTCACGCTTGGTAGCGCCCTTCAGACCCTTAATGCGAATGAGCTCCATGGCTTTGTCGGCGTCGCCGTTTGCCTCGTCGAGAGCCTTCTTAACGTCCATCATGCCTGCGCCTGTGCGCTCGCGCAGAGCCTTAATATCAGCGGCGGTGTAGTTCGCCATGTAAACCCCTCAGTGTAGATATGTAAGTATGCAAATAAGTGGTGGGCCAGTTCTGGCAGGACCGCTGTGCCTTGGAGGCGGCGCGATCCTGCCAGCGACTGGATCCTTATTCAGCAGCACAATTCTTAGCTAACCCAAGACGTGCCACCTAAGAAAAGTTCTTTACTTCTCGGTTGCAGCTTCGGCCGGAGCCTCGGTTGCAGCTTCAGCCGGAGCAGCAGCCTCGGCGGGAGCAACGGCTTCAGCGGCTTCAGCCGGAGCCTCGGTCGCAGCTTCAGCCGGAGCAGCAGCCTCGGCCGGAGCCTGGGTTGCCTTGTCACCTTCGAGGAGCTCGCGCTCCCACTCAGCCAACGGCTCGGCCGGAGCTTCTTCGTTGCCGCTTGCCTTGTTGTTGCGGGCAATGAGGCCCTCTGCAACTGCATCGGCAATAACGCGGGTCAGCAGCGCTACGGAGCGGATGGCGTCGTCGTTACCCGGGATCGGGAAATCAACTTCGTCGGGGTTGCAGTTGGAGTCCAGGATGGCCACAACGGGGATGTTCAACTTGTGTGCCTCGTCAATGGCGAGGTGTTCCTTCGGGGTGTCAACAACCCAGAGCACGGACGGTGCCTTGGTCAGGTTGCGGATACCACCGAGGTTGTTTTGCAGCTTGGTGAGTTCACGCTTGAGGAGCAGGAGTTCCTTCTTGGTGTGGCCCGAGGAAGCAACGTCGTCGAAGTCGATTTCTTCGAGTTCCTTCATGCGCGAGATGCGCTTGGAAACCGTCTGGAAGTTGGTGAGCATACCGCCCAACCAGCGCTGGTTTACGTAGGGCTGGCCCACGCGGGTTGCCTGCTCGGCAATTGCTTCCTGAGCCTGCTTCTTGGTACCGACGAACAGAACGGTGCCGCCGTGTGCAACGGTGGCCTTCACGAATTCGTAGGCGCGGTCAATGAAGGACAGCGACTGCTGCAGATCAATGATGTAGATGCCGTTGCGCTCCGTGAGGATGAATCGCTTCATCTTCGGGTTCCAACGACGGGTCTGGTGTCCAAAGTGGACGCCGCTGTCAAGCAGCTGGCGCATGGTTACGACGGGCATGCCGGCGCTCCTTCTTGTTAGTTTTACGGTTTATTCAGCCTGGGTTCCCACCCGGTTTCCCGGTCGGGTTCCTGTGCTCCTGGCACCCATTGTGCATTCCATCAACCACCAAAGGTGGACCGCATGGACACAATCCATCTGCAGGATCACGGGAGTTTTCTCCAGTGCCTCATCAGGGTGGGGTGCGCGTAGTCAGCGCACAAATAGCGCACTGCTTCGTCAATTCTACTACAGCGGGTATGCGCGCCGGACCACGCCTACTCCCCCACATCTCGGGCCTGACACGTGGTTTTGCACATATTACCGCTCACGCTTGTCCTACCTTGCCGCGTACCGCACGATGAAGCCATGGGTGTGCATTCAGTTCAGGGTTGCCGTGCAGCAATGGTTTTTCTGCTGCTCGTAGCTCTCGCGCCCGGCGTCAATTCGATCGCTTCCCCACTGCCGACGGCGGCGGCTCCCCTCTCCGCAAATCTCGCGTGGAGTTGGCCGTTGGCAGGCAAACCCAGGGTTGTCCGCGTCTTTGATCTGCCTGCTCAGCCGTGGCTGTCAGGTCACCGGGGCGTTGACTTGCTGGCAGCGCAGGGCAGTGCCGTGGTGGCACCTATTGAGGGGGTGGTGAGCTTTTCCGGTGTCGTGGCTGACAGACCCGTTCTCAGCCTTGCCGTGGCAGGTGGCTTACGTCTGAGCTTTGAGCCTGTGCGTTCGGAGCTTAAAGCCGGGGATGCCGTTATTCGTGGACAGCACCTGGGCGTGCTGGAAGGTCCCACTCATTGCCGGGATCCTGCTTTGGGCGGCAGCTGTTTGCACTGGGGCGTGCGGCGCGGCGAGGACTATGTCAACCCACTGCAGTTTGTGCTGGATTTACGCCCCTCCGTCCTGCTCCCGCCGCGCCGCTGAGGTTCATGAGCGGTGCGGCGGGGTGGAGGCAGGGCCAGATGACGGCCGGGGTGGACGATGTCCAGGCTAGACGATGGCGGAGATGCCGGTAATGGCGCGGCCCGTCACGAGCGTATTGATCTCATAGGTGCCCTCGTAGGAGTAAATTGCCTCTGCATCGGCGAAGATCTTGGCCATCTCAAAGTCGGTGACAATGCCATTACCACCTAATAAGCTGCGGCCCATGGCAACTGTTTCTCGCATTCGCGCGGTGGTGAATGCCTTGGCCAGCGCCGATTGTTCATCCTTGGCCTGTCCCAAGTCCTCTAGTTGGGACAGGCGAACCATCATGCCCGTGGACGCCACGGTATTGCCAAGCATCTTCACTAGCTGATCCTGGACCATTTGAAAGGAGGCTATGGGACGACCAAACTGTTCACGTTCCACGGCATAGCGTCGGGCTACATCGAAGGCGGCCATTTGCTGACCCACGGCCTGCCACGCCACGGCAAGCCGCGTGACTTTTAGAACCTTGTTGGTGTCCTTGAAGCTGTTGGCGCCGGCAAGCTTGTAGTCATGGGAAACCACCACGTTTTCCAGTGTGATGTCCGCGTTTTGCACTGTGCGAAGGGCGGTTTTGTTCTCAATCTTTGTGGCCGTATAGCCTGGCAGTTTGGTGTCGACCAGAAAAGCCTTGACCTGGTTATCGGCCACGTCCTTGGCATAGATTACTACCCAGTCGGAAAACGTGGCGTTGCCGATCCAGCGCTTGGCGCCATTGAGGGTCCACTGCTCTCCGTCGCGGACGGCCGTGGTCCGTGTTCCACCGGCTACGTCCGATCCACCCAGTGGTTCCGTGAGTCCAAAGGCGCCAATTTTCTTCATGGCGTAAATGTCTGGCAGCCACGCGGCTTTTTGTTCTTCGGAGGCCAGAGCCTCAATGGACCCTGTGAAAAGGCCATCGTGGACACCCATAAAAGTGGCAATGGAGGAATCTGCACGCGTGAACTCGGCGTGCGCCAGCCCCGCGAACAGGCTTGAATAACCTTGGCGGTGCACGGGGCTCATCATATCCATGGCCGCCAGTTTGGGAATGATGTCCATGGGGAACTCTCCCCGGTTCCAGCAGTCCACGGCAATGGGTTTGACTTCCCTGGCTAGGAAATCACGGATCTCGTGGAGGCGATTGCGCTCTGAGTCGGTGAGCATTTGCTCAAAACCATAAAAATCCCCGTCGGGATAGGGAAGATTGTTGGAATCTACAGCAGCCTTGGACACGGGCATTCCTTTGCTTGAATTCTTCATTAAACAGAGCTCACCGGGAGCAAAAAAAACTTGTTACTCATGAGTAACATATCTCACTCACTGTGTCTGAGGCAACAATAACCGTGTGTTCCTGCAGTAGATTGGGGAAGAAAACTTTCAGCTGCGCTGCGTTCCCCCACTCTTCGGCGATTCCTTCACATCCGTCTGGATTTCAACGTCTACGGCGGGCAGGACAGGGCGCTGCCCGTGATGGTCCGCCAACTAAAAAGGTCTGCGTCCATCGCGCTCAGGATTCTCCAATTCGGCCATTGCTGTTTCAGCTTCTGCCGGTCCTTCTCACCCATGGCCGCTGTCAGTTGGCTTGCCATTGTTTTTTCGCGGCGCAGCCCATCTCCTCTGCATGGATGTTGTGTTGCAATTTGGTTGGCCCTTCACCGTTTATCTGGCCAGCAGCTTCAGACCTGCGAGCTAGGGCGGTGGCACAACGCCTGTGAGAGTCTGCCGGACATCGGGAAAATCACTTCGCAAATAAAAGTGCCCCCGATCTGCGTCATACGCAGATCGGGGGCACTTTATGGGTAGGGCCACTCGGACTTGAACCGAGGACCTTAGGATTATGAGTCCCGCGCTCTAACCAGCTGAGCTATGGCCCCGTACCTGGTGTCTTAACCCGGCGCTCTGAGAAAAAGCAGCCATCCGAGAAAAGCACTTTTACAATCCTAAGGGGTCACGGCCTAAACTGCATGATCTTCGTAGCTGCCGCCACGATAAATGTTTTCAAAAGTGTCCAGCGTCTTCGCCAAGCCGTGCCGTGCCACCATCTCATGACTTGCCGCACCCATGGCTAAACGCTCTGCAACAGGCAAGGTCATAATGCTGACGATTTTTTGTGCCAGGTCGCCGCTGTCATTAGGCGTGAAGAGGTAACCATTGACGCCATCGTTTACCAAGTGCGGCAGTGCCATGGCATTGGCCAAAATGACGGGGGTGGAAGCACTCATGGCCTCCAGGGTGACCAAGGATTGCAATTCAGCGGTCCCCGGCATAACAAAGAGCTCGGCTTTGAGATACACCTCGCGCAGTTCTTCGTCACTGATGAGACCGGTGAATTCCACCCGTTCCGCCAAGCCCAACCTCGCAGCCTGTGCCTTCAACGCCGCCTTGACTTCGCCCCCGCCGACGATGACTAAGTGCAGCTTAAGTTCCGGCGGTGTCTGGGAAATGGCGTCGATGAGGACATCAATGTGTTTCTCTTCGGCCAACCTGCCCACAAAGGCAATGGTCGGGTATGGATTTTGTGGCGCAACTTCACCGTCGGCCAGCTCGTAGTTGCCCGCATCAATCCCATTTGAAAGCGGCAACACCTTACGCAGGAAAGCATGTTCATGCATTGCTTTGGCAGCTAGCGGCGTGGGGGTCGTGACCACATCGGCACGGCTCATGACCTTGCCCATGTCACGCCACGATACGCGGCCTACAATGTTTTTAAACCACTGCGGGAACGGCAGGAAGGGGTTGAGGTTTTCCGGCATGAAGTGATTGGTCGCTACTATGCGTATGCCCCGACGCGCAGCCTCATACACTACGTGTTCGCCAATCATGTAGTGACTTTGCACGTGCACCACATCTGGCTTAATGACATCAAAAAGCGCAATAATGTCCTTTTTAATTTCCCACGGCAGGCAGATGCGGAAGTACTCGTGCGTGGGCACTGCCCGGGATCGGAGCCGATGAACGGTGGCCTCGGGGCGTTGTTCGGTGACCATGGGGCCGCTGTTTTCGCGGCACGCCATCACATGCACCTTGTGGCCTCTGCCTGTCATTCCCGTGGCCAGCCGTAAACAAAACTGCGCCGCACCATTAATGTGCGGCGGGTAGGTATCAGCGGCGATCAAGATAGTGAGCGGCGAGTGGCCGCCCTCGCTTGAGGAAGATGTCACGGAATGTACTCCTGAATACATGGGGCCTGGGGCCAGGTTTGATGCTTACGCTGCGCTTTTTTTCGCAGCCCGGCGTCGGTTCACAACATCCGGGTGGTGTCTGGACAGCGCGATCACCCCAACGATAGCAAGGAACGCGGCCCCGGCCATGGCAATTGCCACTACTGGCGGCACGTCGTCACGCAGTTCACTTAAGATCACAATCCCAATGGCAATACCCACGATGGGGTCAATCACGGTAAGTCCGGCAATGACTAGCTCTGGCGGTCCGCTGGCGTAGGCGCTTTGCACAAACCAACCTCCCAAACCACCCGCTGCGGCAATGGCAATGACCGAGTACCACTGCACGTTGAGCAAATACAAGCCGTTGGGATCAAAAAGCTGCTTGGCAATGATCCGCGTTAAGACGGCAACGAAACCAAAAAGCACTCCCGAGCCAACGATGTAAAAAAATGATCTCAGGCGGTGTTTAAAGGCCACCAGTATGCCGCCAAAAAAGATGATGACAACCGTCAATAACAGCACCACCGTTAATTCCTGGGCAACGCTGACGTGCGTGCTTTCACGCACCACATTGACTGCCATCAGGACAAATAATGCGCTGCCACCAACGCAGACGGTTATGGACACCACCGTTGCCCGATTCAACCGGATGCCTTGATCCCGGGAATTGACGATTGTCGTAATGACCAGGGCAATGGCGCCAATAGGTTGCACCACTGTCAGCGTTCCCAGCGTCAGGGCCACCACGTTCAGTGCGGTACCAATTCCCAGCAGGATCAAACCCACGACCCAGCGGGGATTGGTGAGCAGACGGACAAACCCGGCACTGCCTAAAGCGAGGCCGCCAGTATTGTTTTGGACGGCGCTGCCCTGACGTTGAGCTCCAAAGGCAAGAAAGAAGGCCCCGGCGACGGCACACGCAACTGCCAACCACATCATGCGGTGCCTCGAGCCTCACCTGACAAGTGCACTTCACGGTGTTTGGCCAGCAGGGCAACAAAATACTGACAAAAAGCAATGACATGCATGATCATTGCAGCGCCGAGAAAAATCCATGCCAGCCAAAACGTGAAATCAGAGTCCAGCGCCTTGGCCAGCAACAGCATGGGGGTACCTACCATGAGGGCTGCAGTGCGTGTCTTGCCCAGCAGCGTCACCTTCAAATTTGCATCCCCGCGGAAAAGGTACAGGGTCACCGCCAGCAGCACCACGTCCAGTATGACTAAGAGCAGCAGGAGCCACAGAGGCAGGAATCCAACGATCACCATGGTAACCACCACGGTCACGAGGGCCACCCGGTCGGCCAAAGGGTCCATGATTCTGCCCAATTTGGAGGTTTGCTTCAGTGTGCGCGCCACGAAGCCGTCAATCCAATCGGTGCAGCCCATGAGCGCAAGAACAAACACGCCCCAACCATATTCGTGACGAAACAAAACCAGCCACACAAAGAGGGGCGTGCCTAAAAACCTGATGATGGTAATGACGTTGGGGATGGTGAAGATAGCGTCGGAGTAATCAGTCCGGCTGGTGTGATGAGACATCGACGCTACCTCCCCCTAGAGTCCTAAGACTACTTTTGCATCAACTTTCGCAGCAAAACCACCACGGTGGCGCTCGACACGGCAAAAACCGTCGCCGGCTTCCACCGATCCTTAACGGTTTCAGTAAATTCGCTGGCGGCACCTGCTGCAGCCAGCCCAACGGTTTCGCGGGTTTTTTCCTTGGCGGTGTCCAAGGCGTGGGTGGCCAATTTTTTAACGTCCGCCTCAACTAAAATGTCCTCGCGCAGGTTCAACAAGTGTTCGCGTCGCGCTGCCGTACGCTTCACCAACTCCTCTTCCGTGGCCTTGGGTCCTTGCTCGGCTTCCTTAGCTGCGCGCTCCGTAGACGCCTGCAACTTTTCCTCGGTGGCCTTGGTCTTACGGGCTTTCTTTTCCTCGCGGCTCAAGTTTTCTGCCTCCAAAGTGGCAGGGTCAAAGGCCCGGCCGTCTTTAATAATGCCCAAATCGTGGCGAATGCCGCGGTTAGCGTGGGGAGGAAGCAATGGCAGGAGCTTTTGGAACTTCTTATAGGCAACGAGTGCGCTGACGGCCATGACCAGCAAAAGGGCACCGCAGATGATGAGCGCCGAGAGCCACAACGGCAAGACAGTGCCCAGGCCGGCAATAGCTGCCACCACCAACGCCACCACCAACAACGCGCCAAAGATCAAGGCAACGGCGGCGAAAATGGCGACGCCGCCAACACGTTCCTTTTTATGTTCCAGCTCGAGCTTGGCAAGCGATATTTCGTCATTCAGCTGCCGTGGTACCAAACGGGCAGCTGTTTTGACGCTCTCAAACAAGGCCGAGGCGCCAGCTCCATGATCCTCAGCCATCACAAGCTGTACATTGTTTTGCTTTTCCGTCACTGAGTCCGCCTTCATAGTGAAGTTCATGCAGCGTACGCACCAAGTACATGAACCCATAGTCTTTGTAGTGCCCTCATCAAGGCGCACAACCCTAGTCACAAAATTACCATCCATCGCCTCCCGGCGGGCTCAGACAGTCCGGCGCTTCGGGCAGCTGTTCCCGGTCGCCGTGAACATGAGGAATACTGCAGCTTGATTTAGTGTTGCGGGTGCGGTGGGGTGTAACGATGCTTCACGTCTTTGTACAAGCTGCACATTTTTAGGATTTCTTACTTGACCACCACAGTTCACCCCGGTGACGCCCTGACTCGCCGGCAAAAATTTGTCTATGTCTTAATTTTGGGGCTGCTGACAGCTCTTGGACCATTCACCATTGATCTGTATCTGCCCGCTTTTCCCCTCATTTCCCAAGAGCTGTCCGTCAGCGCCGCCGCAGTGCAACTGACGTTGACGGCCACAACCGTTGGCTTTGCTGCCGGGCAACTGATGGTGGGGCCGTTGAGCGATAAATTTGGTCGAAAACTGCCACTGATCATGGCCACTGTATTGCATGTCGGAGCATCTCTCGGTGCGGCATTGTCCACCGACATCACCATGCTCGGTGTTTTTCGCGTTTTGCAGGGTATTGGTGCAGCCGGTGGCAGCGTGGTGGCCATGGCCATGATTCGCGATCTTTTTGGCGGCTACCGCCTGGTGAAGATGCTTTCCTACATGGCGCTGGTCAGCGGCATGGCCCCGATCTTGGCTCCCGTCATTGGTTCACAGCTGCTGGGAGTCATGGATTGGCCTGGAATTTTCTGGTTCCTGGCCGGTTACGGCATTTTGGTGGTCGTGGCGTCAGCTGTCTTCCTCATTGAGACGCGGCCCCCGGCAGCCCGGCAGTCCGACGGGTTCAGTTCACTGGATCGCTACAGGGCAGTGTTTAGCGACAGAATTTTTGTTGGCACATTGGTGGTTGGCGGCTTTAATTTCGCTGCGTTATTCACGTACTTGTCGGCCTCAACATTTCTTTTTCAGGGAACCTTTGGCTTTAGCCCGCAAGAATACGGCTTCCTGTTCGCCGCCAACTCGCTGGGCGTGGTGATAGGTGTGCAAAGCGCTTCGCGCATCATGCGACACACGGGTCCCCAGTGGGTCATTGCCGGGGCCACAGTGGCTCAGGTGCTGGCTGCCATCGCCATCGTGATGGGAGATCAATTGGGCTTGGGGCTCTGGGGCGTGGTCATTCCGCTATGGTTCTTCATCTGCGCAACGGGTTTCATGTTCCCGTCGGTGCAGGTCATGGGCTTGACCCGCCACGGCAAGCAGGCGGGAACGGCGGCGTCGTTATTGGGTGCGGCAAACTTTGGTTTCGCCGGCCTCATGACCCCTGTTGTGGGCTTGATTGGCGTTGCGACCGCGACCCCCATGGCACTGATCATGGGAGCTTCGAGCTTGCTGGGCATGGCTGCACTGTGGTTCATTGTCAGACCTCGAAGGGTTCCCGGTATTTAGCACCCTGCCACCTGGTCAGCTGCAAAAAATAATGAAAACAAAACCCCCGCACTGAAGTGCGGGGGGTTTTATAGAAAAGCTCCCCCACCTGGACTTGAACCAGGAACCTTTCGATTAACAGTCGAACGCTCTGCCAATTGAGCTATAGGGGAATGAGGCAAAATAATCTTAGCAGAATTTGCAAGTGGCAATTTCTACTAAACACCAGACCATAATTGTCTCCAGCCCGTTGAGGGCCGGAGACAATTATTTGCTGTGGCTCCCCCACCTGGACTTGAACCAGGAACCTTTCGATTAACAGTCGAACGCTCTGCCAATTGAGCTATAGGGGATCGTGCAGGAACAACAATAACAAAGGGTTGCCCGGTTGTGAAATCGGCAAAGGAACAGCTAACTAGCCGTCTCCCCGCAACTGTCTGCGGGCTGTTTCCAGCTCCATGAGTTCACGCTGGAGCAGCTGATAGTTCTCCGGATCCACCGCTGGGTCCATGCGCTGCAAAGCACCCAGCCGCTCTTCCTTAAGTCGGGTGATTTGGAGCTCAAAGAGCCGACGCAAAATATCACGGCAATACCGCGCCAGGGTGTCCTCGCGGGTAGCCGGCAGGGGGCTCAGGGCCAACTCCGCCACCAGCTGCTCCAGTTCCGGTGGCACCCCCGCACGTACGGCACCCAACCACTGCAGGGACGTGTCCTCTGCTTGTCCGGCCGCCACAATGGCACCCTGGACGGCCCGATATGCGGCGTTCACGAACTGCGTAGCAGCAAAATGTTGCCAGTTCCCGGCCGTCAAATACCCGGGGTGCTGCAGCACCACCTCAAGCGCTTCCCTCTCCATGCGCCCTTGCGGGTCGCGGGGGTCGGGTCGAACATACACCTGCGCGTTAGCAGGCTGCTGCATTGCTTGCTCCCGTGGGTCCTCGGCACGCTGCGACGTCTTGGTGTGCGCCTGGGCGGAACCGTGCGCCTGGGCGGAGCCGTGCACCTTGCGGTCAGCATTTTTTACAGCCCGCAGCACCTCGTTGGGATCAGCCAACCCCAACCAGCCAGCCAGTTCCTGGCTGTAACCCATGCGGGTGGAGCCGTCACGAATTGCTGCCACCACGGGGGCCGATTCCCGCAGCCCATTGACGCGGCCTTCAACTGTGCTCAGATCAAACTTGGCCAGGGTGGAACGAATGGCAAACTCAAAGAGCGGTCGACGCGAACGGATCAAAGCATGGACCGCCTCATCACCTTTACGCTGACGCAACTCGCAGGGATCAGCCCCCGAGGGCTCCACGGCGACGAATGTTTGGGCCACAAAGCGCTGGTCCTCATCAAAGGCCTTCAGCGCCGCTTTCTGCCCGGCCGCGTCGCCGTCAAAGGTGAAGACCACTTCCCCTCCGCTGCCGTCGTCGGAAAGCAGCCGCCGGGCCACCTTAATGTGGTCGGCGCCGAAGGCGGTTCCGCAGGTGGCTACTGCCGTGTCCACGCCGGCTAAATGGCAGGCCATGACATCCGTGTAGCCCTCGACCACCACCAGCTGGCGCTTTGAGGCAATGTTTCGCTTCGCTAAGTCAATGCCGTACAGCACCTGAGATTTTTTATACAGCCCGGTTTCCGGGGTGTTGAGGTATTTGGGGCCCGGGTCATCATCGAATAATTTCCTGGCCCCAAAACCCACGGTGTCTCCGGCAATATCGCGGATGGGCCACATGAGACGGCCGCGGAAGCGGTCGTAAATGCCCCTGCTGCCTTCTGAAAACATCCCCGTCAGCTTTAGCTCTTCATGGCTAAAACCCTTGCCCGTCAGGTGTTTGAGCAGGCCATCCCACCCCTGGGGGGCAAAGCCCACCCCAAAGTGATCAGCCGCCGCCCTTTCAAAACCACGCTCGGACAGAAATTGGCGCCCTGCTGCCGCTGCCGGGCTGAGCAGTTGTTCGCGGAAGAATTCACCGGCGATTTTATGGGCGTCCAACAAGCGTTGACGGCGGCCAATTTCTTCCCGCCGGGGGCCTGTGCCACCATCTTCATACCGCAGCTCATAACCAATGCGGGCAGCTAATTTCTCCACGGCTTCGGAAAAAGTGATGTGGTCCATTTTTTGAATGAAGGAAATGGCGTCGCCGCTTTCCTGGCAGCCAAAGCAATGGAAATAACCCATTTGCGGGCGCACGTGGAAGGACGGGCTGCGTTCATCATGAAAAGGGCACAAACCCTTCCAGGAACCAATGCCGGCCGACTTCAAGGTGACGTACGCGTCAACCATTTCTTTAAGGTCAGTGCGCGTCCGCACCTCGTCTATGTCTTCACGTCTAATCAGGGCCGCCACCTTGCCAAGTTTACGTGAGGAACTTGGCGTCCTTGGCCGCGTGTGGATAGTGGCATCGGCGGCGAAAACGCCGGGACCGGCACAAGTGGGCCGGCATAAGGGGGCCGGCGAAGTGCTGCCACTGTCGGGTTACTTAGAGAAGTGTCCGTTCAGTACCCACAAGGCGTTCGTGCAGCGCAAGTGCCGAGACGTCGGTGAGCGAGGCAATTTGGTCGATGACAATGCGCAGGCGCGCGTCGTCGTCGTTGGCCTCGCGCCAATCTGCGGCAAACATGGTTTCCAAATGCGCGTCCCCCGTAGCACTGAGGACGGCCACCAGTTCACTGAGCACATCCCGCTGCCGCTGGTAAATCGGCTGGCGGTGGTCGGTGGTCATGACAAAGGTGGTGGCAAGTCCCTTCATGACAGCTATTTCCGTCAACGTATCCTGGGGCACGATCACGTCACCGGCGTACCGGGCCAAACGACCCGTGCCGTGAATGGTGCGGGTGGCGGCCACTGCGCTTTGACAAAAACGGCCAATGAGCTGGCTCGTCATGTCCTTCAACGCCGCCATGGAACGCCGGCTGCCGTCGGCGTGCCGAACCCACACGTCCGTGGCCTCCAGGCGTTGCAGGGCAGCATCAATTTCAGCCGTGTCCACGTTGGGCAGATACCACTGCTGAGTGTAGCCGAGGACGCGATGGCGTTGATCCTGGTTGGCGAGCCATTTCAACTGCACATGGCCCGCCACAATAGCGTCCTCAACATCGTGGACGGAGTAGGAGATGTCATCGGCTAGATCCATCACCTGCGCCTCAATGCATGACTTGCCCGTGGGAGCGCCGTCGCGTAACCATTGAAAGACGGGAAGGTCATCGGTGTAGGCGCCAAATTTGCTGGTGCGTGAACCACCAATGAGGGGTGCGTCGACGGCCAACCACGGGTATTTTGTGGCAGCATCCAGGCAGGCGCGGGTCAAGTTCAAGCCGGCCGAACCGCCGTCGGACGTGAGCACCTTGGACTCCAGGCGTGTCAGCAGACGCAGGGTCTGGGCGTTGCCTTCGAATCCGCCAATGTCGTGGGAGAGTTCGTTCAGGACGGATTCCCCGTTGTGGCCAAAGGGCGGGTGGCCGAGGTCATGCGCCAGACAGGCAGTGTCCACCACGTCGGGGTCACATCCCAGGGTCCGGCCCAGTTCGCGGCCAATCTGGGCAACTTCCAGACTGTGGGTGAGCCGCGTGCGGACAAAATCATCCGTATCGGGGGCAACCACCTGGGTTTTGGCGCCCAAACGTCGCAGCGCCGAGGAATGCAGCACCCGGGCCCTGTCACGTTCAAAAACCGTGCGGAGGGAATTCTTGGGCGTCTCCTCCACCCAACGCTGCTGGTCCTGGGGCAAATACACCACTTGCAAGTCTGAAGACATGGTTTCTAGTTTAGGTGCAAGCACCTCCCGCTTGGGGCCATTGCCCACAGGCGCAGCTTAACCGCCGGAAACGTCCAGCTCCGCGCCCACCAGCTCCGCCTCCTGGGCGCCACTGACGGTGCGGCTGTCCAACCAGTTGGCGGGCAGAGCGGTCCGTTTGGGGGTGCCGGCGCGACCGCGGGGGCCTTCTGCATCGACGCCCGGGTACCCTTCGCTCATGTCGAGTTGGTCAAGCAGCGCCCGCAATGCCTCAAGTGTGGGAACGCAGGAAAGCTTGGCGCGCAGCTCACCGCCCACCACGTAGCCCTTGAAGTACCACGCCATGTGCTTGCGAATGTCGCGCAGCGCCTTGTTCTCATCAGCAAAAGTGTCCACCAGCAGTTCCGCGTGACGGTACACGGCGGCGGCAAGCTCGGCCATCCCCGGCTGATGCCGGGCGTCGCTGCCCTCAAAGGCCGCCATTAGGTCCCCGAAGAGCCAGGGTCTGCCTTGGCAGCCCCTGCCCACCACCACGCCGTCGACGCCGGTCTGACGCACCATGGCCACGGCATCTTCGGCACTCCAAATGTCGCCATTGCCCAGGACGGGGACGTCCGGGAGCGCTTCGCGCAGACGGGCAATGGCGTCCCAGTCCGCCTGCCCCGAGTAAAACTGGTTGGCCGTGCGCCCATGCAGCGCCACTGCAGCCACTCCGGCGTCGCGCGCAATCCGGCCGGCCTCCAGGTAGGTGAGGTGGTCCTCGTCAATGCCCTTGCGCATTTTAATGGTCAGCGGCAAGCCGCCCTTGGCGGCCTCGCGCACCGCCGTCTGGACAATGTCGGTGAACAGGTCAAGCTTCCATGGCAGTGCAGCCCCGCCGCCGCGGCGGGTCACCTTGGCCACGGGGCAGCCAAAATTCAAATCAATGTGGTCGGCGTGGTCTTCCTCAACGAGCAGCCGCACGGCCTGGCCCACGGTGACCGGGTCGACGCCGTACAGCTGGACGGAGCGGATCTGCTCATCCGGATCGTGACTGATCAGCCGCATCGATTCAGGGGTGCGCTCCACCAGTGCCCGGGAAGTCACCATTTCGGAGACGAACACACCGCCGCCATGTTCGCGGCAGAGCCTGCGGAACGCCGTGTTGGTAATGCCCGCCATGGGGGCAAGCACCACAGGGGTCTGCACTGTGATGTTGCCAAGTTTCAGGGGCGGCAGGTCCAGTTTGGTGTCGCTGGTGGGGATATCTGTAACAGTCACCGTCCCATTCTCTCAAAGGTGACGGGAATAAGCGCAACCGAACCTGGCCGATTGCCGGCAAAAAGGCCCGCGCAGGCAGCTGCGGGTGAATAACATCACTGTTTTCCCGGCAGCAAGGCAACCCACGCTCTACGGATCCGTTCCGCCAAACCCGCCAGGACGTGCGCCGGGATCCTTCAAAGGCCGAGAATACTGGTGGCTATCAGGAAGTAAATAATCAACCCGGCAGCATCAACAAAGGTGGAGATGAAGGGGTTGGAAAACACGGCTGGATCCGCCCTGACAGCCTTGCCCAGCAACGGCATGAGCCCACCAATGCTGGCGGCCATGGTGCACACCCCGAGCAGGGTTAAACCAATGACCAGGCCAAGGGGCACCGTGAAGGCCCAGGAGGCGATGACAAATCCAAGGGTACCCAGCAGCAGACCCAGGAAGGCGCCGACCCGAAATTCCCGGGCGAAAACCTTAAACACATCACGCGGGCGGACGTCACCCAGGGCCAAGGCGCGGGTAATGGTCGTGGCCGCCTGGTTGCCGGTGTTGCCGCCCGTGCCTATCAGCAGTGGAATGAACAGCGAAAGCACCACCTGCTGCTCAAGGGTCTCAGCAAAAGCGCCAATCACCTGGACCGTGAGCGTGGCTCCCAGTGCCAATACCAGCAGCCACACCACCCTGGCCCGGACAATGTTGCCTACGGGGGTCGCCAAATAGGGTCGGCGCAGCGGTTCGGTGCCGCCGGAACGTGCCGCATCCTCGGTTTCCGCGTCCTCTAGAATCTGCAGGGCATCATCCACTGTCAAGATTCCCACCAGACGGTCCTCGGCGTCGACAATGGGCAGCGCTAAAATCTTCGCGCCGGCACAATAGCGGGCAGCCTCTTCCACGTCCTGCGTTGCGGAAAAGCTCAACGGCTTCTTCATGATCCCGGCAACCAACGCGTGATCATCGGCTCGCAGGACATCGCGCAGGGATACCACGCCCACCAAATGCCGGCCGGTATCGGTGACGGGAATTGTGTAGACGCTCTCCGCGTCGTCCAAATGCAGCTTTACCCGGGCAAACGTCTCCCCCACGCTCAGGTTTGGATGGGTGGTGACAAATTCCGGGCTCATGTAACGGCCCACAGCACCCTGCGGATAGCCAAGCACCGTGCTTGTCAATGCCCGGTCCTTCTCGCTTAGCCCGGATATCAAGGCGTTGGCAACGGAGGCCGGCAGCTCATCCAGCAGGGCCACCCGGTCATCCGGGCTCAATGTGGCAAACACTTCAGCTACGTCGGCCTCCTGCAGTCCCGACACCAGGTCCGCCTGAAGTGCGGCGTCCAGGCGCTCAAAGACTTCAATGGCCCGACCCTTGGGCAGGGTGCGGTACGCCACGGCACGATCAATGGTGCTCAGCCGTTCCAATTGCTCCAGCGTCTCGGACACGTTTAACGGCAACAAGGCCCGCGAAACGGCCAGAAGGTCGTGGGAGTTGAGGGCACGGCCCAGAAGTTCGGCGCTGTCTTCAAACGTTTGAACGGGGTATTTAATCATGGTGCAGTCCTCCAGTGAAGGCACACGTGGGCACTCCACGGCGAAAACCGTGGTGCGTGCATAAACCATGTGTGGGGGTGTGAGGTGTGTCGTGGGGGCGCAATATTGACCAACCGCACGATCCCGTCACCGGCCGGATCAACGCCTCAACCTGGAACAGTTCTTGAGGCTCCTCATCCACTCCGGAAAAAGCTAAAACACGGAGATGTTCGCCAAGTTACCGGCAAAATGGTGGATTACAGGAGGATTGTTAGCCACGGGGGCAGGCGAGATTCGCGCGGATGGTAGATCGACTGGGTCCGTCATCCATGGTGCGTCTCACCTCCAAGCAGTTACGGCCCGGACGGGCGTGGCTGCAGCTCTTCAGGGCAGCTGCAGCGGGTCCGGGCGTCACTTCATCCTAGGCGACGGGGCACATCTTCCACGCATTGCGGGCTCCCACCGCACCGGCCCCCCATTGTGTTCTTTGCCCGCCCCCGCTAAGAATGGACTATGACTGTCACCCTCATGGCTCTTGAAACCGCTGTTCCGTCCACCATTTTAATTCAGGAACAGGCCCGCGATGTTTTTGCGGCCCAACCGGGGTTGACGCGCCTGGGCCAGCGATTGGTCCGTACCTGCTTTGATTCTGCCGCCATTGAGACGCGGCGTACGGCAGTGCGGGAACTCACCACTTCCTCCCGCAGTGCGGAGCCCATGTTTTACGACGCCGGAACCGGACTCCTGCTCAACCCCACCACTAAAGACCGCAATGACCTTTTCGCCACAGAGGCGACAGCCTTGTTTATTGAAGCTGCCGGGAAGGCACTGGCTGCCTGCCCGGAAATATCCGCCAGCGACGTTACGCACGTCGTTACCGTCTCTTGCACGGGCTTCTTTAACCCGGGACCCGATTACAAAATTGTCAGGGCACTGGGTTTGGCCCCGTCCGTGCAGCGCTATCACCTTGGCTTCATGGGATGCTACGCCGCGTTCCCGGCACTGCGGGCAGCCAAGGCGTTTTGCGAGGCGGATCCCGAGGCAGTGGTGCTGGTGGTTTCCGTGGAACTGTGTTCCCTGCACGTACGCACCTCCAATGACCCCGACACCATCATGGGCTCCTCCCTCTTCGGCGACGGCGGGGCAGCTGCCATTATCACCGCCCGTGATATTCCCACCACCCGTGCGGTGTTGTCCATGGACCACTTTGAAACGGTGCTCACGCCTGTGGGAGAGGACTCCATGGCGTGGAACATTGGCGATCATGGCTTTGAAATGGTGCTTGACAGCTATGTCCCCAAAATCATTGATGAGCACATCACCGGCGCTTTGGCGCCCCTGCTGGCCACGGCTCCGGAACTTGCAGCACTCCCCTACAGCAGCATCCGCCACTGGGCCATTCACCCCGGCGGGCGCAGCATTTTGGACAAGGTCCAGGCCAAGCTGGAACTGAGCGTGGAACAACTCATTCCAGCGCGGGAAACCCTGCGGAATTTTGGCAATATGAGCAGCGCCACCGTCATGTTTGTCCTCAAGCACATTTTGGAACAGTCCGCCGAGGACGAAAGTGAAACCATTTGCGCCATGGCGTTTGGACCGGGGCTGACTGTGGAGACGGCGTTGTTCACCAAGCACAGCGTGTCCACCGCGCCGAGCAGAAACGACCACGCCGGGCTTTCCCTTGATGCAGCGTCCAGCGCGGATCTCAGTGCTGTCCCCGCAGGCCATGCCTAGGACGGGCAACATTTTGCAACTGCAAAGGGTCCTGCACCAACGCCGGCTGACCGGCCGTGATGTGCATGCCGTCGAGGAAATGGACAGGGCCGACTGCGACCCTGACCGGCTGGCCCGCACCTACGCCCAATTCCCGCTGATCAACTACTTTGTGTCCCGCTGGCGCGGAGTGTATTGCCAACGCATAAGGCCCTTGCTGTCAGCCACCTCTGACACCACACTGCTGGACATTGGCTGTGGCGGCGGGGACATTGCGGCAGCGTTGGCCAGATGGGCTGTGCGGGATGGTCTACGGCTGTCCATCACCGCCATTGACCCCGATGAGCGGGCCATTGGCTACGCCCGCGCCAACAACACGCTGCCGTCACTGACGTTTCGCAGCGTCCACAGCAGTGCCCTTGTTGCCGAAGGGGCCAGCTTCGACGTCGTCATTTCCAACCATCTGCTCCACCACCTCGATCAGGAGCAATTGCAGGGTCTGCTCAACGATTCACAAATCCTGACGCAACGGCTGGCCATCCACAGTGACATTGCGCGAAGTCCGCTGGCCCACGCCTTGTTTTCCGTGGGAACACTGCCATTTTTCCCCGGTTCTTTTATTCGCAAGGACGGGATGACGTCCATTAAGCGCAGCTACACAGCTGCCGAATTGCGCGCAATCCTGCCCCCGCACTGGTTGGTGGAGTCCGCCGCCCCATGGCGGAACCTGGTGTTGTGGAGTCCGGAAGAGCACCATGTTTGATGTGGTGATTGTGGGGGCCGGGCCGGTGGGCCTGTACCTGGGTGCGCTGCTGCTCCAGGACGGGCTGAGCGTGCGCATTGTGGAACAGCGCACTGCCCCCAGTACGCATTCCCGCGCCATTGGCATTCATCCTCCCGGCTTGTCGGCACTGGCCCGCGTGGGAATTGCCCAGGAGCTCATTGCCGAGGGGGTGCCCATCACCGCAGGTGTTGCCCGCAGCGCTGGAAAACCAGTGACGGAACTGCGCTTTGACGGGCTGGGCAATGCCTACCCCTTCATTTTGGCCGTCCCGCAGGCCCGCACGGTGGCACACTTGGAAGCCCGGGTGCGTGCCTTGGACCCGCAGGCCCTGCAGCGCGGCGTCACTGTCACTTCCCTGCACGACGCCGGGACCTCGGTGACGCTGGGAACCACCAGTCCAGGGGAACAAGGCTCCCTGACGGCGCGCCTGGTGGTGGGCGCCGATGGGGCCCGCTCCACGCTCCGGAGGGAACTGGGCATCGCCACCCGGGGGCGCAACTACCCTGACAGCTACCTCATGGGTGATTTTGTGGATACCGGTTCACAGGACGCCACTGCCGTGCTCTATTTGGAAGCTGCGGGAATTGTGGAGTCCTTTCCCTTGCCGGGCGGCCTGCGGCGCTGGGTGGTCCACACGGATAAGTTGCTGACCGAGGCCACGCCCGCGGACCTTGCAGCACTCATAGCCGACCGGACGTCCATCACGGTGGACCCTGCCCGCAACAGCATGTTCAGCGCCTTCACCGTCAGGTCCAGGCATGCAAGCTCCATGATTTCGGGACGCGTGGCACTCATTGGCGATGCGGCCCATGAGATCAGCCCCATTGGCGGTCAGGGCATGACCCTGGGCTGGCTGGATGCTGCGGCGTTGTCCCCCATCATGGCGGCTGCTCTGCGGGGGGAACGAACCGGACGGCAATTGGCGCATTTTGAGCGCTCGCGGAAAGCCGCCGCGGCCCAGGCATCCGCCCAGGCCTGGCTGAACACGGCGCTGGGAAGGCCCCGGTCGACGTCGTTCCTGGAAAAGCGGCACCGGCTGGCTCAGGCGGCCCTGGGTACCCAGTGGTCCAAAAATGTGGTGGCCCGGCGTTTTAGCATGGCCCCGTGGCAGGAGCCCCCGGGCACCCCGGGCACCCCGGGCTAAGTCACGGCAGCGGCACTTTTTTGTTGTTGCGGCTCCGGCGGGGCAGGTGCCTTCCCGGTGGCCTTCACGACGGCGACGGCCACCGCAGTGGTGACGGGAATGGCAAGGACCAGACCAATGGAACCCACCAGGATCCGGACAATTTCCTCGGCCAGCTCAACCCCCGTCAGGGCTGTCATCAGCTGCTGGTCGTACAGGGAAACCATGAGCAGCACGGGCAATGCACTCCCCGCGTAGGCAAAGGCAATGGTGTAGACGGTGGAGGCAATATGGTCCCGGCCAATGCGCATAGCGGCCGTGAACAGTTCCCTGGCGGTGGTGCGGGGGGCCAGCTCATGCAATTCCCACACGGCGGAGGATTGTGTGATGGTCACGTCATTGAGCACACCGAGCCCTGAAATGACCAACCCGCACAGGATCATGCCCGAAAGGGACATGCCCTGGGTCAAGTTTGACAGCTGATAGGCGTTTTCGCCGGACGTTCCGGTGAGCGCCGCGGCGTCCACGGCCCACGCTGCCAGTCCCGCTGTGACCGCCAACCCAAAGAGCGTGCCGAGCAATGCCGTGGAGGTGCGTACTGAAAAACCATGGGCAAAATACAGCACCCCAAACATGATGGCCGAGGAACCCACCAACGCGACCAGCAGCGGCGACTGACCTTGGGAAAGGGCGGGAAGAATGAACCACGCCAGTATGGCAAAGGCCCCACCCAAACCCACCATGGCACGGAATCCGCGCCATCTGGCTACGGCGACGACCACCACGGCGTAAAGCACTGCCAACAGGCCCATGGGCACGGTGCGCACAAAATCCATGAAAATATACTGCGCGCCGGTTTGCACCCCGCCGGTCACCCCTGGCAGCCCCGAAAGGTCCAGGAAGCTAATGGTGTCCCCGGCCTTGACGCCGCGGGACTGGGCAATGTCAGGGCTCACCACGACGGGAAGCTCGCCCTGAGCGTCCACAGAGGTATAGGCCACGTAGCAATCCATGCCGGCATTGCCGTCAATGCCGGCGCAATCCTCGGTGGCTGTGCGAATGACAGTCCCCGACACAATGCTGGCTCCCGGGGCCGCGGCCTGCGGGTTGCCTGCCGGTGCCGGAGCGGTATCGGCGTTGGGCCACATCAGCATTAAGGCCACCAGTGTAAGTGCCGCGAGGGGACCTAAGATCCAGCTGAGCAATACCACAGCCCGACGCCGGACGGCTTGGCGGCGCCGCAGCTCCGGCCGGGTCAAGTGTGAATCATCGGCGTCACCGTGTGAATGCGAATGTCCCATGGGCTGCGATCAGTCCTTTGCTTGAGTCAGATGGACGTGCCCAGGTGCGAGACGGGCCGGGGTGTGGGGCGACAGGCTCGTTGCGCCGGACGATGACTCCGGGAACGGGCCGGGCTCCCGGAACCGGCGACGTATGTCGGACGCCGCGCCGGGCCGGGCTCCCGGAGCCGGGATGGATTTCCAAGGTCGCTCAGCGACCGCGGAAATCTTACTGCCGGCGAGGGAGCCCGACCCGGCGAGGAGGACCAGTTATTCCCCGAGCACCAGTGTTTCGGCGCCGCGTTCCTTGGCGGCACCCACGGAGATCATGGGGTTCACCACGGCGCAGAGCGCCTCCATGGAATCGTCCAGTTCCAGCAGTACGGGGTACTGGTGCGTGATCAGCGCGAGCAGGTCATACACGGCCTGCACGGCCTCATCGCGTTCCAGGGCAGGCTCCACGCCAAGGAACACCTCGGATGCGCTGGCGGCAACTTCCTCGGAGGTGTTAATGCTGCCCTGGGAGTAGCTGAGCGCGAACGCCTGGATCTTGCCCTTCTTGCTCGGAGCCACGCCGGAGCCAAAAGCACTGGCGGGCTCGGCCCGCAGCACCAAAGCTCCGTGGGCACCTGTCAGATCGTCCAAAAACATGCGCTGCACCAGGCCGGGGCTCAGTGTTCCCGTGGGATCCCACTGGTTCACGGCCTCGTAGTAGCGGCCCACCACGTCCGTCAGTTCCACTGATCCCGTGGCTATATCCTGGACCCGCGCTGCGGCTTCCTCGTCGCTTCCCTCACCAAACATGGGCAGCTTCAACGCGCCGGGGCCCACCTCCACCACCCGGTTGCGTTGCAAAACAACGACTCCCATGGCTTCGGCAAACGCCGCTCCCGAGGTGCCGGGAGCCACTTTGGTGCGCAGCGCCGTCGTACTGATGAGCCCTGCGGCCAACGCACCCTCCGCCTCGCGGCGCAACATGGTCAGCAGGGTGGCGCCCACGCCTGCGCGCCGGTGATCCTTCGCCACCTCGACGTAGGCCCACAGGCGCGTGGGGTGGAGCTTGGTGGAATACACGACGCCGGCCGCGACGGCAATGCCTTGATCCTGCGCGACAATGGTGCGCCGCCAGGGGTTGGCGTCCTGCGGCGGCACAAAAGCTGCGCGGAACGCCCCGGCCGGGACCGATTCGGCGTCGCCCCATATTCCCAGAAGGGTCAGATCATCGCCGTCCTGCCACGGCCGGTAGTCGAGTTCAGCCACGCTTAGGCACCCAGCAGACGGGTCGCGAGGTAGCTCTGCACCTGGTCCAGGGGAACGCGCTCCTGGCTCATGGTGTCGCGCTCGCGGATGGTCACGGCATTGTCTTCGAGGGTGTCAAAGTCAACGGTGATGCAGAACGGGGTGCCAATTTCATCCTGGCGGCGGTAGCGTCGGCCAATGGCACCGGCGTCGTCAAAGTCAATGTTCCAGTATTTGCGCAGGGTATTGGCAAGTTCCTTGGCCTTGGGGGAAAGGTCCTCGTTCCTTGACAGGGGAAGAACGGCGGCCTTCACAGGTGCCAGGCGGGGGTCCAGCTTCAGCACGGTGCGCTTGTCCACGCCGCCCTTGGCGTTGGGGGCCTCGTCCTCAACGAATGCGTCCACCAGGAACGCCATCATGGAACGGGTCAGGCCGAACGACGGCTCAATGACGTAGGGGGTGAAGCGCTCACCCGTGGCCTGGTTGAAGTAGCTAAGGTCCGTCCCGGAGCCCTTCGTGTGCGAACCCAGGTCATAGTCGGTGCGGTTGGCGACGCCCATGAGCTCACCCCACTTGGAGCCTTGGAAGCCGAAGTTGTACTCAAAGTCGATGGTGCCGGCCGAGTAATGGGCGCGCTCGTCCTCGGGGACGTCAAAGCGGCGCATATTGTCGGGGTTTAGCCCCAAATCGATGAACCAGTCCCAGCACAGCTCAACCCATTCCTTGAACCACTTCTCGGCGTCCTCGCCGGGCACAAAGAACTCGATTTCCATCTGCTCAAACTCACGGGTGCGGAAGATGAAGTTTCCGGGTGTGATTTCGTTGCGGAAGGCCTTACCGATCTGGCCAATGCCAAACGGTGGCTTCTTGCGGGACGTGGTGAGCACGTTGTTGAAGTTCACAAAAATGCCCTGCGCGGTTTCCGGGCGCATGTAGGCCAGACCGGCCTCGCTGTCGACCGGACCCAAAAAGGTTTTCATCAGCCCGGAGAACAGTTGCGGCTCGGTGAACTGGCCCTTGGTGCCGCAGTCGGGGCAAACGATCTCGGACATGCCGTCCTGTGGTTCACGGTTCTTCTTGGCCGTGAACGCCTCGATCAAGTGGTCCTGGCGGTGACGCTTGTGGCACTGGGTGCATTCCACCAGCGGGTCGGTGAAAGTTGCCACGTGCCCGGAAGCTTCCCAAACGGCCTTGGGCAAGATGATGGAGGAGTCAAGGCCCACCATGTCCTCACGCCCGCGCACAAATGACTGCCACCAAACACGTTTAATGTTTTCCTTCAGCTCCACGCCAAGGGGGCCATAGTCCCACGCCGATCGCGAACCGCCGTAAATTTCACCGGCTTGGAAGACAAAACCGCGACGTTTTGCAAGGGAAATGACCTGATCGAGCTTGGATTGGGGCGCCACAGTTTAACTCCTAGGGATTACGAGGCCGCTGGGTGCGGTCCGCCAGTGCATTAGCCTACCGGCGGGTTCGCGTTTGCAGAGAATTTCTGTCTGCTCCGGCTGCCACTTTCACTTCGGCTGCTGCGCCGGCCCGTACGACGACGCCTCCTGGCTGCCGTCTGCCGCCCGCCTCCCACCGGGATTTTGCAAGTGGGGGCGAAAGTTCGGCCAAGGCCATGCTGCTGCCATAGCCGAAGACTGTGAAGTGGCTGGCAGTTCCTGGGTTCTCTTGGTGCCCACAGCCTTCCAGGAGGCGGTTGCCATATGCTCTATGGGTGGAAGGCTGGCAACAGTCGAGAGCACAAAGTCCTCGTGGAAGGCTGCCAAGGAGTGACATCCGCCGGCTCTGGTTCCTTATGGCTCATTGGTTGGTGGAAGTTAAGAGCGCCGAACCAACACGTCCCTTAACCGATGCAGCATCAGGAGACCCTTGAATGAGCGAACTTAACGACTGGTTCGACAGTGTTGATCCAGAGGCCATTCGACGGATGGCTGAGGGGAAAGCACTGCGCGATGGATTCGCACGCTTCATGCTCAACTATCAGTTCGCGATAGAAGAGATCATGACCAAGATCAACATACTCAAAACAGAGTTTGAGCACCTGCACGATTACAGTCCAATTGAACACGTAGGTTCCCGCCTCAAGTCTCCGGAAAGTTTGCTGGACAAGGCACGGCGCCGGCAAATACCGCTTACCTTTGCGTCGCTGAGCCAAAACGTGCTCGATGTCGCCGGTGTCCGCATTGTGTGCAGCTTCAACTCTGACGCCTATTGGCTTGCCGAGATGATCAGCTCGCAACAAGACATCACGGTGGTGGAGGTCAAGGATTACATTGCCAATCCCAAACCCAACGGCTACAAGAGTCTTCACCTCATCGTCCAGGTGCCAATATTCCTCTCGGAATCAATTCAAAACATGCATGTTGAATTACAGATCCGCACCGTGGCCATGGACTTCTGGGCGAGTCTCGAGCACAAGATCTACTATAAGTACGACCACGCCATCCCCGCAGCCATACTCGAGGAACTGCAGGATGCAGCTGCCGTAGCCAGTCAGCTCGACTCAAAGATGGAGCGCATCCACCATGATCTACATGGCCAGATTCTTCGAAATACCGTCGGATAGCTGGGCCCCTGTTGTCGTTGGCGCCTGCATCACAGGATTATCCGAAGCTCTGCGGTAGTTACTAAGATTCGTGGACAGTAGACTCGCGGCCATTGCCATAGCGCCACGTACGTGCCGGAACCGGTCGAATTTTGGCGCAAACCAGAAGTTTTTGCCAGTACTTTGCCGCCCGCTAGTCCAGGGGCAGAATGCAGGTGGGACTGCCAAAGTCCACTGACTGCACCGGCTCCGCATGCAGGAGTCCACGCTCATCAAGTTCGAAGACGGCCACATTGTTGGACAGCTGGTTAGCCACGTACATTTTGTGGTGTGCAATGGCGAAATGCCGCGGCCAGTTGCCGCCGCAGGAGACCTGCTGCAAAAACTTTGGCTCACGGGGCCGCAGCTGGCTTGATGGGTCACTGGATAAGCCCGTGACATCCAACACCACCACCGTGTTGGGCCCCCGCACGGCGGCATAAAGCTTGCTTTCATCGGGCGAAAGTTCAATATGGGACGGATGAAACTCTTCGACGTCGGAAATTTCCCCAGCGCTCTCCGCCAACGGAACTTTCAGCAGCCACTGCCAGGAATTTTGGGCTTGATCCTGCGGTTCCCGGGCAAAAACATGCACGTGGCCGTCCAACTCCCCGGCCACCAGTAAGAATTGACCCTTCAACGCAACATGACGCGGGCCCGCCCCGGCCGGAAGCTGCGCCGAGCCCAACCGCACGTAGCTGCCGGCATCGTATTCATCCACGCTGTCGGCCCCTAAATCCGCAACCAGTATGGTTCCCCATGGCGTGGCTGTGACCTGGTGCGCATGTCCGGCTTTGGCGTCGCTGCTGCCGTCGGCGGCGGCGGCATGGGCCAGGAGTTTGGGCGTCACTGACGTCCTTTTCGCCATGAGTGCGGAAAAGTCGAGCGCCGCCGCTGTTCCCGAGGTGTAATGCGCCGCCCACACGGTGTCACCCACTAATGCCACGTGGCAGGGATCGGCCCCACCACTAGTCGACTTGGCCAGCATCTCCAGAGTGGACAAATCCAGTGCCACCACATTACCCGCGGGCAATTCCTCGACCGCCAACAACACATCCCCTGCGGCAGCGACGAAGGAAGGGTTGTGCAGGGCAGTGCCCTGCGCTTGACTTTCCCCCAGTAAACCCCTGCCATCGACGGCGAATCGGACCAGCCCCGGGCCGGTTCCGGAGCTTTCCTCGGTGTAGCCGCTAATGACCATTGCAGGCGTGGAAGACATCGTGGGAACTCCTTGAGCAGGGGCGGTTATCGGCTCCAAGCTACCGTGCATGGGCGTCCAATGCCGGGCGTGACGCAATGTTGCACAACCCGGGCCATTCCGGGCCATCCCCGACTGGGACTGTGAAACGTCCCGCGGCAGGGCCGTCATACGGCACAATTGGGGAATGAGTTCACATGAGATCATTGACATCCCCATCCGCGACGACATGATCCGCCTCGGCCAGCTGCTTAAACTAGCCAGCCTGGTCGACGACGGTGTGGAAGCCACCGAGCTCATTAAAGACGGACTCGTGAAGGTCAACGGAGAAATTGACGTTCGCCGCGGCCGCCAGCTGCATCCCGGTGACACCATCACCGTCAATGGCGAAACCGTCCGGATCACCAAGAGCTGATTTACGGACCCATCTGACGGCGGCACCAAACTTTGGGTGCCGCCGTCGTACTTTAACCCGCGTTGAGCACCTTGTATTGCAAAAATTCGCCGACATGGGAAATTTCCTGTGCATTGATGCCGTGCATAATGCCCGAGTACAACACCTTGGTGAGTTTCACGTGGCCATGCATCCACGTATTGGTGGCTTCAATGGCAGGCTGCGGAATGACGGGATCGGCCTGATCGCGCCCCCAGAAAACCTCGGGTTTGGCCAGTGCCACGGCGGCGTCGTCAAAGTAGGGATCGCTCTCTGCCTCCACCACAAATCCCGACAGCCCCACCACTGCAGCATAGTTGGCGGGGTTGTGGCGCAGCAGCGTGGTGGCAAGGCACATGCCCTGCGAGAAGCCGAGCAAACTCACTGACGTGTGCCCGCCGCGGATGGTTTCCAGCCAGCGTTCGACGGCGGATGCAGCTTCCGTTACGGCCGTCACCGAGTAGCTCAGGTCGTTGCGCAACGGGAACCAGGCAAATCCCGGGCCCGCTGCCAAGGACGCGCGCACCGAGGCCACGGTGAATTCGGCGGGTAGCTGGGAGGCCAGCGAAAACAAATCTGCCTCGTCCGCGCCGTAGCCGTGAAATATGACGAGCAGGGGGGTTCCAGGGCGTTCGTTTTCGGGCCGCGACCAAAGGACTGTGGGGGTTTCACTCATGCGCCCATCCTTCCACGGCCCCGGGGAACCCCTCAAATGCGGGCCGGTGGCCCACGGTAGCGGAACATGCCCGAACCGGGACAGTATGTAAGGGTGGAAAACATTTTGCCGCCCCATCCCTGGACCCGCTACGTCGCCATGGGCGACTCCTTTACGGAAGGCATCGGGGATCCGGAGCCATCCAGCCCCGGCGGTTACCGCGGCTGGGCTGACCGGGTGGCCGAGGAGCTTGGCCGTGGCTGCGAAAACTTCAAATACGCCAACTTGGCGATCCGGGGCAGGCTCCTGGCCCAAATCCTGGGGGAACAGTTGGAATCGGCGCTGATGCTCCAACCTGATCTCATCAGCATTTCCGCTGGCGGCAATGACCTGCTGCGCCCAGGAGCGGACCCCGACATTCTGGCCGAACAATTCGACACCGCAGTGGGAGCCATGCGGGCGGCAGGTGCCACGGTGTTGATTTTCACTGGCCCCGATGTTCGTTTTGCACCCGTCCTGGCCAGGATTCGTGGACGCGTGGCCATTTACAATGAGAACCTGCGCACTGTCGCGGCGCACCATGATGCCATTGTCGCGGACATGTGGGCACTGCGGCAGCTTGCTGACCCTCAAATGTGGGACGGGGATCGGCTCCATTTTTCCCCGCTGGGCCACCACTCAGTCGCCATTACGGCCCTGCAGGCCTTAAACGTCCAGCACACCCTGGTGCCCATGTCACCTCCTGCTCTACCTCCGCAGCGCTGGCAGGCCGCCCGCGTGGAGGATATGGTGTGGGCCAAGGATTTCTTTGTCCCGTGGGTCCTGCGAAGGTTGCGCCATCAGTCCTCCGGTGATGGCATCACACCCAAACGTCCCACGCCGGGACCCATGCTGGGACCCCTGCCTTGAAAGGGGGTGGGACGGTTCCGTGGTGTGGCGGGCAGGAAAGCAAAACACCCACTCATGGCGGGACTAGGATGAACTCAGGTGCTGCAGTTTGCGCGCCCCAGGTGGAAGAGGTGCGTTGTGGAAATCATGCTGACACAGGCGGCAGTGAATAGCACTGCCGAGTCGACCGGCAGTTCTTTCTCCTTCCAGCCGCTGATGGTTTTCATCATTATTGCCCTCGTCATGGCAAGTGCTTTTATTCGGGCAGCGCTCCGCAAGAGACGCGCCCAACAGGCGTCGGCCCCTCTTCCCGGCGGGAAGCACCCCAGCCAGGCTTCCCCGCACACCACCACACTTTTAAACGGTGTGCCGCTCAAAAGCTACAACACGCTTCACGGGCAGCAAACCGCTGGTTTCGCCAACGAGCGCATGCGCATGGAGGCTGAACTGAAACGACAGCTCGACGCCCTCGACACTGCCCGCCGTGCCGGACAAGTCACAGCCGAGGAATACGCCGGACACCGCGAAGCCATCTTCAAGAAGTTCTAGCCAGCCCCGGCGTTGCCGGCGCCACGTTGCTGCGGGAGCGTTTTAGGGGCGGAAGAAGGATTCCCTGAGCAGGTCCCCCACGACTGCCACCTCGGTCAAAAATCCGTCATGCCCAATGGGGGAATTAATTTTAGCCACCGCAACGTACCCTGGCAGGGCTGCTGCCAGGAGCTGTGACTGTTCGGGCAGGTACAGGCGGTCACTGGTGACGGCTGCGACGAGAAATTCCACCCCGGCCGTCACGGACAATGCTTCCTTCAGGCTGCCCCGGCCGCGGGCCACATCGTGACTCATCAATGCCTCGGTAATGACTACATAGCTGTTGGCATCGAAGCGGCCCACGAGTTTGCGGGCCTGGTGATTGAGATAGCTTTCAATCCGGTACAGGCCCCCCGCGGCAGCGGCATTGCGTGCGTGCGTGATGGTGCCGCCGTCGTCCTGCGCGACACGACCGAAACGTGCGCCCATGTCAGCTTCCGAACGGTAAGTAATGTGGGCAATGCGCCGGGCCAGCCCCAAACCTGCGGTGGGCGCTGCGCCGTCGTAATAATCCCCGCCGGCGAAGTGGGGGTCTTGACGAATGGCGAGAACCTGGGCTTGGGCCAGCGCAATTTGCTCAGCCGTGCTGGCGGCACAGGCGGCCACCACGGCACATCGCTGCACCCGGGACGGAAAACTCACTGCCCATTCCAGGGCCCGGGCACCACCCATGGACCCGCCAATCACCGCATGCCATGAGCGGACGCCAAGCATGTCCGCCAAACGCAGCTCCGCGTTAACGCAGTCTCGAAGGGTAATGAAGGGGAAGCGCGAACCCCAGGGTTTACCGTCAGCTGCAATGCTTGAGGGCCCGGTGCTGCCGTAGCAGCCGCCAATCATATTCGCGCACACGACAAAATACTTGGTGGTGTC
The DNA here is from genome assembly GCA_038242155.1 of Actinomycetales bacterium. Taxonomy (GTDB): domain Bacteria; phylum Actinomycetota; class Actinomycetes; order Actinomycetales; family Micrococcaceae; genus Specibacter. The sequence continues at coordinate 2,180 of JBBSSM010000009.1, read as the reverse complement.
GATGACCTCGCCGGGACCTACCAGGCCCTCCCACCAACCGTCCTCCTCGGAGTCGCCGCGGCTGACATGGGTGCTCCCTGTCAGGGCATGCTCGATCAGCACGGCATTGTCACCGGCTTCATTGAGTGTCCCCCAGCATTCAAAGGCCATGGTCACCGAGGGGATTTCACCCCCAGCCTCCAATGCCAGCGCGCCAATGTGCACTGAACGCAATATGCCACCGCCCTGGCCCACGGCTGCCGACCACGGCGCCACTTGACCCGGTGCAGTCTTTGCATCATGTGAGAAAACTGGATTTTCCGTTTCCGGTTCCAACATGGCACTCACGCTGATTTTGCCGCGCGGAACCCAGCCTCAAAATCAGCAATAATGTCAGCTACGTTTTCCAGACCCACCGAGAGCCGCACCAGCCCCGGACGGACACCGGCGGCCAACTGTTGTTCAGCTGTCAGCTGCGCATGGGTGGTGGATGCCGGGTGAATGACCAGCGAGCGCACATCGCCTAAGTTCGCCACGTGGGAGTGCAGTTCGAGCCCGTCAACAAAGCGCTGCCCGGCCGTGGCACCACCCAAGATGTCAAAGGCAATAATGGCGCCGGTGCCAAGCGGCGCATACTTGCGGCCGCGCGCAAACCAGGGGCTCGATGGAATCCCCGCGTACGCCACCGCCTCAACGTTGTCGTTGCTTTCCAGCCACTGTGCCACCTCGACGGCGTTGCTGACGTGCCGTTCCATCCGCAAACTCAAAGTCTCAAGTCCCTGGGCAATGAGGAAGGCGTTGAAGGGGGAAATGGCGGCACCCAGGTCGCGCAGCAACTGTACGCGGGCCTTTAAGATGTATGCCAGGTTCGCACCCAGGGCGGAACCCACCCCCAGATCGCGGGCATAGACAAGACCGTTGTAGCTTTCATCCGGGGTATTGAAACCGGGGAACTTCTCCGGCTGCGCAGCAAAGTCAAAGGTTCCGCCGTCCACAATGACCCCGCCAATGGCAGTGCCGTGTCCGCCCAAATATTTGGTGGCGGAGTGGATCACAATGTCTGCGCCCCATTCCAGCGGGCGGATCAAATACGGGGTGGCCAGGGTGTTGTCCACAATGAGCGGTACTCCGGCTTCGTGGGCCACAGCACTGATGGCCTCCAGGTCCAGGACGTCTTGGCGGGGGTTGGAGACGGTCTCACCAAAGAACGCCTTGGTGTTGGGGCGCACAGCGGCACGCCAATCCTCTATGTTGTCGGGGTCTGCCACAAAGGTGACCTCAATGCCTAGCCGCTTCAGCGAGTGGGCGAAGAGGTTGAAGGTGCCGCCGTACACGCTGGGGCTGGAGACAATATGGTCCCCGGCCTCTGCCACGTTGAGGATGGCAAAGGTGGTTGCTGCCTGACCCGAGGCCAGCAACAACGCACCCACACCACCTTCCAAGTTGGCAATGCGCTGCTCGACGGCGTCGGTGGTGGGATTGCCAATGCGGGTGTAAATGGGTTCCAGCTCAGCCAGCGCAAAGCGGGCTGCGGCACTTTCCGCCGAGGGGAACACAAAGGACGTGGTCTGATAGATGGGCAGGGCCCGGGCCCCGGTGGTGGCGTCGGGCTCCTGGCCTACATGGATCTGACGTGTTTCAAATGACCAACCATTGCTCATGGATGCGTTCCTTCACACTAGGGACCTGCAGCAAAGCCCTCCGGCGCACTCGGGCGGGAGGACTGTGGCACTGCTGGCCCGCGCTTGCACCAGGGCCGGACGGCCCGGTGCCAGGTCGTCACCCGGGGCACCCCGCCGCGGAAGGAGGGTTGCCGGCCAGCAAGCCGGGGCTATTTACTGGCGCTCATGACCTTGACAACAAGTCTGGAAGAATCCGCACCACCCTGCAACAATATGACGGCTATATGACTTTGTCGCGAATTACTGCCTGAAATTACTGTTGGACAGCGGTAAATATGAAACTAGTGAATGACCCGCTACTTCGCCAATCCCGCCCGCCGCAGAGCCTCGGCCATAGCTGTGTTGGCAGTGGGCGTGTTGGCGGGGGCCGTGTTGGCGGCGGGCGTCTTGTCGGCTGGCCTCTTGGCAGCTGGCGCAGGAGTTGCGGCGCCGCGTCGAGGCTGCGGCCGTTTTCCGGCGGCTTGGCCACGACCCGGCGGGGTTTGGCCACGACCCGGGGAACCTTCGGGCCGGGTCGGG
>JBBSSM010000008.1:0-80240 GCA_038242155.1 Actinomycetales bacterium | reverse complement strand
CTCCCCCACTCCCTGACCGTTCGCTCGCCCCCCCCCCCCCCCCCCACCCCGCGGGGCGGGCGGCCCCCCCCCCCCCCCCCCCCCCCCCCCCACGGCTCAAGGTGCAGCTACCAAATATTGACGCGCTCCGCTGGCTCGCGCCACATGTGATCGCCCGGGGTGGTGGCAAAAGCCTCATGGAAGGCGTCCACATTGCTGACCACTGCATTGCAGCGGTGTTCAGCCGGCGCATGGGGGTCTATGCTCAGGCGCCGTACGGCCTCGGCCGGGCGGATCTGGGTGCGCCAGCATTCCGCCCACGAATAAAAGAAGCGCTGCGCACCTGTCAGTCCAGCAATGACGGGCGGCTGGGTGCCCCCGAGGCTGAGCAAATAAGCCTTGTAGGCAATGGCCAGTCCGCCTAAATCACCAATATTTTCCCCCAGCGTCAGTTCGCCGTTAATGAATTCTTCGGGCGCTGCCGTCGGGGAGAGTTCGCTGTACTGTTTTACCAGCTTGGCAGTCAATCCCTCAAAAGCTGCCCGATCATCGGCGGTCCACCAGTTCCGCAGAGCTCCGGTGCCATCGAACTGGGATCCCTGATCGTCAAAGCCATGCCCAATCTCGTGGCCAATCACGGCGCCAATACCACCGTAGTTGGCGGCGTCGTCAGCGTCGGCGGCAAAAAAGGGCGGCTGCAGGATGGCTGCCGGGAACACGACCTCGTTCATGACCGGGTTGTAATAGGCATTGACTGTCTGCGGCGTCATCAACCACTCCAGGCGGTCAATGGGCGCACCAATTTTGCCCAATTGCCGGGCCAGTTCAAATGCATTGCTGCGGGCAATGTTTCCCAGCAGGTCCCCGGGCACAATGGTCAGGGAGGAATAATCGCGCCAAACGCCGGGGTAGCCAATTTTGGGGGTGAAGGCGGCAAGTTTTTCCTGCGCGCGTTCCTTCGTTTCAGCGCTCATCCATGACAGCTGGGCAATGCTCTCCCTATAGGCCGCAATGAGGTTGGCAACAAGTTCTTCCATCCGTGCCTTGTGGGATTCGGGGAAGTGCTCAGCTACGTACAGCTCGCCCACAGCCTCACCCAGCACTCCTTCCACCAGGGCCACCCCGCGCTTCCAACGATCACGCATCACAGGTGTGCCGCTGAGCGTGGTGCCGTAAAAAGCAAAATTAGTTTCCACAAAGTCGTTGGACAAGTAGGGTGCAAAGCTGGAAATGGTGCGCATGGCCAGCCACGCCTTCCACTCTTCGAGCATCTCCGGCACCAATATTGCCAGCAGTCCCTCAAAGAACTCCGGGGTGGCCACCACCATTTCGGAGCTTTGCTCAGCTGTCACACCGAGGGCATCAAGCCAGTGTTCAAGTGCCGGCAGGAGCTCAATTGCTTTGGCGCAGCTCATGAGGTTATAGGTCTTTTGTGGATCGCGGAGGGAAACTTTATCCAGGTGCACTGCGGCAATCCGTGTCTCAAGGTCCATGATGCGCGGCGCCTTAGTGGCGGCATCGGCAACGTTGGCCAGCTCCAGCATCGCCTGCATGTGCCCCGTGTAGGCGATGCGGATGGCAGCAAACTTTTCCTCGCGGTAATACGACTCGTCGGGCAGGCCCAGGCCCGCCTGAAAAAGGTGGAGCAGTGCCCGGTCTGGATTGCCGGCGTCGTTATTGACATAGGCGCCAAAGAGGGCGCTGCCGCCCTCCCGGTCCAGTTCACCCATCAGGGCCACCAATTCGGCAATACTGGCCACTGCATCGATGGCAGCCAGCTGGGGGAGCAGGGGCGTGGCACCGGCAGCTTCAATGGATTTCTCGTCCATGAAATCGGCGTAAAGAGCACCAATTTTCCCTTGCAGCCCGGCGTCGCCGGCATTGTTGTCAGCCGCCCCGGCCTGTTCAATAATGGCCCTGACAGCGGCTTCGGCATCATCACGCAAGGTAGTGAATGACCCCGTCAAAGCCCGGTCCTCGGGTATCACCTCCGCCGCCAGCCAGGACCCATTGACGTGTTGGTACAGGTCATCCTGCGCTCGGGTGGCCGGGTCGACGTTGGCTAAATTAATGCCTGAATGCCTCAAATAAATCGATTCCCCTTCAAGGTTGCGTGGGTAATCGTGACGGTGCAGCACCGGCACGTGAGTTGGTTCACCATCATCCTACGTGCCGTGTTAGGGTAAAAATGTGCGCACTGGAATGCTACTTCTTAGCTGCCGCGGCGAGGCCTAGACCCGTTGATGTAGTCGACGTGGATATGGCCACCCTCGCTGCGGTGCTTGTGTTGCCCGGCCGGCCTATCCCCATTAACAACTCATTAAGGTCACCTCCAATGCGAAATGCGCAAAAAGCTTCGGGAATGCCCGTACACCGTTACATTCCCTTCCAAGATCAAATTTCCGTCAATTTGCCTGACCGCACCTGGCCGGACAAGGTCATTACTAAGGCCCCCCGCTGGTGCGCGGTGGATTTGCGGGACGGAAACCAAGCGCTCATTGACCCCATGAGTCCTGGCCGGAAGCTGAAAATGTTCCAGCTGCTGGTAAAAATGGGCTTTAAGGAGATTGAAGTTGGCTTCCCCTCGGCATCCCAGACCGACTTTGACTTTGTGCGTCAGCTCGTTGAGGGCGGACACATTCCCGACGACGTCACCATTCAAGTATTGACGCAGGCCCGCGAGCACTTAATTCAACGGACCTATGAGTCACTGGTGGGGGCCAAGGCAGCCATTGTGCACCTGTATAACTCCACCTCCGTGCTGCAACGCCGTGTGGTGTTTAACCAGGACGAGGACGGCATCTTGGACATTGCCTTGCAGGGGGCCCGGCTGTGCAAAAAGTACGAGGAAACCCTGGCGGATACGCACATCACGTATGAATACTCCCCGGAATCCTTTACCGGCACCGAACCGGAGTACGCCTTGCGCGTATGCAATGCCATTGCGGAAATTTTCGAAGCCTCCGCCGACAACCAGGTGATCATTAACCTGCCTGCCACGGTGGAAATGGCCACCCCCAATGTGTACGCGGACTCCATTGAGTGGATGAGCCGTAACCTGTTCCCCCGCGAGGGCATCCTGTTGTCGCTGCACCCGCACAATGACAGGGGCACCGGCGTTGCAGCAGCGGAACTGGGTTACTTGGCAGGCGCTGACCGGATTGAAGGTTGCTTGTTTGGCAACGGGGAGCGTACCGGCAATGTGGATTTGGTGACCCTGGGGCTGAATTTGTTCACCCAGGGCATTGACCCCATGCTTGATTTTTCCCACATTGATGAAATTCGCCGCACCGTGGAGTACTGCAACCAGCTGCCCGTGCCCGAGCGTTCCCCCTATGGCGGGGATTTAGTGTTCACAGCCTTCTCCGGCTCCCACCAGGATGCCATTAAGAAGGGTCTTGAGGCCATGGCGGTGGATGCCGCGGCTGCCGGCACCACCATTGACCAGCACACGTGGGCCGTACCTTACCTGCCAGTGGATCCGAAGGATTTGGGCCGCAGCTACGAGGCAGTCATCCGGGTCAATTCCCAGTCGGGCAAGGGTGGTGTGGCGTACCTGTTGAAAAATGAACATAACCTGGACCTGCCCCGCCGGGCCCAAATTGAATTCTCCGGTGTCATTCAACGTCGCACTGAAACTGTTGGCGGTGAGGTCAGCGCCGCCGAATTGTGGAAAGTGTTCCAGGACGAGTACCTGCCGGCCCAGGACGAGCAGGCCCAGTGGGGTCGCTACCGGATTGGTTCCTTCACCACTTCGGTGGCGGAACAGGGCGAGGTGACACTGAGCGCCAAAGTTAAAATTGATGGTCAGGTCCATACCCGCACAGGCACGGGAAATGGCCCGATTGCTGCGCTGCTGAGCATTTTGTCGCAGGATGGCGTGGATGTGCGGGTCCTTGATTACACCGAGCATGCCTTGTCCGAGGGTGGAGATGCGCGGGCAGCTGCCTATGTTGAATGCGCCGTGGGGGAGCGGGTGCTGTGGGGCGTGGGCATTGACGCCAATACGGCGACATCATCCCTGAAGGCAGTCATCTCAGCAGTCAACCGCGCCATTCGGGACGTCCAGGACAACTAGCATCCATGGGTGGGTGCGTTGGCAGCTAAAGGTGAAACAATGGGAGAGTGCCTACTCAACCATTTGCCTCCCGCACCTACCGCGATGATGCAGTGGTCCTGCGCACCCACAAGCTGGGGGAAGCGGATCGGATCATCACCTTGCTGACCCACCGGCACGGTCAGCTCCGTGCCGTGGCCAAGGGTGTCAGGCGCACCAGCAGCAAATTTGGCGCCCGGTTGGAGCCGTTCATGGTCGCTGACCTGCAATTGGTCAAGGGCCGGTCCCTGGACATTGTGACCCAGGCTGTTGCCAAGGCCAGTTATGGAGACGCCATTGCCGCGAACTATGACAGGTATGTGGTGGCTGCCGCCATGTCCGAAACAGCTGAAAGGCTAACGGATATTGATGGCGAGACCTCAGGATCCCACTACATGCTCCTCATTGGTGCGCTGGCGGCCCTGAGCCGGGGCGCCCACGCACCCGAACTAATCCTTGATTCTTATTTGCTGCGGGCAGTGTCCATAGCAGGCTGGGCGCCCAGCTTCTCCGAGTGCGCCCGCTGCGGGGAACCGGGACCGCACACGGCGTTCAGCACGGCTTTGGGCGGGGCCGTATGCCACGCGTGCCGGCCCCCCGGGTCTCCAGCGCCCGCACCGGAGACCATGACATTGTTGGCACAGCTCCTCAGTGGCAATTGGGCGGGGGCCGATGCTTCGGCGGGCATTCACCGCCGCGAAGCGGCAGGTCTCGTGGCAGGATATGTGCAGTGGCATTTGGAACGCACAGTGCGTTCCCTCAAACTTGTGGAGCGTGTTTAGAACAGCAATGGCAGGCCAATTCAACGCTCAAAAAAGCAGCACCAGAAAAAGCAGCAAGCCCCCCGTCGTGGCTCCGTGGCCGCATCCGTCAGGCGCTGCCATGCCGCAGATTCCGGCGGAACTTATTCCGCAGCACGTGGCCATTGTGATGGACGGCAATGGGCGCTGGGCCAATCAGCGCGGCCTCCCGCGCATTGAGGGTCATAAAGCGGGGGAACCGGCGCTGTTGGATGTCATGGCCGGCGCCCTCGAGCTGGGTATCAAGCATGTGAGCGTGTATGCATTCTCCACCGAGAACTGGAAACGCTCACCCGAAGAAATCCGCTTCCTCATGGGATTTAATAAGGACGTGCTCAGGCGCCAACGCGACCAACTCGATGCATGGGGGGTGCGCATCCGATGGTCCGGGCGCAAACCCCGCCTCTGGGGTTCAGTCATTAAAGAGTTGGAGGCGGCCCAGGAATACACCAGGGACAATGACACCATCACCTTGACCATGTGCATCAATTACGGTGGCCGGGCTGAAATTCTCGACGCCGTTTCCGCCTTGGCGCTCGACGTTGCCGCGGGACGGCTGAGCCCCAAGTCAGTGTCGGAAAAGACCCTGCAAAAATATTTGTATCAGCCCGACGTGCCCGACGTGGACTTGTTTTTGCGTTCCAGCGGAGAGCAGCGGCTGTCCAACTTTTTGCTGTGGCAGTCCGCCTACGCCGAGTTCGTGTTCATGAACACCATGTGGCCTGACGTGGACAGGCGCACCCTGTGGGCTGCCGTGGATGAGTACGCACGCCGGGACCGCCGCTACGGCGGAGCCGTGGATGCGGCAGCAGCCAAATAGTGGTGCTGCTCAAATAACGCCAGCCAAATAACGCCAGCGAAAATAACGCCGGCGGAATGACGCCGGCAATAAGCGGCGCTTAGTGATTTTGGCCGTGGCCGTGGGCGTAGCCGCGTAACCAGCGCTCCAGGCGTGCATATGCATCGTCTCGGACGGGCCTGCTGGAGAGAAACACCTCGTGAAGTGCCCCGTCAATCCGCTCCAGCGTCACGCTGTTGCCCAACGACAGGGTTCGCAACGCCAGCGACCGCACATCGAGCACCACGTCGGCTCGCAGCATTTGTTCGCTCCACACAGGTCCCAGCAGGCTCCTGGTGGACAGCAGCACCACAATGGGCACCCGCAGCGCCAACCCCGCGGCCACTTCCTGTTGCGCCGCCAAAATGGCCTTCATCCACCCTGCCCGGACGGGAAAGGCGCGAGGGGGGCGCATAGCCTGGTCCACGGGCCACTCTCCCAGGGCTTCATTGCTGATGCCGCGCCAGTAAAAGGAACGCTCCGGCACGCGCATGCGCGTAAGCGGCCGTAAATCGGCAAAGTGGACCAGGGGAGTGGCAGCACGTCGAATGGCGGCACCGCCTTGAATTTCCAGCCAGGGGCTATTGAGCACTAAATGACTGACCAGGGCCGGATGCCGCTTGGCCCAGAGCGCTGCAATGAGTCCGCCTGTGGAGTGTCCCACTAAAATAACGGGACACGCAGCCGGCTCAAGCGCTCCGTGCTCCCGCGCAATGATGGCTTGGGCACTGAGGATTTCGTCGTGATAATCAGAGAGATCCGCAACGTAACCGCCAAGTTCCAAGGATTCCAGGCTGCGGCCGTGATTATGCAGGTCCAGGGCGTAAAACGGGTGACCGAGCCGGGTGAAGAATTCAGCCAGCCCCGTGTTATAAAAATAGTCACTCCAGCCGTGAATGAACAGCACGGGGACCTGCGGTAATCCAGCAGCCGCGGCATGCTCCGGCGCATCAAGGGGCCGGTGCCGCACGAGGGTGGCGCGCCAACTGTTGACCGGCGGGAAGCCGGGCTCCCCGGCCGCTGCTGGATTTACAGGTACCGTCAAGGTCAGGGCCTGATAGTCGGGTCCTAAAATATCCTCACCCCAGCGTGGGGAAACATGATTCAACTGCCCACAGCCCTTTTCCGTTCGTTTGCGTTGCGCCTCATCAGCCCATGCTAACGCGACTTGGCACGCTGCACTGTCCCATGGGGGAGGGACGTTTTGCAGTTGTGGCGAAGAACCGGAAAACTAAGATCATGCGAATTTACCCCACAGTTTTCCGGCTCTGTTTTTCCTGGATGGACGCCGAACGGGCGCACAAAATTGGTTTCACCATGATCAAGGCCAGCCATGCCGTGGGTGCGGGCGCCGTCCTGCGGCGCATGTTCGCCCCACCGGCATCGCTGAAAACGCGGGCCCTGGGACACACTTTTCCCACGCCCTTCGGCTTGGCCGCGGGCTTTGACAAGGAAGGCAAGGGCATTGCCGCCCTAGCCAACCTAGGGTTTGGGCACATAGAAGTTGGCACCATTACAGGTGCTGCCCAGCCAGGTAATCCACAGCCGCGCCTTTTTCGGCTCGTGGAGGACCGTGCCGTCATTAATCGGATGGGTTTCAATAATGACGGTGCCGCGGCCGTGGCACCGCGGCTGGCAGCAGCCCTGGCCGGCCTGCGGAAAAGCTACCCGGGCGTGCGTCCCATGGTGGGCGTGAACATTGGCAAGACAAAAAATGTTCGCTTGGAAGGCGCCTTGGCTGACTACCTCATCAGCGCCCGCACCCTGGCCCCCAGTGCGGACTACCTCGTGGTGAACGTCAGCTCACCAAATACCCCCGGTCTGCGGCTGCTGCAAGACGTGGAAACCCTCCGCCCGCTCCTGACAGGTGTCCGGGAGACCGCTGACGACGCCGCCCACCGTCACGTCCCGCTGCTGGTTAAAATCGCCCCCGACCTGGCGGACGAAGATGTCGCCGGGGTGGCGGAACTGGCGCTGGAGCTGGGATTGGACGGCATTATCTGCACCAACACGACCATTAGCCGCGACGGTCTGCGCAGCCCGGCTGCGGCAGTTGCTGAAAAAGGGGCCGGTGGCCTGTCGGGTGCGCCCTTGAAGGCGCGTTCCCTGGCAGTTTTGCAGCAGCTGAAATCCATTGTGGGCAATGAGCTCACCTTGATCTCAGTGGGAGGCGTGGAGACAGCTGCCGAGGTGCAGGAACGTCTCGATGCCGGGGCCACGCTGGTGCAAGGCTATACGGCGTTTTTGTACGAGGGGCCGTTCTGGGCTGCCCGCATCAATAAGGAATTGGCAGCGCTGCGCGCAAAGTAGCTGACAGCGCTGCCATTTTCTCAGGCCGCGTCTAAGCGACGCGGACCGGCGGGCTGACTGTCCTGGCGGGATCGTTGACGATGGACGGCTGGAGTGCCGCGTCAATGGCGGTCATGAGCTCGGCTGGAATTTTCACCCCCGAGGCCTTGACGTTTTCAGCCACCTGCTCCGGCCGCGAGGCGCCCACCAGCGCCGTGGCCACATTGGGATTTTGCAGCACCCAGGCAATGGCAAGCTGGGGCATGCTCAGTGACAGTTCCTCAGCCACGGGGCGCAGTTTTTGTACGTTCGCCAAAATGTCATTGTCGAGGAACGCCTTAATGGTGTTGGCGCCGCCATGTTCATCCGTGGCACGTGAGCCGGCCGGCAGTGCAGCACTGGGGAGGTACTTTCCGCTGAGCACGCCCTGGGCCATGGGTGACCACACCACCTGCGACATGCCCAGTTCAATGGATGCCGGAATGACCTCGGGTTCAATGACACGCCACAGCGCCGAGTACTGGGGCTGATTGGAAACCAGCGCAAAGCCTGCCTGGCGTGCCAGCGCCTGCCCCTCGCGAAGTTGCTGCGCATTCCACTCCGACACCCCAATGTAGAGGGCCTTGCCGGCACGAACCACGTCGGCGAAGGCTGCAATGGTCTCCTCCAGCGGAGTTTCGTAGTCATAGCGGTGGGCCTGGTACAAATCCACATAGTCCATGTCCAGGCGGCGCAGGGAATTATTAATGCCCTCCATGATGTGCTTGCGGGAGAGCCCCGTGTCATTGGGGCCTTTGCGGCCCACAGGCCAGTACACCTTCGTGAAAACTTCAAGCGACTCGCGGCGTTCGGAGGCCAGTGCCTTTCCAAGAACCTCTTCCGCTGCGCCATTGGCGTAAGCGTCGGCCGTGTCAAAGGTGGTGATGCCGGCGTCGAGGGCGGCCTGCACACACGCCGTAGCGACGTCGTTCTCCACCTGTGAACCGTGGGTCAGCCAGTTGCCGTAGGTGATTTCAGTGATTTTCAGGCCTGAACGGCCAAGGTATCTGTAGTCCATGAGCCCACCCTAGTAGCTCCGACAGGTCTTTAACGTAAGACACCTGACCCTTTTTGCGTGAAAAAGTGTCAGGTGTCCAAGGCTGCAGCTCGTGGCGGGTGCGGAGAACTTTAGCTGGGCCATTCCCCACGGCGCACCAGGGGCTTGGGCAGGCGCAGGCGGCGGAACTGCAGCGCGCGCATGCAGGCGTACCAAATCACCCCGGAATCCACCGGGCCGAACTTCTGCGCCAACAGCCGCTTGAGCTTGCGGCCCATGACCCACACATCCACGGCGACCAGGGCCACCAGGACCCAAAACACGGCGAAGATGACCAGCTGGGATCCCACCGGAACCACAAGTGTCAGCACCACGATGATCAGGGCCGCGAACATGACGTATTCACCGAAGCTGAATCGGGCATCCACATAGTCGCGCGCAAAGCGCTTTTGCGGGCCTTTATCGCGCAGGGGCAGGAAACGCTCCTCACCCGTGTCGAGCGCACGACGCATGCGCGCCTGCTCCTCACGGCGGGCGTCACGGGCTGCCACTTTCGCTCCTGCGCGGTCGCTGGGCACGAGGGGGCGCTTACGCGCTTCTTCCTGGGCCTTGCGCGACGGCGTGGGCACACCTTTAGCCGATTGCGGGTCCCTGAAGCGGGTCGCTGACTCGTCGGATACAGGCATTACCTGCAGGTCGGGGGCTTGATCTTTCTTACGTCCAAACACTTGTCCAGAATACCCTGATCCCGGCGTCAAACTCGACAGCATGAAGATTGGCACGGCGGTAGTCTAAGTGCCATGACATCCAAGGAAGCCTTTGACTTTGACATGACAGCGCCCTTCTTCCAAAAGCTGCCCACCGCGGCACTGCGGGACAGTGTTGGCGCCAACTTCGCCACCACCTTGTCCGAGCTGGTGGATCTTGTGGCCATTCCCGGCATTGCGTGGGAGGCCTTCGATGCGCAGCCTCTGGACCGCAGTGCCGAGGCAGTTGCTGCCCTGATCCGTTCCACCGGAGTGGAAGACGTGCAAATTTTGCGGGTTTCCAAGGACGACGGCGGTCAGGGCGGTCCCGCCGTCGTGGCCCGCAAGCCTGCGGCCCCGGGACGCCCCACGGTTGTGCTGTACGCACACCATGACGTCCAGCCGCCGGGGGAGAGCGCGCTCTGGGACTCTGAACCCTTTACTGCCGTAGAACGCAACGGGCGACTTTATGGGCGCGGTGCAGCAGACGACAAAGCTGGAATCATGGCCCACATTGCTTCCTTCCGGGCCGTCACCGCCGTTTTAGCTGACACCCTGGGCATTGGCGTGACCTTCTTTATTGAAGGAGAAGAAGAGGCCGGCTCACCGACCTTTGCAGCTTTTCTGGCGGAACATCGCGCGTTGCTGGCCGGTGATGTGATTGTTGTGGCGGATTCAGCCAACTGGCGGGTGGGCATCCCCGCCCTCACTACCAGCCTGCGTGGCCTGGTCGATGGCACCATCGACCTGCGGGTGATGAAACATGCCGTGCACTCGGGCATGTTTGGCGGACCCCTGCTGGACGCTCCCACGTTGCTGGCCCGACTCATTGCCACCTTTCACGACGAGAACGGCACAGTGGCCGTGGCGGGCCTGCATCGCGGCGCCGACAGTGCCCTGGAGTATCCCGAGGAGGCATTCCGCGCCGATGCCGGGGTCTTAGATGGCGTGCAACTGGCGGGGACGGGCAGCATCACGTCGAGGTTGTGGACTCAACCGGCACTGTCGGTTATTGGCATGGACATCCCCAGCGTGGACATGAGTTCCAATACGCTGCTGCCCTCGGCCCGGGCCAAAATAAGCCTGCGTTTGGCACCCGGGCAAGATCCTGCGGAGGCCATGACAGCCCTCGCCGAGCACGTCAAAAAGCATGCCCCTTTCGGTGCCGAAGCCGTGTTCACGCCGGGTGAGGCGGGACAGGCATTTGCCACCGACACCAAAGCCCCCGCGGCCCGGGCCGCTTTGTGGGCCCTGGGACAGGCATGGGGAGTCCCCGCCGTGGAGACCAGCATGGGTGGCTCCATTCCGTTCATCGCCGAGCTCAAAGCCACTTATCCCGACGCGCAAATTCTCGTCACGGGGGTGGAGGATCCGGACTCCAGGGCCCACAGTGCCAATGAGTCATTGCACCTGGGTGATTTCCAACACGCCGTCACAGCGCAGGCCCTGTTGCTGGCGGCCATTAACGCCGGCGCATTGGAGGCAACTGCGTAATTGCGCTGCGGGAACACCGGGAGGCACTCCCGGCGTTGAGATAAGTTAGCGCCCTGCATCGGGTGCGACGTAGCATGTAGTTGTACCCCCACGTTAGGAAATGCCATGACTGCAAATGTCCATGAAGAATCCACTGCCACTCTCGTTGCAGAAACAGAGCTGCCCACTCACGGTGTCCTCATCAGCGACGTCGCTGCCGGAAAAGTGCGTAGCTTGCTGGAGCAGGAGGGTCGTACGGATCTACGCCTGCGCGTAGCTGTGCAGCCCGGTGGTTGCTCCGGACTCATCTACCAGTTGTACTTTGATGAGCGCATGCTCGACGGCGACGCTGTCCGGAACTTTGACGGCGTCGAAGTTGTCATTGACAAGATGAGCGTCCCCTACCTGGACGGCGCCAGCATTGATTTTGAAGACACCATCTCCAAACAGGGCTTCACCATTGACAACCCCAACGCCGGCGGCTCGTGCGCCTGCGGTGATTCCTTCCACTAAGCCTGATGGCGCTGCCTTGGACAGCGCCATCAACAGCGGCTTTCTGTGTGGACATTCGACGCACGGAGGGATCAGTACGCATTTTGTGTGTCGTAGCGGTAAGCTCTACATCGAGTAGTAAAACCCATTGAGCGCGACGCAGTGCCTAACCGCTGCAGAGCGAAGCAACAAGAGGAAGGGCCGTCTGTGAGTTCGCAGGACCGAACCGGCAGCCGACGCGCAAAAGCCATCCCTACAGCAGGATTGGCGATTGCCGGAGCGTTAGCTTTGTCAGGATGCACGGCAGAGAGTAAGAACGGCTGGTTGCCAGCCGAGCGTAATACGACCAACCACACCGGTGGGATCATTGACCTCTGGGTCAATAGCTGGATTACGGTGCTGATCATTGGTCTCATCACGTGGGGTCTGCTCATTTGGTGCGTCATTGCCTACCGTCGACGCAAGGGTGCCACGGGCTTCCCCCGTCAGACCAGTTACAACCTCCCCCTGGAGGTCTTTTATGTGTTGATCCCGCTGTTCATGGTGCTGGTGTTCTTCCACTTCACCGATCAGGAGCAGAAGTCCATCAATGCCCGCGTGGACAGCCCCGACGTCACCATTGACGTTCGCGGAAAGCAGTGGTCCTGGGACTTCAACTACCTTGCCGGCAACGATGTCAAGGAAGCCGTCTATGACCCCGGCGTACAGGCAGAACTGACAGGGGAGGCATTTGACAAGTCGACTCTTCCCACCCTGTACCTGCCCGTGAACCGTTCGGTTGAACTACAGCTGAACGCCCGCGATGTCATTCACTCCTTCTGGGTACCCGCGTTCCTGGACAAGAAGGACATGCTGCCGGGCAGGACCAACTACATGACCCTGACACCCCAGGTGGAGGGCATGTATGACGGCAAATGCGCCGAATTGTGCGGTGAATACCACTCGGAGATGCTCTTCAACGTGAAGGTAGTTTCGCAGGCGGAGTTTGACGCACATTTGGCATCGCTTAAGGCCAAGGGCCAGACCGGCACCCTGGGTGAAGAGTATGACCGTAATCCCGGGGCAGTTAATTCTGTCGAAACGAAGTAGGGGGGAAGAGGAAAGTGTCTACACTCGAGTACTCGGCGACCGAAGTTTCTTCGGCCGCACCTAGGGTAGTTCCCGTGTCCAAGGGGCGCATTGTCGTCAACTGGATCACATCAACTGATCACAAGACCATTGGGTACATGTACCTTATTGCGTCATTTATTTTCTTCTGCGTAGCAGGCGTCATGGCGCTGGTCATTCGTGCGGAGCTGTTTGAGCCCGGTATGCAGATCCTGCAGACCAAGGATCAGTACAACCAGCTGTTCACCATGCACGGCACCATCATGCTGCTCATGTTTGCGACACCCCTGTTTGCCGGGTTTGCCAATGTCATCATGCCCCTGCAAATTGGTGCGCCCGATGTAGCCTTCCCGCGCTTGAACGCACTGGCCTTCTGGTTCTTCCTCTTCGGCAGCACCATTGCCGTGTCCGGCTTCATCACCCCGCAGGGTGCAGCGGCTTTTGGCTGGTTTGCCTACGCGCCCCTGTCCAACACCACTTTCAGCCCCGGCATTGGTGGGGACCTGTGGGTGTTTGGGCTGGCACTGTCAGGGTTCGGAACCATTTTGGGTTCAGTGAACTTTATTACCACGATTATTTGCATGCGGGCCCCCGGAATGACGATGTGGCGCATGCCCATCTTCACGTGGAACACCCTTATTACAGGTATCTTGGTCCTGATGGCCTTCCCACCGCTGGCCGCAGCGCTGTTTGCACTCGGCGCCGACAGGAGATTTGGGGCGCACATTTTTGATGCCGAATATGGTGGCGCCATTCTCTGGCAGCACTTGTTCTGGTTCTTCGGTCACCCCGAGGTGTACATCATTGCCTTGCCGTTCTTTGGAATTGTCTCCGAGATCTTCCCGGTCTTTAGTCGCAAGCCCATCTTTGGCTACAAGGGTCTTGTCTTTGCCACCATTGCCATTGCCGCCTTGTCGGTTACCGTGTGGGCACACCACATGTACGTAACCGGCCAAGTCCTGCTGCCATTCTTCTCCTTCATGACAATGCTTATTGCCGTGCCGACGGGCGTGAAATTCTTCAACTGGATTGGCACCATGTGGCGGGGGTCGTTGACGTTCGAGACGCCCATGCTGTGGAGCCTTGGCTTCATCGTGACCTTCTTGTTCGGTGGCTTGACGGGAATCATCCTGGCTTCCCCGCCGTTGGACTTCCACGTCTCTGATACGTACTTTGTGGTGGCGCACTTCCACTACGTGGTGTTTGGCACGGTGGTCTTCGCCATGTTTGCCGGATTCTACTTCTGGTGGCCCAAGTTCACGGGCAAGATGCTCAATGAGCGCTTGGGTAAGATCCACTTCTGGCTCTTGTTCATTGGTTTCCACGGCACCTTCCTCATCCAGCACTGGCTGGGTGTCTTGGGTATGCCCCGTCGTTACGCCGATTACCTAGTGGAAGACAACTTCACGTGGATGAACCAGTTCTCTACCATTTCCTCGTTCATCTTGGGCGCGTCCATGATCCCTTGGTTCTGGAATGTGTACATCACCTGGCGGAGCGGTAAAAAAGTCGAGGTTGACGATCCGTGGGGCTTTGGAGCTTCTTTGGAGTGGGCCACATCCTGCCCGCCCCCGCGTCACAACTTCACCTCCTTGCCGCGTATCCGTTCGGAACGACCCGCCTTGGACCTGCACCATCCGGAATTGGCACCGCATTACGTACCTGTGACGGCTGATGCAAACGGAGCGAAAAAATGAAAATAGAGTCTTGGCTGTTTCTCCTCATCGGAATCTTCTTCATTCCAGTAGCGACCGTTTACGGTTTCATGTCCAGCTGGTCGGAGCACGTTGGTTATCTGGCACTGTTCCTTTTGGCGGGTTTGTGCTTCATGATTGGCCTCTACTTGAACTTCACGGGTAAGCGGGTGGGTCCTCGTCCCGAGGACCGCCTCGATGCCGAAGTTCATGAGGGATCAGGGGAGCAGGGGCACTTCAGTCCTTGGAGCTGGTGGCCGCTGGTTTTGGGCCTTTCCGCAGCAACAGGCTTCCTTGGCCTGGCGGTCGGTTGGTGGGTACTGATGCTTGGTGGCGGTCTGGCTGTCATTGCTTTGGTCGGCTGGGTTTACGAATACAGCCGCGGAGATCACGCGCACTAAGTCTGAAATACAGTCACAAAGTTTGAAATGTAGAGATAAAAAAGGGAATGCCCATCGCCGCTAGCGGCGATGGGCATTCCCTTTTTATGCGTGGGGAATAGTGAGCATGCCTGCGGGCTAAGGTTCCCAAAAGTGAGCACGCGGGTAGTTTCCTTATTTGCCGGCCACTGGGTGGCTCGATGCCTTGGACGGTGGTGATCCATTATGCGCCGAGTTTCGGTTGGAAGCTTATTAGTGCTGGACGACGAGGGCCGGAACCGCATTCTGAAGTGGTGCGGTGCGGGGCAGCCGTGAACCAGTCCAGTGCGGATTGCACTAAAGGCGGGTTGAAGTGCGGCGCAACACGGGACTGGTTCTTCCTGCTGCGGAGTGGCGGCATCGGCAGTGGTGCCGTTGCCTTCCGTGGTGGTCAGGGTTGGCAACACCGGCTCCGGGGCGCCGCAGCAGGATCCTGCCGCCCCGCCCCGTTCCGTCTCATTGATTGCCGGGAGGTCGCAACTGTCCCCCAAGATCGGTGGAACAGACACCGGTTTCCGGGAGCAACAGGTGAACCTGCTGGGCAGCTGCCTGGTCCCCCGCCAGGGCGGCGACGATCGAGCGGACCTGCTCATAGCCGGTGGCAAGCAAGAACGTCGGCGCACGACCATAGGACTTCATGCCGGCAATGTAGAAATCTTTCTCCGGATGAGCCAGAACGGCAGCGCCGTGGGCCGGGACCGTGCCGCAGGAGTGAAATTCAGGATCAATCAGGGGTCCCAATTCCCGTGGTGCTTCCACGATGGGGTCCAGCTCTAGGCGGAGCTCACGCAGGATTTCCAGGTCGAGGCGGAAGCCGGTGGCGGGGATTAAAAGGTCCACCTTCAAGGTCACGTCCCCGTTAGGGGTGGATCCAGTGACGGCCAAGCTGTCGTCAAGGGTGAAGGAGGTGGTGGTAAAGGAGGTGTGCAGCTCAATGTGCCCGTCCTCAACCAAGCTTCGTAGACGCGTGCCGAGCTGGCCTCGGGCGGGCAAACCATCCAGGTCACCGCCGCCGTAGAGGCGGGTGGCGTCCGAACCGCGAACGGCCCAGATGACGCGGGTCCCGGGCACGTTCTTAGCGAGCTGCCCCAAGGAAATGAGGGTATTGGCTGCTGAGTGGCCCGCACCAATGACCAAAACATGTTTGCCCGTAAAACGTGCCCGGTCAGCGCCTGTGACGTCCGGCAACGGCGCGGTGATCAGCCCGGCCGTGATGGCCTTCACTTCTCCTGGTGCTGGTAGTCCAGCTTGCCCGAGGGGGTTGGGTTGCGCCCACGTGCCGGAGGTGTCCACCACGGCGCGTACGTGATGGTCGCTCACGGTGCCGTCCGCTGATTCGACCCGAACCAGGAAGGGCTGCCCATCTCGGTTGCGGGATTGGGTCTTGTCCATGCCGACCCGGCTCACGGCCGTCACCGTGGCGCTGGTGTGCAGGGCGGAACTGATGGCCGGGACGGCGGCTAGCGGGGCGAGGTATTTCTCCACCAGTTCAGCGCCGTAGGGCAGTGAGGTGAGGCGCGGTTCGGTCCACCCGGTGGGTTCAAGCAGGCGCCGCGAGGCCGGGTCAATGTTGTGCTGCCACGAGGAAAACAGGCGGATGTGCCCCCAGGCGCGTATGGCTGCGCCCACACCCGTGCCCTTTTCAAAAATCAAGGGCGTCAGGCCACGTTCAAGCAGGTTCGCAGCTGTGGCCAGCCCCACCGGGCCCGCGCCGATGATCGCAACCGGCAGGTCGTTTCGTTGATCCGTCATGTTCAGCGGTTGTCCTTGAGGTATTCACGGTGCGATGTGTAAAAGAGTGGGGCGCTCTGCCGGGACGATCACCCCGGCAGAGCGGTGGTGGGTGCAGTCAGCCGCAGCCCGGCCCCTGCCAGGTTTTGGATTTCCACAGCGCAACAGTGCCTACCAGGGGCTCTCCCGGCAGGTGCGCTTAAGCGTGGGTGGCGTCTTCCACCAAGGCGGCCGCGATGCTGTCGGCATCCTCCAGCGCGGCAAGGTAACGTTCAGCATCCAGAGCCGCCGCGCACCCGGTTCCGGCTGCCGTGATGGCTTGGCGGTAGCGGTGATCCACAGCGTCCCCGCAGGCAAAAACGCCCGTAAGGTTCGTGAGCGTGGTGGGGGAGGCTACTTGAATATAGCCTTCAGCATCCAGATTGACCTGATCAACGACCAACTCGGTGCGCGGAACATGGCCAATGGCGACGAAGATGCCGGTGGCCGAGAGTTCACGGCCTTCCCCCGTCACGGTGTCCGCAACGCTCACCCCAGTGACCTTGGCATCGCCATGAATGGCAGTGATGGCGGTATTGAACGCAAGATGGATCTTCGGATTGTCCTTGGCACGCTGAACCATGATTTTGGAGGCACGCAGTTCCCCGCGACGTACAAGCACCGTCACGGACTTGGCGAAGCGGGTCAGGAAGGTGGCTTCTTCCATGGCGGAATCCCCGCCGCCGACGACGATAATGTCTTGCTCACGGAAAAAGAACCCGTCGCACGTCGCACACCAGGAAACACCGTGGCCGGAAAGTTTCTTCTCCTCGGGCAGGCCGAGCTCCTTGTAGGCAGATCCCGTCGCCAGGATGACAGCTGGTGCCTCAAAGACTTCCCCGGCCGCGGTGGTGACGCTCTTGAGGTGACCGGTGAGGGTGGTGGAGGTGACATCGTCAAAGATAATGCGGGCACCAAACTTTTCGGCTTGTTCCTGCAGACCGTCCATCAGTTCCGGGCCTTGAACACCGGCAGGGAACCCGGGAAAGTTTTCCACTTCGGTGGTGTTCATTAACGCACCCCCTGCAGTGACGGCGCCGGCAATAACCAGCGGGGACAAGCCGGCACGGGCGGCGTATATTGCGGCCGTATACCCTGCGGGGCCCGAACCTATAATAATGAGCTGTTCAGTCATGACGGGAACCTTTTCTAGCGGGTGGGGAGGAGATCGGTAATGAGGAGCTGAATGCGGGCCTTAATATCATCGCGGATGTGACGGACAGAGTCCACGCCCTGCCCGGCGGGGTCTTCAAGTTCCCAATCCTCGTAACGTTTACCGGCGAAAAGGGGGCAGGTGTCGCCGCAACCCATGGTGATCACGACGTCGGACTCCATGACCGCTTCCGTGGTGAGGACCTTGGGAATTTCAGTGGACATGTCAATGCCCTCCTCAGCCATGGCCGCAACTGCCGCCGGATTGACCGAACCTGCAGGCTGAGAACCGGCGGACCTGACCTCAATGGCGCCGCCGGAGAAGGCGGTGAGGTAGGCTGCCGCCATCTGGGAGCGGCCCGCGTTATGCACGCAGACAAAGAGAACTGAAGGCTTTGTGGCTGTTTCAGTGATGTTCATGGATTTGCTCCTGAAGAGAACTGATGAATGGCGGGTCAGATTGGCAGTGGCTCGTTGGCAAAGAATCGCTTGCGTGCCCACAGGGCCACATAAACCAAGGCGACCAGAACAGGGACCTCAATCAAAGGACCCACGACCCCGGCCAGGGCCTGGCCGCTGGTGACACCGAAAGTGCCAATCGCCACGGCAATGGCAAGTTCAAAGTTATTGCCGGAGGCCGTGAACGCCAGTGTGGTGGTCTTGGCGTAGCCCAGCTTCAGGGCCCGGCCAAGCACCATGCTGACACCGAAAACCACAATAAAGTACACGAGCAGCGGCAATGCGATGCGGGCCACGTCCAGTGGGTTGGAAGTGATGGAGTCACCTTGCAGTGCAAACAACAACACAATGGTGAACAGCAGCCCGTACAGGGCCCACGGGCTCAGTTTGGGCAGGAACTTACCCTCATACCAGTTACGGCCCTTGGCCCTCTCACCGATCGCCCGGGTGAGGAATCCCGCCAACAGTGGAATGCCGAGGAAGATCAGCACCGACGCGGTGATGGCCCAGAAGGAGAAGTCCGCTGACGTCGTCGGAAGCCCCAACAAATCCGGCAGCACCTGGAGGTAGAACCAGCCCAGGGCACCAAAGGCGAAGACCTGGAACACGGAGTTAATCAGCACCAACACGGTGGCAGCCTCCCTGTCACCGCACGCCAGATCATTCCAAATCATCACCATGGCAATGCAGCGCGCCAAGCCCACAATGATTAAACCCGTGCGGTATTCAGGCAGATCAGGGATGAAGATCCAGGCCAGGGCAAACATGAAAGCAGGGGCCGCCACCCAATTGATAATGAGTGAGGTGACCATGAGCCTGCGGTCCGCCACGACGCGGCCGGTCTCGTTGTAGCGAACCTTCGCCAACACCGGATACATCATGATCAGCAGCCCCATGGCAATGGGCAGGGAGACGGAGCCCACCTTCACCGTGTCCAGTGCAGTATTGAGACCGGGAATGAACTTTCCCAGCAACAGGCCTGCGGCCATGGCGGCAATGATCCATACCGGCAGGAACCTGTCCAAGGGGGAGAGCCTGCCGGCCGCGGCAACCTCTCCAGACATGGTGGGGTTGGCAGTTGTAATACTCACAAGGCTCCTCGCCTGATCGGCATAGGATTGACGGTGGCCGATACAAAGAGTATTTACCTATATATCGATAATTGTCAATCTATGAGCATAATGGTTACATGAACACTGCATTGACGGCCGACACAAACACTGCCCAGCTTTGCTGCGAACCCGGCAGCAGGCCTGTGCTGACCGTCGAGGACGCCCAAAAGTCAGCCCGGATTTTCAAAGCGCTTTCTGATCCCAACAGACTGCGCCTGCTGTCCATCGTCAAAGCAGGCGACGGCGGTGAAGCATGCGTATGCGACCTCACTGAACCCCTGGATTTAGGGCAGCCCACCGTTTCCCACCACCTTAAAATCCTGGTGGACGCTGGATTTTTGAAACGTGAAAAGCGCGGCACGTGGGCGTATTACTCTTTGGTGCCCGGTGCCTTGGAAGCCGCGTCCGCCCACATTCTCGGCCTGTGAGGGCGGAGGCTAAAAAACATGCTGGCTGCCCATGTCCCATATGGCTGGCCGGGAATGACCTGGGAGGGAAGGACCTTTGAGCCGAAATAATGGCGCGGGACATGTCGCAGACGTGCCTCAAAGCAGGTTCTAATATGCCAACGCGGGCCGGTTTCAGTAGCAGCTCACGCGGCCTTGCCATGCCAGTTCCCCGGTTGATGGGCAGCGGGGTGTCACTGGCGCCCTGAGAGGTCAGTGAGCAGCAGGGCAGCCAACTGGTCCACTCCGGCTTCCACCTCGCTCTGGGAGGCGCTGCAGTGAGCTGCAACGGTGATCTGCACTTCATCTCCCTGGTGAAAATCAGCTGTCATGACCGACAGGAGGGAACGGGCATCCACGGGTTCCGCCCCCGGAAGGGATAATGTTATGGGTAAACCTGTTTGGTTGACGGCTCGGACAAACGCAGCCGCTGGACGCGCATGCAGTCCTACACTGGCAGCCACTTTGGCTGTACGGGTGTACATGATTGACTCCTAGACAATAGATCTTTCTGTATAGAGAGTAGCCGTGTTTTAACCAAGTACCTGTCCACTAAAGGAGTTCCCATGGGCTACCTCGTCCCACTGGCCACAGACATAGTGGGAGAGCTGGACCGTGCATCCGCCGTGTCCATACACGTACAACTGCGGGAGTTCCTACGCAGCTACATTTCCAACCAGAGCAGACCCGGCCGGCAGCTGCCCTCCGAACGTGACATGGCGCAGCGTTTTGGTGTGGCCCGCATGACCCTGCGCCACGCAGTTGAAGCACTGGTGGAAGAAGACCTCCTGGAGCGGGTGGTGGGAGTGGGCACGTTCGTGGCCCGGGCCAAAGTGGACCTGACGCTGAAATTGACGTCCTACTCCGAGGAAATGGCCAGGCGCGGGATGCGCCCCTCCGCCCACACCCTGGCCTTCGAACAAATCCCGGCCACTGCCCGCCTGGCACGGGAACTTCAGCTCGAGGAGGGTCAAGCCGTGATTCGACTCCGCCGGCTCCTGCTGGCCGATGACGAGCCCATGAGCGTGGATGAGAACTTCATTCCCGCATGGCGGGTACCCGGGCTCCTGGAGGAAGGCCCGCCGTCGTCCCTGTACAACGTTTTGGGGGAGCGCTTTGGCTTGGTTATCGAGTGGGGTGAGGACATCATTGAAGCTAACGCGGCAACGCCATCCATTGCCCGCCTGTTGAAAGTGGATGTGGGCGCCCCCGTGCTCCGGACTGAGCGGCATGCTTTTGTTTCCCGCTCCACGGTGGATTACTCGGTGTCTTACTACCGTGCTGACAGATACAAGCTGCGCGTGCCCCTGCAACGCCCGGGCGTGCGGGCCAGACGCGTGTATTAGAGCGGGCACGATCTTTTTCATCGCACAAGCAACGCAAGAGGCGGCTCCCACATTGGGAACCGCCTCCTGGTTACTGGTACTGCTCGTTACTGGTACTGCTGATTATATGGCTACTAGCGCATGATCGCCTGATCGGGTTCGCGTGCAGCCAGTTCCTCGTGGTGATGGCCTGCCTCCAGCTCTGAAGGCGCAGCAGGGGCAACACGATCCTCGAAGAAGAAGCTGCTGAGCTTGGCGCGCAGCTGCTCTTTCTTCGTGACAATCCCGTTTGCATTGGGGATGCCTTCTTCAGCGACGTGAGACTCAAAACCAACAAGCTTGTAACGCTTGTAGTCGTCGAGCTGCGCGTGAATTTCCTGAAACTCGCCATGCGGCAGACGAACAATTCGTCCGGTCTCACGACCGTGGAGGGCAATTTCGCGGTCCTTGCGCTGCAGGGCCAGGGAAACACGCTTCGAGACGATGAATCCCAGAATGGGACCAACGAAGATCAAGACCCGCAGCCAGTACGTCACGTCATTAAGTGAGACTTCAAAGTGGGTGGCAATGAGGTCCGAGCTGGCAGCTGTCCACATGACGCAGTAGAAGATGAACCCGGCAACACCAATCGCTGTGCGTGTCGGTGCGTTGCGCGGACGGTCCAGCACGTGGTGTTCGCGGTTGTCGCGGGTTACCCAGCGCTCAATCCACGGGTAGGCAAACATCACTGTAAACAACAGGCCCGCAGGCAGCAGCGCCGGCCCGAGAACATTGAAGGACAGCGTGTTCGTTCCCCACGGAAACGGGATGTGCCACTCCATGGGAATGCCGAACACCCAGCCCGGCATGAGGCGCAAGGCACCATCGACGAAGCCAATGTACCAGTCAGGCTGCGTTCCAGCGGAGACGGGGGAGGGGTCGTACGGTCCGTAGTTCCAGACCGGGTTGATTTGAACGAACGCCGAGATGGCGGCAATGACACCGAAGACGATGAAGAAGAATCCACCGGCCTTGGCTGCATAGACCGGACCCAAAGGATATCCGACCACGTTGCGGTCATTGCGTCCCGGGCCGGGGTACTGCGTGTGCTTGTGAATGACAACCATGAACAAGTGAATGGCGATCATCAACAAGATCATGGCCGGCACCAACATGATGTGCAGCATGTAAAGGCGACCAATGATGGCAGTGCCCGGGAACTCCCCGCCAAAGAGGAAGAAGGAGATGTACGTGCCCACAATCGGAATGGACTTGGTCACGCCGTCAATAATGCGAAGACCGTTTCCGGACAAAAGATCATCGGGCAAAGAATACCCGGTGAAGCCTGCGGCCAGGGAGAGGATGAGCAGCACGCTGCCCACGATCCAGTTCAGCTCACGCGGCTTGCGGAAGGCGCCGGTGAAGAAGACGCGCAGCATGTGCACGGCCACTGCGGCAACGAACAACAGGGCCGACCAGTGGTGCACCTGGCGCATGAACAAGCCGCCGCGAACCTCAAAGGAGATCTTCAGGGTGGAATCGTAGGCCACTGACATTTCCACGCCGTTGAGCGGGACATACGGACCAAAGTAGTGCGTCTCGGCCATTGACGGGTCATAGAAGAACGTCAGGAACGTGCCGGAGAGAAGGAGGATGACGAAGGTGTAAAGCGCTACTTCGCCAAACATAAAGGACCAGTGATCCGGAAAGACTTTCCGGCCGAATTCGCGTAGGATCCCGGATCCCCCCACACGCTCATCAACAAAGTTGGTGATGCGTCCGGTGGAGGTTTTGGGTTCGAACGGCGCTTGCGCTGCAGTTGACATGGTTAGCCACGCTCCCAGAAGCTCGGTCCGACGGGTTCCAGGAAGTCGCTTTGGGCAACCAGGTAACCTTCGGCGTCGACTGTAATCGGCAGCTGCGGCAAGGGACGCACAGCGGGTCCGAAAATGACCTTGCATTCTTGTGTAAGGTCAAAGGTCGACTGGTGACAGGGGCACAACAGGTGGTGAGTCTGCTGTTCGTAGAGTGCCACGGGGCAGCCCACGTGAGTACAAATCTTGGAGTACGCAACGATGCCGTTGTAACCCCAATCTTCGCGGCCCTCAGAGGGGTTAAGGTCCTCGGGATTCAGGCGCATCAACAAAACAACTGCTTTCGCCTTCTCGTTTAGTTTGCCTTCTTCAAGGTCGTTGAGCGACTCCGGAATCACATGGAAGGCGGAGCCAATGGTGACATCTGCGGCCCTGATGGGTGTTCCATCGGGATCACGGGCAAGCCGCTCACCCTCTTTCCACATGGTGTGGCGCAGGCTGTTGCCGGGCAGGGGCCCCAGGTCGCGGAAAATCGCAACCGCGGGCAGCGGCGCCAGTGCCACGGCACCAATGAGGGTGTTGCGGATCAGCGGGCGACGCTTGATGCCCGTCTCATCGACAATGTCGTCAATGATTTTCAAGGCAGCGAGGCGGTCTTCCTCCGTGCGCAACTCATGGCGTTCTTCAGCAACTTCATGGTCGGGCATCAAGGCCCGTGCCCAGTGCACAATGCCGGTGCCGATGCCCAGCATGGCAAAGGCTACGCCCGTGCCCAAAAAGATGTTCTGCAGACGCAGGGTCGCGAAGGTGTCATCGAGGCGTACGCCAAAGTACCCCACGAAGAACAGCAGCGTGCCCACGATGGAAATGATAAATAGCCAAGCCACCTGATGTTCGGCCCTTTTGGCAGCCTTGGGGTCGGTGTCAGCTAGTCGCAAACGGTGTGGAGGAAGTCCCGGATCTTGGAACTTATCCACCTGATTGAGACCAGCCTTAGCTACGGCGTCCGAGCTTGTCGGCGGGCCGTCACTATGGTTGCCCATAATCCCCTCATCCTTCTTTTTTCCCGGTAACTTCCCGGGGTCGTAATGTATGTTTCTGCGGCCGCTGGAGCGGCCAAAAAGCTGCGGCTTGGTCAGTGCCTGCCAGGACGGTGCCTAGGAGGTGCGGGACGTCAACCAAATGGTGAATCCAATGATGATTCCCAAAACTGCCGTCCACAGGAACAGGCCCTCGGAAACGGGCCCCAGCGAGCCCAGCTTGGCGCCACCGGGAGCGCCCTGCTCCTCAATGGTGTTCAAGAAGGTAATGATGTCGCGCTTGCCCTCAGGAGTGATGTTGGCGTCGCTAAAGACGGGCATGTTCTGCGGTCCGGTGACCATGGCCTCATAAATGTGGTTGTTGGCCACCCCTTCCAAAGGCGGGGCGAACTTCCCGCGGGTCAATGCACCGCCGGCAGCGGCGGCGTTGTGGCACATGGCGCAGTTGACGCGGAACAGCTCTCCGCCAGCTGCAGCATCGCCGCCGCCGTCGAGGTATTCTTCAGCCGGCAGTGCCGGTCCGTCGCCCAGGGTGGCGACGTAGGCTGCCATTTCCCGGGTCTGTTCGGCATTGAACTGCCTGGGCTTTTGCTGTGCCTGGGGTCCCTGCATCTGCATGGGCATGCGGCCGGTGCCGACCTGGAAGTCAACAGCAGCGGCGCCTACGCCGGCCAGGGAGGGGCCGGCGTCGGTTCCGCTGGCTCCGATGCCGTGACAGGTGGCGCAGTTGGCAACAAAGAGCTTCTCGCCCTCCTGTACCTGCTGCGCCGTAAAGGTGGTGGTGTCCGCCTTGGCTTCACTAACGTTTGTGACAACGGCGTATAGCCCACCTGTCAGCATGAGCCCCAGCACTAGCAACGCTAGTGCAGCCAGCGGATGACGTCGCTTCTGCGAGAGTGCCTTCACTTGGTGGTTCCTTTGGTCTATATTCAGCAGCCCCTGTCGGGGACCGCAAATGCTAATTCTTACCTTGTTTGACGCAAGCTGATGGTCAGCTTATTTGAGTACGTAGATGACCAGGAAAAGGCCAATCCACACTACGTCCACGAAGTGCCAGTAGTAAGAAGTGACGATCGCGCTGGTCGCTTCAAAGTGTCCAAACTTTTTAGCCGCGTACGCGCGTCCAATAATGAGCAAAAATGCAATGAGTCCACCCAAAACATGCAGGCCGTGGAAGCCCGTGGTCATGTAGAAGGCAGAACCGTAGGGGTTTGAATTCAAGGTTACGTATTCGGAGGTCAACATGGCGTATTCGGTCGTTTGACCGGCCATGAAGATGGCACCAAGTACGAACGTCAACAGGAACCACTCCGTCATTCCCCATTTGGAGAACTGGAAGCGGCTTCCCGTGCGGCGAGGCCGAAGGTTCTCCGCGGCAAACACACCCATCTGACAGCTAAAGGAGCTGGAAACCAGAATGAGTGTATTGACCAGGGCGAACGGGAAGTTCAGCT
Source organism: Actinomycetales bacterium (assembly GCA_038242155.1). Taxonomy (GTDB): domain Bacteria; phylum Actinomycetota; class Actinomycetes; order Actinomycetales; family Micrococcaceae; genus Specibacter. The sequence continues at coordinate 54,720 of JBBSSM010000008.1, read as the reverse complement.
TGGCCGTTTCTTCCGCCCACATTCCACCGGTGGTGGAACGAAGCGTGAAGTACATGGCAAAAAGGCCGGCAAAGAACATCAGCTCACTGGACAGCCAAACAACGGTTCCTACAGAAACCATGTTGGGCCGATTCAGCGTCGGATGCGCCGGGGTACTGGGGGCTTGGGTCACAGTTGTCACATAGACATTATGTCTATAAAACGGCTGAGTTCCCAATGCAAAACTCCAAATACCAGATCTTTTTCTACAAACTTGCGAAATTCCGGTGGTTTCTCAGCTTTAACCCAGATAGACATGCACAACGACGCTAATGTGTCAATGGTCACAATCCCTGCGGGCGGGCCCACGTCGTCTAAACTCAAGGGCGTGAATCCTCTTTCAAACGCTCAAAGTGCATTTTCTTGGCCTGACCTGATAGCTGCCTTGATAGCGGGCAGGGATCTCAGTCAAGAGTCAACGCAGTGGGCCATGAACACCATCATGGCTGGCAATGCCACCGACGTGCAGATTGCCGGATTTCTGATAGCCCTGCGTGCCAAGGGAGAAACAGTTGCCGAGGTTACCGGCCTGGTGGAAGCCATGTTGGACAACGCCCGGGCGCTCCACGTTGCAGGTGACGCCCTTGACATTGTCGGGACGGGGGGCGACAGGCTCAACACCGTGAACATTTCCACCATGGCGGCTTTGGTCTGCGCTGGCGCCGGGGCAACGGTGGTCAAGCACGGCAACCGGGCCTCCTCCTCGGCGGCGGGCTCGGCCGACGTGCTGGAACAGCTGGGGGTGCGGCTGGACCTGCCGCTGGAAACAGTGGCGCGCGCCGCCTCCGAGGTGGGCATCACTTTTTGTTTTGCCAACTTTTTTCACCCGTCCATGCGCTACGCGGCAATTGCGCGCAAGGAAATTGGCGTGCCCACCGCCTTTAATTTTCTGGGTCCATTGACCAACCCGGCGCGCGTCGTTGCGTCCGCCATTGGCGTGGCGGATGCCCACATGGCTCCGCTCATGGCAGGTGTCCTGGCGGCGAGGAACATTCGGGCCCTGGTGTTCCGGGGCAGCGACGGCTTGGATGAACTGACGACGACGGGCCCGTCCACTATTTGGGAGGTCCGGGACAATAATGTGCTGGAGACCCACTTTGATCCACTGGACCTGGGTATCCCGCGCGCCACCATTGCAGATTTACGCGGACAAAACGCGCAGTACAACGCCGAGGTGGTGCGGCGCATTCTTGACGGGGAACGGTCGGCCATTCGCGACGCGGTGCTTTTGAACGCGGCAGCGGGTTTGGTGGCCTACGACACCTCGGCGTCGGGCACCTTGCTGCAGCGACTGAAATTTGCCTACGCCCGCGCCGAAGCTGCCATTGATGGTGGGGCAGCTGCCCAGGTGTTGCGTAGGTGGGTTGCGCTCAGCGCAGCATAGCCGCGCGGGGCTGTAATGGCCGCGCGGGATTGCAGTCACTTTTTAGTGTTCGAAGCCCAGGGCAAATGCTGCGTCGAGGTCGTGCTGGGAGTAGGCGCGAAAGGAAATTTGCGTCGTGGTGGATACCACCGATTTGACCTTGGAGAGCTTGTCAGCGATGACGTCGGCCAGCTCGTCATGCCTGGCAACGCGGGCAATGGCAATGAGGTCCCACTCACCCGTCACTGAGTAAACTTCGCTGATTCCCCCCAGTTCTGAAATTTCCTGGGCGGATTCGGGAATCCGCGTAGCGTCGGTCTTAATGAGGACAAAGGCAGTTATCACAGGCGTAGCTCCTTGTTGGCGGGGTGGGTAAACCACGAAGATATTGGGACTTCAAAAGCGTGCGGCTCCGGCATGGCAGAGGCTACGCCTTGATAATAGCCCAGCGCCGGAGCTTGGTTAGGAGGTATTAGCGTGTTCGCGCTTTTATGCGCTGCCGGCTCACCGCCGCTATAACCCGATGCCCGAGCAGGAACAGCGCCAGGACGAGGAAGGCGACAATGACAAACGGCACTTCAGCCGTGCGTCCTGAAAGCACCCGCAGGGCCATGCCGCCGGTGACTGTGATCAGCCACAGACACACTGCCGTGGGCCACAGCCGCAGCGGTGCGAGCCACGCACGGCAAACAAGCCAGGCAATGGCCAAGGCGCCAAGGAACGGCCAAGCCGTCTGCCAGACACCCGTGACAGTGATGGATTCGGTATGGGAGTTGCGTCCCGAGAGGGCAAAGAGGACCACGAGGACTACATCTGCAACCACCGTGTAGGCAAGGAGTGCCGGACTTGGTTTATTCTCATTCACTCCATCAGTTTAACGTGCCAGCCTAGCGTGTGGCTTCCCGCCAGTCATTGTCTGTGAGGCGGGAGCTGGCCTGGGCACCCATCTGGGCCATGCCGCCGTCGACCGCCCAGCTGGCGCCGGTGACATAACTGGCGTCCGGAGAGGCCAGGAAAGCAACCACGTGGGCAATTTCCGCCGCGGTGCCCGCGTAGCCAAGAGGAAGTCCCGGCCTTGGAATGTTGTGCGGGTGTCGCGTCTCTGAGGGGTTTAAATGGGTGGCAATTTCCCCGGGAGCCACGGCATTGACCGTGATGGCCTCGCCGGCCAGTTCCAGCGCGAGCGTTTTCACCAAACCGTCCAAACCAAATTTAGAAGCGCAATAGGCCCCATACCCGACCCGGGGCTGGTGGGCATGAATGCTCGTCACCACAACAATGCGCCCACCGGCCCCGCCGGCCATGAGTAGCCGGGCCGCGGTTTGCAGGCACAGGAACGCCCCGTTTAAGTTGGTGTCCAAAATGCGCTGCCACTGCTCGTACCCGGTGTCCACCACTGCGGCCATGAGACCAACACCGACGTTATTGACAAACACGCCGAGGGATCCGAGCGAGTCGGCAAGTCCTGCAATGACTGGGGCGCAACTGGGCAAATCCGTGGTGTCCAGCCACACGGAAAAGGCACGGCGGCCAAGTGCCTCGATGGCTGCGGTGGTGGCAGCGGCACCGGCTTCGCTGTCATGCCAGGTGAAGCCAACGTCATAACCGTCTCCCGCCAGTGCCAGGGCAATGGCCTTGCCAATGCCGCTGTCAGCCCCCGTCACAATCGCTGTCGACGGATACAGCTTCGACGGATACAAGGCTGCCGGGTCACTTGCGGTCTCGCCAGCTGTCTCACCTGCTGTGTCGCCTGCGGCGGGGCTTTGCGGTGCTGTTCCCTGGCTGACCATTGCTACTCCCTTATTGAGCAGGTACGAACTTATTGAGCAGGTGCGAACTTATTGAGCAGGTGCGAAACCCGGAGCGCCACTGTATGCGTTGTGCCGAACGGCGCTATTCGAAGCGCGACGGATCCCCCATGCCCCGGCGAACCACCTCGGCAACGCCACTGGAAAAGTCCACCACCGTGGTGGGTTCCGATCCCACGTCACCGGAGTCAATGACGGCATCGACCACGTGATCTAAAGCCTCCTTAATCTCCCACCCCTGTGTCAATGGTTCCTCTTCACCGGGCAGCAGGAGAGTACTTGAAAGCAGGGGTTCGCCAAGCTCGGCCAAAATATCGTGGATTAGGCGGCTGTCCGGGATGCGCACACCCACAGTCTTTTTCTTCGGATGCGCCAATCGCTTGGGCACCTCTTTGGTGGCCGGCAAAATGAATGTGTAGGGCCCCGGGGTGACAGCCTTGATGCTGCGAAAGACGTCATTGTCCATCATCACCAGTTGACCCATTTGCGCAAAGTCACTGCACACTAAAGTGAAGTGGTGCTTGCTGTCCAAATCACGGATGGCACGAATCCGGTCCAGGGCCTCCCGATTGCCCAACTGCGCACCCAGGGCATAACAGGAGTCAGTGGGATAGGCGATCAAACCGCCGGACCTTAAGATCGCCACAACCTGACTGACGGCCCGTGTCTGTGGATCCTCTGGGTGAATGTCGAAAAATTTAGCCATGTGCTGAGCTTAGCGCGTGCCAGTTCCCGCTTTATTGGTTTCTACGGGAGAATGAGCCCACCGGGGAGTCCTCGGCCGGTCAAAAGGAGTAACTCGTGTCTGATGCTGCACAAAAGGTTCGTATTGTCGTGGGGGTTGATGGCTCCGACGCTTCCATCAATGCCCTGCGAGAGGGCGTGAAACTAGCTGCTGAACTTGGCGGTGTGGTTGAAGCGGTAGCTGCCTGGGAAAAGCCCAATAAGCATGCCAGCTATGCCGCCCTGGGAATCGACGATTTCGAAGAAGGCGCCCGCAAAATCCTGCAGGACGCGTTGTTCCAGGCTTTCGGCGATCGCGTCCCCGCCGTCGTTTCGGCCAAGCTGGTCCACGGTCAGGCCGTCCCGGCACTTGTCTCAGTTGCTGAGGGCGCCCGCATGCTCGTTGTTGGCCGGCGCGGACACGGGGGACTGCGCGGGCTCCTGCTGGGCTCGGTCAGCACAGCGGTGGTGCAGCAGTCTCCTGTTCCGGTGCTGGTGGTGCACTAAACTGCCTGGTTATTAGTTGCCGCCGGGCAGCCAGCGGCCCGTTCGGCTGCCTCCAGTGCCTGTGCCAAGCGGGCCACAGCGCAGCGGTACTCATTGACGCCGTCGTCAAGGGGGACGGCAACTGCGGCCTGGAGGGTTTGCTCCAGCTGCGCAGCGGTTTGGACGGCTCGAATGAGGGCAGAGGTTTCCGGAACACGGACGTCGCGCATGGCGGGGAAGTCAATGTTCGCCGCTGGATCCAGTTCGTACTGGATCCAGCGCCTGCGCAAAATCTCGTGCGTGCGGCCAATGGCGGCCAGGGTTTCGAGGCTTTGTACGCTGGCCACGTGGGCCAGGGTCCGGATGCGGCGGCGCTGACAGGCGTGGTGCGTGACGAGGGCGCAGACAGCCGCCAGGACCAGCAACAGCACCGATGACGCTTTGCTGGTCATCGCTGGGGCCAACACCATGGGCGCCAGGACGCAGAGCCCGGTGAACGCGTACCAAAATGCCGCGTCCGGGTCGCTTTCCCGCCCCGGGCGGGTAAGGGCCAGCCACACGGTGGCGGCGGAAGTCAGCATCACAAGAGCGGCTAAAAATACCAGTGCCATTTTAAACTCGCTTACACCCATGTCTCTCACCGGCCGCCGTCAAAGGTGGGTCTACGGCAGCTGCGGCCTTACTCCATTGCAGGCCCAAACTTCCCATAGGTCAAGGGGCAAGCCGGCGGACGCCTCGATGCCCCGCCAACCCAGCGCACTGCTGCTTACTTTTTACCCCCGGCGCTCTCGCGCAGCACCACCGTGCCGGTGACAAGCGTGGACTGCACGGCCATGGGACCCAGGGCCAGCTCCGCTGCCAGCCTGCCGATGTCTTCCAGTGGGAGGCGGTAGGTGGACAGGCCGGGAAAGTGGTCGCGCAGCGTGGGAATGTCGTCAAAGCCTGCCACTTGCACGTCGTGTGGAATACGCAGACCGCGGGAACGCAGTGCCGTCATGGCACCCAGGGCCATGACATCATTGGCGGCAAGGATGCAGATCGGGGCGGTCCCGCCCGCGCCCTTGGAGGGATCTTCCAAAGCTCCGGAGGGCAGGGAATCCAGATACTCCAAGGTGGCATCGTGGCCACCTTGGCTGGTGAAGTCCCCCTCAACGACGGCGTCCGCTCGCAGTCCCGCTGCCGCCAGGGCATGGAGGAATCCCTGGACACGAATGCGGGCGGTATTGCGTTCGGGCGGGCCAGCCAAAATGGCAAAGCGGGCAAGGCCCGAAGCCGTCAGCGCAGTAACGAGGGCGGCCGCTCCATCGTGATTGGCGATCCTGACCGCTTGCGCGCCAGGAATGGCGGACTCTCCCAAGGTCACCACCCGGCCACCATTAGCCAAATACTGCGTCAGGGCTTTGATCAGGCGATGGTCTTCGATGCGGTCCCGGGAGGCCGCCAGAATAATGGCATCGGTGCGGTAGGAAATAAAGGCGTTGACGGCGGCAAGCTCTGCGTCTGCGGCAGATTCACCAATATCGGTTCCCGCAAGGAGAACCTGGTGCCGGCTGCCCAGGGCGGCCTGCTGCACGCCGTGGGCAATGGCGGAAAAGTAGGGGTCGGCAATGTCATGGACGACCAAACCCACCAACCCGGTGGTGGAACGGGCCAGGGCCTGGGCCTGGGCATTGGCGACGTAGCCGAGCTCCTCGGCCGCGGCCCTGACCCGCTCGGCAATACCGGCGGACGGGGTGCGGCTTGAGCCGTTCAGCACCCTGGAAGCCGTAGCCAACGATACCCCGGCACGGCTGGCCACTTCAGTGAGTTTTGCTGGCATGGACGGATCCTCAAGGTTGTAAAAAAATATGGCGGGGTGACGACTCTTGACGCAGGTGCGAGTTCAGCATATATTGGAAAGCGCTTTCCAATTTCAGGCCACGCCGAACACCCCATGGAACCGGTGGCACACTATGTTAGGAAAAATCCGTGACCCTTACCGCTACCCAAGACCACGCACACGCCACCGAACAAACTGTCCCCGCCCCCGCCAGTGAGGCGTCCGAGGGTAAAAGTGTCATCCGCATTGCCATGAACGGCATCACGGGCCGGATGGGTTACCGCCAGCACCTGCTGCGCTCCATCCTGCCGTTGCGTGACTCCGGTTTGACCTTGGAGGACGGCAGCAAGGTTGTTATTGAACCGATTTTGGTGGGCCGCAATGCCGAGAAGGTCCGCGAGCTGGCCGAATTGCACAGCGTGGAGCACTGGACCACCGACCTGGACGCCGTCATTGCCGATCCCACGGTCGACGTCGTCTTCGATGCGTCCATGACCAGCCTGCGCGCCGCCACCTTGAAGAAGGCCATGGCCAACGGCAAACACATTTTCACTGAAAAGCCCACGGCGGAGACCCTCGAGGAAGCCATTGAGCTGGCCCAGCTCGGCCAAAAAGCCGGCATCACAGCCGGCGTCGTCCACGACAAGCTTTACCTGCCGGGTCTGGTCAAGTTGCGCCGCCTCGTTGACGAAGGCTTCTTTGGCCGCATCCTCTCCATTCGCGGCGAATTTGGTTACTGGGTGTTTGAAGGCGACCACCAGACCGCCCAGAGGCCCTCCTGGAACTACCGCAAGGAAGATGGCGGCGGCATGACCACCGACATGTTCTGCCACTGGAACTACGTGCTCGAAGGCATCATTGGCAAGGTCAAGTCCGTCAACGCCAAGACCGCCACCCACATCCTGGCCCGCTGGGACGAGCAGGGCGCGGAGTACAAGGCAACTGCCGATGATGCCGCGTACGGCATCTTTGAACTGGTTACCCCTGAGGGCGACGCCGTCATTGGCCAGATCAACTCCTCCTGGGCCGTGCGTGTCTACCGCGACGAACTCGTGGAATTCCAAATCGATGGCACCCACGGTTCGGCCGTTGCCGGCCTGAACAAGTGTGTTGCCCAGCAGCGGGCCCATACGCCCAAGCCCGTCTGGAACCCAGACCTGCCGGTCACTGAATCCTTCCGTGCACAGTGGCAGGAAGTCCCCGCCAATGCCGACCTGGACAACGGTTTTAAGCTGCAGTGGGAGGAATTCCTGCGCGACGTCGTGGCTGGCCGCGAACACCGCTTCGGCCTGCTGTCGGCAGCCCGTGGCGTTCAGTTGGCCGAACTTGGCCTTCAGTCCTCGGCCGAGCGCCGCACCCTGGACATCCCTGAAATCGAGCTGTAGCAATGACCATTTCACTGACACTTCCGCTCCCGGACGGGGGGCTGGAGACACTCACCCTCAATGCAGCCGGTCCGTGGCGCAAGCCCACCGAACTGATCCGCTCCCGCAAGGTTTACGCGGCAGCGCACGTCACCCCCAAGGTATTGGGCAACAATGTCCCCGGCGCCCCTGCCGACATTGACTGGGACGCCACCTTGGCCTTCCGCCGCGAGTTGTGGAGCTGGGGCGTTGGCATTGCCGATGCCATGGACACGGCCCAGCGCGGCATGGGCCTGGATTGGGCCGCCACGCAGGAACTCATCCACCGCTCCGCGGCAGAAGCTGCACTGATGGCCACCCCGGAGCGCACCCTGCGTGATTTGCTGGCCTGTGGCGCCGGCACGGACCAGCTGGATCCGGCCGACGTCGAACCCGGTGCGGCTGGTTTGGCGGCCGTGTTGGCCGCCTACCGCGAGCAGATCGCCGTCGTGGAAGCCTCCGGCGCAAAGGTCATCATCATGGCCTCGCGGGCGCTGGCCAAGGTTGCCCGGGGGCTGGAGGACTACCTGAGCCTCTACGGCACCCTGCTCTCCGAGGTCAAGGAACCGGTTGTGTTGCATTGGCTGGGGACCATGTTTGATCCCGCCCTCGCGGGATACTGGGGCAGCGAGAATGTGGCAGCGGCCACCGACACGTTCAAACAACTCATTGAAAAGCACGCCGCGAAGGTGGACGGGGTGAAGGTTTCCCTGCTCGACGCCGGACACGAGGTTTCCCTGCGCGCGTCGCTCCCCGAGGGCGTGCGCCTCTACACGGGCGATGACTTCAACTACCCGGAGCTCATTGACGGTGACGGCACGCACCACTCGGATGCGCTGCTGGGCATCTTTGCCGCAATTGCACCCGCCGCTTCCACTGCCTTGCAGGAGTACGACGCCGGCCGTCCTGGCGAAGCGCGGGCGATCCTGGATTCCACCCGGGAGCTGGGGCTGCACATTTTCGAAGCGCCCACGTATTACTACAAGACGGGCATTGCGTTCCTTGCCTGGCTCAACGGCCACCAGCCCGGCTTTCAAATGATTGGCGGCCTGCAGGCGGGACGCGACCTCAACCACCTGGTTAAACTGTTCCGCCTGGCCAACACCGCAGCTTTGCTGCTGAACCCTGAGCTGGCCGCGGCCCGGATGGCCGCTTTCCTCAATGCCGCCGGCGTGGCATCGGCAGTGCTGGAAGGGGCAGACGCGTGAGCACCTTTGAGAAACTGTCCCTCAATACGGCAACCATTAAAAAAGCCACCCTCCCCGAAGCCCTCGATCTCAGTGTGGCAGCAGGGCTTTCGCACATTGGTCTTTGGCGCGACAAGGTCGCAGAGGTGGGCCTGGAAACCGCTGTCGACATGGTCAAAGCCTCTGGTTTGCAGGTATCCAGCCTGTGCCGCGGCGGTTTCCTCACGGCAGCTGACCCGGCCGGGCAAGCGGCCGCATTGGCGGACAACAAGGCGGCAATTCTGGAAGCGAAGGCCCTGGGCACGAGCGAAATCGTGATGGTGGTCGGTGGGCTGCCTGATTTCAGTGTGGCTCCGGGTGCTGTGGACGGGGGAGGGGCAGCAAGTGCCGTGGCGGGCGGCAAGGATTTAGTACAGGCCCGCGAGCGCGTTGCCGACCGTCTGGCCGAACTGGTCCCGTTTGCCCTGGAGCACGGGGTCCGTTTGGTGTTGGAGGCGCTGCATCCCATGTACGCAGCGGACCGCGCGGTGCTGTCCACTCTCGGGCAGGCCTTGGATTTGGCCGCCCCGCACCCGGTGGAAGCTGTCGGCGTCGTCATTGACACCTTCCACGTGTGGTGGGATCCATCGTTGCGTGAGCAAATTGCCCGGGCCGGTGCGGAAAACCGCATTGCCGGTTATCAAGTGTGCGATTTCAACGTGCCCATTGCCGCCGATGCCCTGCTGTCCCGTGGCTTCATGGGCGACGGCGTGATTGACTTCGCCTCAATTGGCAGGTGGGTTGCCGAGGCAGGTTACAACGGTGTGGTGGAGGTGGAAATCTTCAATGAACAAATTTGGGCCCGGCCCCACGCCGAGGTCATTGACGTGGTCAAGGCCTGCTTCGCCCAACTGGTGGAGCCGTTCCTGACGCTCGCGAAAGTGTAAGCACCGTCAAGGACGTACCATTTGCCCCTGCGGCCGCCTGCCTGTGCCTTAGCACGGGCCGGCGGCCGCAGAGGGTTAAGGGCCGGGCGTTATAGCCCGGGAGTTACTGGGAGTTAAGAGCGGGACCCTGGGGCATGGCCCTGAAGCCAGGGCTTCAGCGGCCCTTGACGGGGATGCCATTGCGTGTCATTGACTCGGCGTAGGCCTGGGCGGATTCGAGCAACCACTGCTCCTGGCGTGCGGGGGAGCCGGCAAAGCTGCGCCCGGACAGCGAGCGGACCTTGTAAATCCCAAATCCACGCTTGTAAAGCATGGGACCCTGGGCTTTCAACAGCTGATCAGCCAGGCGGTGCGCCTCGGTGCCGTGCGCGACGATGGCGGAGGCGCGGGGGACTTGATTGACAAACTTGACCAGCGGCCGCAGGCCCTGCTCAATTTGCGGCGCGGTGAGGCGGCCGTTGGCTTCCTCGGGTGTGAACCAGGGGTGGACGTTCCACGGCATGAAGGCACTGGGGCGCAGACCCAGCTGCCAGTGAATGCCCAACAGGCGGGTGGCTGCCTGTTCGTCCCCGGCCGTGATGAAGCCGGACTTGTCCATTTCCCCAACGTTGGAGAAGAGGCTGATGATGCGGCACTCATCGACGTCGTGCACTGGATCAACGTACGCCACCTGTTGCTGTGGCTTGGCCTCGGCCAAGGAGTCGCACAACTCGGTAATGGGAGCAATGTTCTCGTCGTAGCGGCGGTTCCAGAGCTGGTCACGCAGTGATTCGGTGGCAATGGATGTCATTGAGGCGCAGATCTCCTTGCAGGGAAGTTGAATGGGGTGGCAGCAATCCCTTTGGAGACTGGGCCGACTTCCTACCTTAGCAATTTCTTTCCGGTCGCGCTTACCTCAGGGTGTGTGCTAAGAAGCAGATAAATGAGCTGATTGTGAGAAAGGCAACAGGGCACTCTTCCCTAATCGAAGGTCACGGGAGAGAGCCCCGCGCCACTTAGTCCTTGCGTGGAATTTTATGTTTGCGCCGTTGAGAGACAGCGGCGGCGACTGCAGCCACAGCACCCAACCCAATGACCACCCACAGCGTGCGGGCCTCCGCGGATTTATGCAGCGGCTCCCTGTCTTCTCCCTGGGCGTGCTCGCGCAACCGCTTGCCCTGGGCCACCAGTAACTGTTCCTTGCCCAGCCGCTTGATGCTGGCGGCGCTGTCCCGGGGCGGGAGGAGCAGTTGCGCTTCGGCTTTCATACCGGCACGCAGTTGGCGGGCACGCTCGAGTTCAGCATCAACCTCGGCCCCAAACAAGAGCATGAGATTTATAATCCACAACCACAGCAGCAGGACTATCACGGTGCCAATGGCCCCGTAGGTTTGCTGGTATTTGGAAAAGTTGGCCACGTACAGTCCAAAGCCGGCTGAAGAAGCCACAATGGCCAAAAGTGCAATGCCGGCGCCCACACTAATCCACCGGAATTTGGGCTGGCGGATGTTGGGGGTGAAGTAATACAACACAGCGATGAGAACCACCGCCAGGAGTCCCACAACCGGCCATTTACCAATATTCCACGCCTGAATGGCAGCCTCGCCCAGTCCCACCACGTCGCCAACAGCCTGGGCGATGGGTCCGGAAACTGCTAAGAGAATCGTCATAACGGCCACTGAAATCACGGCCGTAAGTGTCACCATCAGCAGGGCGGGACGCAGCTTCCACACCGGTCGGCCCTCGTCCACGCCGTAGATCCTGTTCATGGCGCGGCTGAAGGCGCCCACATAGCCCGAAGCGGACCACAGTGCGGTGCCAAGTCCCAGGATCAATGCCCAACCGGCTGCCCGGGACTGCGTCAACTGCTCCAAGGGGCCTTTGAGTGTCTCCACGGTGTCGGCGCCTGCGGCTTTACTGACTAAATCAAGAATGAGGGCCGTGGTTTGGTCGGCTTGGCCCACGAGTCCAACAATGGACACCAGTGCCAAAATGGCGGGGAAGAGGGAGAGGACGCTGTAGTACGTCAGCGCAGCAGCAAGATCGGTGCTGCCGTTGGCACTAAATTTTTCAACTGACCGCCGAGCCACATATTTCCATGAAACGGCAGGCAGCTCGGCTGGGTTTTGCAGTTTTCGAGGATCCTCCGGTTCGGGGGATCCCTCCTTGTGTGCCGCTGATCCTGGCGCACCCTCCAGAGGTATTTCAAGCTCACGTGCTTTGTTCATGTCCCGCCCTTAGTTACGAAAGGCCTGGTTGCGGCCCTGCTGTATCGTAACGCTACCGGAACGCCTGGCCGGGTAACCCCGGCCGGGCGGCTCTGGTGCCACCGCTGCGCCGCACGACAAAGGGCGTGACGGCCGACATGGGAGCGAGCATCAGTACGCCGGTGAGTTTGACGACAATAGTGACCGCTGATGCTGCGGGAACGGCAATCCAGGCGGTGGCGACAACCTGGCCAACGTCGTGCACACTCGCTCCGACCCAGTGCCCGGACTCGAGGGCGGTGAAACTAAGGGCAGCGAGGATCCTCTGGTCAGCGATGAAGTACGGGGTCGTGAGGTAGCTGTCATGATGGGCGCGACTGATCGCATTCGGGTAGACACCACCGATGCGGTAGGCGAACTGAGCTACGCCCACCAGGCCATTGCGTGCCTAAAGCCAGGTCGTGGTGCTGCTTTCCTGATCAGTGCGGAGACAGGCTGTCTGTGCGGGTCCTTGGCGCGCAAGTCAGTGTCACGACCGGGGTCGCCTGCACGTGTGGGGATGTGACTTTGCCCCCGGGAAGCGTTTTGCACCACCCGTAGGTAAAGCCGTGAGCCAGGCAGTATCCTCAGGCCCCGGCCAGGGCCAGCGTGATGACGGCCAGCAGGCCGTTGCCGCGGATCCCGGGTCCCTGGACTTCCCCGCCGAACACGGAATCCAGCAGGCCCAACGCGGATTCCTGCCCATTGGCCAGGCGCAGCCGAGCGGTGCCCTGCAGCAGGACGCCGATCCGGCCGCGGACCAACTGCCGCGGTTGATCTTCAGATAGCTCGACGACTGACACGTCTCCGGCCAAAGCCCCGGTGCGGACGATCAGGTTCAGGTTTCGGATCGGCCCGGCGGGCAGCATCGCTCTGGTCACGGCCCCGCCATCGAAGCGCAGCGGCCAGAACTTTTCCAGCCGCTGCCCGGCCCCGTCGATGGTGATGTCCAGGACCTCGCCTTCGATCATGGTCAGGATCCGGGTCATCCCGTCGAACGTGGAAAAGTCCCCTTCGGTACCCACCTCGGCGATGCTCAGCCGCCAGTCCCAGTCTTCCCCGTCGGTGGCGACAGGTTCCCCGGCAGCCCCCAGCTTTCCCAAGGCGATTTGGCGGGTTACCCCGCCGCCATTGCGCCAGGTGACCGGCTCAAGGTCGCCATAGGGCAGGACGGTGCCGGGGAAAAAGGCAGTGTGTGGTGTGGTGCTCATGGAATGTTCGTTTGCAAGGGCCGCCGCTAGGCCAGCGGGGCTTCGAGCGCGGAGTTGGCTGCACCCAGGATGGAGGCATCGGCCACCAGCAGGCGCACTGCCTCGATTTCCGGGGCGATGAACCTATCGGTGCCCGGACCAGGCACGTGCTCGCGGATCACCGAGCGCACCGCGGTGATTACCGGCGAGGACTTGGAAAGCTCCAGGCCGCCGTCGCGCATGTCCAGCGCGCGGGCGTTGGTGAGCAGTTCGATGGCCAGTACGCGTGCCAGGCCGTCGATTCCCTTGCGCAGCTTCAGCCCCGCATGCCAGCCCATGGAGACGTGGTCTTCCTGCATGGCGGAGGACGGTATCGAGTCCACCGATGCCGGCACGGCCAGGCGCTTGAGCTCCGAGACAATGCCGGCGGCGGTGTACTGGGCGATCATGTGCCCTGAATCCACCCCCGGGTCGTCGGCCAGGAAGGCGTTCAGGCCGTGGTTGCGGGCCGTGTCCAGGAAACGGTCGGTGCGGCGCTCGGAGATCGAGGCCAGATCCGCCACCGCAATGGCCAAAAAGTCCAGCACGTAGCCGATCGGGGCGCCGTGGAAGTTGCCGTTGGATTCGACCCGGCCGTCAAGGGTGACCACCGGGTTGTCGATGGCCGAGGCCAGTTCGATGGCGGCGACCGACTCTGCATGGGCGAGCGTGGCGCGCACGGCACCGTGAACCTGAGGGGCGCAGCGCAGCGAGTAGGCATCCTGCACCCGGGTGAACCTGTGGGCATTGGCCTTCTGTGCGGCGATCAGCGGCGAGCCGGCCAATACGGCGCGCATGTTGGCTGCCGAATCGCGTTGGCCCGGGTGCGGACGCAGCGCATGCAGGTCAGCGGCGAAGACCGCGTCGGTGCCAAGGAGGCCCTCGACGCTCATGGCCGCTGCGATGTCGGCGGTGGACGCCAGCAGGTGCAGGTCGGCGGTGGCCATCAGCAGCATGCCCAGCATCCCGTCGGTGCCGTTAATCAGCGCCAGGCCTTCCTTTTCTGCCAGCACGACCGGTTCGATGCCTGCGGCGGCCAGGGCATCGGCGGCATCAAGCAACTTGCCTTCGGCATTGCGCACCTTGCCCTCGCCCATTACGGCCAGCGCGCAGTGTGAGAGCGGGGCCAGGTCCCCGGAGCAGCCCAGCGACCCGTATTCCCCGACCACCGGGGTGATGGAGGCATTCAGCAGCGCCGCGTAGCTCTGGGCAACGACCGGGCGTACCCCGGTGCGGCCGGTGGCCATGGTGGAGAGGCGGTTGAGCATCAGCCCCCGCACGATTTCCCGATCGACCTCGGCACCGGAGGAAGCTGCATGCGAGCGGATCAACGAGCGCTGCAGCTGGGTGCGCAGCTCGATTGGGATCTGCTTGGTGGCCAGGGCACCGAACCCGGTGGATACCCCGTAGTGCGGAACCGTGTCGGTGACCAGCGCATCGATGACGGCGCGTGAATCGGCCATGGCCGCCAGGGACTCGGCGGACAACTCGACCGGGACCAGGTGGCGGGCCACATCCACGACGTCGGCGGAGCTCAGGGTTCTGGTTGAAATGGTGACGGTGTGGGTCATGGTGCCCTTTCGGGAGCAGTTTCCGGCAAAAATGTGACTTAATCTTGCCATTGGTTGAAATGCACGTTTCAATAAGTGAAACGTAGAGAGTGTCAAAGGGCAACCCACTGGGGCAGTTTTACTCTCCAATTTCAACCACCGGGAGTCAACATGGCCGAACCGTCGACCCGCACCGTCGAACGGGCCCTGCAGCTGCTGGGCTCGGTTTGCGACGCAGGTTTCCTGACGCTTGCCGATGCCGCACGCGGGACGGGGCTCTCCGCGTCCACCGCGCTGCGACTGTTGCGCACCCTGGAATCCGCCGGCTTCGTCCGCAAGGACGACGAAGGCGGCTACCGGCCGGGGCTGCGCATCGTGCAGCTCGGTGCCCAGGCGCTGAGCCACGAATCGATTATTTCCCTCGCCGAGCCGGCGCTGGAGAGGATCGTGGAGGCCACAGGCGAATCGGCCTACGTCAACGTCCACGCCCACCATGGACCCGGGGGCGGGAACGGGCTGTACATCGCGATGCGCGAGGGCACACACTCGGTGCGCCATTCCTCCTGGATCGGGCGCACCATCCCGCTCGAGGGAAGCGCCTCCGGTGCCGTGCTTTCGGGTAAGACGCCGGAGACCGGGTACGTGGTCGTTGACCGCGGCGTCGAAGCCGACGTCACGGCCATTGCCGCACCCATTGCCGTGCAAACCCACGCCCCCGACGGTGCCGTGACCGGGACCCGGGTGATCGCGGCGCTGAGCGTTGTGGCCCCCAGTTATCGCATGAACCCCGAAAAAATCACCGCCATCGGCGAACAAGTCGCCGCCGAGGCCCACAAGGTATTGACCGCCTACCAACAGGAGAACCAGCCATGAGCTTCACGCAACATGATCCTTCCCGTGTCATTCGTTCCCCACGCGGCACCACACTGACGGCCAAGAGCTGGCAGACCGAAGCCCCGTTGCGGATGCTCATGAACAACCTTGACCCGGAGGTTGCCGAACGCCCCGAGGACCTGGTTGTCTACGGTGGCACCGGACGCGCGGCCCGCTCCTGGGAAGCCTATGACGCGATCATCAAGACGCTGACCGACCTTGAAGAGGACGAGACCCTGCTGGTGCAGTCCGGCAAGCCGGTCGGTGTCTTCCGCACCAACAAGTGGGCACCACGGGTACTGATCGCCAACTCCAACCTGGTAGGGGATTGGGCCACCTGGCCCGAGTTCCGCAAGCTCGAAGCTGAGGGTCTGATGATGTACGGCCAGATGACCGCCGGGTCCTGGATCTATATCGGTACCCAGGGCATCCTGCAAGGCACCTACGAGACTTTCGCAGCCATTGGTGTGAAGCGCTTCGGCGGCACCTTGGCCGGCACCCTCACGCTGACCGGCGGCTGCGGCGGCATGGGCGGCGCCCAGCCGCTGGCCGTCACCCTCAACGGTGGCGTCTGCCTGATCATCGACGTCTCCGAGGACCGTCTGCGCCGTCGTCTGGGCAAGCGCTACCTGGACGACGTCGAGCTGGACCTGGATGCGGCCATCGCCAAGGTCACCGCAGCGAAGAATGAGAAGCGTGCGCTGTCCGTGGGCTGCGTCGGCAACGCCGCCGAGGTCTTCCCGGAGCTGTTGCGCCGCCAGAGGGCAGGCGTGATCGACATCGACATCGTCACCGACCAGACCTCCGCACACGACCCGCTGAGCTACCTGCCGGTGGAATACACGCTCGAGCAGTGGGACGCCGAGGCCAAGGCCGACGAGGCAGGCTTCACCAAGAAGGCCCAGGCCTCCATGGCAGCACACGTCGAGGCCATGGTTGGCTTCCAGGACATTGGCGCCGAGGTCTTTGACTACGGCAATTCGATCCGCGACGAGGCACGCCAGGGCGGCTTTGCCCGCGCCTTCGAATTCCCGGGCTTCGTCCCGGCTTACATCCGCCCGCTCTTCTGCGAGGGCCTTGGCCCGTTCCGCTGGGTGGCGCTCTCCGGCGACCCGGAAGACATCCGCGTCACCGACGAGGCACTGAAAAAACTCTTCCCGGAAAACGAGCACCTGCACCGTTGGCTGGATGCAGCAGAGGAGCACGTCGAGTTTGAGGGTCTGCCGGCACGCATCTGCTGGCTTGGCTATGGCGAACGCCAGAAGGCCGGCCTGCTGTTCAACCAGCTGGTCGCCGAGGGCAAGGTCTCCGCACCCGTCGTCATCGGCCGCGACCACCTCGACTCCGGGTCAGTGGCCTCCCCGTACCGCGAAACCGAGAGCATGTTGGACGGCTCCGACGCGATTGCCGACTGGCCGCTGCTCAACGCGTTGACCGCCACCAGCTCTGGCGCCACCTGGGTCTCGATCCACCACGGCGGCGGCGTTGGCATCGGCCGCTCCATCCATGCCGGACAGGTCTCGCTGGCCGACGGCACCGAGCTGGCCGCGGCCAAGCTCGAGGCCGTGCTGAGCAACGACCCGGGCATGGGAGTCATCCGCCATGTGGATGCCGGCTATCAGCGTGCCGTCGACGTCGCCAACGAGCGCGGCGTGCGTATTCCAATGGCGGAGTAGTGAAAACATGGCCAACGACGGCACCATTGGGACAACACTGGATGAAGGACACGCCGCCGGGAAACCGAAGGGGTTGTGGCGGTTCTTCGTCTACAGCCTTATTAGGATCTTTACCCAGCGTGTGGCCCTGACGCTGCTGATAGCCAGCCCGATTGCCTTCCTGATGGTCGGCAGATAGGAATCATGAACGTGCACACACAAACCGTCACCGCCCTGCTGGGCGCCATCGCCGACATCGGCCAGGACGCCAAGCGCGGGGGCTACTCACGCCCTGTCTACTCCAGCGCCGAAATCACCCTGCGCGAATGGTTTATCGCCGAGGCCACCACCCGGTCCCTGGAGGTCTCCACCGACGCCAACGGCATCATCTGGGCCTGGTGGGACCTGCCCGGCCCGGCCAAGGATGAGGCCTCGCGCCTCGGCGCCCTGGTCACCGGATCCCACCTTGACTCGGTGCCCGGCGGCGGCGCGTTCGACGGTCCGCTGGGTGTCGCCAGCGCGCTGGCCGCCTACGACGAGCTGGCCAAGCGTGTTGCCGCCGGTTCCCTGGTGCGCAACCGTGCCCTGGCACTCACGGTGTTCCCCGAGGAGGAAGGCTCGCGCTTCGGCGTGGCCTGCCTGGGCTCGCGCCTGATCACCGGCGCCATCGACCCGGCACGCGCGTTGAACCTGCGCGACGCCCAAGGCAACACCTTCGCCGACGTGGCATCCGCCAACGGCCTGGACCCGGCGCGCATGGGCCGCGACGATGCGGCGCTGGCCCGCATCGGGGACTTCATCGAGCTGCACGTGGAGCAGGGCAAGGGCCTGAACTCCGAAGCGCACATCGATTACGCCGGCCGCGGCCCGGCCGTCGCGGTGGGCGACACCATCCTGGGCCATGGCCGCTGGAGGCTTTCCTTTTCCGGGCAGGGCAACCACGCAGGCACCACGCTCATGGCTGACCGCTCCGACCCGATGATCGCCGCAGCGCAGGTCATCGTCGCGGTGCGGCAGGTCGCCGCAGCGCAGGACAACGCCCGGGCCACCGTGGGCCGGCTCGAGCCGGTGCCAGGTGGCACCAACGTCATCGCCTCCCGCGTGGATATGTGGCTGGACGTGCGCCACCCCGAAGACGCCGTGACCGCGATGCTGGTGGAGAAGATCCACGGGCAGGCGCAGAAGCTGGCCGCCTTCGAGGGCTGCAGCGTGCACTTGACCGAGGAATCCTTCTCCAACACCGTGCATTTCGATGCCGGGTTGACCCGCTCGCTGTCCAACTCGGTGCGCCGTCTGGTGCCGGACGCCCCGCTGCTGCCCACAGGTGCCGGCCACGATGCAGGGGTGCTCGCCGCGGAAGTCCCCTCGGGCATGCTCTATGTGCGCAATCCCTCCGGGATCAGTCACTCGCCGGAGGAACACGTCGAGGACGACGACGCCGCCGCGGGCGTGCTGGCGCTCGCCGACGCGCTGGAAGACCTGCTGTGAGCCGGGTAACCACCCGGGTCCCGGCCGCCGTCAACGCGCACTCGCACGCCTTCCACCGGATCCTGCGCGGGCGTACCCACCAGGGTGCGGACGGCGGGGTCGGGAACTTCTGGACCTGGCGCGAGCAGATGTACGAGGCCGCCGCCGGGCTCACCCCGGCCAGCTACCAGCAGCTGGCCACCGCGGTGTTCGCCGAAATGGTGGTTTCCGGGTGGAGCGCGGTGGGCGAATTCCACTATCTGCATCACGACGTGGACGGCGCCCCGTATGCGGGGGAAGCGGAACACGGCATGGAGCTCGGGCTGGCCCGTGCTGCGAAGGCCGCCGGGATCCGCCTGGTGCTGCTGGACACCTGCTATCTGCAGGGAGGGTTGGCTGGTTCCGGCGCCGTGCTGGAGCTCAACGTAACCCAGAAACGCTTCTCCGACCGCGACGTCGCAGGCTGGCTGGAACGCCACGGCAGGCTGGCAGCGGCGTTGGTCGTTATCGATGCGGGGGAGGGGCTGCTGAGCCTGGGAGCAGCCATCCACTCGGTGCGCGCTGTCCCGCCGGCCGCCCTGGAACAGATCGCCGCCGGTCTGGATTCCGCGCTGCCGCTGCACGTGCACCTGTCCGAGCAGCCGGCCGAGAACGAATCCTGCCTGGCTGCCTACGGGCTGAGTCCCACGGGACTGCTGAAACGCTCCGGCCTGCTGACGGCGCGGCTGTCGGCCGTGCACGCCACGCACCTGTCCGGTGCTGACATCGCCGTTCTCGGCGCGGCGCGCGCGGGCATCGTGATGTGCCCAAGCACCGAGGCGGATTTGGGCGACGGCATTGGCCCGGCCCGCGAACTGGCCGACGCCGGGGCTGTCATCGCCCTGGGCAGCGACCAGCACGCGGTGCTTGACCCCTACCTGGAGCAGCGCGCCCTGGAACACGGCGAACGGCTGCGCAGCGGGGAACGCGGGCGCTTCTCACCCGCGGAGATCTCCGCCGCCGCCCGCACCGGCGGTCTGCGCTCGCTGGGCCTGGGGGAGAACGACGATTACCTGGAAGTGCGCACCGACAGCGTGCGCACCGCCGGGTCGCGCGCCTCCCAGCTTCCGCTGACAGCCACGGCCGCGGACATCGCCGAGGTCCACATCAACGGCCAGCTGGTGGCCCGCGACGGCATCCACTTCAGGCTGGGGGACCCGGCCGACCTCTATGCAGCCTTCTTCAGGGCGAACCCGGAGTTTTCATGAGCACCACGCTGATCACCAACCTGTCCGAGGCCTTCACCTCCGATGCCAACGCCACGCTCATCACCGACGCGGCGATCCTCCTCGAGGGCGAAAAAATCGCCTGGATCGGAAAGGCGGCTGACGCCCCGGAGGCCGGCACCGTCATCGACGCCGGGTACCGGGCGGCACTGCCGGGCTGGGTGGATTCGCATACCCATCTGGTGTTCGCCGGGGACCGCAGCCGTGAATTCGTGGCCCGCATGGCCGGGGAGGACTACGCCGCCGGCGGGATCGCGGTGACCACAGCTGCCACCACCGCAGCCAGTGACTACGAGTTGACGCGCCTGGTGCTGGGCCGGGCCGCGGAGGCATTGGCCGGGGGGACGACGTACCTGGAAACCAAGACCGGGTACGGACTGGATGTCGAGGAAGAAACACGCCACGCACGCATCGCCTCCGGCGTGGTCGACAAGGTGACGTTCCTGGGCGCCCACCTGGTGCCGGCAGGCATGAATGCCCAGGAATACACCGACCTGGTCTGCGGCGAAATGCTTGATCGGGTCCTGCCCTATGTGCAGTTCGCCGATGTCTTTTGTGAACGTGGCGCCTTCAACGAGGCCCAATCCCGCCAGGTGCTCACCGCGGCACGGGATGCCGGACTGGGATTGCGGGTGCATGGGAACCAGCTGGGAACAGGCCCGGGAGTACGGCTGGCGGTGGAATTCGGTGCCAGCAGCGTGGACCACGTGAACCACCTTGATAACGCGGACATGACGGCGTTGGCCGGTTCCTGGGGCCATTGGGATCCGGCCACTCGCAGCGGTACGCCGGGCACCGTGGCCACCTGCCTGCCGGCCTGCGATCTGTCGACCCGCCAGCCGCTGGCCCGCGGACGCGAACTGCTTGATGCGGGGGTGCAGATCGCGCTGGCCAGTAATTGCAACCCCGGCACCTCCTACACCTCATCGATGGCGTTTTGCGTGGCCACAGCGGTGCTGCAGATGCATTTGGGGATCGAGGAAGCCATCACCGCTGCCACTTATGGGGGAGCGCTGGCGCTGGGCGCGCAGGATCTGGTGGGTTCGCTTGAAGTGGGCAAACGGGCCGACATTCAGCTGCTCAATGCCCCGGCCGTGGCGCACTTGGCCTACCGGCCCGGCATGAACCTGTCCGGTCCAGTGTTCCGGGCAGGAGCTTTGGTGGCCGGGCGCCTTTAGTCTCAAAGCCGTTTATTTTGGGTCTTTTGGTATGTGTTTAAGTTGCCAGTTGGATATTTTGCGTTTGACGACGCTGGACTCTATTTTCCACCAATGGGCACAGAGACGGGCTGAGGCGTGTCTCCTAATGTGGTTAGCCTGATGGTGAGGGCGCGGAATACGGCTCCCCCTCGGTAGGTGAGGGCAAGTTTGTCGTAGCAGGTGGCTAGATTGCGCCATTGCTTGCAGGTGTTGAAGTTCCGTTCTACGACGTTGCGGCCTTTGTAGTCGTCTATATCGAAGGCAGTGTCCTGCCGCCTGTGGAGCCCCGGCTTTCCCGCTGTCCAATTTGGTCAGCTGGCCGCGGGATGCTGGCTGTGATGCCCGGTGCGGTTGACTTTTAGGTGGTCCATCAAACGCGTGAACATGGGCGCGTCCCCGACGTCCATGACGGCGGCCGACGGCGGTGACCCTACCAAAGAGGTGGCGCAGGGCGAGCGGGGGAGCTGCTGCTCAAAGGCCCCCAAGTCTTCCAGGGATACTGGAACAATCCAGAAGAAACGGCAGCGACGCTGGCAACTAATGGGTGGCTGCGCACCGAAGACACTGTCGCAGTGGACCCCGACGGCTTCACCACCATTGTGGACAGGGCCAAGGAACAATCGCTGCCACTGCTCCAAGAAGCTGCTGCACACGGACCGCGATATGGCCGGTTCCTGCCAGAGCTGGGGCACGTGTGTAAAAATGGATGGCATGTCCCTGATGCAATACTCCAGCAAATTAGCCAACGTCCGCTATGAACTCCGGGGGCCCATCCTGCATGCGGCGCAAAAAATGGAGGCTGAGGGACACCGGATTCTTCGCATGAACCTCGGCGACACTGCCCCCTTTGGTCTTGAGGCGCCGGAATCCATTGTGGTGGACATGATTCACCACTTGCGTGGCGCGCAGGGATATAGCGACTCCAAAGGCATTTTTTCGGCCCGGACCGCCATTTCCCAGTATTACCAGACGCGTGGATTGATGAGTATTGGCATTGACGACATTTTTGTGGGCAACGGCGTCAGTGAATTAATCTCCATGACGCTGCAGGCCTTCCTGGAAAATGGCGATGAGGTGTTGATTCCCGCCCCGGACTACCCGCTCTGGACAGCCTCCGTCACCCTCACAGGTGGTGTGCCCGTGCATTACCTGTGCGATGAGGAAGCCCAGTGGTGGCCCGACATGGCAGACGTCGAGGCAAAAATCACTCCCCGCACCCGCGCCATCGTGATCATCAACCCCAATAATCCCACCGGCGCTGTATACCCGCAGCACATTTTAAACGCCTTCGTGGACCTGGCCCGCAAGCATGACCTGGTGATCTTTTCAGATGAGATTTACGAGAAGATCCTGTATGACGGCAGCACGCACATTCATGTGGCCGGTTTATCCAATGACGTCCCCACGCTCACTTTCAGCGGCTTGTCCAAGGCGTACAGAATGCCCGGCTACCGCGCAGGGTGGGTGGCCCTGTCCGGTCCCCGCGCCGTCATGGCAGGATACAAGGAATCCCTTGAGTTGCTGGCTTCGCTGCGCTTATGCGCCAATGTCCCGGCCCAGCACGCCATTCAAACCTCACTGGGCGGGTATCAAAGCATCAACGACCTTATTAAACCCGGCGGACGCCTGCATGAGCAACGTGATGTGGCCTCGCGCCTGCTCAATGGCCTGCCCGGGGTGTCGTGCGTTCCCGCGGCCGGAGCCATGTACTTATTTGTGAAACTCGATCCAGCCATCTATCCCATTGAGTCCGATGAAAAGTTTGTCATTGAGCTGTTGCAAGATCAAAAAATCCTGGTCAGCCATGGCACGGCCTTCCACTGGCCCACGCCGGATCATTTCCGTTTTGTGATTTTGCCCTCCGTGCCTGACATTGAAGAGGCTGTGCGCCGCATTTCAGTCTTTTTGGCCGTGTATCGCCGCAAGGCCGCACAACTCATCGGGTCCTAGCCGGGAATAGAAGCGCCCGGTCCCCAGTTCCAAAGGTAGATGCATATGCATGTTAATTTTGGAGAGGACGGCACCCATGGACAGCAAAACCACAGGACCCCGCAGCATTGAGTTGGGTCTGGATACCTTTGGCGACATTACCCTGGGTTCCGACGGCGCACCCCGGCATGCAGCGCAGGTGATGCGCGACGTCGTGGAACAAGCAGTGCTCGCTGACGAGCTGGGCCTGGACTACTTTGGCATTGGGGAACACCACCGCGACGACTACGCCATCTCGGCGCCCGACATGGTGTTGGCAGCCATTGCCGGCAAAACCCGACGCATACACCTGGGCTCGGCCGTGACGGTGTTGAGCTCCGATGACCCCATCCGGGTGTTCCAGCGCTTTTCCACCCTCGACGCCGTTTCCAACGGCCGCGCCGAAGTCATTTTAGGCAGGGGCTCCTTCACGGAGTCGTTCCCGCTCTTTGGCTACGATTTAGCCAACTATGAGCAACTGTTCGAGGAAAAGCTGGAACTTTTCAATGAGCTGCGCAAAGAGGGTCCGGTGAGCTGGAGCGGCACCACGCGTGCGCCCCTGCACAGCCAAATGGTGTACCCCCATACGGAGGCCGGGAGCTTAAAGACCTGGGTCGCCGTGGGCGGCAGCCCGCAATCGGTGGTGCGTGCCGCGCATTACGGCATGCCCCTGATGCTGGCCATCATTGGAGGGGAACCGCGGCAATTTGCGCCCTTTTCCGAGCTCTACCACCGGGCGCTGAAGGAATTCGGTCACACGGAACAGCCCATCGGGGTCCACTCGCCAGGTCACGTCGCTGCCACCGATCAGCAGGCCATGGATGAGTTGTGGCCGCACTATGCCGCCATGCACGCCCGGATTGGTCGTGACCGTGGCTGGCCGGCGCTCACACGGGCCGAGTTCAATGCCACGGCAGGGCCGCAGGGTGCGCTCATGGTGGGTTCACCGGAGACCGTGGCCAGGAAGATCAGCACTGTCGCGCAAACCCTGGGGTTGTCACGCTTTGACTTGAAATACAGCCACGGCACCCTGCCCCACGCAACCATGCTCAAGAGCATTGAACTTTATGCCACCGAAGTGGCTCCGCGGGTCCGGGAAACACTCGGTCAAGACTGAGCAGTTCCCTGCGGAGCCGGTGCTGAAACTTTGTGGCACCTGTTGTGCGCCGGCGCCGCGGGCTGGCGCCCATCTGGAGCCGGTGTGCTACAAAAAATGGTCCACGTCAAGCCCTTGACTTCAAAATTACTCTCGGCCAAGCTGGTCAAATTGAAACGCGTGCCATTCGTGATGGAACCGAGAGGAACAATTTAGATGCCTGCACCGAAGAAGTCCCGCTTCTTGTCCGTAACACTTGGCCTGGGGGTTTCCCTTGCGCTGACACTGTCCGCGTGTTCCGGGAATTCTGGGGACGGCGGTTCGGCGGATGGCACCCTCGATGTGTGGGCCCACAGCGGTCAGGCCGCGGAATCGGCGGCACTGCAGACACTGGTGGACGAGTTCAACTCGTCGCAGGACGAGGTCACGGCGAAACTGACCCTCATCCCGGAGGCGGACTACACCAGCACCATCCAAGCAACGTCGGCAGATGAACTCCCCGAAATCATGGAAATGGATGCTCCCACCATGGCGTCGTTTGCCTATGACCGCAAGCTCATAGCTATCGACGACGTCGTCTCCCCCGAAACGCTGGAGAACCGGATTAGCGGTGTCAAGGAAAGTGGAACCTACAACGATGCCACTTACGCCGTGGGCATGTTTGATGTGGGGCTCGGCCTGTGGGGCAATAAGGCACTCTTGACGGAGGCTGGGATTGAGGCGCCCATGACGGCAGACACGGCATGGACCGTTGAGGAGTTTGGTGCAAACCTAGCCAAGCTCGCCAAGGTCTCACCCTCCGGCAAGGCCATCGACTTGGGTGAGGCCAATGGCTTTGCTGCGGAGTGGGGAACCTTCACCACCAGTCCGGACATCTGGTCTGCGGGCGGAACCCTCATGAAGGACGGCAAAGCAGACGGCGTACTCAACAGCCAAGAGAACGTGGAGGCGTTGGAGGAATGGGCTTCTTGGCGTGAATTTGCGGACCCCAATACTGCCGGCAGCGCTTTTCCTAATGGACAAACAGCATTGAGCTGGACCGGGAATTGGATGTATCCGACGTTTAGCGAGGCCCTGGGGGAGGACCTGGTCCTCATGCCGCTGCCAGACTTTGGCAATGGAACGAAGGCGGGACATGGGTCTTGGCAGTGGGGGGCGACGCCCACCGCTGAGGGAAACACTGGTGCTGCGGGTTCATTCTTGGATTTTCTTATGCGGGACGAGAGCATTACAGCGATGGTTAAAGCCAACGCCGCTGTCCCCGGCAGCACTACCGCACTGGAACAAAGTGAACTTTATGGTGTCGGCAAGCCACTTGAGCTGTTTGCCTCCAACCTCGAGGCAGCCTGCGGCTCGGACAACGTCACCCAGGAGTGCATTGCCGTTGCCCGTCCGGTGACGCCGGGCTATCCCACAGTGACCAGCGCCTTCGGCAGCGCCCTACTGGCCATTTGGGGAGGAGCGGAGGTGCGGGGTGAACTCGACGCCGCTGCTCGTGCCATCGACTCTGACTTCTCAGACAACAACGGGTATCAGGACGACTAACCACCCGCCGAACGGGGCCTAACAGGCCCCGTTCCTGTCAGAGGAGTTTTCATGGCTACCACAACAGGCCTCAACCCTCCGCGGAAGCAAACGGTCGCGGGGCGGGCCAAAGGGTCCAGGATCGGACGCTTTTCCGGTCCCCTCATGGCCACGCCGGCCCTTTTGCTTCTACTGCTCTTTGTCGCTGTGCCGTTCGTGGCCGCAATTTGGTTCTCACTGCACAACGTTCGACTGGGCGATCCACGTGCCCCGTCCTTTATGGGAATCACTCAATACGTGCGGATCCTCAGTGATCCGGATGTGTCCAGACAGTTCCTCGATGCGCTGCTCCACAACTTGGTCTTTGCGGTCGTCGTCGTCCCGGTGCAGACAGCGCTCGCGCTCGCCTTGGCACTGTTGGTCAAGAAAAGCATTCCTGGGGCCGGAATTTTCCGATCGCTGTACTTTTTGCCGGTCGTTTTCCCCATTGCTTTGGTGGCCATCATTTGGCGGCTCATCCTTGCCCGTGGCGACGAGGGGCTGCTGAACTCGGCATTGGCGTTTTTTTCGGGTGGATCCTTCGGGTCCCAGGATTGGCTGGGTTCGGAATTCACCGCGTTGGCCTCAGTGATTGTCCTGTCGATCTGGCAAGGATGCGGTTTCCAGATGGTGATCCTTTTGGCCGCGTTGCAGCAAGTGCCAGCTGACCTGTACGAGGCGGCCGAGCTTGACCGCGCCAACTCCTGGCAGCGGTTCGTTCACGTGACCTTGCCCGGAATCAAAACCACGCTGGTCTTTGTCGCTCTGTACACCATGATTCTTTCCCTGCGGGTATTTGACCAGATTTACGTCTTGGCGAAATCCGGCGGTGGACTCAATGAGGGGGCTACGCGGACAGTGATGTATGAGGCTGTCACTGCAGCATTTGATGAGAACAACATTGGCCGGGCAAGTGCCATTTCCGTCGTGTTCTTCGTCATTGTGGTTGTTCTCTCCGTGATTCAACGCCGCGCAACGATGGACAAGGAGAACTAGATGACCAACGTCGCCGCCCCGCGGAAGACCAGCCAGCGGGAATTGGCATCCCGCGTCCCCCATTACGGGGTACTGCTCATCACCGGAGTGCTGTTTCTGGCGCCCGTGGCATACATGGTCGCGGCGTCCCTTGCGCCCGCCAGCGACGCTTTGTCCGGCTTCGCCGTTTTCGACGTAACGAAGTGGGGCCTGCACAACTATTCGGGCGTGGCAAACAGTTTGTCCTCGGACAGCACCGGCCACCTGTGGCGGTTCTTTGCTGTCTCGTTCATTGTGACAGTATCCGTTGTTGCGTTGGGCCTGGTGGTCAATTCAATGGCGGCCTACGCGCTGTCCCGCTTGTCATGGCGCGGGCGTGGACTGGCCCTTTTCGCCATCCTCCTGCTTTTGATCGTGCCGTTTGAGGCCGTGGCGGTCCCGATGTTCTATTTATACAACGATGCTCGCAACACCCTCTGGATCCAGATTGTGCCGTTCATTGGAAATGCCTTGTCCATCTTCCTTTTCTACTCCTTCTTCTCCGGGATCCCACGGAGCATCGACGAGGCCGCCCGAATGGACGGAGCAGGCCCCTGGCGGATTTTTTCACGCATTATCGCGCCCATGAGCAAGCCTGCGTACGCTTCGGTGGCTATCCTGACCTTTCTGGCCCAGTGGGGTTCCTTCCTCTGGCCCGTGCTCATGATTTCCGACCCGAATCTGCGGCCACTGCCGTTGCAGATCAGTGTTTTTGCCGGGCAGCTTCCGCCGGCTTGGGGCCAGGTCATGGCGTTTGGGGTGCTGCTCGTGGTGCCGGTCATCGTGGTCTTCCTCATTTTTCAGCGCTGGTTCATTGAGGGAGTGGCGAGCGCAGCCGTCAAGGGCTAAACCAGCCAGCACCATCCACCACTCCTGAAAGGAGAACCACCATGACCTTTGCACTGCCGGACCATTGGGTGTGGGACAGTTGGCTTGCCGACGACGGCGAAAACTACCATCTGTTCTTCCTCCGTGCCAGCAGGGCACTCATCGACCCCGCCAGGCGACACCACCGGGCCTCAATCGGGCATGCGGTGTCCGCGGACCTCGAGGAATGGACCCTGCTCGCGGACGCCCTGGTCGCTGCCGACACGCCTGCCTGGGATGACCTGGCTACGTGGACCGGCTGCACGGTCCGGGGGCCGGATGGAACATGGCACTTGTTCTACACCGGCGTCAGTCGGGCCGAAAATGGGCTGCAACAGCGCATTGGATCTGCAATTTCCGTAGACTTGATGACCTGGACCCGGTCCCAAATGCCGGCACTTGAAGCCGATCCGCAGTGGTACGAAAAGCTGGGTGAGGGAACCTGGCCCGATGAGGCATGGCGTGACCCCTTTGTCTTTTTCGACGAGAACACTCAAATGTGGCACATGCTCATTACAGCCCGTCGTCGAAGCGGTGATCCAGCGCAGCGCGCCGTAGTCGGGCACGCCGTCAGCGTTGATCTCACCCATTGGGAAACGCGCTCACCCTTGACTGACCCCGCCGGTTTTGGCGAGATGGAAGTGATCCAGTCCTTGGACATCAATGGTGAGGCCAGGCTGCTATTTTCGTGCCTCCCGGACAGTGCCCCTGGCATAGCCACTCATCCTTCCCATACCGGCACGTGGATGGCACGTGGGGAGGGCCTGCTCGGCCCCTGGAACATCGCCGGCAGTTCCAACATCCTTTTGCCAGGCATCTACGCTGCACAAATTTTCCGGAAGCGCGACGGCGAGTGGATAGTTTTCGGCTTTGAGAACGACGTGGACGGACACTTCACCGGCAAGATCTGCAGCCCCGTTTCGCTCCGGGAGATCATGACGGGAAATTTGCTGTCCCCCGCTCCACAACACCTATGAAATGGCATCTGCCCACCACTGCAAGGAGAAAAATCGTGTTCAAAAAATTAATGGCAAGCGCTTCCGCCGCGGCACTGATCCTGGGAAGCGCAGTTCTCGGAGTGGGGCCCGCCCACGCCGGTCAAGGCAAGAGCGGTGGGAAGACCACCGAAGTGACAGTGATGTCCTTCAACATTCACTACGGCGCGGACGGCGATGACCTCTTCGACCTCGAACGTACGGCGTCCGTGATTGAAGACTCCGGCGCGGAGATCATCGGGTTGCAGGAAGTGGACAACCATTGGGGATCCCGCAGCAAATTTTTGGACGAAGCGGCATGGCTTGCCGACCGGTTGGACATGCACTTTGTGTATGGGGCGAACCTAGACGAAGCACCGCTGCCTGGCAGTGTGGATCGCCGCCAGTACGGAACCGCAATCCTCAGCGAGTATCCGATCATCTCCTCAGAAAACCATCTACTGACAAATATCGAGTACCAGGAACAGCCCACTGAACAGCGGGGCCTGCTCGAAGCTGTGGTCAATATTCGTGGCAACCACATAGCCTTCTACAACACGCACCTTGACTTCCAACGTGCGGAACAGCGCGCACTGCAGGTCCAGGAAATCCTTGACATTACCAGCTCCAGCAAGCGGCCAGCGGTCATTGTTGGTGACCTCAACGCCACTCCGGACTCTCCCGAGCTCCAGCCCCTCTTCGCAGTGTTTACCGACACCTTTACCGCACTCGGGCAGAACGAGGATTACACCTTTGGGCCCGACCTTGAGGGACTGCCTGGAAGTGGCTCGGTGGAAAACCCCACACTGCGTATCGACTACATCCTGACCGCTAGGGGAGTCACAGCAACGTCGGCACGTGTTATTCACACAACCGCGTCGGATCACCTGCCTATAGTCGCTGAGCTATCCATTACTAAAAGCCCCAATGGCAAGGTCAAATAGGGATCTTGCCGTCACGAATTGTTGATGGTGGTGCGCCGCCCATCTCCGAGCGGCAGTCGGGGTCGTTCCAGTCGTCCTGGAACATGTTGCGTGGGCCCCGGCGGGCAAGACATAAACATTTCCTGCAGCGGTCCGGAGGCGTCTGGGCAGCTTCCTTAAGGCAATGCGGCCCGCGGAAGTTTTATTGAAGTGTGAGTTCGGTAACGATCCGCGGTAGTGATGTGTGTGGGTGCCCTTAACTGTTATCCCTGCAGTAAGGGGATGTTCATCATATGTTTATGAAGCGTTAGGGGGGGCCGAGTTAGTGCGCTCGCTCCGCTGAGCAGACAGGGGCCGGAAATTAGTCGTAGGATGGCACAGGTTGGTTTGCCAGCACTTCGTCGCGGCAGTCATTTCCCGCGCCTCGGAGGCTTTGGTCCAACCGGTAAATTCACAATCTTGCTCTATGCCCCCTCTAGATTGGATCGCGGGTGGATCTCACCTTCATGGTCGTGCTTGTCATAGCACTGGCCCTCTTTTTTGACTTTACAAACGGCTTTCACGACACGGCCAACGCCATGGCTACGCCCATTGCCACAGGTGCCATTAAACCCAAGACCGCAGTGGCCCTGGCCGCCATCTTGAACCTGGTGGGAGCTTTCCTTTCCACGGAGGTGGCTAAAACCATTTCGGGGGGCATCATCAATGAAGGTGGCCCCAATGGTGTTGCCATCACGCCTGAGATGATCTTCGCCGGTTTGATGGGGGCGGTGCTGTGGAACTTGTTCACGTGGCTGTTGGGCCTGCCCTCCAGCTCCTCGCACGCCTTGTTTGGTGGTTTGATAGGCGCCGCCATTGTGGGCACGTGGTCCTTTGGGGCAGTGAATTTCCTCGTGGTGGTCTCCAAAGTCCTGCTCCCTGCTGTGCTGGCACCGACCATTGCCGGCCTGGTCGCCTTCCTCTGCACCAAGCTGGCCTATGGCATCACGCGCCGCAGCGATCCCGACTCCGGTGACAAGCTCACGCAAAAGCGTGGAGGTTTCCGCCGCGGCCAGGTCTTCAGCTCCTCGCTGGTGGCACTGGCCCACGGGACCAATGATGCGCAAAAGACCATGGGTGTCATCACCTTGGTTTTGGTGGCGTCGGGGTTGCAGCAGGCCGGTACCGGACCGCATTTTTGGGTTATTGCCACCTGCGCCATCGCCATTGCCGCCGGGACCTACGCCGGGGGGTGGCGCATTATTCGTACGCTGGGCTCCGGTTTGACGGATGTGAAGCCCGCTCAGGGCTTCGCTGCCGAAACGAGTACGGCTGCAGCGATCCTCGCCTCCAGCCACCTGGGTTTCGCCCTCTCCACCACCCACACGGCATCCGGCTCGGTCATTGGCTCCGGTCTGGGCCGCAAGGGTTCCACGGTCCGCTGGGGTGCCATTGGAAAAATTGCCATTGCCTGGCTGTTGACGCTGCCCTCCGCGGCCCTGGTGGGAGGCCTCGCGGCACTGCTGATCCGCACTGGAACGGTAGGCATTGTCATTGTGGCTGCACTGGGTCTGAGCGCCATTACCTTTATGTTCATTATTTCCCAGCGCGAAGTGGTGGACCACAGCAACGCCATCAGTGACGTGGACGCTGTAGGCGGGGCCCTGCACATTCCCAGCAAAAAGGAACGTGAGAAGTTGGCGGCGAAGGCACGCAACGCGCAAAAGATTGCCGAGAAGGCAGCCCGGCGCGCCACTGAAACTGACGAGGCCCGTGCTGCAGCACAGTCTGCTCTGGACCGGGCTGACACTGCAGCGCTGCGCGCCATGACCCAGGCGGCAGCTGATGCGTCCGGACGAGTGCCGCGTGTCAAAATCGGTCCCGAGGAGGAGGGCAAATGATTGACTGGTTTGGATTCGTAATAGTCGCCATCACCACCTTGCTGGGCGCTGGATTTGTTGTCACCATGTATTCGCTG
This sequence comes from Actinomycetales bacterium, assembly GCA_038242155.1. Lineage (GTDB taxonomy): Bacteria > Actinomycetota > Actinomycetes > Actinomycetales > Micrococcaceae > Specibacter. The sequence goes on along the minus strand of JBBSSM010000008.1, from coordinate 23,141 downwards.
GGCGTGCGGTTCACCGCCATCAGCGGCGATAACAACGGCCGCAGCAACAGGGGCGCCAAGTGGGGTTCCTATATTTGCTTCGGCTTTTGTATCCTGGTGGTGCTGAGCGGCATCATTTTAATTGTGCCGCACCTGAGCGACATTGCCGCGGATGTTTTGGGGAACGTGTTCTAAGGTTTTTTTACGACGCCGGCCACGCACCTTTGCTGTTACGCAAAAGGTGCGTGGCCGGCGTCGTTGCTTGGGGGTTGACCGGCAATTAGGCGGTGGGGGCATCCAGGATCATGTTGGTGATGCGGCAGGTGGAGAGCCGGCGGCCCTGTTCGTCACACATGAGAACCTCATGGCTGGTCAGGGTCCGCCCCAGGTGCAGGGGAGTCGCCGTGCCGGTGATCAGACCGCTCGTGGCGCCGCGGTGGTGTGTGGCATTGATTTCTATCCCCACGGCGTGGCGGCCGGGCCCTGCATGGAAAGCTGCGGCGAAGGAGCCCAGGGTTTCCGCCAGCACCACATGGGCGCCGCCATGGAGCAGCCCCGTCACCTGCGTGTTCCCGGCCACCGGCATGGTGGCCACCATGGAGTCCACCGACATGTGCGTAAAGACAATCCCCATCTTCTCCACCAGCTGCCCCACGCCGTGATGTCCCAGCAGGGAGTGATACTGGGCGGGAACCCCCGCGGCGAGAAGCTGGGCAGTTTGCGGATGCGGTGTGAAATTATTGCTCATGGTGACTAGGCTGGCACCTGTGAGTGAATCTGCCAAGACGGCCGCCCAGAACCCTGTTGCAACCAGTCCACAAACCCCTCCGGGTTCCGGCGTCGCGGATGGTGCAACACCGCGCCTGTTGATCATTGATGGCCACTCCATGGCCTTTCGCGCTTTTTACGCCCTGCCGCCGGAGAACTTCGCCACCGACACCGGTCAACACACCAATGCCGTCCACGGCTTCACGTCCATGTTGCTGACCATGATCCGGCAGCAAAAACCCACCCACGTGGTGGTGGCCTTTGACCTGGACACCCCGACCTTCCGGTCCGTGGAATACACCGAATACAAGGGTGGGCGCAATAAAACCCCCGAAGAGTTCTTTGGCCAGATCGACTTGATCATCAAGGTCATGGCCGCCATGCGCATCCCCACCATTTCCGTGGATGGCTTTGAAGCCGATGACATTATTGCCACCCTCTCCACCCAGGGCGAAGCTGCGGGGTGGGATGTCCTGGTGGTTTCAGGTGACAGGGACGCTTTCCAGCTCATCACCGACAAGGTCTCGGTGCTGTACCCCAAAAAGGGCATCTCTGACATTCCGCCCATGGATGCCGCCGCCGTTGAAGCCAAGTACTTTGTGCCGCCCAACCGCTATTCGGACCTTGCCGCGCTGGTGGGGGAAACCGCCGATAACCTGCCCGGCGTCCCCGGTGTTGGCCCGAAGACCGCCGCCAAGTGGCTGCAGCTGTACGGCAGCCTCGACGGGATCTGGGAGAACCTCGACGCCATTGGCGGGAAAGTGGGCCAGGCCCTGCGGGCGCATGTCGACGACGTCAAGCGCAACCGGCGCCTGAACCACCTGCTGCGCGACATGGAGCTGCCCGTCGCCATTGCCGACACCACCTTGCAGGCCCCCGACCGCGAGGCCGTGGAGGAGCTCTTTGATGCCCTCCAGTTCAACACTTTGCGCAAGCGCCTCTTTGATTTGTTTGGTGAGGAGGAAACGCCCGACGCCGGTGATGTGCACCAGGTGCCCCCGCATCAGCTTCTCTCCGACAGCGCCGCCTTGGAGGCATGGCTGGCGGCCTCCTCCGCGCAGGTGGCAGTGGAGGTGGTCACGGAAAAAGTGGGCATGACCCAGGAGGCCGTGGCGGTGGCGCTGGCACGGGAGGAATCCGCCGTCGTCATTGACTTCACGAACGCCGATGCGGCGTTGGATGCGGTGCTGGCTGGGTGGTTTGCGGGTGAGTCTGCCAAGGTGGTCCATGAATACAAGGACGCCATCAAGGCCTTGTCGGTCCGCGGGCTTACCCTCGGTGGCGTGGTCGATGACACGGCACTGTCGGCGTATCTCATTCAGCCCGACCGGCGCAGCTACGACCTGGCCGAACTGAGCCAGGTGCACTTAAAGGTGTCCTTGGAGTCCGGCGCCGCCGCGGCCGCGGGGCAGCTGGATCTGGGGTTGGCAGGTGACGCCCGCTTTGCCGAGGCCGTGCTGCGCGCCCACGTGGTACGCCAACTCAGCGACTTTCTGGCCCCCCTGCTGGTGGAGCGGGGCGCGGGCGTGTTGCTGCGTGAATTGGAGCTGCCGCTGGCTGCCGTGCTGGCGGACATGGAGCTCACGGGCATTGACATTTCCCATGACCGTTTGGCAACGCTCCTGGCCGACTTCAGTGCCGCCGTGGAGGCTGCTGAGCAGGGGGCGTACGCCGCCATTGGGCACGAGGTGAATTTGGGTTCGCCCAAGCAGTTGCAGGAAGTGTTGTTTGACGAACTGGGGTTGCCCAAGACGAAGAAGATCAAGACCGGCTACACCACGGATGCTGCGTCCCTGAAGGCTCTTTTGGAAAAGACCGGGCATGAGTTCCTCGCACAGTTGATGGCCCACCGTGAGGCTTCAAAGCTGAAGCAAATGGCGCAGACACTGAAAAAATCAGTGGATGGTGACGGTCGCATCCACACCACCTACGTGCAGAACGTGGCCGCGACGGGTCGCCTGTCCTCCAATAATCCGAATTTGCAAAACATTCCCATCCGGACCGAGGAAGGCCGCCGGGTACGGGATGTCTTTGTGGTCAGCGAAGGTTATGAATGCCTCCTGGCCGCTGACTATTCACAAATTGAAATGCGCATCATGGCGCACCTTTCAGGTGATGCCGGCCTGATTCAGGCGTACGCTGACGGGGAGGACCTGCACCGGTATGTGGGTTCCCACGTGTTTGGCGTGCCGCCGCAGGAGGTCACCTCCGCCATGCGCTCCAAGGTCAAGGCCATGTCCTACGGTTTGGCGTACGGGTTGACGAGCTTTGGTTTGTCCAAGCAATTGGAAATTTCCGTTGATGAGGCCCGCACCCTGGTCAAGGATTACTTTGACAGGTTTGGCGGTGTCCGTGATTACCTCCGCGGGGTGGTGGAGCAGGCCCGCATTGATGGGTACACCTCAACCATTGAAGGCCGGCGCCGTTACCTGCCGGATCTCTCCAGCACCGACCGCCAGCTGCGCGAACTGGCCGAGCGGGTGGCGTTAAACTCCCCTATTCAAGGCTCTGCCGCGGACATCATTAAACAGGCCATGCTCGGTGTGGCCACCGCACTCAAGGCTCAGGGGATGAAAACGCGCATGCTGCTGCAGGTTCATGATGAATTGATCCTGGAAGTCGCATCCGGTGAATTGGAAGCTGCCAAGGCACTGGTCATTGAGCAAATGGGCGCGGCAGCGCAGCTGAAGGTGCCCCTTGAAGTGCAGGTGGGTGTGGGCGTCAGTTGGAATGACGCCGGGCACTAACAGCGTGGTCCCTGTACCCCCATCGTCGAGCAGTCACATCACCTGAAGAATTATGGAGAGTCAAGACATGGCCAGCGAACGCAATCCCCGTTCCTTCCCCTACGAGCTGCGTACTTTTCCCTCCAAACTGGTGGACGGGTTGGTGCCCGATGAAGTGGTGAAATGGCAACATGCGGTTTCGCTGGGTTTCCACGGGGACGCCCCGGCAGAAGGGCACACTGCCAGCTACGTGGAGTCCGAGCAAATCGACGGGCGGATGACAACGGGTGCCTATGTCAAAGACGCCGCCACCCCGGCGGGGGCGTGGGGGCCCGAGTATCCCGTCGCCACCTATGCCTACCACCGCAAGAGCCTGAACGTGGGTGGCCGGACGCTGCTTCCCGTGCATCAAATCACTGCCGTGACAGTGCGCGCCAGTCACCGCCGTCGTGGTTTATTGCGGGCCATGATGGGCTCAGATCTGGCCCAGGCCAAGGCGGCAGGACTTCCCATGGCTGCCCTGACGGCGTCCGAAGCCACCATTTACGGGCGTTTTGGTTTTGGTGTGGCAACACATGCCTGCGACATTGAGGTCACCGTGAAGGGTGGTTTGGAATTCGTGGTGCCGTCCGCCGCTGCGCAGGGGGTGGTGGAAGTGGCCGATCCGCTCGTGGTTAAAGGGCTGCACCATGAATTGTTTGAACGCGTTCATGCCTCGCGCCACGGCTCCATCGGCCGGCAGGACATGTACCGCCTCATTGCCTCCGGCCAGGGGGGTTACTCGGTGACTGAGCCCATCAAGAACATTCGCGCGGCGCTCCACTATGACAAGTCCGGAACCGTTGACGGTTACGTCACCTACAAGCCCACGAGCGACACAAGCAGGGCGGCCGTTGAAATTGTGGACCTGCTGGCAGTGACGGATGATGCGTACCTGGCGCTGTGGAACTTCCTGGGATCCCTAGACCTCATAGATGTCATCACGTGGTCCATGGCACCGGTGGATGATCCACTGGAGTGGGCGCTCGCAGCCAAGCGCAATTACAAGCGCACGGCCACGGAGGATCATTTGTGGCTGCGGGTCCTTGACACCCCGGGGGCGCTTGCCGCCCGTGAATACGCCGTGGACGGCACCCTCACACTGCACGTGGGAGACCCACTGGGGCATGCTTCGGGCATTTTCCGCATTGCTGTCACGCACGGCATGGCGACAGTGACGCGCTGCGTTGAGGACGGGTCCGTGACGGCGGGGGTGCATTTGGGTGTGAGTGAGCTGTCGAGCCTGTACCTGGGTGGAGTCAGCGCCCGGACCCTGCACGCTGCAGGCCGCCTGCGTGAAGAGGAACCCGGGGCCATTGCCTTGCTCGATGCCATGTTCGCCGTGGCCGCCACACCCCACAGCATGACGAACTTCTAACCCGCCCCTGGGGACCCCTTCCTCCACAGGCCATGGCGGCCCTCGCTTGTGCACAATTACGCATGGAACCGTCCGAGGGCCACGTTGTTGCAGGTGGGGCCATTGCACGTTCCGGTGACAACTGCCGCTCAGACAGTTCTTGACTGCGGCCGGTGTTTTAGTTTAGAGCGTGCAGTGGTCATTGGAATGTGGCGATGGCATCTGCCGGGAACTGATCCAGGAAATGACCGATGATGGCGTCTTCCTTGGACGGGAAATAGTTGAAAAACGTGCGGCGGGACACTCCCACATCTTCACACAACTGCTCAATGGTGAAGCCGTTCAGTCCGTAGTGGGCAGGCTGGCAAAAGTTTGCACTATTATCCTCAGAGTGCAAAATATGAGGTTGGTGGTGTTGGCCACACGGGGCTTTCTTTCGGGTTCCGCGCTCGCGGGGGTAGTTGTTAAGATTCGCACTCTGCCGGCAGGGCGCGAATCTTAACAACTACCCCTCCGCTGCAATCCAAGCGCGCGAACGGGGCATTAAACGACGGCGGGAGGCCACCTTCGCGAAAAAAGGTGGCCTCCCGTGGCTGATGTGGTTCACCCAGCGGCAGGGCTCACCGGGAAAGAAGTAACCTACTGGGGTGCGCGGGTCATGGTCATGACGTCCAGGCCCTTGTCCAACTGCTCCACGGTTAACTGCTCCATGGTCAATTCCCCGCGGTCAACGAAGCCCAAGGCCAGAACGGCCTCACGGATGGTCAAACCCTCGGCAATGGCGTGATTGGTGATCTTGGCCGCGTTTTCGTAACCAATGTGCTTGCCGTGCGGGGTCGGCGTAGCTGTTGCGGAGGTTGCTCTCATTGTGGCGGTGGTGGGCGGATTGTTCCTGGTGGTCCGGCAAATGGAGTCGGGGATCAAGGAGCTGAGCCAGCACGTCATTACAGGCCTGATTCAAATCCAGGATTGGCTGAAATTTGGGCCACTGAATCTCAACAGTGACGAAATTGCCGGTTATTTGGATGAATCCCTGCAGGCACTGCGAAAAACAGCGGCACCATTGCCTCCTCCGCCGTGGGCGTAGGGTCCACACCGGGTGGACTTTGCTTGGCGGGACTTTCGGTTAATCCTGGAGTTTGACCGGCGGGGCAGGTATTTCAACTAGCGTCCCACCGATGAAGCTGTGGCGTGGGAACGACAGCGGGAAAAAGTGCTCATGGAGCAGGGCTGGCACTTTGTCCGCATCAATTGGCAGGAGCTTAACAATCCCGTCGTCCTAGAGGCTCGCCTTCGCGCGGCCTTGCAACGGTCGGGGGCACAGCTGCCCCTCCGCCGCACCGCCATCCATGTTTAAGGCGCCGCGCTTTGACCGCATTTAGGGTGGCAACTGACCACCGATAACCGGGGAAGGCGCGGTTGTGGGCCCTTTTTGCGCTCTCAGGGCCAAGCAACTAGACTAAATGGGCATGTAATGCGTGAATTGGGCCGTTTTAACGGCCCAGACAGCGTGCTATGTGTGGAAATCATCCGCAGGGACCCCTGCAACCATAATAATTCCGGATCCTATCCGGCACGAAGCGCCGTAGGCGCGGCACGTGCTTTGGATTTGGCGAAACCAACTATCCACATCGGAGCCCCTACTACATGACCATCACGACCCCCGAGAAGACAAGTACCCCCGTTGTCGCAATTAACGACATTGGTACTGCTGAAGAATTTCTCGCCGCAGTGGACGCAACCATCAAGTACTTCAACGACGGCGATCTTGTCGAAGGTGTAGTTGTCAAGGTTGACCGCGACGAGGTTCTGCTCGACATCGGTTACAAGACCGAAGGTGTCATCCCTTCCCGCGAGCTCTCCATCAAGCATGACGTTGATCCCGGAGACGTTGTCTCCGTTGGCGATCAGGTCGAAGCTTTGGTACTCACCAAGGAAGATAAAGAAGGCCGCCTGATCCTCTCCAAGAAGCGCGCGCAGTACGAGCGTGCCTGGGGCGACATCGAGAAGGTCAAGGAAGAAGACGGTGTCGTTACCGGTACCGTCATCGAAGTGGTCAAGGGTGGACTTATCCTCGACATCGGCCTGCGCGGCTTCCTGCCCGCATCGCTGGTCGAGATGCGCCGCGTGCGCGACCTGGCTCCCTACATTGGTCAGCAAATCGAAGCCAAGATCATCGAGCTGGACAAGAACCGCAACAACGTGGTTCTTTCCCGCCGTGCCTGGCTCGAGCAGACCCAGTCCGAGGTTCGCTCCACGTTCCTCAACAAGCTCGAAAAGGGCCAGGTCCGTCCCGGCGTCGTTTCCTCCATCGTCAACTTCGGTGCCTTCGTGGACCTTGGCGGCGTAGACGGTCTCGTGCACGTTTCCGAGCTGTCCTGGAAGCACATCGACCACCCCTCCGAGGTTGTCGAAGTTGGCCAGGAAGTCACCGTCGAGGTGCTCGAAGTGGATCTGGACCGCGAGCGCGTGTCGCTCTCGCTCAAGGCTACGCAGGAAGATCCGTGGCAGACCTTCGCCCGCACCCACGCCCTCGGGCAGGTTGTTCCGGGTAAGGTCACCAAGCTGGTTCCGTTCGGCGCGTTCGTTCGCGTTGAAGACGGCATTGAAGGCCTGGTTCACATCTCCGAGCTGGCCGTGCGCCACGTTGAGTTGGCCGAGCAGGTTGTCTCCGTTGGGGATGAATTGTTCGTCAAGGTCATCGACATCGATCTGGAACGCCGCCGCATCTCGCTGTCCCTCAAGCAGGCCAACGAGGGTGTCGACGTCGACTCCACCGAGTTCGATCCCGCACTGTACGGCATGGTTGCCGAGTACGACGAAGAGGGCAACTACAAGTACCCCGAGGGCTTCGACTCCGAGTCCAACGAATGGCTCGAAGGCTACGAGAGCCAGCGCGCCGTTTGGGAGCAGCAGTACGCTGACGCCCAGACCCGCTGGGAAGCTCACAAGAAGCAGGTTGCCGAGCACGCTGCAGAAGATGCAGCTGCCGACGGCGCCGGTGAAGGTGGCGAGTCCGCAGGGACTTCCTACTCATCCGAGCCTGCCGTTGCTGAAACCGGTGCCGGTACCCTGGCATCGGATGAGGCACTTGCTGCTCTGCGTGAAAAGCTGACCGGAAACTAATTTCCGCATCGCTGACCGCTGATTTGGCGTAACACAAAGCGGGCCCCCACTTCGGTGGGGGCCCGCTTTGTGTTTTTTGCCGGCCCTGCCCTGGGGGCCGACTGTTACAGCTATGCTCGAAAGAGCGGTTTGCATCCTGCTGCCGGATTAGACCAGACACTGGAAGAACTTCGCTCCGGAGCGCTGTACGGCAATTTCCAGTATTCCGGACGCCACACTTTGCTCTGACGATGAGGTACTTCATGACACAGCCCAACAACGGCCCGCAGCACATTCCCGCCGGCTACGTGCCGCCGGGGGACGTGCAAATCCCCGCAGGCTACTTCGCACCGCCCAACGCCTCCCCGCAGTACCAGCCTCTGCAGCCTCAGCTGCAGGAGTTCCAGGCGCAGGAGTCCCTGGCGGGGCCCCTGTACGGGGCCGGACCGGTCCAGGCTGTAAAACGTTTCTTCCTCAAGTACGCCAGCTTTGCCGGCCGTGCAAGCCTGAGTGAATACTGGTGGTCCCGGCTGTTCCTTGGTGCCGGCCTCGTGGCGTTCATGCTTCTCGCGCAGCTGGGTGCTGACCGGCAAAGCGACGAACTGTCCGCCTTTGGTTCGTTCGTCATGTTCATTTTCATGATTTGCTTTCTTGGCATCATTGTCCCCAACCTTGCCATCAGCTGTCGGCGCCTGCACGACGCCAATCTCAGTGGCTGGTTCATCCTGCTTTCATTCCTGCCGTTGGTGGGGCCGGTAACACTGCTGGTCCTTACACTGTTGCCCAGCAAGGCCCAAGGTGCCCGCTTTGACAAGGCCCCTGCCCCGCAGCTGGCGTACAGCCCGGGCGGTTACTGACGCGCAGGGAGGTGTCGGTGCCCGGGACGAATCGGGGCATCGGCCCAGATGGTGCCGTCCCCGTCGGCGCCGGCTTCCGCCAGGGCGAAACGTCCTGCGGTCAATGCAGCCAACCGGTCAACAGCGGTGGCGATCACGGCGCCGTCGTCGTCCAGCGTCAAACCCAGGTGGGTGGTCACGGCGTCGTAGCTGTTGCCCGTCAGGGTGAAGCCGGCGTTGCGCAGCTCATGCTCCAAGCGGCCAGCATCGCCATGAGGCACCGCCACGGTGAAGAGCCTGAGCCGCTGGCGGTGGGCCAGGGGGGCAAGACTCAACGTCGTGCTGACGGACTCGGAGTAGGCGCGCACCAAACCGCCGGCGCCGAGCAGGACCCCGCCAAAGTACCGCACCACCACCGCACACACATCGCTGAGGTCGGTGCGGGATTCCGCAGTTGGCGCCTCCGTGCGGGTCTGGCGCTTGAGCAGGGCATCGAGCATCGGTGCGCCGGCAGTGCCGGAGGGCTCGCCGTCATCGTGGGACCTTTGCAGCTCGCGGGAGGAACCTATCACCAGCGCGGAGCAGTGATGCCGGGCGTCATAAAACTCCTGGCGCAGCTCCGTCACCAGTTCCCGTGCCGCGGACTCGGTCTCCACCCGCCGCAGCACCGTAATGAACCGGGAGCGTTTAATGGTGAGTTCGTGGCGGAAATCAGGGCCGTCACCGAGCACCGTGTAGCTGGTGGCGCCGGACGGGCGATGCGCCGCTGGGGGGAGTGTCACGCAACCAGCATATCGCCGGGTCCTTCCCGGCAGCTGCACTGGCTAGGATGGTGACATGCTTTCACTGGGCCTCACCGGCGGCATTGCAGCCGGCAAATCACTGCTCACCACGCGGTTCCGCGAGTTGGGGGCGGTGGTCATCGACGCGGACCAGTTGGCCCGCGATGTTGTTGCCTCGGGCACGTCGGGCCTGGCCGCCATCGTGGCCAATTTCGGGGATCGGATTTTGCAGTCCGACGGGTCCCTCCACCGCGCCAAGCTCGGGTCGCTGGTGTTTGCCGACCGGTCCGCCAGGGAGTCCTTGAACGCCATTGTGCATCCACGGGTCAGGCAGGCCGCCAGTGCGTTGAAGCGCGACGCCGGGGAAGGCTCCATTGTGGTGCAGGACATTCCCCTGTTGGTCGAATCGGGACAGGAAGCCAGCTTTCACCTGGTGCTGGTGGTTCAGGCCCCTGGCGAGGAACGCATAGCGCGCATGGTGCGTGAACGCGGCATGAGCCGGGAGGATGCGTTGGCCAGAATGTCAGCCCAGGCCAGTGATGAGCAAAGGGCAGCGGCTGCCGATGTGGTGATATTCAACAATGGCTCCCCGGAGCAGGCTGTGGCAGAACTTGATGTTTTGTGGCGGGAGCGGCTGCTTCCCTTTGCCGCCAACATGGCCCGTGGCCAGGCAGCGCAGAAAGGGCCAGCGGCTCCCACAGACGTGCAACGTGCAGCCGGGCAAAGTGCAGCCGGGGCCTCTGCTCACACCGCTGCTGCGCGTGCCGCCGCGCAGGTCCGGCTCAAGGCAAGGATCCTGCAGGCTGTGGGTGAAACGGCTTCCGTGGTGGACGCGAACACTGCCGGGCGTGGGTTGACGGTCCGGCCCCTGCCGGGCGCTGATGCAGGGCGGCAGAAGCTGCTCGATGCTCTGGCCGGAACCGGCTTCTTCCCCTGTCTGCCGCCTCAAGACGGCCGGCACCTCCTGGCGTCGGCAGACCCCGGGCAGGCAGCCATGGTGGAGATTGTTGACCCATAGGCCCGCACACCGGCGCCGCACCTTGGGGATTAAACGCAGAGAGGGCCCGCTCCCAAGGAGCGGACCCTCTCTGCGTTGTGACCCTACATGGTGTCGTAGGCACCGCTGTTAATCAGGGCCACGATGGCAATGATGTAAATGATGATTCCGATGATGCCCAGAATGGTGAAGATCCAGCCCAGGATCACACCCACCTTGGCCGGGGTGTTATTGGTGAACCCGGCAGCCTGTGATTTCTTCTTGGCAATGATGGAGACAATCAAGCCGGCAATGGGTACCAGAATGCTCAGCACGAGGCCCACAATGCCCAGGGTCTTGCCCGGGTCCTCGGCCGGCGCGCCATAGGGGGCGCCACCGTAGGCGGGCTGCCCGTAGGGCTGCTGCGTGGCCGTTTCCTGGGGCTGGCTGTACGGCGCGGGGGGCTTGTCGTACTGGTTTTCTGGGTTCTGCGTCATGGTTCCCTTTCAAAGGATGGACCACCATAGTGGCATGTGATAGTTCCTCCCTCCATAGTCACATGAATGAGTGCACGGTGGCGTGATATTGCGTGGGTAGTCCTCCCCATGGCAGCTTTTGCTGTGAGCGGATTGTCAGTATCTAGGAGTAGCGTTATACCCATGAGTCTTGCCCAAGAGATTAATCGTGTAGTGGCGCCCTTTGAAGTAATCAGCGAATTTAAGCCAGCCGGTGACCAGCCGGCGGCCATCAAGGAGCTGACTGAACGCATTAATAACGGCGAGAAGGATGTGGTGCTGCTTGGTGCCACGGGTACCGGAAAGTCGGCAACCACCGCGTGGCTCATTGAGCAGGTGCAGCGTCCCACGCTGGTGCTGGTGCAAAATAAAACCCTCGCCGCGCAGCTGGCCAATGAATTCCGTGAGCTGATGCCCAACAATGCGGTGGAGTACTTCGTTTCCTATTACGACTATTACCAGCCCGAGGCTTATGTACCCCAGTCAGACACCTTCATTGAAAAGGACTCCTCCGTCAATGAGGAAGTGGAGCGGTTGCGGCACTCGGCCACCAATACGCTGCTGACCCGTCGCGATGTCATTGTGGTTGCCACTGTTTCCTGCATCTACGGTCTGGGTACTCCCGAGGAGTACGTTGCCGGCATGGTCACTTTGAAGCGCGGTCAAACCATGAACCGGGATGATTTACTGCGCAAGTTTGTCAGCATGCAGTACGCCCGCAATGACATTGACTTCCACCGCGGCACCTTCCGGGTGCGCGGGGACACGGTGGAAATCATTCCCATGTATGAAGAGCAGGCCATTCGCGTGGAGTTCTTTGGGGATGAAATTGAAAACATTTACACGCTGCACCCCCTGACGGGTGACATTATTCGGGAAGAAAACGAAATGTACGTCTTCCCGGCGTCCCACTATGTGGCTGGACCTGACCGGATGAGCCGGGCCGTGAAGCAGATTGAGGATGAGCTTGCTGCCCGGGTGAAGGAATTTGAAAGTCAAAACAAGCTTTTGGAAGCCCAGCGTCTGCGCATGCGCACCACCTATGATCTGGAAATGATGGAGCAGATGGGCTTCTGCAACGGCATTGAGAACTACTCCCGCCACATTGATGGCCGCGGCCCGGGCACAGCCCCGCACTGTCTCTTGGATTACTTCCCGGACGACTTCCTGCTCGTCATTGATGAATCTCACGTGACAGTGCCCCAGATTGGCGCCATGTATGAGGGGGACATGTCGCGTAAGCGCACGCTGGTGGACCACGGTTTCCGGCTGCCCTCAGCCATGGACAACAGGCCGCTGAAGTGGGATGAGTTCCTGGAACGCATTGGTCAGACCGTGTATTTGTCGGCGACCCCTGGCAAGTACGAGCTGGGCATGTCTGATGGTTATGTGCAGCAAATCATTCGTCCCACCGGATTAATTGATCCGGAAATCATTGTCAAGCCCTCACAAGATCAAATTAATGATTTGTTGGGGGAGATTCGTACACGGACGGCCAAGAACGAGCGCGTTTTGGTGACCACTTTAACCAAGCGCATGTCCGAGGACCTGACAGATTATTTAATGAGCAATGGCATTAAGGTGCAGTATCTGCACTCCGATGTGGACACCCTGCGCCGGGTGGAATTGCTGCGTGAACTGCGGATGGGCGTCTTTGATGTGCTGGTGGGCATTAACCTGCTCCGGGAAGGCTTGGACCTGCCTGAAGTGTCTTTAGTGAGCATTCTTGATGCTGACAAGGAAGGTTTTCTGCGCTCCTCCACCTCGCTGATTCAAACCATTGGCCGTGCCGCCCGCAATGTCTCCGGTGAAGTGCACATGTACGCGGACCGGATTACCGCCTCCATGGCCTTCGCCATCGATGAAACGAATCGACGCCGGGAAATCCAGGTCAATTACAACACCAAGCACGGTATTGATCCGCAGCCACTGCGCAAGAAGATTGCCGACATCACCGACCAACTGGCCCGTGAGGACGCTGACACGGCCGCCTTGCTGGAGGAAGCGCGCCTAAGGCGTGAGGGCACGGGTAAAAAGGGTAAGAAGGGCGCGGTTGCCACCGTGTCCCGCCCGGCAGCAGAGCTGGTCTCCCTCATTGAGGAGCTGACAGCGCAAATGCATGGTGCTGCTGCGGAGTTGCATTTTGAATTGGCAGGTCGCCTCCGCGATGAGGTGGGAGATTTGAAGAAGGAACTGCGCCATATGCGCGAAGCCGGGCACGGCTGAGCAGTCCGGCTGTGCCATCGTGCTGTGCTGCTGCCCATGTGTCATCGATTCCGACCCAGCCCCGCCGAGGCAGACGTGGCGCCACGTCGGTTTCAACGGTGCTGGGTCGGTTTCGACGGTAGGGGGAGCGAAGGGTACAGAAGCGCGCAGTAGCAGACGCCCGTTTAGGCGCGGGCGAGGCGCAGCAGCCTGGCGAAGATGCCTTCGCCGTCGTCGGCTATGCCGTCATGATGGAAGTCGGCCGTTTCCCACACCTGCAGACCATTAACAGCCGCTGCCGTTGCAAGGGACAGCTCGCGGTCCACGAAAATGTCGTCGCTGTAGACGGCTGCTGCTACGGGAACCGTATTGCGCCCCAGCTGCTCCACGTCATACAGAGCACCCCAGCCGGCAACCCGGTCCGCCAGGACGTCTGCCAGCTCGCGTAGCGGGCTCAGGGCTGGGTCCTGTTCAAAGTACCAGGGGTAGACGGCCTCGCCGGTAAACAGCGGCGAGGCTGCGTCCGGGAGGAAGTCGGGGTTGATGGCCAGCACCCGGGCCGCTGCCCAGGCGCTGGGTTCGCCCTGGACATAAATGGATTCATGCATCAGGGCATAGAGCGGGTTGGGGGCCCGGTTCACCACCGCGCTGACGTTGGCCAGGAAGGTGTCGGAAAGCCTGGCACCTTCCAGCGTGTCCACAAAGGCCTCTTCGAGCAAAAAATGCAGCGCGTCAAAGCGGGTGTTGCCGCCCAAAAAGTTCCCCAGCATTTGGAGCCGCGCCGGGGTGAGCCGCTCGCCCGTGGGCAGCTGCTCCGGGACCTGGGCCACGTGGCGCATCAGACGCGTGAACAATGCCCTGTCCGCGGGGTATTTGGCGAAGTATTCGGCATTGCGGGTCCGGAGGCGCCTGAAGGTGGCTTGGTAGACTTGATCGGCTGGCCCGGTCAGCGGTCCCAGCCCGCCGGTAATGAGTGCTTCGCGCAGGCCCTGCGGCGCGAACGACAAGTAGGTGAGTGCGCAAAATCCGCCGTAGCTCTGTCCGAAAATGCTCCACGGTCCAGCACCCAGGGCAGCGCGAATGAGCTCGGCGTCCGCCACAATGTCCGTGGCACGGAAGTGTTGCAGGTAATCAGCCTGTGCCGCCACGGGACCGAGCAGGGGCAGTGTCTGGCGGTTGACGGGGGTGGACAGGCCCGTGCCGCGCTGGTCGAGCATGAGGATGCGGAAGTCCTTGGCGGCCTCCTTGACCCACCCGGCAAGTCCGGCAGGCCGGTTGCCCTTTCCGCCTGGACCGCCCTGGAGGAAAAGCAGCCACGGCAGGTCCTGTGCGTTCGCAAGGGACGCATCACGCATTTCCCGGGCAAAGACCGTGATCGAGGGCCCGTCCGGGTGGGCATGGTCCAGGGGTACGTTGAAGAAGTGATCCTGCAGGTACAGGCCGCGTACTGTGTAGGGTGCGCCGGATTTCATGGGGTGGCTGCCACTTTGTGCGCGGTGCCAAAGGTGGCCAGTGCCGCCCCGTCCAGACGGTACACGTGCCAGCCGTCCATGGGGGCAGCGCCTAGGGCCTTATAGAAGTTAATGGAGGGTTCATTCCAGTCAAGGACGCTCCACTCCACCCGCGCGTAGCCACGCTCCACGGCAAGGTGGGCTAAGTTGCGCAGCAGCATCTTCCCGTAGCCGCCGCCCCGGGCCTCGGGGCGCACGTAGAGATCCTCGAGGTAGATCCCGTGGGTGCCCTCCCACGTGGAGTAGTTCAGGAACCACAGGGCAAAACCCACAATGGGCTCACCGGCAACGGGCGAATCCACCACGTGGGCAAAAACCTGCGGGTTGACTCCAAACAAGCTGGCATGGAGCATTTCGGGGGTGTTCCTGACGGCATCGGGCTCCTTTTCATACACCGCCAAATCATGAATCATGCCAAGAATGGCGGGGACATCAGAGGGCGCGGCAGGGCGTAGCAAAGTCATGACACAAGTTTATCGCCCCCGCTACATCCTGCTGAATTCCTTAAACCGCACGACGGCGGCGCCTGCCTCATTGGATGCCTCAAGATCCACCGTGGCGAACATATTCCAGTCGTGGTTGCCTGCTGGGTCCATGATGGTTTGGCGCACTTCCCACGTGTCCGGGCCGGGGGAGATGTGCAGCAGTGCCGGACCCCGGGCTGCCGGGCCGGACTCCACAAATTCATGTTCGTCCCAGTACGCATCCAGCGCATCGGCCCAGCGGTCGGCATCCCAGCCGTGGTCGCCGTCGAGCTTTCCAAGTTCTTCAAAGTTGTCGTCCGCGGCCAGTTCCACCCTGCGGAACATTTCATTGCGGACCATGACGCGGAAGGCACGCACATTGTCGCTCAGGCGTGGGGGGGCCGGCGGGAGGGCGGTCTCGGAGAGGGCAGATTCCGCCAGGGTGGCCGAATCCTCACCGCTGGTCATTTTCTCCCACTCATCCAGCAGGCTTGAGTCCACCTGGCGGACCAGCTCACCCAGCCACAAGATGATGTCCTCAAGGTCCTCTCGCAACGCATCCTGGGGCACGGTCTGGCGCAGGGCCTTGTAGGCGTCGGTGAGGTAGCGCAGCACAATGCCTTCGGAGCGGGCCAGGGAGTAGTACTGGACGTATTCGCCAAAGTTCATGGCACGCTCATACATGTCACGGATGATGGATTTGGGGCTCAGCTCAAAGTCACCCATCCAAGGAGCTGCCCTGCGGTACACCTCGAAGGCGTCAAAGAGCAGCTCCTGCAGGGGCATGGGGTAAGTGACCTCGTCGAGGATGGCCATCCTCTCGTCATACTCAATGCCCTGCGCCTTCATGTCGGTGATTTTCTCGGTGCGCTCGCGCTTGAGCTGGGCTGCGAGGATCTGCCGGGGCTTTTCCAGCGTGGACTCAATGACGGAAATGACGTCCAGGGCGTAGCTGGGGGACTCCTGATCCAACAGGTCCAAGGCTGCGAGCGCAAAGGGGGAGAGGGGCTGGTTGAGGGCAAAGTTCATTTGCAGGTGGACGGTGAGCCGCACCGTGCGTCCGTCCGCTTCCAACTCGTCTTCCGGGATGCGCTCCACCACCCCCGCGCCGAGCAATTCGCGGTACATGCCAATGGCCTTGCGCATCAAGGCGCGCTGCTTGGCGGGAGGCTCATGGTTTTCAGTAAGCAGGGCCTTGGCGGCCTGGAACGGATCCCCGGGGCGTTCCAGCAGGTTCAGCAACATGGCGTGAGTAATGGTGAAGCTGGAGGTCAGCGGCTCCGGCACGGACTCGGCCAGCCGCTTGAAGGTGGGCTCACCCCAGCTGACAAAACCCTGCTGCGGTTTTTTCTTCACCACCTGCCGCAACTTCTTTTGATCATCACCAAACTTCGCCACTGCCTTGGCCATGGCCTTGGTGTTCTCCACCACGTGCTCAGGCGCCTGCACAATCACGGTACCGGCAGTGTCATAGCCCGCCCGGCCGGCACGGCCGGCAATTTGCTGGAACTCACGCACCTGCAACACGCGGGTCTTCACGCCGTCGTACTTGCTCAGCGCCGTGAGCAGCACCGTACGGATGGGCACGTTGATGCCAACGCCCAGGGTGTCCGTGCCGCAAATGACCTTCAACAGCCCCGCCTGGGCCAGCTGCTCCACCAGACGGCGATACTTGGGCAGCATCCCCGCATGGTGGACACCAATGCCGTGACGCACCAGCCGGTTCAAGGTCTTGCCAAAACCTGCCGAGAAGCGGAAGCCGGCAATGAGCTCGCCAATCCTGTCCTTCTCCTCACGGGTGCACACATTGATGCTCATGAGGTTCTGGGCCCTGTCAATGGCCTCCGCCTGGCTGAAATGCACCACATAGACGGGAACCTGCTTCGTGGCCAGGAGCTCCTCCAGGCTCTCCTGCACACCCGTCTGCACATAGTAGTAATGCAGGGGGATGGGGCGCTCGCCGGAGGACACGGTGGTGGTCTCCCGGTTGGTCAACTCCGTCAGCTCACGTTCAAAGCGGCTCACATCGCCCAGCGTCGCGCTCATGAGCAGAAACTGCGACTGCGGCAGCTCCAACAGGGGCAGCTGCCATGCCCAACCGCGCTGCGGGTCGGAGTAGTAGTGGAACTCATCCATGATCACTACGCCCACATCAGCATCCGCACCCTCGCGCAAGGCGATATTGGCCAGGATCTCCGCCGTGCAGCAAATAATGGGCGCCTCCTGATTCACCGAGGAATCCCCCGTAATCATGCCCACGTTCTCCGCCCCAAAAATCTCACACAGGGCAAAGAACTTCTCCGACACCAACGCCTTGATCGGGGCCGTGTAGTAGCTCGCAGCTCCCCGGGCCATGGCATTGAAGTGCGCCGCAATGGCCACCATCGACTTCCCCGACCCCGTGGGGGTGGACAAGATCACGTTATTGCCGCCCACCAACTCCAGCGCAGCTTCCTCCTGGGCCGGATACAGCTCCAACCCCCGCTCCATGGTCCACTCCAAAAAAGCGTCCAGGACGTCATCATCAGAGGAAGTTTGCGGGTTCAAGGTGGCGAGCTGTTCAAGAAGATTCATGGTCCTTCCAGCTTAGGCGCTCGCAGCTATGGCAGGATAACGCCCATGGCCAATGAAACCTTTCCCTGGGAGCCAGCCCAGTACAGCCAATTTGCGGACCTGCGAAACCGGCCGTTCTTCGACCTCACCTCCCGCATTGCCGCCCCCACACCCCAATCGATCGTGGACCTGGGCTGCGGCCCCGGCACCTTGACGGCAACGCTGGGACAACGCTGGCCCCAGGCCCGCGTCCTCGGGCTGGACAACTCAGCGGCCATGCTGCAGGAAGCACGCACCCACACCACCCATAACGTGAGCTTCGCCCCCGCCGATATTGCCCAATGGATGCCAGAAACCACCACGGACATAGTGGTGTCCAACGCCGCCCTGCAGTGGGTACCCCAACACCACACGCTCCTAACCTCCTGGCTCCAAGCCCTACGCCCCGGCGCCTGGCTGGCCGTGCAGGTCCCCGGAAACTTTGCAGCACCCTCACACGCCCTCATGCGGGAGCTGGCAGCCAGCCCACGCTGGCGGAAACAATTGGCCGGAATCCTGCGCCACGACGACGCCGTGGCAGAACCCAGCGACTACCAGGACCTCTTCCTGCGCCACACAAGCAACGTCGAAGTATGGGAGACCACCTACCAACACCTGCTCCCAGGACCCAACCCGGTACTGGAATGGGTACGCGGCACCGGACTGCGCCCCATCCTCAATGCACTGGACCCCGCCAGCCGCACCGACTTTGAGCAGGAATACAGCACCTTACTGACGCACGCATACCCGGCAGGAGACTTCGGCACAACCTTCCCCTTCCGCCGCATCTTCATGGTCGGCCAAAAATAACACCCAGCCCCGCCTCCTCGCAGCTATGGCCAAGCTCACCCTGTCCTGCACAGCACCTATCCACTACGATTTGTACTAACCACAAAACTGCTGCTGCCCGTGGCGGCGCAGAGGCGGAAAAGGTGGAAACAGTATGAATGCCATGGATCAACTCATGCGGCGCTGGCACCTCGATCCGGATTCCACAGTGCCACCCTTTGAACAAATCAGACTGCGCATCCTTGACCTTGCCTCATCAGGCAGCCTGGCAGTAGGCACCAAGCTCCCCTCGGTGCGGGCCCTCGCCACAGACCTGGGCGTGGCAGCAAACACCGTGGCCCGGGCATACCGGGAACTGGAACAGGCCGGCGTGGTCATCACAGCAGGACGCAGCGGAACAGCCATTGCCTCCGGCGGGGACAAAATTGCCGCTCAGGTGGCGCTCGCAGCCGAGGCCTATGCCGCCGTCGTGCGTGACCTGGGTGTGGCCCAGGGTCAGGCTCTGAACATTGTCAAAGCTGCCCTTGACAGCAGTTGAGCCGGCAGCGAACGAGGGGCTTTGGCGGCCCCTCGACACAACATTCGAACGAACATTCGATTATACTTTTTGAGAAGTCCGCAAGGTGCGCTGGCCAAGAGCCAACGCCCCGCCACGGCGTGGCACCCCTGGATACGAAGGAAACAATGGCCCAGCATGTAACCAAAGAAGTTCTCCCGCAGCGCCCCGACCAGTCCCGGCTGGTGGTCAAGGGTGCGCGGGAAAACAACCTCCGCAATGTGGATCTTGATCTGCCGCGCGACTCCATGATTGTGTTTACGGGCCTGTCGGGCTCGGGGAAGTCCTCCCTGGCCTTCGACACTATTTTCGCCGAGGGGCAGCGCCGCTACGTGGAATCGCTGTCCGCGTATGCCCGGCAGTTCCTGGGCCAGGTCGATAAGCCGGACGTGGACTTCATTGAAGGTCTTTCCCCGGCGGTCTCCATTGATCAAAAGTCGACGTCGAAAAACCCGCGGTCCACGGTGGGCACCATCACCGAAATTTATGATTACATGCGCCTGCTGTGGGCCCGTGTCGGCACCCCGCACTGCCCGGTGTGTGGCGAGCCCATTGCCAAGCAGACGCCGCAGCAAATAGTGGACCAGCTGCTGGAAATGCCTGAGGGCACCCGTTTCCAAATTTTGGCACCCGTGGTGCGCGACCGCAAGGGCGAGTTCGTGGAGCTTTTCAAGGAGCTCACGGCCAAGGGATATTCCCGCGCCAAGGTCGACGGCGAGCAAATTCAGCTCTCCGATCCGCCCAAGCTTAAAAAGACCTTCAAGCACACCATTGAGGTGGTGGTGGACCGTCTGGTCATTAAGGACGGCATTCAGCAGCGCCTGACCGATTCAGTGGAGACGGCGCTGGGCCTGGCCGAGGGGCGCGTGCTCGCTGAGCTGGTGGACCTGGAAGCGGACGACGCCGGGCGCCTCCGTACTTTTTCGGAGAACCTCGCCTGCCCCAACGAGCACCCCCTGGCCATTGATGAAATTGAGCCCCGGTCCTTTTCCTTCAATAACCCGTTTGGCGCCTGCAGTGCCTGCAGCGGCATTGGTTCGAAGCTGGAAGTTGACGAGGAATTGGTGGTGCCCAACCCGTTCCTGTCGCTGCGTGATGGCGCCATTGCCCCGTGGTCGCTGGGCACGGCAACCACTGAGTACTGGAACCGCCTGCTGGAAGGCTTGGGCGCTGAGCTGGGCTTTAAGCTGGAAACGCCCTGGAACAAGTTGGACACTGCCGCCCGCACGGCCATCCTGTACGGCAAGGACCACAAGGTGGTGGTGCAGTACAAGAACCGCTTTGGCCGGGAACGTAAATACAGCACGGGCTTTGAAGGGGCCGTGCAGTACATTCAACGCAAGCATGGCGAGACCGAGTCCGACCACGCACGGGACCGCTACGAAGAGTACATGCGCCAGATTCCGTGCCCCGCCTGTGGCGGTGCACGGTTGAACCCGGCTTCCTTGTCGGTGCTTATTAACGGCAAGTCCATTGCCGAGGTGTGTGCGCTGTCCATGCGTGACTGCTTTGCTTTCCTCACGCACTTGACGCTGACAAGCCGCGAGGAGCAGATTGCCAGCCAGGTTCTCAAGGAAATCCAGGCCCGCCTGAAATTCCTGTTGGATGTGGGTCTGGAGTATTTGAACCTGGAGCGCGCCTCCGCCACCCTGTCAGGGGGCGAGGCCCAGCGCATCCGCCTGGCAACGCAAATTGGTTCCGGCCTGGTCGGTGTGCTGTACGTCCTGGATGAGCCGTCCATTGGCCTGCATCAGCGCGACAACCGCCGGCTCATTGAAACCCTCACGCGGCTGCGGGACCTGGGCAACACGCTCATTGTGGTGGAGCACGACGAGGACACCATTAAGGAGGCCGACTGGATTGTTGACATTGGCCCCGGTGCCGGTGAGCACGGCGGCGAAGTGGTGCATTCCGGGTCATTGGAAGACCTTTTGGCCAACACCCGCTCCCTGACGGGCGACTACTTGTCCGGGCGGAAGTCCATTGCCGCACCCGCCAAGCGCCGCAAGTATGACAAAAAGCGTGAACTTACAGTGGTGGGAGCCCGGGAAAACAACCTCACAAAAATTGATGTGAAGTTCCCGCTGGGCGTGCTGACGGCCGTCACCGGGGTCAGCGGTTCCGGCAAGTCCACGCTGGTCAACGAGATCCTGTACAAGGTGCTGGCCAATAAACTCAACGGCGCCAAGCAGGTGGCCGGCAGGCACCTGCGGGTGGATGGCCTGGAACACCTGGACAAGGTGGTGCACGTGGACCAAAGTCCCATTGGCCGCACCCCGCGTTCCAACCCGGCCACCTACACGGGCGTCTTTGACAATATTCGCAAGCTTTTCGCCGAGACGAATGAAGCCAAGATGCGCGGCTACCAGCCGGGGCGTTTTTCCTTCAACGTCAAGGGTGGCCGCTGTGAGGCCTGCAGCGGCGACGGCACGTTGAAAATTGAAATGAACTTTCTCCCCGACGTGTATGTCCCGTGCGAGGTGTGCCACGGTGCACGCTACAACCGCGAAACGCTGGAAGTGCACTACAAGGGCAAGTCCATTGCCGACGTTTTGAACATGCCCATTGAGGAGGGCGCGGAGTTCTTTGCCGCGTTTACCCCCATTGCCCGGCACCTGCGCACGCTCGTGGACGTTGGATTGGGCTACGTCAGGCTCGGACAGGCCTCCACCACGCTTTCCGGGGGCGAAGCGCAGCGTGTGAAGCTTGCAGCGGAACTGCAAAAACGCTCCAACGGGCGCAGCATTTATGTCCTCGACGAGCCCACCACGGGCCTGCACTTTGAAGACATCCGCAAACTGCTGCTGGTATTGCAGGGGTTGGTGGACAAGGGCAACACCGTCATTGTCATTGAGCACAACCTCGACGTCATTAAAAGCGCCGACTGGATTGTGGACATGGGGCCCGACGGCGGGACCGGCGGCGGCAGGGTAGTGGCCACGGGCACCCCGGAGAAGCTGGCCCAGAGCACCGAGAGCTATACCGCCGAGTTCCTGCGCGAGGTGCTCTAGCCCCCTGTTCCGGTCCCCACCCTGCACTAAAGGCCGGGGTGGGACCGGGCAGGGTGACGCCGTGAGAAACTATGGACGTGACTACTGCTCCCTGCGCCCCAACGCCATCGTTTCCCTACCGTCTGGTGATCTTTGACCTCGATGGCACGCTCGTGGACCCTGCCGGTGGCATTACCGGCGGGATAGCGCATGCTCTGCGTACCCTGAACCTTCCCGTTCCCGCGGATGCTGCATTGGCTGCCATGGTGGGTCCCAAACTTGCCGATGCGCTCCAAAGCCTTGCCGGCGTCCCGGCCGGCCAGGTGCCTGCCGTGATTGCCGCATACCGGTCATGGTACCGTCGCGAGGGCATGGCCATGTCAGTGGTGTACCCCGGCATCGTTGAACTGCTCACCGGGTTAAGGAACGACGGCGTGCACCTGGCCGTGGCCACGCAAAAGCCCGAGCCGCTGGCAGTGGAACTGCTGACCCGGCACGGTTTGGCGCAGTTCTTTACGGTTATGCGGGGTGCCCATGCAAACGAATCCCTCACGGCCGGCGATCCCGGATACCGTCCCGGCAAGGCGGAAATCATCGCCGCCGCCCTGGCGGACACTTCAGCCATTGCGGCCCTTGAGGTGCCGGCCGGAACCGTCCCCACCGCCATCATGGTGGGGGACAGATACCAGGATGTCGAGGGCGCCGCCAGCAACGGCCTGCAGTGTTTGGGGGTTTCCTGGGGCTTTGCCGCGACCGGTGAGCTGGCAGCGGCAGGAGCGGCCGCCGTCGTGGATTCCCCTGAGAAGTTGGCTCATGCGCTCACGCAGGGACCCGCGGGGGAGGCCACCCATGGCACTGTATGACGCAACCCGGCTCCTGACTCGCGGCACCATTGCCACCCTCTGCCGCCCCACCGTCGAGGGGCTGGAAAATGTCCCCACGCAGGGGCCT
>JBBSSM010000007.1:0-84783 GCA_038242155.1 Actinomycetales bacterium | reverse complement strand
GCATGCACTAAATTCGAAACCAGCTATAAAAGCCAATCCACCACCACAGGGGCGGCAATGAACCAACCAAATAACCAATCCATCAAACAATAAACTGGTATCAATAAAACTTGGCACACTATTGAGTTCTCAAACAACAACTGCTATTCGAGTACTTACAATCAATAAGTTCTTGATTGGTTTTCGTCGCTGCAATAATTCAACTTTATTTCATTAGAAACCATTTTGTCCAATCCGCAGAGTGTGCGGATGGTCACTTTATGTTTTTCATGAATTCCTATTATTGAATATGAATGATCATGAAATTGATAAAACAATTACACGATATTCAATCAACTTTAGGATTTGGTCATTTGCGAAGTGGTGGTCTCTGTTCCGCAAGCGAAGTGGACCAGCGTTGCGCAAGCAACAGATAAGACAATACACAGATACCCGCCGCGACACAAGTCGACGGCGGGTATCTTTTTTGAAACCGTGGAACTAGCCAGCGAGTTCGATCATGGTTAGTGTTCGCTTGCCGCGGCGTACCAACAAGTATTTGCCGTGCAGTGCGTGGGAGCTGTCAAAGATTGCCTCCGGATCGCTGACCTTGACGTTGTTGACGTAGGCGCCTCCCTCGGAAACAGTGCGGCGCGCGTCGGAATTACTTTTGGAAAGCTTGGAACTAACCAGCAATTCAATGATGTTCTGTCCTGCCGCGGGGGCCGATGAGCGAGGAAGCTCCCTGGTGGCTGACTCCAAAGTCACTAGATCCAATTCACCCAGCTCTCCCTGACCAAACAATGCCGCGGATGCGGCGATGACCTTGAGTGTGGCGTCCACTCCATGCACCAGCGAGGTCACTTGGAAAGCCAGGGTGCGCTGCCCCTCGCGAGCCTGCGGCTTTTCCGCCACAGCAACTGCAATGCCGGCAATTTCCTCCTGGGACAAGAAGGTGAACACCTTCAGCCGATCCACTACGTCGGCGTCAGCGGTGTTTAACCAGAACTGGTACATGTCAAAGGGACTGCACATGGCGGCATCGAGCCAAATGGCGTTGCCCTCGCTTTTGCCAAATTTGGTTCCGTCGGAGTTGGTAATCAGCGGTGTACCCAGGGCATGCACGGAAGCGCCCTCCACCTTGCGGATTAAATCAGCGCCGCTGGTCAAATTCCCCCACTGATCGGATCCGCCCTGCTGCAACACGCAACCGTATTGCCGGAACAATTCCAGGTAATCCATGCCCTGGAGAATTTGGTAACTGAATTCTGCGTAGCTAATGCCCTCATCCGAGTTCAGGCGTGAGGCCACAATATCTTTTTTGATCATGGTTCCCACGCGGAAGTATTTACCCACGTCACGCAGGAAATCAAGGACCGACATGGGCTCGGTCCAATCGAGATTATTGACCATGCGTGCGGCATTCTCGCCCTCAAAGGAAAGAAAACGCTGCACTTGCCCCTGGAGGTAGCCAACCCATTCGGTAACTGTTTCCTTGGAGTTCATGGTGCGCTCCGCCGTCGGGCGCGGATCCCCCACCAGACCAGTGGATCCGCCAACCAAACCCAGCGGCTTGTGCCCGGCGAGCTGCATCCGGCGCATGGTCAGCAGCTGGACCAGATTGCCCAAATGGAGGCTGGGGGCGGTGGGATCAAAACCGCAGTAATACGTGATGGGCTCCCCCGCCAGCAGTTCCTCAAGGGCTGCCTCGTCAGTCGAAACCTGGACCAGGCCTCGCCACTTGAGCTCTTGCCAGACATTGGCGAAGCTGGGGTCGTTCTGGGGGGCGCGGAGTTCTGTTTGCAAAGACACACCACAAAATTACCAGCACGACGGCGTTTCTTTCGACTCCAGCCCCCATGACGCTACGCGTTGGCCCAGGCCCGGAGCTGGTTTTCCGGGCCACCACCCCTACTACTGTTCAATTCCCTCAGGCAACGGCACGGAGGTAACCAGGCGCAGACGACGTGTGGGGCGGGTCATGGCCACGTAGAGGTCGCCCACCCGGCCATTGGCTCCGGCCAGTAGCGCGGCCGGCTCCACAATAATGACACCATCAAATTCCAGGCCCTTCGCCTCCCGCGGGTCAATCACCACAATGTCCTGCTCCAGGGACCCCGCGCCATGACCAATGCGGTTGCCGTACACGGCACGAAGGGCTGCAGCGGTTTTTTGCACCAGTACGGGAGGGGCAATGACTGCCACAAGTCCACCTTCGACGGCGGCAAGTTCCTCCGGCATGGCGTCAACCACCTGCTGGACCACCGCTTCCTGGACTCCCGCTGCAGCAGGCACGCGGTCGATGACAGGCTCCCACTGGCCTTCGCGCACTGCCTTGGGCGCGGAGACGATCTGCCCGGCAGCATTGGCCATGCGCACGGCAGCTTCGGCAATTTGCGACGGTGTGCGGTAGTTGACCGTGAGCTCCTCCAGGGTCCAGCGCTCCCCCATGACGGGGGTGAGTCCCTGCTGCCATGAGGTGGCACCGGCAGCTGAACTGGTCTGCGCAATGTCGCCCACAATGGTGAACGACTTTACCGGGCAGCGACGAACCAATAAGCGCCACTGCATGGGCGAAAGTTCCTGCGCTTCATCCACCACCACGTGCCCATACGCCCACGTTCTGTCAGTTAACGCCCGTTCGGCACTTGTTTGTGATTGTGCCTGGACAAGATTGAAGTCGGCGAGTTGCTCGGCACTTAAAATACCGTCGACGCCGGAGTCCTCCAGTTGCTGGTTCATATTGGAGATGGCCTTCTCGGCATTGGCCAGATCCCGCTTGCGCTGTGAATCCGCGCTGGCCTGGGTCCGTCCGCCGCTGGCATCCATGTCACCCAGCAGCTCCGCCGCTTCATCAAGGAGTGGCACATCAGATTCCGCCCATGGCGCACCCGGTGCGCGCAGCAACAGTGTCCGCTGGGTTTGGCTGAAGCCTGGCGTGACGGCGTCGAGAATTACAGATTTGCTCAGCATGTCATCGATGAGTGTTTCCGCCGTCATCGGCATCCAGCACAGGTTTAACATGACGCGCACATCACGGGACGAACGCACGTCCTCAGCCAAGTAGGAACGGTCGGCATTGTTACCGGCACCGGCGCTTTCAATGTATTCACGCAGCTGCTCGGTGAGTTCACGCAGCAGGGTCTTCACGAACGTGACACGCGCTTCATTATGGGGCAGCCCGGTGGCCCGCGCCTTGTCCCTGGCTCGCTGCACCTGCTTGACCGTGAGCTGCAAACGGGTGCCTTCGACGTCGAGCATGACATCTTCGCGGGGCAGACGCTGCCGGTTGGCCACCGCATTGGCCACAATTTCGGCCATAACGGGACGGCCCTTCAGCTCCGCGGTTTCAGGTGTTTCCACGGCGGTGGCGCGTATTCCAGGGAAGAGATTGCCCACACTGGCCATGACGACGCCGGTCTCACCCAAGGAGGGCAGCACGCGTTCAATGTACTTCATGAAGGCGTTTGAGGGGCCAACAAGTAACACTCCGGCGGACTGCAGCCGCTCGCGGTGGGTATAGAGCAAATAGGCCGCACGGTGCAACGCAACTGCCGTTTTGCCGGTTCCGGGTCCGCCCTGCACCACCAGCGCCCCGCTCAGCGGTGAGCGGATAATCCGGTCCTGCTCGGACTGAATGGTGCCCACAATGTCATTCATGCGGCCCGTGCGCTTGGAATTGAGCGCCGCCAAGAGGGCACCTTCGCCCTGCAGGTGCTCACCCTCCACCAGCATGGTGTGGTCAAGCACGTCGTCTTCAATGGCTTTGACGGTTCGGCCCTGCAAAAGCAGGTGGCGACGACGGCGCACACCCATGCGCTCAAACGCCGTGGCTTGATAGAAGGTACCGGCCTCGGGCGCCCGCCAATCCACCATCAGCTGACGTAAATCTTCTGCCAGTAAACCAATCCGACCAATATAGCGATCCTGACCATCATCAAGGTCAAGGCGTCCGAAGACGAGCCTGTCGTCGACGGCGTTGAGTTGAGCCAGGCGGTTCTCATAGAGCGTGGCAAAGGCGTCACGTTCGGAACGATTCTGGTGCGTGCCCATGGACTTGGCGCGGCGCACCTCGCCCAGCTGCTGGACCTTCTCGGCGCGCAACTCATCGAGGCGGGCGTACAGGCCATTCACATAGGTGCGTTCTGCGGCCAACTCGTCGTCATACATGCAAGGCTCCTGAATACATAGGGCATTCCACCAAAAGGCGGACCGTCTATTCTATACCGGTTGGCGGCGTTGCCCCGCCCAGCGTTACACGTGCAGCAGCGAGTGAATGTCCCGGCCCGGCAGGTTGCGCCGGCCCGGCAATGCATCAATTTCCAGCACCACGCCAATGCCGGCCACTACAGCACCCGTGCGCTCGAGCAGGCTGGCAGCAGCGCCCAGGGTGCCGCCGGTGGCGAGCACGTCGTCGAGAATGAGCACACGGGTGCCAGGCGGAACGTCATCTTGGTGCAGTTCCAAGGTCGCCTCGCCGTACTCGAGGGCGTAGCTTTGTGCGAAGACTGCCCGGGGCAGTTTGCCGGCCTTGCGGATGGTGATGACACCGGTTTGTGAGGCATGTGCCACGGCAGCGGCCAAGAGAAAGCCGCGGGCCTCGACCCCGGCGACGGCGTCGAATTTTCCGTCAAAATGGGCAACCAGTGCCTCCACCACCTGCTGCAGAGCCTGTCCGTGCGCAAAAACCGGGGTCAGGTCCTTGAACACAATGCCCGGCGCCGGGTAATCGGGCACGGTGGCGCAGAGCCGCTCCACCGTGACGGCAACCTCAGAATTGGCGGCAACCTCAGAATTGGCGGCAACCTCAGGGGTGGCAGAAGCATCATGGGCAGGGGTGGCGCTGAGGGCACTGGCTGTCGGATTCACCCCTTTACATTACAGCGTGATCAGCTGAGACTGCCTTCCGCCGTGGGGCGCGGGCCACTGCCGGCCTGAACTTTGACACTGTCTTATCCCCCTCGAACCAGTACCGCCACGGGTAGTCTGTGCTGCCACCGGGTCCGCTCACGCCCACCCGTGGACCTGACAAAATGACGCCGGCAGGGGTGTCCGGCAATGTCACCGTCACTGCACCTGTCAGGGCTGGAATACCGTTGTGGCTGAGGTTGAAACCCATGGCCTTGGTAAGCCGGGCGGGCCCCTGTGCCAGTTCATAGTCGTGGCGGGCAGTGGGGCGGCGCGAACGGGCCAGTTCCAACCCCTCCACAATTTCCCCGGCACGCATGAGACACCCGGAAGAGGTGCCCTCCGGACGGCACACGAGGTTCGCGCAGAAATGCATGCCGTAGGTGAAGTAGACGTACAGGTGTCCGGGAGGGCCAAACATGACGGCATTGCGATTGGTCTTGCCCCGGTAGCTGTGCGCACCCGGGTCCGGGTCCGTGGAATCTGCCGGACCCAGATAGGCCTCCACCTCCGTGAGACGGACGACGACGGGACCTTCCTCAGTCTCGTGCCTGAGCAATGCCCCCAAGAGTTTGGGCGCCACTTCCGTGGCGGGTTTTTGTAAAAGTTCCAACAGTTCACCAGAATCATCCATCTCTCCAAGCTAACAGAGACCCCCTGCCGGGCGCCGCCGCTGCGCGGCAGTGCGGGCATCCGCGTGTGCAGGGGTGGCACATGGCAGAATTCGACCATGTTCCTACCGCTGGGTTTCACCGCGCCTTACGATCTTGGTATTTTTGATTTTCTCCGCGCCCGGACCGTCACGGGAATTGAGGAAGCCTCAGCCCGCAGCTACGCCCGCACCCTGGCGCTGCCGGGAGGGCACGGCTGGTTCCGCGTTTGGTGGGAAGACAATGCTCTCCTGCTGGAACGCGAGCTGGCAGACCCGGCGGATGCTGCGCTGTTATTGAGCAGGGTCAGGCACTTGTTCAACCTGGACCATGATCCCGAGCAGGCAGACATGGCCTTGCGCAGCCACCCCCTGCTGGCTCCGCGCGTGGCAGCCATTCCCGGCATCAGACTCCCCGGCTGTGTGGATCCGGCGGAAATCCTCATTCGGGCCATGATGGGCCAACAAATCACTGTCGCCGCGGCACGCACCGCCCTCAATCACTTGGCAACCCTGGGCGTGATGTCCAACCGGCCCCACGGCACCATGACACGGCTTTTCCCTGCTCCAGAACAGCTGGCCGCGCGGGGCAGGGAGATTTTGCGGGGCCCGCAGCGCCGCATTGCTGCCATTATGAGCGTCGCTGGGAAGCTCGCGGACGGTTCCCTGGCAATCAGTGCAGCCGACACGCCTGCAACGCTGGCAGAAAAGCTGCTCCCCCTTGCAGGGATTGGTCCTTGGACAGTGGGCTATGTGAGCATGCGCGTATTGGGAGCCAGCGACATTTTTCTGGCCGGCGATGCCGCCGTGCGCAATGGTTACGGATTGCTCCGTGGGGACTCCCCCGCCCAAAGCCGCGCCATCAAGCCCGCAGAGCTGCAGCACATGGGCCAGGCGCTGAGACCGTGGCGTTCCTATGCCACGCTGCACCTGTGGCGGGCAGCGGGCGAACCCCACTAAGGCCACGGCGCTATTTCATCGCCGACGGCCAAGGCAATAACCGGGGCAATTCCACGGAGTCTGCTGCAGCCTCCGCACGCAAGGTGCCCAGAGTGGGTGTGCGGCCCGCCAGCCACGCCACAATGTCAGTCAGCATCCCCGAAACCGACACGGCCTGGGAGCCTGCGCCAATGGTCAAAGGAGCCAGTCCCAGCGGCAACAGCTTGAGCCGCAGTTCAGCCGGGACACGGGCGGACAGGAACTCAACCAGATAGAGGCAAAATTCCTTCGACCACGTCTCCGGTCCGCGCCCCAGCTGCAGATCCGTTAAGTGAATCACCAGCTCGCGCCAGTACGCCAGCGCCACTCCACGCACATCCCCGTCACGGTAGCTCACCGGCAGGGTCCACTGCGATTCATCGAGGTTGTCCAGGACCAGGAACGCGCGCGTAAATGCCGCCGAAAGGTAGTCCCGGTGCTCGGCTGCACAATGGCCGGCCTGCATCTCAATGGCCTGCGTGCGGCCGCCCTGTCCGCCGTCGTAAAATTCAATGCGCTCCCCCCGCAGGGCATACTCAACCTGCCGGGCCACGGCATTGGAGACGTGGGCAATATGCGCCAGCACGTGCCCGCGTGTCCAGCCGGACAATTCCGTGGGAACCACGACGTCGGCGTCGTTCAGTCCCTGAATTTTTGCGCTGACATTGTCCGCAGCAGCCTGAAGCCTGTCGATGAGCTGGTCATTCGAAATTTCCGTCATGACCCCAGCCTAGACGGCAAGTGCCCGCATCCACTAAGGATGCGGGCACTTGCTTGGAAAACTGCGCGTTGTGCTTAGGAGCTGAAGGTGCGGACCTCGGCCAACTGCCCTTCAAGGGCCACCAACTGGGCCAGCACCGCAGTGGGCGCCGTACCACCCTGGGCGCTGCGGCTGTTGAGCGAACCTTCCGTGCTGAGCACCGTACGGACCTCCGGCGTGAGGTGCGGGGAAATACCTGCAAATTCCTGGTCAGTGAGATCCCACAGTTCCACGCCGCGGTTTTCGGCCAGCTTCACGGCAGCGCCGGAGAGCTCATGCGCGTCACGGAACGGCACCCCCTGGCGTACCAGCCATTCGGCAATGTCTGTTGCCAGCGCAAAGCCCTGCGGCGCCAACTCCTCCATGCGCCCGGTGTTGAAGACCAGGGTAGCCACCATGCCGGAGACGGCCGGAAGCAGCAGCTCCAGGGTGTCCGTCGCATCAAAGACAGGTTCCTTGTCCTCCTGCAGATCCCGGTTATAAGCCAACGGCAGACCCTTGAGGGTCGCCAGCAAGCCGGTCAGGTCCCCTATGAGACGGCCCGCCTTGCCGCGGGCGAGCTCCGCCACATCGGGATTCTTCTTCTGCGGCATGATGGAGGAACCCGTGGAGTAGGAATCATGCAGGGTGACGAAGGAAAATTCCTTCGTGGCCCACAGGATGACCTCTTCGGAAATTCGGGACAGGTCCACGCCAATCATGGCGGCAACCCAGGCAAATTCGGCAAAGACGTCCCGGGATGCTGTGCCGTCAATGGAGTTCCACGCGGCCGAGTCAAAGCCCAACTCCGCAGCCACTGCATTGGGGTCAAGTCCCAGCGAGGACCCGGCCAGGGCACCGGAGCCATACGGTGAGACGGCGGCACGCTTGTCCCAGTCAACCAGGCGCTGCACATCACGCAGGAGTGCCCAGGCATGCGCCAGCAGGTGGTGGCTGAGCAACACCGGCTGGGCGTGCTGCAGGTGGGTCCGGCCAGGCATGGCTACGCCGGTGTGTGCTTTGGCTTGATCCACCAGGGCATCAACGACAGCGAGCACCCCGGCGGCAATAATCCGCGCGTGATCGCGCAAATACATCCGGCCCAGCGTGGCTATTTGGTCGTTGCGCGAACGGCCCGCGCGAAGCTTGCCACCGAGCTCGGTTCCTGCCCGTTCAATGAGGCCGCGCTCCAGGGAACCATGCACGTCCTCGTCGGACTCGGCCGGGCCGTAGGCGCCGGAGGTGACATCTGCTTCCAACGCCTCAAGGGCTTGCAACATGCCTTCGAGTTCGGCGGCATCCAACAGTCCTGCGGTGCCAAGCACCCGGGCATGGGCCTTGGAGCCGGCAATGTCATAGAGGGCCAGACGCCAGTCAAAGTGGGTGGACTTGCTCAGTGCCGCCAGGGCATCTGCGGGGCCGCCTTGAAAGCGGCCGCCCCACAGGGCGCCTTCGTTGGTGGAGCCCTTGGGCACAGAGGTAGCCACCGGGTTTGTCGCGGTCATGGTTACTGTCCCAGAACGCGCTGGTCACGGGTGGAGGCAACCTTCGAAGACATGCCCCACAGCTCAATGAACCCCTTGGCCTGCGACTGGTCGAAGGTGTCACCGGTGTCGTAGGTGGCCAAATCAAAGTCGTACAGGGAGGTGTCCGAGCGGCGGCCATTGACAATGGCCTGGCCTCCGTGGAGTGTCATGCGGATATCGCCATTGACGTGCTGCTGGGTGTCATCAATGAAGGCCTCCAGTGAACGCTTCAGCGGGGAAAACCACTGTCCGTCGTAGACCAGCTCGGCCCAGCGCTGGCCCACAGTGGCCTTGAAGCGGGCCTGCTCGCGTTCAACAGTGATGTCTTCAAGGTGCTTGTGCGCGGTGATCAGGGCCATGGCCCCGGGTGCTTCGTAAATTTCCCGGCTCTTGATCCCCACCAAACGGTCTTCCACCACGTCAATGCGGCCCACGCCCTGCGCACCGGCACGACGGTTCAGCTCCTGGATGGCCTGCAGCGGAGAAACCTGCACACCGTCAATGGCCACGGGGATGCCCTGACGGAAGGAAATGACCACTTCATCCGGTGCCGGGGGGAATTCCGGAGCGGCGGTGTAGTCGTAAATGTCCTTGGTGGGCGCATTCCAAATATCTTCCAGGTACCCGGTCTCCACGGCGCGTCCCCACACGTTTTGGTCAATGGAGTACGGGTTTTTCTTGGTGGTTTCAATGGGCAGGTTGTTTTGCTCGGCGTAAATAATCGCCTTGTCACGGGTCAGTGCCAGGTCACGCACGGGCGCAATGCACTTCAGGTCGGGTCCGAGGGTCTGGATGCCCACTTCGAAGCGGACCTGGTCGTTGCCCTTGCCGGTGCAGCCGTGGGCCACTGTGGTGGCGCCAAATTCGCGCGCAGCCTTCACCAAGTGCTTGACGATCACGGGGCGGGAGATGGCGGAGACCAGCGGATAGTGGCCCTGGTAGAGCGCATTGGCCTTCAGGGTCGGCATCGCATATTCATTGGCGAACTCGTCACGTGCGTCCGCCACATAGGCCTCAACCGCCCCGCAACCCAGCGCACGCTGGCGAATGTCCTCCAGGGACTCCCCACCCTGTCCAACGTCCACGGCCACGGCAATTACTTCCGCCCCGGTGGCTTCGCCAATCCAACCAATGGCCACGGAAGTATCAAGTCCGCCGGAGTAGGCCAATACAATGCGCTCAGTCACGTGTTTCTCCTTCTAGTGCGCACCCGCAGCGGGTGCTGTCATGTTTTCATCCAGCATAATGCATGATTATGCATTGTTAGTAAAAATTATTCATTTGGTGGGATGGCCGACGCCGGATCACGCACCGTCCCGCCGCCCTAGGCTCCCGCACCGGACTCCGCTGCGAACGCCAGGAACCGTTCCGCAACGGCGCTGCCGCCCAGGGAATCCCGGCTAATCACCATCACTGTGTCATCGCCGGCAATGGTGCCTAAAATACTGGGCATGACCGAGTGGTCAATGGCCAGCGCCAGGAAATTGGCCGCCCCGGGCGGGGTCCGCAGGACGGCAATGTTGGCTGAGCCCTCAGCCGTCACCAAAAGCTCTCCACACAGGCGAATGAGACGGGTATCAAGAAGTTCCTGGGACGACGGCGAATGCACATTGCGCTCGCCGCCTTCAGGTGGCAGGGCATAGACCAGCGCCCCGTCCTGACCCCGCACCCGCACGGCGCGCAACTCCACGAGATCGCGTGAAAGCGTCGCCTGGCCCACCACCAGTCCGCCATCGGCCAACAGCGAAGCCAGCTCGGCCTGCGACCGCACGGCCCGGCTGATTAACAAGGCGGCAACGCGGGCCTGCCGGGCAATTTTAGTTGCCGGCATGCCCGCAGGTTGTGTGGGAACTTTCGTCATGGCTAAACACCGGCATGGGCCGAAGGAACCGCCGGAACGGCAGCGGCGGATTTTTCCACGAGCCAGGCCATGAGCGCCTTTTGTGCGTGGAGGCGGTTTTCGGCCTCATCCCACACCACGGACTGGGGTCCGTCAATGACGGAAGCGGAGATTTCATAACCGCGGTAGGCGGGCAGGCAGTGCAGCACAATGGCGTCCGGGGCGGCCTGGGCGAGGGCGGCGTCATCGAGCGCGTACTGCGTGAAAATATCCATGCGCGCAGCCTTTTCCTCCTCCTGCCCCATGGACACCCACGTGTCTGTCACCAACACGTCGGATCCGGCCAGCGCCTCGGCCATGTCGGTGGTGATGAGCACGGAACCGCCAGTCTGGGCGGCACGCTCCTGAGCTGCCTCCACCACGGCAGCGGCGGGCAAAAACCCGGCCGGGCCAGCAATGCGCACGTGCATGCCCGCGGTGACTCCGGCCAGCAGGTAGGAATTTGCCATGTTGTTGGCACTGTCGCCCATGTAGGTCATGGTGAGCCCGGCCAGCTCACCTTTGTGCTCCTTGATGGTGAGCAGGTCAGCGAGCAGTTGGCAGGGGTGGTAGTCATCGGAGAGCGCATTGATTACGGGCACCCTGGAATTGGCGGCCATTTCCTCCAGTCCGGCCTGACTATAAGTGCGCCACACAATGGCCGAGACCATGCGTTCCAGGACCTTGGCCGTGTCGGCAACACTTTCCTTATGACCCACCTGGGCTTCGCCCGGGTTAATGATCAGCGGGTTGCCGCCCAAGGCGGCAATCCCGGCGGCAAAGGAGACCCGGGTGCGGGTTGAGGTCTTGTCAAAAATTACGGCCACCGTTTGGAAGCCTTGCCCGGCACCGGCAAAAGTGTTTTTGGAATAGGGCGCAGCCTTCAGCTCAGCGGCCAGCTGCAGGACCTCCGCCTGCTCGGCGGGGCTGAGATCGGTGTCGACGAGAAAGTGACGCGTCATGCGGAGCTCTTTTCATGAAAGTGTGCGGCGGCGGTTGCCAGGAGTGCGGGTAGTGCCGCGAGAAAGGACTGGGCCTGCGCCACTGTCAAGTTCAAGGGCGGGGCCAGGCGGACGGTGTTGGGACGTGGGGCATTGACAATGAATCCGGCGTCGAGGGCTGCATTGACAAGCTCTGCGGCCACCGGTTCGCCAAGGTCAAAGCCAATCAGCAGCCCGAACGCGCGGACGTCCGTGACGCCGTCGACCGCCGCCAACCCCTGGGCAAAAACCTGGCTGACAGCAGCAACATTGCCCAGCACGTCCTGCGTTTCAATGACGTGCAAGGTGGCCAGGGCAGCTGCCGTGGCCACCGGGTTGCCGCCAAAGGTGGTGCCGTGCTGACCGGCGCTGAGCAGGTGTGAGGTGGTTTCCCCAAAGGTCACCAGAGCACCTATGGGGAACCCCCCACCGAGCCCTTTGGCCAAGGTCATGGCGTCGGGGGTGATGCCGGCGGCGCTGCCGGCAAACCAGTTGCCGGTGCGGCCCACCCCCGTCTGGACCTCGTCAAAGATCAACAGCGCTCCGTGTTCCTGGCAGAGCTCCCGGGCAGCCTGCAGGTATTCGCTCGAGAGCGGACGGACGCCCGCCTCACCTTGAATGGGCTCGACAATCAGGGCCGCCACGGTGTCATCCATGGCAGCGCGCAGGGCCGCAATGTCATTGAAGGCAAGATGCCTGACCCCGGCGGGCATTGGCTCAAACGGCTCACGGTAGGCAGCCTTGGATGTCAGCGCCAGGGCGCCCATGGTCCGGCCGTGAAAGCCGCCTTCCAGGGCCAAAATGGTGGGACGTTGCATGCCGCCGTGGGCGCGGGCAAGCTTAAAGGCGGCCTCATTGGCTTCCGTGCCGGAGTTGGCAAAGAACACCTTGGAGCCGCCGGGGGCATGGCATAGTTCAAGCAGTTTTTCGGCCAGCGCGATTTGCGTGGGGCTGGTGAAGAAGTTGGAGACGTGCCCCAGGGTCGCCAGTTGCTGCGAAATCACCGAGTTTACAAACGGGTGCGCGTGCCCCAGCGCATTGACGGCAATGCCGCCCAGGAGGTCAAGGTATTGTTTGCCGTCGGCATCCCACACCACTGCCCCGGACCCCCGCACCAGGACGCGCTGCGGACTGCCAAAAACGCCCATGAGGGCATTGCTGTAGCGGGACAGCCATTGGGCACTGGTGCCGGTTCCCGTCATGGCCGCGGCCTGCGCCGGTACAGTCGCGCACTGGTCCACACCAGGGTCATTAGTGATCATTGCTTACCGTTCTCCTCAGGAAAAATTTGTGTCCCAATTCCGGCAAAGGTCATGAGTTCCAAGAGCACCGAATGGGCGCTGCGGCCATCGACGACGGCGGCACGGGCCACACCGCCGTCGACAGCTGCCAGGCAGGCATTCATTTTGGGAATCATGCCCGACTCCAGTTGCGGCAGCATCTCCCGCAGGGCCTCGGCACCAATCTCGCTCAGCAGCGAGGATTTATCCGGCCACCTTGAATACAGGCCTTCCACATCCGTAAGGATCACCAGCCGGGAAGCCTGCAGTGCCACGGCCAAGGCGGCCGCAGCAGTGTCGGCATTGACGTTCAGCACGGTGGAGGCATCCCCCACCTCGGGGGCCACGGTGGAGATGACGGGGATCCGGCCGGCCTCCAGCAAATCCACAATGGCTCCGGGGTTTACGCCCACCACCTCACCCACCAGGCCCAGATCCACGGGTATTCCATCGACCACCGTGCCCGTGCGCTGCGCCTGCAGCAGTGCCCCATCCTCACCTGAAAGGCCCACGGCATAGGCCCCGTGCTCGTTGATCAAGCCCACAAGTTCCCGGCCCACCTGGCCCGTGAGGACCATGCGCACCACGTCCATGGCCTCGGGCGTGGTGACACGCAATCCGCCCTTGAATTCGCTTTTAATGTCGAGGCGTTCCAGCATGGCGTTGATTTGCGGACCGCCGCCATGGACCACCACCGGCATGATGCCCACATGGTGCATGAACACAATGTCCTCGGCAAAGGCGCGGCGCAGCCCCTCATTGATCATGGCGTTGCCCCCGTACTTGACCACCACCACGGTCCCTGCAAACTGCTGAATCCACGGCAGCGCTTCAATGAGCGTGGCGGCCTTGCCCTGCGCGGTTTTCACCGAAGTCATCACGGGTATTCCTCAAAATTGTTGGATGCCGCCATGTCGCGGCTGCGTGGTCCCGGCGTCGCCTTAGGAGGAGTAGGCGCTGTTTTCTTCGACGTAGGCGTGGGTAAGGTCGTTGGTGAGGATCGTGGCCTGCGCATCTCCTGCGCTAAGGTCAATTTCCACCAGCACTTCCCGCGGTGTCAGATCCACTAAATCGCGGGAATCCCCAATGCAGCCATTGCGGCAAATCATGATGCCGTTGATGGTGACATTAATTTTATCGGGATCAAAGGCCGCGTCAGTGGTGCCGACTGCTGCAAGCACGCGGCCCCAGTTGGGGTCATTGCCAAAGATGGCGGCCTTGAACAAATTGGACCGCGCCACCGCCCGGGAAACCACTTCGGCGTCGTGTTCGGAGGCTGCCCGCGTGGTGGTGATGGCAATGTCGTGGCTGGCGCCCTCGGCATCGGCAATCAGGGCCCGGGCCAACTCGGAGCAGACCTGGGTCAGCCCGGCAGTGAATTCATCCAGGGCGGGAAACGCCGTGGACGCCCCGGAAGCCATGAGCAGCACGGTGTCGTTCGTGGACATGCACCCGTCGGAGTCGGCCCGATTAAAGGTGACCCGGACGGCGTCGCGCAGTGCAACGTCGA
Source organism: Actinomycetales bacterium (assembly GCA_038242155.1). Classification (GTDB taxonomy): domain Bacteria; phylum Actinomycetota; class Actinomycetes; order Actinomycetales; family Micrococcaceae; genus Specibacter. Next base: position 70,355 of record JBBSSM010000007.1, on the reverse strand, counting down.
GGGCTTCGGCTGACACGTTGGCGTCGGTGGTGATGACCACGAGCATGGTAGCGAGCCCAGGTGCCAACATGCCTGCACCCTTGGCCATGCCGCCAATGGAGTAGCTAATCCCCTCAGCGTTGCCCGGTGAGGTCCAGAGCGCTTGTTTGGGGACGGTGTCGGTGGTCATGATGGCGGTGGCCGCGTCAGCTCCGCCGTCGTACGTCAACGCCGAAGCGGCCAGCTCAACTCCGGGAAGGATTTTTTCCATGGGGAGTTGCTCACCAATGAGCCCTGTGGAGCAGACGGCAACATCTGCGGCCGAAACGCCCAGAACGGCTGCGACTTTCTCCGCTGTGGCATGCGTGTTTTGGAAGCCTTCAGAGCCGGTGCAGGCGTTGGCGCCGCCGGAGTTCAGTACCACGGCGTCCACGCGGCCGTCACTGAGCACTTGCCGTGACCAGTGAATGGGTGCGGCAGCGACCCGGTTGCTGGTGAAAACCGCTGCGGCGGCATGTGACGGTCCGGCATTGATCACCAGGGCCAGGTCAGGGTTGCCGGAGGACTTCAGCCCGGCCGTGATGCCGGAGGCCCGGAAGCCGCGTGGTGTGGTGACGCTCATGGTGCTACTCCTTGAAAGGTTAGGCCAGTTGTTTCAGGCAGGCCCAGGGCAATGTTCATTGACTGTACCGCGCCGCCGGCGGTGCCCTTGGTGAGATTGTCAATGACACAGCAAACAATGACGCGGTTCACGTGGGCGTCATATGCTATTTGCAGGGCGGCAAAGTTTGAACCCTGCACGGACTTGGTGGTGGGCCACTGCCCCTCCGGGAGCACATGCACAAACGGCTCCTCCGCGTAGGCTGCTTCCCACATTTCACGCAGTGCAGCGGCGGGGTCCGCCAGGGCGGCAAAGTCCGCCGACAGCTTGGCGGTGGCCGTGGTGAGAATGCCGCGGCTCATGGGCGCCAGCGTGGGGGTGAAGGACACCTTGACCTCAAGGCCGGAGGCATTGGACAGGCCCTGCTCAATTTCCGGGGTGTGGCGATGACCGCCACCCACACCGTAGGGACTCATGGATCCCATGACCTCGGCGCCAATTAAATTCACCTTGGCGGCTTTGCCCGCCCCGGAGGTCCCCGACGCGGCAACAATGACGACGTCGTCAGGCAGCAGGGCTCCTGCGGCAAAGCCGGGCATGAGGGCCAACAGTGAACTGGTGGGATAGCACCCGGGAACGGCAATTCGTTTGGCGCCCCTGAGGCTTTCGCGGTGCCCTGGCAATTCGGGCAGACCGTAGGGCCAGGTGCCGGCATGTGCGGAACCGTAAAACTTCTCCCACGCCGTGGCGTTTTCCAGACGATGATCGGCCCCGGCGTCAATGACAAGGGTGCCGGGCGGAAGCTGCGCGGCAATTTCGGCGGATGCCCCGTGCGGAAGTGCCAGGAACACGACGTCGTGCCCCAGCAAATTTTCCACCGTGGTTTCCACCAGGATCCGGTCGGCGAGGGAGTGCAGGTGCGGGGCCACTGTTCCGAGCCGGGCACCGGCGTTACTGTGGGCAGTAATGGCGCCAATGGTGACTTCGGGGTGGCTGGCCAAGAGGCGCAGCACCTCTCCCCCGGCATATCCGCTGGCTCCTGAGACCGCTACTGAAATTGTCATAGCTTGACTATACAACATCAATATTCAGTGACGCCGATATTTATCCAAAGACGAAACGTTTCCCGTCAGTACCTATGATGAGACTACTGTCGCCGCACAACTGATTTGGAGTTTGTCATGAGTGAGTACTGCAATGCCCTCGTCGCCAGCAACCCGGGGGGCCCCGAGGTGCTTGAGCTGACTCAAATAACCATGCCTGTTCCGGGCCCGGGGGAATTGCTGGTGAAGATTGCCGCCGTGGGCGTGAACTTCATTGAAACTTATCAACGCGACGGCACCTACACCGTCCCGTACCCGTTTATCCCGGGATCCGAAGCAGCCGGCACTGTCGCAGCACTGGGCCCGGGGGTGAGCTCGCACGCCGTGGGTGATCGCGTGGCCACCGCCGAAGGGATTGCCTGCTACGCCGAGTACGCCATAGTCCCGGCCGAAACTGCCCTGCCGGTTCCGTCGGGCGTTCCCTTGGACGTGGCGGCGGCGCTGCCTTTGCAGGGCATGACTGCCCACTACCTGATGAATTCCACGTACCGGGTGGCACCGGGCCAAACCGCACTGGTCCACGCTGGTGCCGGTGGTGTGGGGCTCTTGCTGACCCAGCTGCTCAAGGAGCGCGAGGCTAGGGTCATCACGACGGTCTCCAGTGAGGAAAAAGAGGAACTGTCCCGGGTTGCCGGAGCCGATGAGGTGTTGCGCTACGAAGGATTTGCGGAGGCAGCACGGGAGTTCACCAATGGTGTGGGCGTGGACGTCGTGTTCGACGGCGTGGGCAAGGACACCTTTGACGGGTCCCTGGCAGCGTTGCGCACCCGGGGAACCCTGGTCTTGTTTGGCGGGGCGTCGGGCCAAGTGCCGCCCTTTGACGTGCAACGCTTAAACGCTGGCGGCTCCCTCACCCTGGTCCGCCCCAAACTGGGCGATTATTTGCTCAACGCCCAGGAGCGGCTGTGGCGCTCCAGTGAGGTGTTCAATGCTGCGGCCTCGGGTGCCCTGACGGCCCGGATTGGCGAGCGCTTCCCGCTGAGCGACGCAGGAGCTGCCCACACGGCCCTGCAGGGCCGCACCACCACGGGCAAAGTCATTTTGCTTCCATAGTTTTTCTGCCCACTGCCGTTCGCGACCCCGTGAGGAACATAAAATGAAACGTCTGCCCAATAGTGCGTTCCAGCTGGAAAAATCCCGCGGCGCCAACGGCTATGTAATTACCGCCGGGGAACAACTGGCCTTGATCGACCCGGGAATGGCAAGCGGCGCTGCAGCCGTCGTGCGGGAGTTGCAGGATGCCGGACTATTGCCTGCACTGCGGCATGTGCTGTTGACGCACTATGACCCGGACCATGCCGGGGCGGCCCGGGCTGTGGCCAAGGCTGCTGGTGCGACCCTGTGGATCAGCCGGGCCGACGCGGCCGTGCTGAGGGGGGAATCCCGGCCAGCCACATTGTCCCGCCGGGTGCTGACCTCATTTGGCAAGCCGCGCCTGCCAGGGCAGGTGTCGTATCTGGGGGAATCCGAAGGCTTCCCATCGCAGATCACGGCCATGGCGTCATCCGGCCACACCGCCGGCCACTATGCATTCCTGTGGCAGGACTCCTTGTTTTGCGGTGACGCAGCCATGGTCCGCGAGGACGGTACACTGAAGCAGTTTCCCAGCTTTCTGATCACCGACAAGGCCACAGCGCTTCAAACAACGGCCGAACTTGAGGCTGTGGATGTTGGGTGGATCTGCCCGGGCCACGGCAAGGTCACCCGAAAGCGCTGACGCCTGCGGGGCGGGCTGCTGCACAACCCCGCTGCAGGCGCCCTGCCACCCTGGGCTAGGTGGACCTGGCGGCGTCCGGATCCTGTGGAGCACTGTTCCGACGATCCTTGATTAGTTCCTTGTTACGCAGCAACCGCAATGCTGTCACCAGCAGGAGCCCGCCCAACATGTTGAAGAGCAGCGTGTACCCAAACCATCCCAGCCAGTCCGAATAGTCGACGGGGACGCCGGCATGAATGGCCCCAAAAATTAGCAGGGAGTCAAGGATGGAATGAAAGAGCTGCAGGCCTGCCAGCAAGAATCCACCAGCTACGGCCGCTCCCATTTTGGCAACATCCGAGTCAGTGCCATGCTGCATGCGCGTCATCAAGGTGATGGTGCTGCCACCGAGTACGGCCAGGCACACGGACTGCCAGGTGAACCCTGCATCGGTAAAATGCAGGGCAGCCTTTGCCAACTCGGGCTTCCATTGCGGAAAAGCCTGCACCACCAGCCACATGAATGCCCACCCGCCAACAAGATTCATCACCAGGGTTCCACCCCAAAGTTTCAAAAGCTGGCTAATACTGGCTTCCTTGGCAGCCACTGCCGTGATCGGCACAAGAAAACTCTCCGTGAACAGCTCACTCTTGGCCAGCAGGAGGGCAATAAAGCCGATGCCAAACGCGAGTCCGGCCAGCAGATGATCGTGGGTCTGATGCAGGACAGCCAAATATGCCATCACCCCGACGCCGACTTCCAGGCCGCCGAAGAACCCCGTAACTAAAATGGTGCTCCAGGACCGGGCCAGCCGTTGGGCGCCTTCGTCCACGATGCGGTCGAAGGATTTTTCCACCTCTTCCTCCACCGGGCCATCATTGTCCCCGAGTTCACGACGCCGGTCATCCTCAGACATGGTGTGAAAAAATCCTCAAGACACACGGTGATGCGGGCTCATTCATGCTTTTGACCTTTCAAAATTTTCACCAAGACACCAAATTGCCACTGATCTTAGGACCAGCCTAATCGCCCACAGGCCAACGTTGACGCTGCCGTGGCATGCTTTTTTCATCGCAGGGCCCCTGGCCGGTTGGGGTCGGGCACACAAATAGTTTCAATCCATTCCAATCCAAGAACCACTAGTGCTCCGAATCACATGGCGGGCGTGCCCAACGATGGACCGTCCACCCTGTACAGGAGGATTCCCATGTCTAAGAAATCTGCTCTACTGATCGCGCCGGTGCTCGCACTGGCGGCTTTGTCCATGTCCGCCGGAGCTGCCATCGCCCACGACGGCGACGTTTCCACCTATGAGGCCAATTTAGGGGCCATCAACGGCAGCAATGCCACAGGCTCAGTCTGGATCTCCCTTCATGGAGACCAGGCCACGGTAACCCAGCAAGTCAGCGGTCTGGCAGCCACTTTCGACGGCGCACCCTACCCGCACGTACAGCACATCCACATTGAGGGCGCAGGCGTGTGCCCGGCGCCCGCTGCCGACACCGATGGCGACGGCGTCATCAGCACCACGGAAGGGGGACCGTCATACGGAAAGATCGGCACCACCCTTTCCACCAGTGGTGACACCAGCGACAAGGCCGGGCTGGATCTGGCCGTGGGTGGCATGGGGGCCAGCTACACGTACGAGCGGACCTTCACCATGAACCCCGCCACCGTTGCGTCGGTGAAGGCTGGCAAGGGCGTTGTTGTTGTCCACGGTTTGGATCCGGCCACGCTGTCGGCAGCGGGACAGGCCGCCAAGAGTGATTTGGTGCCGACCCTGCCGTTGGCGGCCACGTCGCCGGCCCTGTGTGGCACGTTGGCCGTATCCCAGATGGCAGCCATGCCAGGTGGTGCTCCGGGTACAGGTGTGACAACGGCGGTGGCCCCGAGCGACGCCGCAACGTCTCCTGACGTTGTCTGGTTTGCCGGCGGCGGCGCTTTGGTGCTGGCAGCCGGAACAGTCCTGGCCATGAACCGCAAAAAGGCGCACGCCGTCAAAACAGCCGCGGTAAAGTAGCGGCGGCCGATTCCTTATGGCAATCACCAGCAGCCGTCGCGGGCGCCTCATGGCGTCCGCGGCGGCGGCGGCGCTCCTGACATCCCTCACCTTTGGTGTTGCCGGATGCGGGTCGGCACCCGCCCCTCCTGCCGCAAGCAGTTCCGCCAGCACGACGCCGGCAGCCCAGTCCGCTGACAGCCCACCGGCGGTGCCTTCGGCAGCAACGACAGCACCACCGTCGTCCACTTCCATAAACCCAGCCCCAGCCCCGGTCCCGGCCCAGGCAGCACCGCCGGAGCTCCAAGGACAGGTTCTGCAAGAGTCGGCACCCGTGACACTGTCCATCCCGGGCATAGCCGTCACCACCAATTTGATGTCCCTGGGCCAAGACGCCAAGGGCGAGGCCGAGGTTCCGCCTGAAGCGGCCGGCTCCCCCGCTGGCTGGTACAAATACTCCCCCACTCCCGGCGAATTGGGTCCCTCGGTGATTTTGGGGCATGTGAACGCCACCACCAGTGCCGAAGGTGTTTTTTACCGGCTTCATGAACTCACCCAGGGCGAAACGTTTTCGGTCACCCGGGCCGATGGGAGCGTGGCCGTCTTCGCCGTGGACAGAAGCGAAGTCTTCAAAAAGGACGCGTTCCCCACACTGGCGGTCTACGGCAATACCCAACGGGCCGAAATTCGGCTCATCACCTGCGGTGGCTATGAGCCCAGCACAGGGGAATTCACCGAAAACACCGTGGTCTACGGGCACCTCGTGTCCAGCCACGCCGGTTAACCACACGGACTAAGCCGCACGGGCTAAGCCGCACCGAAAGTCTTAGAGCACGGGATTGGATCATGATGCACAAGAAAGTCAGCCTGGTCGGAGCCTTGGCCGTTGCCGTCATGCTCACCCTGTCGGGGTGTGGCCCGGTGACCATGGCGGGCTCGCCTTCCTCCAGTGAAGCGGAACCTTCCGCACCTTCTGCGACGTCGACGGCGTCGTCAATGGCGACGGGGATGGCGACGTCAGGGGCCGCATCCATGGAGTCGATGATTCACATTCAAGACGGCAAATTCATGGACCCCATTCCCTTGTCCGCGGGCGACACGGTAACTGTCATGAATATGGATGCCACCGCCCAAACAGTCATCGCAGATGACTCCACCAGTTTCAATGTCAGTGTTCCCGCAGGGGGCATGGCAAGCTTTACGGCCCCCATGAAACCTGGCAGCTACCCATACCACAGCGGTACCGGAGACATGCATGGGATTTTGACAGTGCAGGCAAGCGCGCCGTCCCCGGCAGCCACCATGGTGTGCGCTGAGGAAGCCAGCCAAACCGTCAAGGAGATACTGGCGCTCCCTGCACTGCCCACAACAACTGACAATTGGGACGGGACCACGTATTCATGCACCTACCCGCTCGATGGTGGAGACTTTGTCATGACAGTGACGGAATCCGCCAACGACGCCGATGCTGCAGCACTGGCGAAGCAGCTCGCCGGATCCCTGCAGGCCCCTGTCATTGCGGGCCTGGCCAACCTGGGCCTGCCCGGGTACCAGTCCCCGGACGGGAACGTCATCTTTGCCAAGGACAATATGACGCTGCACGTTGATGCCACGGCCTTCCCTGCAACGGTGGGGCCGCACGGTGTCACAGCGACCACGTTCGCCTACGAAATGGCCACCACCATTCTGGGCTGCTGGACAGCGCATCACAGCTGATGAGTTGGGGCCCCGCGGCCGTGTTGGGGCCCGGCCGAGGTACGAGGCTGGGGAGCGGGTGGAAACTAGCGCTGAGTTGCCCCGAACCGTTCCGCCGCCAGGTCCACGGCAGCTGCGCGGGCGGCCGACGCCTCATCAGAGGTCAGCGTCCTGTCGGCAGCGCGGAAGCGCAGGCCAAACGCCAACGACTTACGCCCGTCAGGGATGCCCGCGCCCTGATACTCATCAAACAAGGTCACGTTCTCCAGCAGTTCACCAGCGCCTTCGCGCAGGGTTTCCAGCACCGACTGGGCAGGCACCTCGACGGGAACCACCAGGGCCACATCCTGCGTAGCGACTGGATAAGTGGAAATGTGCTTGGCCACAATAACGTCCGCTGCGGCAGCAAACACCAGCTCGGCATTGATTTCCATGGCAACTGTCCGGGCAGGCAGATGCAACTCGGCCAACAACTTCGGGTGGAGCTCACCTGCATAACCCACCACCTCGCCGTTACGCAGCGACAGCTGGGCAGTGCGGCCCGGGTGGAACGCCTGATGCGATCCCTGGGTCACGAGCAGTTCCACACCAACAACGTCAGCCACCAAGCGGGCCGCGTCAATGGCATCGGCCCAGTCCCAGGCGCAGGGCGTGTGGACGGGTGCTGCCGGTGAGTCCTTGCCCGTGAACACGGCCGCCATGGTCAACGGCTGGTAAGGGATACCGTCGTACAGGGCGTCCAGAACGTCGTCGGCAGGCTTGGCACCCAGCGGCGGGATTGACATGGTGCCCATGGTTTCGTCCGGCAAAAACACCAGACCCGATTCAAACAACGCCAAATCATGGAAACCGCGTGAATGATTACGCTTGGCAATTTCAATCAGGCCCGGCAACACGGAGGTGCGCAGGTAACCGAATTCCTCACTCAGCGGGTTGGCCAGCTTCACACCGGGACGGGTCCCACCGGCTTGGGCCACACCGAAGGTGTCGTTTGACGCCTTCGACACGAAGGGGTAGGCCAGGATCTCGGTGAGGCCGGCGTCGGCCAGAGCCTGCACCACCCGACGGCGCTGTTGCTGGACCCGGGAGTAACCACGGCCAGGAGGTGCCGTGGGCAGCGTGGCCGGGATGAGGTCGTAGCCAACCAGGCGGGCGACTTCTTCCGTTAAATCGTCCTTGGTCACCAAATCGTGGCGCCAGCTCGGGGCCGTGACGTGGTAACCGCCGTCGACCTTTTTCACTTCAGCCCCTAAATCAGTGAGCGAGTTTACAACCTGCGAGGTCGTGAAATCGATCCCGATCCGGACTGAGGCATAGTCCGACGGCAGGAACACGGGGACCACCGGGGCGACGGTGCCGACGTCGGTGGAGGTGGTTTCTTCGGTGCCGCCAGCCAATTCCACCAGCAGGTCCACGGCCCGCTGTGCCGCAATTGGGGCCATGGCCGGATCCACGCCACGCTCAAAACGCTTCGAGGCTTCGGAGGGCAATTTGTGCCGGCGCCGCGAACGCGCAATGGACACTGCCTCGAAGTGCGCAGCCTCAATGAGTATCTGCGTGGTCTGGGAAGTGACTTCCGTGGACGCTCCACCCATGACACCGGCAACACCAATGGCCCCCGACGTGTCCGTGATGAGCAAATCCTCAACGTCGAGCTTGCGTACTTTACCGTCGAGGGTCTTGAGCGTTTCACCGGCGGCGGCACGACGCACGGTGATCTCACCGGACACCTTTTGGGCATCATAGAAGTGCAGGGGCGCGCCGAGTTCCAGCATGACGTAATTGGAGATATCCACCGGCAGCGAGATGGAGCGGATGCCAGCCAGGCGGAGTCGGGAAGACATCCAGGTGGGAGTAGGGGCAGTGGGGTTGACTCCGCTGACGGTGCGTGCCACGAAACGATCGCATCCGGGCACGCCGTAAATCGGCACCTCATCCGACAAGACGACGGCGTGTCCCTCACCGGATGGTTCGCTCACCTTCACCAGGGAGGCCGGATCCGTGAACGCGCTGTTGGTGGCGTGCGCGTATTCGCGGGCCACGCCGCGGATGCTGAACGCATATCCGCGGTCAGGAGTCACATTAATTTCGGCTGCTTCATCCGTCAGACCCAAAAGCTCCAGCGCGTCCGTGCCCAGTTCCGGGTCCAGTCCCAGGGTGGAGAGCACTAAAATACCGTCGTGGTCCTCGCCAATGCCCAGCTCACGCACGGACGCAATCATGCCGGCGGAGACGTGGCCGTAGGTCTTCCTTGGCGTGATGCGGAAATCTCCGGGCAGCACGGCGCCGGGCAGGGTGACCACCACCTTGTCCCCCACCTCGAAATTATGGGCGCCACAGACAATACCCTGCACGCCGGACGGGTCAATGCCCGCAATGTCCAGGGGTTGGGGCGCACCTTCGGGGACCACGCGGACGGAGCACCAGTTGATGGTCTTGCCGTTGGTTTGGGCTTCCGGCTCCTTGGTCAGGACCTGGCCCACCACAATGGGGCCGCTGATCTCATCCAGGGGACGGTGCACGGCCTCTTCTTCAAAGCCAACCTTGACCAGCTCGGTCATTACATCTTCGGCAGTTGCTCCTGCCGGTACCTGCGCATACTCGCGCAGCCAAGTCAGTGGAATACGCACGTGTCTTAGATCTCCATCCCAAAGTGTTCGCTGAATCGTACGTCGCCCTCAATCATGTCGTGCATGTCGGACACTTCATTGCGGAACATCAACGCCCGTTCAATGCCCATGCCGAAGGCAAACCCCGAGTACTCGTCAGGGTCGATGCCGGCCGCGCGGAGCACGTTCGGGTTGACCATGCCGCAGCCGCCCCACTCGATCCAGCGCGGGCCGCCCTTGGCACCGGGGTGCCAAATGTCCAGCTCGGCGGAGGGTTCTGTGAAGGGGAAGAAGTTCGGCCGGATCCGCACCTTGGCCTCCTCGCCAAACATCTGGCGGGTGAAGTGCTCCAGCGTGCCGACGAGGTCTGCCATGGACAGGTCTTTGTCAATGGCCAGGCCTTCAAACTGATGGAACACCGGGGTGTGCGTGGCGTCGAGCTCATCGGTGCGGAACACCTTGCCGGGGCACAACACATATACGGGAAGCTCCCGCTCCAGCAGGGCGCGGACCTGCACCGGGGAGGTGTGGGTACGCAGCACTAAATGCGCCTCGGGCGGCTCCACGAAAAAGGTGTCCTGCATTTCCCGCGCCGGGTGATCAGGTGCGAAGTTCAGCGCGTCAAAGTTAAACCATTCCGATTCCAGCTCGGGACCTTCGGCAATTTCCCAACCCATGCCCACAAAAATGTCACTTACCCGGTCCTGCAGGGTGGACAGCGGGTGACGGGCACCGGCACGACGACGGCGCGGTGCGGCCGTGACGTCAACTGTCTCTTCGACGAGGATGCGTGCGGCGTCCTCAGCCTCCAACACCTGGGTGCGGGCTGCGAGCGCCTTGGCAACCCGTCCACGGGAAGCGCCCATAAGCTTTCCGGCAGCGGCTTTAAATTCTTTGGCCAGGCCACCAATTTCCCGGTTGGCCAGGCTCAGCGGCGACTTTTCGCCGGTGTGCGCCAATCGCGCGGTTTTTAGCTCATCCAGGGTGGCGGCAGCGGCAATGGCTGCGAGCGCGTTTTCAACGGCTGCGCCAATGGCTGCTTCGTCCAACGGATCCGGGACCGGGGCGGGTTCGGTGGTGGGTTCGGGCATCTCTGCCGTGGGGGGCATTTCAGACATCTACAGTTTTTACCTAAGCTCGTGTGCGAGTAAGCGAACGGGGTAGCTCCTCCCGCCGCAACTAGTCTAGTTGACGGCGCACACTCGATTTGAATCCACCTTCCCTCTACTGACATTTACGGCCGGCTCTCCCCCGCCGGCGTTTTCCCGGCCGTTCTCCGGCCACTGGCCCACCCTGGACAGACCTTGCTACGCTTGCGTCCATGAACAGACAGCGGGGGTTTCGGGCAGTTGCCAATGCAGTGAACCTGTCCACGGGAGCCGGCCTGCTGCTGGCCGCGTTGACCCGCACGCCAGTGCAGCGGGGGCCGGAGGGATTGCTGCTGGGCACGCATTACAAGGCCAAACTGCCCGTGGCGGGTGCCTTTACGGTGGGGAACGTGATCTTTTACCGTGCTGACAGGGCTTTTATTGATTCCCGTCCGCAGCTCCTGCGCCATGAGGCCGCACATGCCACGCAATACGCGTGGTGCCTGGGCCTGCCATTTTTGCCGCTCTATGCCGCGTGTGCCGCTTATTCCTGGTGGCGTACCGGCAATCTTGGTAGCCGCAACTTCTTTGAACGCAGCGCCAGGCTGGAACGCGGCGGTTATCAGGAACTTCCCACGGTCCACCGCGGACGGGCCCTGGCCAATCTTATGGCCCGGTTGCCTTTCACGCCGCAAATCTCCTCCTCTCAGTTAAGGAAGCAGTTATGAACGGCTATCTTCCAGACCAGACTCCGGCCGGCAGTGTTCCAAGGGCTGATGTTCCGGGCACCGACGTTCCGGGCACCGACGTTCCGGGCACCGACGTTCCGGGCACCGACGTTCCGGGCACCGTGACGGTGACGGGGCGCGGCTCCGTGCAGACCGTGCCCGACAGCTTTAATATCACCATTGGCATTGAGGCCTCCCGACCCACGGTGCGCGAGGCCTACTCTCAGGCAGGGGCCGCGCTCGCCGCCGTGAGCGCAAAGCTGCTTTCCCTGGGTGTCATGCGTGAAACCATGAGCTCCTCCTCCCTGGACGTCCGGGTGGACAGCCGCTGGCAGGAGGGCGCAGGCACGGTGGTCACGGGCTACACCGTGACGAGCACCTTGGCGGTCACCCTGCATTATGACCAGGGGGCGGATGACATTGTTGCAGCAGTTGTCGACGCCGGCCACAACAGTGTGCGCCTCAATGGCATGAACCCCGTGGTGTCAGATCCCACTGCTGCCCAAGAGGCAGCCCGCACTGCCGCGTGGGTTGATGCTCGCCGTAGCGCTGAGCAGTATGCACAGCTCGCGGGACGCCAGTTGGGCCCGGTTATGGAAATCAGTGAGGGGCAGGTGCGGGATACGGGGCCTGTCCCCATGTTTGCCCGGGCCGCCATAACAGTGGAAGCTGCCCCACTCCCCCTTGAAGCTGGCCATAGCACGGTGGCCATCGTTGTTCGGGGCACGTGGCAATTAGTATCATGAGCGGTTATTGCCAGCAATTAGAATAAGTGTTCTAATTTTATTATGCGGTGGACCAATCAACAGTTGAACCAGCCCACTTTGCCCAGCACCATTGGGCCGGTGGAGAGCATTGCGGTGACGTCCACGCTGCCGCTTCTGCCCCTCAGCGGATTGGTCAAAAGTGTGCAGACGCCCGAGTTTGCGGGCATCACTTTTCATGAGGTGCTTTCCAAATCCGCCCTCAATAAAGTTCCGCCCAGTTCGGCCATGCCCTTTCAATGGACGCTCAACCCGTACCGCGGCTGCTCCCACGCTTGCGTGTACTGCTTTGCCCGGAAGAGTCATAGCTATTTGGATTTCGATTCCGGGCTGGATTTTGATTCTCAGGTAGTGGTCAAGGTCAATGTTGCCCAGGTGCTTCATGCCGAGCTCATGAAGCCCGCGTGGGGCCACCATCACGTGGCACTGGGCACCAACACGGATCCCTACCAGCGTGCTGAGGGCCGTTATCAGCTCATGCCCGGAATTATTTCCGCCTTGGCTGACTCCGGCACACCCTTCTCCATCCTGACCAAGGGCACCTTATTGACCAGGGACATTCCACTGCTCCAACGTGCCGCCCGGAACGTCAGTGTGGGAATGGGAATTTCCTTGGCCCTCCTGGATGAGGACCTGGCCAATGCCATTGAACCCGGTACCCCCTCACCCAAGGCCCGGCTCGCGCTCATATCGAAGCTGCGCGACGCCGGACTGCCCTGCGGCGTCATGGCCATGCCCATTTTGCCGTGGCTCAGCGACTCCGATGCTGCCCTTGATGCGCTCTTTAGTGCCCTGGCCCAGGCCGGTGCCACGGGCGTCACAGCGGGTGCTCTGTATTTGCGCCCTGGTACGCGGGAATGGTTTATGCAGTGGCTGGCCCGCGAGCATCCGGCACTTGTGGGTAAATACCACCGCCTCTATGCCAATGGTTCCTACGCTGCAAAAGAGTACCGACACTGGTTGGCCGGCAAGATCAATGAAGCCAAAGCGCGGAACGGCTTCGGTACCCAGGCCTTTGTGCACGATCCCCAGGCTGAAGAGGCCCGCTACCCCGACGGCAGTTTGCCAGCAGGTACCCGGGGCAAAGCAAAGGCGGGATTCCCGCAAGGGACGCCCGCCGTTGCAATGCCAGAACCCACCCTGTTCTAGGGCAAGTTTCTGTGATCAGCTACTTTACGAAAGGGATATTGAAGGGGAACTGGTAAGGCTGACCGGCACGCAGCTTCTTGGGCGCTTCCACTGCTGCCAAGATGTGGACGATGAACAGTGCCAGGGCCGCCAAACCAAAAATAAACCCAATGCCGGGAATGACTACCCAAAGGACACCGACAATTCCACGCAGAATGGAAAAGTTTAAGTTTTGCTTGTGGAAGTCATCGACAAGCCCGTTCTTGCCTTTTTCCGTGTAAAAGAAAATTAGCGCCGGAATCCAGGAGAAGAATACTGACAACCAGTAGTTCAGTGACACATTGCTGGCGGGGTCCGCTACACCCTGCTGATACTGCGGCTGACCCTGAACCGGCTGCGGTTGATGGGACTGCGGTTGATGGGACTGCGGTGCCGGCGCTTGGTAGGAAGGCTGCTGGTATGACGCTGGCGCATCGTAGCCGGGTGGGGTCGGTCCAACAGGCGGTGTAGGTGAATTATTTTCGCTCATAGTGGTTCTCCTTGAGTAGTTGACACTGCCGTCTGAGAAAAAAGTGGCAGGTGCGCGTACGCACCTGCCACTCTTCACGTTGCTGGGGGTATTGCTTGCATTATCCGCTCTTGCGACGGAATTCACGTTTGTGGCTGGCTGCCGCGTGGGAATGGTTGATCTTGGAACCACCGGCGGCAGCTACGCTTCCATGCTGCTGGTTTTTCTTATTTTCCAGTGCCTGTCGAAACTTTTCCTTGGTTTCCTCAGATGCGCTGGCGGGGGCTTTTTCATCGTGATTTTCACTCGTCATTGCTCAACCTCCTCGTGGTGTTCTGCACTCAGTCTGGCACAGGCCACAGTGTATTCAATACCTACTGAACAATCTGGGTACGTACCGGGGCAGATTTTTGTGCCTCCGCAGTTATCACCGCACGAAGAGCGTGAACAATGGGATAGTCCGCGGGAATCCACGGTAGTTCCAGAAGCCCTTGACCTGCCACGGCCACCCACAGCAGCTGATCATGATCTTCCAAAGCTTCAGGGGTCCCTTGCTCCACTTCGGCCAGCCATACCTGCATACTGGCACCAGCGTTCAAGGGCCAGCCCTGCGCCGTCGGACCTGGCAGTTCAGCGCCAAGATTGACAGTAATGCCAAGTTCTTCCATTAGCTCGCGGTGCAGTGCCTCCTGCAAGCCCTCCCCGGGATCCACTTTTCCCCCCGGAAATTCCCATAACCCGGCAAGTTCCGGCGGTGCACTTCGCCTGGCCGCCAGCAGCAAGGTGGGCTCCTGCAGGGAATCGACCAATGCTGCGGCCACAATTTGTTTCTTTAAAGTCACGTGCCCATTGTAGGGGAACTAGACTTATCGGGCAGGTCAAAATGCTTCGTACCGCACAGCCTCCGGCGGGTACCACCTGCACCTGCCCGCGAGGGGCGGGAAGATTCCCCATTGCGAAAGTTGTTCATTGACTCACCCTGAGATCCACCGTGCCACGCCCACCTCCACCCCGCCAACCATTGCCGCGTGGGCCATTTTGTCTTTGGCCATTGGAGGTTTTGGCATAGGCACCACGGAATTTGCCATGATGGGGCTGCTGCCCAATGTAGCCGAAGGTGTTGGCGTAAGCGTCCCCACAGCCGGCCATGTCATCTCCGCCTACGCCCTGGGGGTGGTGGTGGGTGCTCCCGTGCTGGTAGCCCTGGGCGCCAAAATGCCGCGCAAAATGCTTGCCTTATCCCTCATGGCACTTTTTACAGTAGGTAACTTACTCTCTGTATTTGCTCAGGACTACACCACTTTGCTGGTTACCCGTTTCATTGCCGGTTTGCCACACGGCGCATTTTTCGGCGTCGCCGCCGTCCTCGCAGCATCTCTCGTCGCTCCCACCAAACGCGGACGTGCCATTGCCATGGTCATGATGGGGCTGTCTGTAGCCAATGTGGTGGGAGTACCGCTGGCCACCTTTGTGGGGCAACAGTTTGGTTGGCGTTGGCTCTTTATATTCGTTGGCATCATTGGTGTCCTCGCCATGGTGTGCATGGCCATTTTCGTCCCGTCCCAAAAGGCACAACCCGGTGCCAGCCTGCGCCGGGAACTGGGCGCCCTTGGCAGCGCACAGGTGTGGTTGACCCTGCTCATTGGGGTGGTGGGATTTGGCGGCTTCTTCGCCGTTTACACTTACGTCGCCAACACCATGACAGATGTGGCTGGTTTTGCGCCAACGTTCCTGCCTGTCATTGTAGGCCTTTACGGCGTGGGCATGGTGGTCGGGAGCTACGTCGGCGGACGGCTCGCAGACTGGTCAGTCATGGGCAGCATTTATACGGTGATGGGATTCATTGCAGCTGTTCTCGTGGTCTACGCCATCTCAGTACACATTCCATGGATGGCACTGCTGATGATCTTCGTGGTGGGAGCATCAGGGTCCATGCTGATCCCCTCCTTGCAAACCCGGCTTCTCGACGTCTCCGCGGGCGCACCCACCCTGGCGTCTTCCCTGAACCACTCGGCACTGAATATGGCCAATGCCCTGGGAGCATTTGTGGGCGGTCTGGTCATTACCTGGGGCTGGGGTTACACAGCTCCTGCACTGGTGGGGGCGGGCCTGGCCGTGCTGGGTCTGGCCATAGCGCTCGTCAGTGGATTCCTTGACCGGGGCAAACGCAAGCAGGCCGCGCCAACTGCCCGGTAAGCTACTCGCCGCGGCGCTGGGCCCTGGCGCTTGCATAAAGGCATACTGTCGCTGCAGTACCCAGGTTTAGTGACTCCGCGTCGCCGTAGACGGGCACTGCCACGCGATGGTCGGCCAGGGACTTCTCCTCCCCCGCCAAACCTTGGGCTTCGTTGCCAAACATCCACAGTGTGGGCGCGGCCAAGTCATATTGGGAGTCGGGAACTTCCTGATCAAAGGAGCGCGCGGCGCTCTCATCCTGCAACAGATCAAGATTGAGCTGGCCATAGCCGTCCGCGGCCAGGACGCCAAGGCCTGCAGCTTTCGCGGCCGCAACGACGTCGGACGCTTCCGCACCCAGCACCACCGGCAGGTGGAAAAGTGAGCCAGCCGTGGCGCGCACGGCTTTGGGGTTGTAAATGTCAACGCTGGAAGTGGAGAAGATGACGGCGTCGGCCCCCGCGGCGTCCGCGGCACGCAGCACGGTCCCGGCATTGCCTGGATCCTGCACCCGGCACAGCATGGTCACCAGCGCCGGCTTGCTGGCCATGACCTCGGCAAGGGGAACGTCCACAAAGTTGCACACGGCAACGACTCCCTGCGGGGTGACTGTATCAGTCATGGCCGCAAGAACAAGTTCGCTGGCAATTCGAATTTGCAGCCGGGACCCCGGTGCGGTGCTGGCCTCCAGCAATTCCGGAAATTTCTTTAAGCACTCAACCGTGGCATATAACGCCTCAATAACGGGGGTGCCGCCTGCAGCCAAACAATCGCGATGGGCCCGAAGGGCTTCCCGCACCACCTGCGGTCCCTCCGCCAAGAACTGACGGCGCTTCAAACGGCCCGAGCGCCCTACCAGCTTGGCAACGTCCCGCACCCGATCTGCTCGAGGATTGGTCATTGCTTCTGCTGGTGGGCGCCCGGGTTCAATCATGCTTAGGACTGTATCAGCCGTTTTGCACGGACAAGGAACTGGTGAGTCCTTGAAGTATTGCTAAAAAATTACTTTACTGCCGGAGCCGAGGTGTTGGCGGGCAATGCAGCCTTGGCAATGTTCACCAATGCTGCGAAAGCACCGGCGTCATTGACAGCCAGGTCGGCCAGCATGCGGCGGTCAACTTCAATCTCAGCGGCCTTCAAGCCCTGGATCAAGCGGTTGTAGGTCAGACCGTTGGCGCGGGATGCAGCATTGATGCGCTGGATCCAGAGGCGACGGAAGTCACCCTTGCGCTTGCGGCGGTCGCCGTAGCTGTACACAAACGAGTGCAGCAGCTGCTCTTTGGCCTTGCGGTACAGGCGTGAACGCTGTCCACGGTAACCCTTTGCGCGCTCAAGAATAACCCGACGCTTTTTGTGGGCATTGACGGCCCTCTTCACACGTGCCACGTGCGTACTCCTTCAAGTGGTAAAGATCCCAAGCCAATCAAGCCAGGGAAGGCTTTAGTGGATGGTGTCAGGCCCCGAACTGGAACCAACACCGATTGACTTGTAAAACTAGATGCCGAGCATCTTCTTGATGTTGCGTACGTCTGCCTTGGCAACCAACAGGTCACCCTTGAGGCGGCGCTTCAAGCTGGAGGGCTTGTGCTCCAGGTAGTGGCGGCGGTTAGCCTGCTGGCGCACGAGCTTACCGGAACCGGTGAGCTTGAATCGCTTCTTCGCACCACTGTGTGTCTTCATTTTAGGCATGAAAACCTGTCTCCTTACGTATCCACCGGCGCTGCCTGTGGTTCTTTTGCAGCAACTGGTTCAGTCACTGTGGGGGTGTATTCACCGCTGAAAAAGCAAAAACTCTATTCAGCTGAGCTGGGGGTTTCGGCTGCCGGTGCGCTCTTTGCAGAGGCAGGCTTGGCGGCCGGTTTTGTTGCTGCCTTGGGTGCCGACTTCGCCACGGGCTTGGCCGCAACGGGCTTTGCCATGGGCTTCGGCATGGGGATGGGCTTCGCAGTCACTGGCTTGGGAGCCGCGACGGGCTTCGCAGCAGCCGCAGGCTTCACCTCAGCCGCAGGCTTGGCCGCTACGGCAGGCTTTGACGCTACCTTGGCGGGAACGGCCTTGGCAGCAGCCCGCACGGGGGCGGCCTTAGCTGGCACGACGGCCGGAGCTTTCTGCTTTGGAGCAGCGACAGCCTCCGGAGCTTCCTTGGCTACCACGGTTTCTGCAGCAGGCGCCTGAACGACCGGCGCATCAGCAACCGGCGCATCAGCAGCCGGAGCATCTGCAACCGGTGCGTCTGCCGCCGGGGCAGCCGTGGGCGTCTCGGCGTCGTCCGTGAGGTGCAGGCCATCCGGCAGCAAGTCCGCCAGGGACTGCGTCATGGACACCTTGTTGTCACGGTCGACATCCACGCGGGCGGTACCGTTGGCAACTGCCTCGTTGTGAGCCTTTGCATCCGCACGCTGCTGGTTGCGGCGCGCCTCAGCCTTGGCTTCAGCCTTGTTCTTCAAAGGCCCAATGACCATGACCATGTTTCGGCCGTCAATGCGGGGGCTGGACTCAATGACGCCAACCTCGGAGACGCCTTCAGCGAACTTCTGCAAAAGACGGATTCCCATCTCAGGGCGCTGCTGCTCACGTCCACGGAACTGAATCATGGCCTTGACCTTGTCACCGGCACCGAGGAACTTCAACGCGTGGCCGCGCTTCGTCTCGTAATCGTGCTTGTCAATTTTGAGACGGAAACGGATTTCCTTCAAAACAGTGTTGGTCTGGTTCTTGCGGGCTTCACGAGCCTTGACAGCGGCTTCGTACTTGTACTTACCAAAGTCCATCAGTTTGCACACCGGCGGCTTGGCCGTCGGCGCTACCTCAACCAGATCCAAGTCGGACTCGGCTGCTAAGCGGAGGGCATCTTCAATGCGGACGACCCCAACTTGTTCGCCTGCTGGCCCAACCAACCGCACCTCGGGGACGCGGATTCGATCATTGATGCGTGGCTCGCTAATGTGTGGCTCCTGTTACTTGAAAAAAGGCAATCCCACCAGCAACGAAGAAGGCCCCCTATTGCTGGTGCAATGGAGGCCTCGATGAGTCGGCGCGGGCCCTTTGAAAGAACCTGACTGCCGCTCCACAGGGAAACGGCGCCGACCGGAACCAGACAACGCCAAGGAATGGGTCGAAAGGTGGGAGAGGACTCCACTTGCAAACTCTTTGCTGCATCTAAGAACGGTTCAGGCCTAAGCCTGGGGAGCGCACCTAAATAACGGCAACGAGTCGGTCTATGACAAGCTTAGCAGCATGAGTAGCCCAGATAATAATCAAGACACCCGTAACAGTTTTCCCTCCTCCCCGGAAGAGACCATGACTGATTCCCAGGCCGCTTCCGTGGTGCGTGACATTGCCGAGGTTCCCGCCATTGAAGTTATTACCACGGCGGCGGTTCACCTGATGAGTGCAGCCGCAGTCAAATGTGGCCTGGCCGCCGGTCCCGACGCGGAGCAGCTGAAGGACCTTGACGAAGCCCGCAAGCTCATAACAGCCCTGGCAGGCTTTGTCACAGCAGCTGCCCCTGAAATTGGCAGCCAACACGCCGGGCCGTTGCGTGACGGTTTGCGCTCCCTGCAGCTTGCCTTCCGTGAAGCCTCGGAATTCCCTGACGCACCGGGCAAGGGCCCGGGCGAGAAGTTCACCGGCGCCGTCAACTAGGTTCTTCACCGGACGCCTCCCGGGGGTGCGTCTGCCCGGGTGACTCTGCACGGTGCGTCTGCCCGGAC
Source organism: Actinomycetales bacterium (assembly GCA_038242155.1). GTDB lineage: Bacteria > Actinomycetota > Actinomycetes > Actinomycetales > Micrococcaceae > Specibacter. The sequence goes on along the minus strand of JBBSSM010000007.1, from coordinate 50,569 downwards.
GCTCGCGCATGTCCCCGCCTTTCGCGCATGTCCGGACATGCGCGAAAGGCGGGGAGGTACGCGGCGGTTCACGGCAAGGCTCAAAGCAACCGTGCCAAGCCCACCCACGGGACCCTCGGTGGAAGGTTTACGAGTTCCTCAGTTTGATTTGCACTGAATCGACTGCCTGCGCAAAGGCCTCATTGGCTGCCCAGAATTGCTGCAATTGACCCAGCACATTGTTGACGCCCAACTCATTGAGCCCCAGCAAAAGCGTGATGGTAACAAGCAGTTCCGGTCCGGTTCCGCCGCCACCGACCAACCGTCCGGGGAGTTCAGCGGCGGCGTCCCACAGCGAGCTTATGCCCGGCCCGGGGCCGGTGGAAATATCCACCACCAGCGGATGATTTAGTGCATGGACTGACTGCTCGAGCACGCGTTTCACAGCGTGGTCGGCGTAGCTGGGAGTCCATGGCTTTTGCTGCGCCAAAGCCCACAGCGCGGGGCGGCGCACCACAAACGGACGCGGGGAGCCGGGATCCAGCACCATGAGCTGAGCCTGCTCGGATACTGCAGAAAGTGCCGCCCGGGCCGCGTAAACAGCCACGGGACGAGCCTGCGGATGCCACCTCGTCAATGCTTGAACGTGGGAAAACGCAGGCAGCGCCCGGCGCCCATCTGGTCCCTGCAGTGTTACCAGAGCCATGTCTGATTCTTTATCTGAACTCAACCCGTGTGAGCCCGCACCCTCTTCGGCTAACTGCGCCACAATGGGGATGAACACCCGCGCGTGAGCCAGTGACGCGACGACGTCAGACTCACTGCCGTCACCCTGCGCCAGGGAAGACAGGGCAGCGGCAACATCTGAGTCCACGGCCCCGTCGTCGGCATCGAAATTGTGGTATTTTTCCTGCGCGGGAAGGTCCCGCCCCGCCCAGGGCTGACCGGCAGAATCAGCGGTTCCGCCGGCTGCGGCCAAAGCTGCGGCAATGTGCCCCGGCAGTTGCTTTTGAGGCCCGGCCTCGGGTCCGCTGAAGGGAGGCCCGGCCTCCGGCCCGCTTACCACGGCTCACCCACCTTAGGGCGCTTTGTCCATGGGCGAATGGTCATGGTCAGCGACGGCCGGCCACGTCGAGAGCCTGCGGCAAGGTGAATTGCCCGGAGTACAGGGCCTTGCCAATAATGGCGCCCTCCACTCCCTCGCCCACGAGTCCGCGGAGCACCCGCAGGTCGTCGAGACTGGAAATGCCGCCCGAGGCCACGACTGGCTTGTCGGTACGCGCGCACATTTCACGCAACAGCTCCACATTCGGTCCGCGCAGGGTACCGTCCTTGGTGACATCGGTGACTACGTAGCGTGCGCAGCCCGCATCCTCCAGGCGGGCCAGCACCTCCCAGAGATCGCCACCCTCCCTGGTCCAACCGCGGCCAGCCAGCGTGGTCCCGCGAACGTCCAGACCAACGGCAATTTTGTCACCAAAGCGCTCAATGACCTTGGCGGTCCACTCGGGGTTTTCCAGAGCGGCCGTACCCAGGTTAATGCGTTCAACGCCAAGTTCCAGCGCCGCTTCCAAGGAGGCGTCGTCACGCAGACCACCTGAGAGTTCCACATTCACAGTGAGCGCCTGCACCATCTCACGCAATAATTCCACGTTTGACCCACGACCAAAGGCTGCGTCCAGGTCAACGAGATGAACCCACTGCGCACCGCTGTTTTGCCAGTTCATGGCGGCCTCCAATGGTGAGCCGTAACTGGTTTCAGAACCAGCCTCGCCCTGTACTAAACGTACGGCCTGGCCGTTCGCCACATCGACGGCAGGCAGCAATTCCAAGATGGGGGTGGTCATGGGGTCCTTAGCGTTGTTGAAGGTGGTGGGTGTTGAAAGCACGTTATTGCGTGAAAAGGTACGCCGCGATCAGTGACATGACAGCGAGCAGGACAAAGCTGATGGGAATCCAGCGCGCGGTTTTTTGCTGGTAAAAGGTGTAGGCCCCGCCAAGGAGCAAACCAGCTAAGGCCATGAGAAGTAATGACCACATTTACGTTGTCATCCGTTCCAGGGACGGCTTGCTCAGCGAGCGCACCCAATTGCGCAGCAGGCGGGCACCGGCGTCGCCTGACTTTTCCGGGTGGAACTGCGTGGCGCACAGCGGACCATTTTCCACTGCGGCGATAAAAGGCGCACCGTGCTCGGACCAGGTCACCATGGGCGGGCGCATCTTGGGCTGCAGGACTTCAAAGTCCCATGTCTGCACGCCGTAGGAGTGGACAAAGTAAAAGCGCTCGTCGGCAATGCCTTCAAACAAAACTGAGCCCTCGGGGACGGAAACGGTGTTCCACCCCATGTGCGGGACCACCGGTGCTGGCAGCAACTCCACTGTGCCAGGCCACTCCCCCAGGCCTTGGTCCTGTCTGCCGTGCTCGACGCCGGCGTCGAACAACACCTGCATGCCTACACAGATACCCAGCACGGCACGGCCGCCGGCGACGCGTCGGCCAATCATGCGCAGGGCATCGACGGCTTTGAGTTCGGCCATGACTGAGCCAAAGGCGCCCACACCGGGAACAACCAGGCCATCTGCGTGCAATACATCCTCGGCCCGGGCGCTCAACGTGACCTCGGCCCCGGCACGTTCCAGCGCACGAACGGCCGAACGGACATTTCCGGACCCGTAATCCAGTACCGTGACTGTGGGTTTTGTTGTTACGGCATCTGCTGCTGAGATCACAAGAGTCCCTTCGTGGACGGAATGCCTGTTACGCGGGGATCTGCTTCAATGGCGGAGCGGAGAGCCCGCGCGAAGGCCTTGAACTGTGCCTCCACGATGTGGTGGGGGTCGCGGCCGGCCAGGACACTCATGTGCAGACAAATTTGCGCGTGCAAGGTGATGGCTTCAAAGACGTGCCTGGTCAGGGATCCAGTGAAGTGCCCACCTATCAAGTGGTATTCCTGGCCGGCAGGCTCGCCCCCGTGAACCAGGTAGGGACGCCCGGAGACGTCAACGACGGCGTTGGCAAGGGCCTCGTCCAACGGCACGGTGGCCTCGCCAAAGCGCCGGATGCCCGCCTTGTTGCCTAAAGCGGTTTTAAGCACCTCGCCCAGAGAAATGGCCACATCCTCCACCGTGTGGTGCACATCAATGTGGGTGTCGCCCGTGGCCTTGATGAACATGTCAATGAGCGAGTGTTTGGACAGCGCCGTGAGCATGTGGTCGTAAAAAGGCACCGAAGTATCAATGGTGGAGACGCCGGTTCCGTCCAAATTAATTTCCACCATGACGCTGGATTCACTGGTGGCACGTTCCAAGCGGGCCGTACGTCCCTGGCCGGGCGTGGTGTCAGTCATTGCTGCAGTCCTTTGAATTGGAGGGCCGAGCCGTACCGCCGCAGGGCAGAGTTGGGCTGGTGTTGGTTCAACTGTGGTTATGACCAGTTTAGGAGGGAAGGTGGTTTCTGCCCAACCCGCGCCAAGCAGCTGGGCTGATAGCTGGTGGAAGCTGCAGACGAAAGCCGAAGGTGGAAGCGTGTGGCGGCAGCTCAGCTGGCGACAATGTCGCGCAGCCCTTCCAAAAATGCCGTGGTCTCTGCCTCGGTTCCGGCGGTGACGCGCAAATGGCCGGGGATGCCGACGTCGCGAATTAAGACTCCCCTGTGGAGCAGGGCTTCCCACAGCTCATGGGGATTGTCCACGCCGCCAAAGAAAACAAAATTAGAGTCCGACGGCGCCGGGGTAAAGCCCAGCTCGGCGAGCCCCTGCACAATCCTGTCACGCTGGACCTTGATGTGTTCGACGTTGGCCAGCAGTGACGTTGCATGCCGCAGCGCTGCAACCGCCGTCGCTTGGGTAATGGCCGAGAGGTGGTAGGGCAGTCGGACCAGACGAAGCGCGTCAGTGACCTCTGGAGCGGCCGCGAGATAGCCCAGCCGGGCACCGGCCAAGGCAAAAGCCTTGCTCATGGTGCGCGAGACCAGCAAGCGCGGGCGTCCCTCCAAAAGGCCCAGTGCGGTGGCTGTGCCGTCGTGGGCAAACTCTGCATACGCTTCATCCACAACGATGATGGCACGGGAAGCCTCACCGGCTTCATAGACCGCTTGGACCACCTCGGTGCTCAGCGCGGTTCCCGTGGGATTGTTCGGGGAACAAAGAAAGACAATGTTGGGGGCATGTTCCCGAACCTGGGCAGCTGCCGACTCTGCTGAAAGACTAAAGTCCGCTGCACGCCGGCCTGCCAGGTACGTAGTTCCCGTACCGCTTGCCAGCAATGGATACATGGAGTACGTCGGAGGAAAACTTAGAACCGAGCGGCCCGGGCCACCAAAAGCCTGCAGGATTTGTTGCAGCACCTCATTGGAGCCATTGGCGGCCCACAAGTTCTGCGCCACCAGGCCGTGCCCCAAATATTTGGCCAGCTCGCCACGCAGGACCGTAAATTCCCGATCAGGGTATCGATTGAGTCCGTCAAGTTCAGCAGCGACGGCGTCCATGATGGCTGCCCGTGCATCCGAGGGAACACCAAAGGTATTTTCATTGACATTGAGCAAGACCGGCACGTCGAGCTGCGGCGCACCATAGGGATGCTGCCCGCGAAGATCATCACGAAGCGGCAATTGGGCTAAACGTTCAAACTGATCCATGGCTACAGCTTAATTGCCGCGCAGGCAAAGACTACAAATGATGACACTATGCGGACGATCCGCGCATTGCCGACGCGCCTTGGCTGCCGGTCACCAGTAAAAACATGGGACACCTTGCAGACGATGACGCAGGTTATTTCCGAAGAGGAACATAAAGACGCTGGCCGGCTTGCACTACGCCCGTGGTGAGGTCATTCAACACCACAATGTCACTTACCACATCGCGAATGTCCCGGTTAGGGTCAGCTGCGCTGGCGATGCTCCAAAGATTCTCACCCTGTAAGACCGTCACCGACACGGCATAATCAGCCATGTCAACAGGCTCATGCGAGGCCGATGCCTGGGCAGGGGATGCCAGGGAACCGGCCGCAAGGGCACAGGCAGCCAGCAGCAAAAGCGCCGCCGCAAGTAGAGCCGGAAGACCCACAAAGACAAACCGGCCGCGCCGTGTCAACTCCAAACGTGTCAACTCCAAACGCTGAGCATCCATGGAGGCGGAGGCTAGGTGCGGCATCTCCTGAGTGAGCCGGGCTGTGCCAATTTTTGCGTTCATGGCTACAACAGTCATGATGGTGCTCCTTTCGCCGTGAACCATAATGCTGGCCCCCAACGGCTGTGAGGTCAGTTCCATGCTCCACTTCTTTGATAGAACGTATGTTCTATTTTGTTGCTTCTACAGTTTTAGCACCTATGGACGACACTTGCCAAGAGTTCGTAGAACAAATGTTTGAGATTGTCCGCTTTGTGGCTTAAACTTGAAAGACAAGGATTGGCCCCACATGCAGTCCACCAGCAGGCACTGACATTAGTCAGGGCAGTCACGAAAGGACCCAGGAACCATGGCGCTTCCAGAACCTCCGCACCGCATCCCTCAGGCGCCCAGCCGCGCCGGCATGAAGGGGCTGACAGTGCGGCAAAAGAAAATCCTTGAGTCCATCCAGCGCTCCATTGCAGATAAGGGCTACCCGCCCTCCATGCGCGAAATTGGAGATGCCGTGGGGCTGGCAAGTCTTTCCAGCGTCACCCACCAGCTCAGTCAATTGGAACGCCATGGCTATCTGCGTCGGGACCCCAAGCGACCCCGCGCCATGGAAGTCCTCATCCCGCTGGTGCTTGACAATGGACTCATAGAAATTGAGGGCGTGGCGTCGCCGTCCAAGCTTCGCAGCTCCAACGGCTTGAACTTCGCTGAGCTGAGCAGTTCATCCGACACTGCCTATGTGCCTTTGGTGGGGCGCATTGCCGCCGGTGGTCCGATTCTTGCTGACCAGTCCGTGGACGACATCATGCTTTTGCCCCGACAAATTGTGGGCAGTGGCGAATTATTTATGTTGAAGGTCCATGGCGACTCAATGGTTGATGCCGCTATTTGTGATGGTGACTGGGTGGTTGTACGCCAGCAAGGCAGCGCCGATAATGGCGACATTGTTGCGGCATTGTTGGAAGATGAGGCCACGGTGAAAACGTTCCGGCAACGCGATGGCCACACGTGGCTGCTGCCGCAGAACACCCGTTATGAGCCCATCCTTGGTGATCACGCCACCATCATGGGCAAGGTTGTCTCGGTCCTGCGAAGCCTCTAAATATCAACAAACACAGAAGGAGGCTCAGCAGCGGTAACCCGTCACTGAGCCTTTTCCGTCACTTCCCCGACAGTCGCTGCAGCGCCGATAAGGCAACTGCTCGATCCTTCGTGGCCCAGAACGGGGGAAGGGCCGCGCGCAGGAAGCCACCGTAGCTGGCGTTGGCCAGCCGGGAGTCAAGGACAGCCACGACCCCGCGGTCGCTGCTGGATCGAATCAGCCGGCCCACACCCTGTGCCAGTCGAACGGCTGCGTGTGTGGCGGAGACGGCGAGGAAGCCATCTCCGCCATTGCGCACCACCGCTCGGGCCCGCGCCGTGACCAACGGGTCATCCGGGCGGGGGAAGGGAATCCTGTCAATGACCACCAAACGACAGGAGGCCCCCTGCACATCCACTCCCTGCCATAGCGACATGGTGCCAAAGAGGCAGCTGTCTGGTTCCTCGGCGAACTCTTTAATCAGCCCCGACATGGAAGAGTCCCCTTGACAGAGGATCTTGACTTTGAGTTTGGCGCGTAAGTGCACGGCTGCATCTTCAGCTGCCCGGCGTGAAGAAAAGAGGGCAAGGGTTCCGCCACCGGCTGCTGTAATTAAAGCCCCTAATTCATCAAGCTGCTCCAAGGAGGTGCCGAAACCAGGCTTCTTAAGGTGGGCGGCCACATACAGCATGCCCTGCCGCGGGTAATCGAAGGGTGAGCCCACATCAGCGCCCGTCCACGTGGGTGCGCTGGGGCCTAAGAGGCCCAGACCGCCCGCTGTTGCTTGGAATGACTGGCCAATGGCCAAGGTGGCAGAAGTCAGTATCACTGTGCGGTCGGCAAAAAGTCCCTCACGGAGCTTCATGGCCACGCTTAGCGGAGCAATGTTAATGACCGCGGGTTCACTGTCGTCGGCCTTTTGATACCCCTTTCCCGGTGTGAAGCTGCCCGGGCGTGAAGCCCACACCACTTCTCCCTCGTCCTGGGCCGCCAGAAGCCGTTCACAGAGGTCAAAGATCAAGTTCAGTCTGGAGCGGGCAATGGAGCGGCCCCCGTCGACGGCGGCGTTGCTCTCAGGTTTGGAATCTGAGAGAGCAGCCCGGCTGGCGTCCCGTACCTGGCTCACGGCCTGGGTTTGGACGTCCGAAAGCCCAGTGGGCATGAGTCCTTCAGGCGTACCCGCAAGAGCCAAATCCAAAGCAGCCGCGCCAGCCTGGAGCGCATCGACGGGAACGCCGGTGTGTTTGCGGGTACTGGAGGCAGCAGAGGACACCATTTGCACTGAGAGCTGTCCCGAGACGGCCCCGGTCACCCGGTCCTGCAACTCGTGGGCCTCATCCACCACCACCACGTCGTAATCCGGGAGTACAGCTATGCCCTCAAAGGCGCTGATGGCCAACATGGCGTGGTTGGTGACCACAATGTCAGCCTCGGCACCTTTGGCGCGGGCCAACTCAGAGAAGCACTCGGTGGCCAGCGGACACTTTTGCGCCCCCAAACACTCCATGGAGGTGACGGAAACCTGCCGCCATGCTTTGTCTGTGACCCCGGGAACCAGCTCGTCGCGGTCACCCGATTCAGTATCCTGGGCCCACTCGCGCAAACGAATGACTTCCCTGCCCAGCTGCGAGGTGGGACCGGAGGCGGAACCGGGCAAATGCGCGACGCTGGCATCCTCACCCAAAGTAAATAAGGCCCCCTCCCCCGTGTCTTCGGTGGGAAAGCCGCCGCCAAGTTTTTGCTTGCACACATAGTTGCTGCGTCCCTTCACCAACGCCACATCAATGGCTCTTGGCAATACGGGCGCAAGGGCCGCCAAGAGCCGCGGCACATCGCGGCCGACAATTTGTGCTTGGAGAGCCAGGGTTGCCGTGGCAATGACTGCTGGCTTGTCGCTGGTCAAGGAGTTCACGATCAAGGGGATGAGATAGGCCAGGGACTTACCCGTTCCCGTGCCTGCCTGCACCAGCAAGTGGTCACCACTTTCAATGGCTTCCACGACGCGACGAACCATCTCATGCTGTCCATCGCGTCGCTGGCCACCCATGGCCTCAACGGCCCTGTCCAGCAGCTCAAGGGCTTGCGTTGAAAGTGCTTGTTCAGTCATGACGGATAAAAGGTCCCACTTCGGCTGCTAAATCCTCCCGAACCCGCACCTGCGCCAAAGTTCCGGCTTCCCCATGCTCAAGACTCATGATCTCCGCATCACTGCCGTGAAGTTTGTTCAACACGTCTCCGCGGTCATAGGGGATTAACAAGGTGAGTTCAACACTGGGATGCGGGATGGCCTCGGCAATGGCGCTCAAAAGCTCCGCAATGCCCAGGCCGGTGCGGGCGGACACCACGATTGTGCGGGGTTCGCGTTGACGTAGGCGCTCCACGACAAAGGGATCGGCAATATCGGCCTTGTTTAAAATAATGATTTCCGGGATTTGGAGGGCACCAACCTCTGCAAAGACAGTTCGAACCGCGGCAATTTGTCCCTCCGGATCAGGGTGTGAAGCGTCAACAATGTGCAAAATCAAGTCAGCATCCGCCACCTCCTCCAGGGTGGAACGGAAGGCTTCCACCAGTTGGGTGGGCAGGGAGCGAACAAATCCCACGGTATCGACCAGGGTATATCCCAAGCCCTCGGCAGTCTCGGATTTTCGCACCGTGGGGTCGAGGGTGGCGAACAACGCGTTTTCCACTAAAACGCCCGCATCAGTGAGGCGGTTAAGCAGTGAGGATTTGCCTGCGTTGGTGTAACCGGCAATGGCCACCGAAGGCACGCTGTTGCGTTTGCGGTTGGCCCGCTTCGTTTCTCTGGCTGGTTTCATGGCAGCAATCTCACGGCGCAATTTAGCCATGCGGGTGCGGATTTTACGGCGGTCCAGCTCCATCTTTGTTTCACCCGGACCACGGGAGCCGATGCCGCCACCAGCAGCTCCTACCCGGCCGCCTGCTTGACGTGACATGGACTCACCCCAACCACGCAGGCGCGGCAGCAGGTACTCCATCTGGGCCAGCTCCACCTGGGCGCGACCCTCCCGGGATTGTGCGTGCTGGGCAAAAATGTCAAGAATCAACGCGGTGCGGTCAATGACCTTAACCTTGACCACTTCTTCCAGCGTGCGCCGCTGTGACGGGGCGAGGTCGCCGTCAATGATGACTGTGTCAGCGCCCGTGGCGTGGACAATATCCTTAAGTTCCTGCGCCTTCCCCTGTCCCAGGTACGTTGCCGGGTCCGGCTTGGCGCGACGCTGCACCAGACCATCCAAGACCTCTGATCCGGCAGTTTCGGCAAGCGCGGCCAGTTCACGCAGTGAATTTTCCGCGTCGGCCATGGTGCCTTGAGACCAGAGACCGGCCAGAACCACCCGCTCAAGGCGCAGCTGCCGGTATTCAACCTCGGTGACGTCTTCTAGCTCAGTGGAAAGGCTGGCCTGGCGGCGCAGGGCGTTACGCTCCGCCAGCTCGCGTTGCTCGCCATCAAAAGTGCTGTGCTGGAAGTCCAGCGTGGAAACAGCCTGGGCACTGCCTGCCAACGGCCGGGTGGTGGGTGCACCACGATGTGGATCCTGGTCCGCCAGGTCATCTTCGCTGCGCGCTGCCCGGTCCGCCGCGGCGTCCTTGGCCAGGATCCGGCTGATGACCGCCTCAATTTCGGCAGCCGTCAAATCCTGACCCTGCGGCTCTGGGGCGTGTGCTGCTGTTGCGGCGTCGCCGGGCAGCGTGTGGTCATCGGAACTGTTGTGAGCAGATGCGTTGGACATATTCTCCTTAGTGGGCGCTTAGTTCAATCGTAGTCCGACCCGCCCACACTCACACCTTTGGCAGCCCTATCTGTGCAAAAGTCACTGCGGCGGTTCAGCCTTAACGTTAGGTGTACCTAGATACCCATTGACGCATTTTCCCACTAATCTGGCATAACTATGGGTACTCAGGGTGCAGATCACTATTTCAGTTCACAACCTTCCACGCCAATGAAGCGCCGGCCTCTTCGGGTGAAGCTGGCAGGCGAGGAACGCCAACTTCACACAGCGGGTGGCATATTCAGTCCCGATGGCTTGGATAAGGGAACCGCCATTTTGTTGGCGCAGGCCCCACCGCCCGCCACCGAGGGGAATCTACTTGACATTGGTTGCGGGTGGGGACCCATCGCCCTGACCCTTGCCCTAAGGTCCCCCGAGGCCGCTGTTTTTGCAGTTGACGTCAATGAACGATCCATCGAGCTGACACGGGACAACGCAGCAGCACTTGGACTGCGGAACGTCACAGCATCCACGCCCGACGCCGTGGATCCGGCACTGCGTTTCAACACCATCTGGTCCAATCCGCCCATTCGAGTGGGCAAATCGGAGCTGCACTCAATTTTGCTGCAGTGGCTGCCGCGTCTGGCGCATAACGGAAGAGCTTATTTAGTGGTTCAAAAGAACCTGGGTTCGGACTCACTGCAACGCTGGCTCTCAGCGGAGCTGGCGCAGCAATTTCCGGAGGCGGGATTTAGTGTCAGCCGCGACTCCACGCAAAAAGCCTTCCGCATTTTACGTGTGACACGCACCAAGCCCTAGCGGTTAAAGCCTTAGGCGATGACACCCTCGGCCACTATTACGGCAGGTCCGCTGAGTTCCACGTGTTCGCGGCCTTCGGATCCGGCAAAGAACCGCACACCAACGATCCCGCCAGGAACTGCCACCGCCCACAGTTCCGGGGCGCCATCGCCTGCCCAGAAACGGGTTGCGGCCGCGGCGGCACACGCCCCCGTGCCGCAGGAGAGGGTCTCCCCCACGCCACGTTCGTGGACGCGCATGCTGATGTGGCCGACGTCGTCCATCACCAGCGGCTCAGCCGGCACCGTGAATTCCACATTGCTGCCGTAGGGCGGTGCAGGTGTCACCACGGGGGCCGTGGTGAGGTGCAGTGCGGCGAGCTCCGTCAGGTCAGCCAGCGCCACAACCGTGTGGGGATTGCCCAGCGAGATGGACAGGGCCGGACGTGCCACGGCCAGTTCAACTGCTTCCACCAGTGCATCGCTGCCGCGCTCGGCCGCCTGCTCCGGCGCCAGGAAACCCCAGGGGCCCATGTCCACGCGGTAACCGTCAGGGGTGCGGGCAACCAGCTTGACGCCCGCCCGCGTGCCAATGGCCAGTTCCTCCCCGTCAGCCAACGACACCAGGCCCTGGGAAATGAGGAAGTGCACAAACACGCGAACGCCGTTGCCGCACATTTCGGAGAGCGAACCGTCGGCATTGTAGTAATCCATGAACCATTGGGCCCCAGGATCCTGTTCCAGGATGGCAGTTCCCTCGGCAATGTTCCGGGAACGAACGGCGCGGATCAGCCCATCCCCACCAATCCCCCGCTGCCGGTCACACAGCACCGCCACCTGCTCCGGTGCCAGCCCGCGCACACCCTCCGGATCTGCCACCAGCACAAAATCATTGCCGGTGCCGTGGCCTTTGGAAAAGCGCATGCCTGTCAGGGAGCTGTTGGCGTTTGTCATGGTTTCAGACTATTGCATGCATGGCCCGACGCCGGAACGGGCCGCCTGCACCCGCTGCACTGCAGCCTCGGACACATCCGGCCGAGACCAATCCAGCCACTGCACGCGTGGATCGGCCCGGAACCAGGTCAGCTGCCGGCGGGCAAATTGGCGGGTGGCCACAATGGTCTGCTCACTTGCAGCGGCAATGGTGGATTCCCCGTCAAGAACGCGCAGGAACTGTTCATAGCCCAGCGCCTTCCGTGCCGTGCGGCCCTCCCGCAAACCCTCCCGGGCAAGCACCTCCACCTCTTTCAACAGCCCGGCGCCCACCATGTGATGCACGCGGGAGGCGAGGCGGTCGTGCAGTTGGGCGCGCTCGCCATTCAAACCAATTTGCACGGTTGCCTGCACATACTCCCGGTGGGGCATGAAGGAGCTGAAGGGGCGGCCGGTGAGTGCATGCACTTCCAGGGCACGCACCACGCGCTTCCCATCCCCAATGCGGTCAGCGGAGACCGGGTCAACCTGTTGAAGCCGACCCAGCATGGCGGGCAGGCCCTCCTTTGCCAGCTCGTCTTCGAGCCGGGCCCGTACGTCTGGGTCCGTGCCCGGGAACTCCAAAACGTCAATGGCCGCCCGGTTGTAGAGCCCCGATCCGCCCACTAAAATCGGCAGCTTCCCCCGGGACCTGATGTCGACCATGGCCGCACGGGCCAACTGTTGAAACGCGGCAACGGTGGTGTCCTCTCGGACGCTGAGGAAATCCATCAAGTGATGGGCAATGCCGCGGCGTTCGGCCGGCAGCAGTTTGGCCGTACCAATATCCATGCCACGGTAAAACTGCATGGCGTCGGCGTTAATGATTTCACCGTCAAAATGCTCGGCAAGTTTCAAGGCCAGCTCGGATTTACCCGAACCCGTGGGCCCCACCACTGCCACTAAAGGCAATTCCGCCGGCGTAGCCGCTGGGATGACAGCGGGGCTCACCGGGTGCGGAGAGGCAGCGTGGGCATGCCCAGGCTGACGGCGGCCCGCGCGCCGTCGGAAGTGGTTTTGGCGGGAACGCCACAGGAATCAGCCTGCGACAAATCCCACGCATCCCCGGCGCGGGAGCGGCGCAGCTGGTAGTCGGCTGCAGTGGCAGGATCGGCCACGAGGTGGAACGCGGCGGCGTCGGTGATGGTCACAGTGACTAAATCCCCGGGCCGGGGAGTTTGCGCACCTTCCGGGACGGTGAAGTGGACCAGGCGCTGATCCTGGGCACGGCCGGAAAGACGGTTGGTTTCCGCAGCCTTCCGTCCCGACCCGGAAGTGACCATGACCTCCACTTTGCGGCCCACCTGCTTGGCGTTCTCCTCGGCACAAATGCGGTCCTGCAGCGCCGTCAGGCGCAGGAAGCGTTCCTGCACCACGGCCTTGGGCAGCTGATCCGGCAGCTCGGCGGCAGGGGTGCCGGGCCGCTTGGAGTACTGGTAGGTGAAGGCCGTGGCAAAGCGCGACTTTTCCACGATGTCCAGGGTGGCTTGGAAATCCTCCTCCGTCTCACCGGGGAAACCCACAATGATGTCGGTGGAGATGGCAGCGTGTGGGATGAGTTCGCGGACCTTGTCCAAAATGCCCAGAAATTTTGTCGAGCGGTAGGAGCGGCGCATGTCCTTGAGGACCTTGTCGGATCCGGACTGCAAGGGCATATGTAGTTGCGGCATGACATTGGGGGTCTCGGCCATGGCCGCTATGACATCGTCTGTGAAAGCTGCCGGGTGCGGGCTGGTAAAGCGCACCCGCTCCAGGCCCTTGATCTCACCACAGGCGCGCAGCAACTTGCCAAACGCCAAACGGTCCCCAAACTCAATGCCGTAGGAGTTTACGTTCTGCCCCAGGAGAGTGACTTCAATGGCGCCGTCGTCAACGAGCGCTTGAATTTCGGCCAGAATCTCCCCGGGGCGCCTGTCGCGCTCCTTGCCGCGCAGGGACGGCACAATGCAAAAGGTGCAGGTATTGTTGCAGCCCACGGAAATGCTGACCCAGCCCGAATACACGGAGTCGCGGCGGGTAGGCAGCGTGGAGGGAAAAACCTCCAGGGATTCCAGGATTTCCAGCTGTGCGTCGGCGTTGTGCCGGGCACGTTCAAGCAGCACGGGCAGGGCCCCGACATTGTGCGTGCCAAAGACCACGTCCACCCAGGGAGCACGCTTTTGAATGGTCTCCCGGTCCTTTTGCGCGAGGCAACCACCTACGGCGATCTGCATCCCCGGATTGCTTTCCTTAATGTGCGCCAGCATGCCCAGGTTGCCGTACAGCTTATTGTCCGCGTTCTCCCGCACGGCGCAGGTATTGAAGACGACGACGTCAGGGACCGCCTCACCGTTGGCATCGAGAATACGAGCCGGGCCGGCGTCGTTCACGGCGACCATGCCGGCGCTCTCCAACAGGCCTGCCATGCGCTCGGAGTCGTGGACATTCATTTGGCAGCCGTAAGTACGCACTTGATAGGTGCGCGGCATGCCGGTGTTGGAAACTACTGCGGGGGCGGGTGCGGAAAAATCAACGCTGTCTTGGATCAGGCTCACCCATCAAGCCTAAGACCTGTTTGGGCCCGGCAGCACCTTTTAGTACCAGCGCACTGTTTGGGAGTGGTTCCACGCCCCGCACGGTGAGCCGTACCGGTTGCTGATGTAACCCAGGCCCCACTGGATTTGGGTGCGGTAATTGGTGAGCCAATCGGCAACGGCTAAGGCGTATTTGCCCGGCGGTAGGGCTTGGGCAATGCCGTAAGCCCCGCTATAAGGATTGGTGGCATTGGTGCGCCAGTTGGATTCACGTTCCCACAGTTGATTCAAGCAGGTAAATTCCCCGGGCGTCCATCCGAAAGCACCGAGCTGCGACTGGGCATAGTTTTTTGCACCCGCGGGATCATTGACGGCCCCGCCGGGAAGGGTCGGCACCACCACCTCGCCCGGGGTATAACCGGGGATGTAACCGCCGGTGGGGCCGGGAGCAGCCGGACCGAGAAGAGCTGGCGCGGGGTTGGGGATGACCGGACCTACCGGGGCTCCCGATTGGGGCGCTGAGGCAGCTGGTTTGGGCGCCGGGGCTCCCGACTGGGGCGCCGCGGCAGCCGGCGGCAGCGTTGTTGCTCCCCGGCGGGAACTGTCCTCGGCGGCCAAACGTTTGGCTTCCTGCGCCTGGTTATAGGCCGTGACGGCGTCGCGGCCCTGCCGAAACTCCGTCTCCATGGCAACTGAGGTGTTGTTGAGGGCCGCCAGCTGAGCCATCAGCGTTGCACTTTGTGTTTGTTGGCCAGCTATTCGCTCCGTGACGGCAGACTGTGCGGTCAAGGCCGCATCACGGTCGTGTTGCGCGGCAAGACTCAGTTCAGCGTGGGCTGTCTGCGCTTGTTTCCGGGTTTCCTTCAGTGCTGCCGCCACGGCCTGGGCCTGTCCGGCACGGGCTTGCTTGAGGTCAGCCTGCTCACCCACCTGATGCATTAAATCCGCGCCATTGAGGTTTTCCTGCGATGACAGCATCACTGCGGGAGCAAACAAACCCGGCCCTGCACCACCTGATTTATAGCTTTGCACGGCCACGGCCTGTTTTTCATACTCGGCTGCCGCGTCCGCGGCTTGTCGCGTATGGGCGTTGAGCAATGCCACCTCAGCTGTCGCGGCGTCGAGTTTGCTTTGCGTAAGGGCGTAGCCAGCTCCAGCTGCGACAGCTGCGACAGCTGTTGTTCCCAGCACTCCGGCTTGGTTCTCCAAAGAGTCCAACAGGGCAGGGATGGTGGCAACTTCGGCTGCCGTGGCTTTGGCGTCGCCCTTGACCTGCTCCACGTCGCTCGAGGATGGGAAGCCCGACGGCGGCCCCTCCTCCGCAACTGCAGGCACCATTGAAGCGGCGAGCAACAAACCAGCCGTCGTGGTGGCGGCCAGAAAACGGCGGAGGGTGGGCGAAGAGTGTCGCATATGCCGCCAGCATAGCGATTGTTTTCCCCCTGTGGGCATCTCAGGGCGGGGTCTCAGTGCCGTTATCCCGTGCGGGTGGCCCAGGACGCCGGTTTGCCAAACCGTACGGGTGTCAGGACTGCTCTTCGCGCCTGTCGATGACGTCACTGACCGTGTGAAAAGCCAGCGAGGGATTAAAACCCTTCCGGGCCAGCATGGCAACCCAACGGCGGGTGTATTTATCCCGCTCAGCCCGGTCCGCCAGGTTCATGGACGGCCGGATTTTACGTTCCACCAGCTCGCGGGCCTGCTGACGCTCCGTGTCATCGTCAACTTGTTCCAATGCCGCCTCCGCCAAATGCGCTGCAATGCCCTTCTCCGCCAGTTCGCGCCGCAGCGCCTCCCTGGCCAGGGACTTGTACAAAGAACGGGTGCGCACCCATTCGCCGGCAAATTCAGCATCATCTATGAGCTTGACCTCTTCGAAGCGGTCCAACACAGCCTGCGCCACATCCTCGGGGATGTGGCGCTCGCTGAGTTTTTGCGCCAGCTGATGGCGGCTCTTGGGCGAATGGGTTATTTGACGTAACACAATGGATCGGGCCACTGCAGCCGGGTTTGCGTCAGGGTCCAGTTCCGGTGCGGGTTGCCTCGATCTCATGCTGGAGCCTAAAAGCCGTCCACTGCCTTGAGCTTGGGCGCTTCTTCGGTTTCTTCCTCAGGCTTGGCGCCCACGCCCAACTTGGCCTTGATCAAACGTTCCAGCTCTTCTGCCAGTTCCGGATTGTCCTTCAGGAAGCGCCGGGAGTTTTCCATGCCCTGACCCAGCTGGTCGCCGTCGTAGGTGTACCAGGAACCGGACTTGCGAATGATGCCGTGTTCCACACCCATGTCGATGATGCCGCCCTCGCGGGAAATGCCCACCCCGTAAATAATGTCGAATTCGGCAATTTTGAAAGGCGGTGCCATCTTGTTCTTGACCACTTTGGCTTTGGTGCGGTTACCTACGGCATCCGCGCCTTCCTTGAGGGTTTGAATGCGGCGCACGTCGATGCGGATGGAGGCGTAGAACTTCAACGCCTTACCACCGGTGGTGGTTTCCGGGCTACCGAAGAACACACCAATTTTTTCACGCAGCTGGTTGATGAAAATGGCTGTGGTTTTGGTTTGGCTTAGGCGCCCGGTGATCTTACGCAGGGCCTGGCTCATGAGGCGGGCCTGCAGGCCTACGTGGCTGTCACCCATGTCGCCTTCAATTTCAGCGCGCGGCACCAGGGCGGCAACGGAGTCAATGACAATGACATCCAGGGAGCCGGAACCAATGAGCATGTCCATGATTTCCAGCGCCTGCTCACCGGTATCCGGCTGGGAAACAAGCAGGGCATCCACGTCCACACCCAATTTAGCGGCGTAGTCAGGATCCAGGGCATGCTCGGCATCAATAAATGCTGCCAGGCCGCCCAGTTTTTGCGCACTTGCCACTGCATGCAGGGCCAGCGTGGTTTTACCGGAAGATTCCGGACCATAAATCTCCACCACGCGGCCGCGCGGCAGGCCGCCTATGCCCAATGCCACATCCAAGGCAATGGAGCCGGTGGGAATTACTTCAATGGGTGCGCGTACCTCATCACCCAGGCGCATGATGGAACCCTTGCCATATTGCTTGTCAATTTGCGCCAGTGCTGCTGCCAGCGCTTTTTCACGGTCTGCGGGAGCGGCCATGGTTCACCTCGGTCTTTCCATTGTGCCGTTTCCGCACGCCCTGCTGCGGGCGGAGGGAAACAGCAATTGTTGGTGTTGCTGTAGTTGATAGTTCACACGCTAGTTCAAGGGTCTGACAAAGTCGCCGCCTGCGACACTGAGAGGAGAAAATTGTGGAAAACTTTGCCACCTCCTCACTCGACTCCAAGGATAAGTATAGTACTTATCGAACGGATATTCGAGTTAAGGACCTGGGGTTTTTTGGTACCTGGGCGTAGCATTCGCGCCTGTCTAGCCTCCCGGAACGATGTCCCGGCCCAACCACCGGGACTGGGGGACGTCCTGGATCCGGCAGACCTCCAGCCAAATCTCCTTCGGATCAAAGCCGGCACGCAGTGCCTCACTGGCGGTGTTTCCACCCACGCCGGCAAGGACCAGATCGCGGGCCACCACCCGGGAATAAGAAGGGCTGAACTCGTCGTCCATCAATCGCCAAAATTCACTTACACGCACTTAATTATTCTCGCATGTCTGGTTGGTCACGGGTACGTCCAAGCACGGTGTTCTTTTGAAAAAACACGCGGTGTTCTTTTGAAAAAAACATAGGCCCCATCATCATGATGGGGCCTATGCGTGCTTGTGACCTGGGCACTTGGCGCAGGAAGCTTAGAAAGCAGTGGACATGAGTCCTTTATTAAGTTCATCGGAGAGCTCTGCAGTGATGTCACGGCCATAACGGGCCGAAAATTCATGCGGAACGGTATCCGGGACAGCTACGCCTTCGGCGACAGCCAAACGGTCGCTCACCTCACGGAGCATGAGCGATAACGGTACATCAAGAGCGGAGCAGATAGAGGAAAGCAACTCCGAGGAGGCTTCCTTCTGCCCGCGCTCAACCTCGCTTAGGTAACCCAGCGAGACGCGTGCATTGTGGGAAACTTCACGGAGCGTGCGGCCTTGACGTTGACGAACATCGCGAAGAACATCACCAATTTCGTGACGGAGCACCACCATCTTGCGCTCCTTCTGCTGATGCGGTTGTTCGTCTGCCAAACCCACATCCCGCCAGCGCACTACGCCGTTTACGGATACGGGTTGTTTCACCATCGTATTTCGCCTTACTCCTCGTTCAATCACTACGGATGGGCTATTGCCCGGCAACCGGTACCGGAGCCACTATGCCCGCTTGGTGTTCCTATCCTAAAGGGATGGAAGTACTTTGCGTTCACTATGACCAACTAACTCACTATAAATTTTGTTCCCCGGCAGCTTTAATGACTTGTTCCAGGAGAGAAATGGCCTCCTGGGCAGCCTGCAGGCGAATCATTTCCCGATCGCCGCCAAAGTGGTATTCATAGGCCTGGGCTTCCCCGTCAAGGGCCACGCCAATAAATACTGTACCCACTTGCTGGCCCTGATGCGGTTCCGGTCCCGCTACCCCCGTCGTGGAAATACCCACACGCGCTCCCACGGCTGCGCATACGCCCAGGGCCATGGCAGAGGCTACCGCCGGATCCACGGCCCCGCGGGTTTCCAGCAGCTCGGGTGAAACATTCAGTAATGCGGCCTTCACAGTGTTTTGGTAAGCCACCACACCGCCCTGCAACATTCCGGAGGCCCCGGGAACCTGCGCCAAAGTGGCGGAAACCATGCCAGCTGTCAGCGATTCAGCCGTTGCAACCGTAATCCCGGCCGTAACAGCTGAGGCAACGAGTTCTTCTAAAGCAGGCTCTGCCCACATAATAATCCTTTATTTTCCTTGGCCTCGACGGGCCGCGACCCCGGCGTGCCGTAATTGCACAGCCTTAATCACATAATCTGCCCCGGTGACCATGGTGACGGCCAGGGCCACCAGCATGATGACAAGCGCCACCACCGACAACCAGGAAATGGTGGGAGTCACGGGCAGCAAATACACAAAAATGGCCAGGGTTTGTAAAACGGTTTTCAGCTTGCCGCCCTTGGAGGCTGCCATGACGCCGTAACGAATCACCACAAAGCGCAGCAGGGTGATCCCGACCTCACGCACCAGCATGAGAATGGTCACCCACCACCACAGCTCCCCGGCGACCGAAAGCAAAATCAGGGCCGAGCCAATGAGCAGCTTGTCGGCGATGGGATCGGCGATCTTGCCAAAGTTGGTGACAATGCCGCGTGAGCGGGCAATGTCGCCGTCGAGCTTGTCGGTGTAAATGGCCACCACGAATAAAGCGACCGCGAGCCACCGCAGCGGCCCGTAGGCGCCGTCGTCGGCCAGGAAGGACCACACGAAGAATGGCACCAGCACTATGCGCAACAGTGTTAGGGCGTTGGGCAGGTTCCAATTGGACGGGCGGGACGCCACCGATTCACTCACTTTTCTAGGCTATCGAAAAAAGTGCCCAGCGCCGCATTGCCCACCATGGGCCCTAACGTCCCGTGAGTGACCATGCGTCTTCCCCCGCCGGCTCGTCATTACCGTCATGGTATTCCACAGCCTGCGGACGGTTGGCCAAATCCTCAGCCACCAAATCCCCACCCCAGGAAGGATTCGCGTGAGCGTGATTGGCGTTGGCGTTCTCCGCCAAGGCCGCCGCCATGGGATCCACGGCAGGAGCTGTCGGCACACCCGCGGCAGGGGGGGCGCCGGCACCTCCCACCGCCGACCCGTCACCGCGGATCGCGGCAAGGGTTTCGGCCAGGTCGTCCGGTTTGACCAGCACATCGCGGGCCTTGGAACCCTCGGAGGGACCTACCACGCCGCGCGATTCCAGCAGGTCCATGAGCCGCCCGGCCTTGGCAAAGCCCACCCGGAGCTTGCGCTGGAGCATGGAGGTGGAACCAAACTGCGTGGTCACCACCAGTTCGGTGGCCTGCAGCAATACGTCCATGTCATCGCCAATGTCATCTTCAATGACCTTCTTCGGCGCTTCGACCGCCACATCCTCCCTGTAGCTGGCCTTGAGCTGGCCCTTGACGTGGTCCACGACTGCCTTGATTTCAGCTTCGGTGACCCACGCGCCCTGCACACGGACGGGCTTGGACTTGCCCATGGGCAGGAACAACGCATCACCTTGGCCCAGCAGCTTCTCGGCCCCCGGCTGGTCCAGGACCACGCGGGAATCCGTGACGGAGGAGGTGGCAAAGGCCATGCGCGAGGGCACATTGGCCTTGATCAAGCCGGTGACCACGTCCACGGAGGGCCGCTGGGTTGCCAGGACCAGGTGGATGCCTGCGGCACGAGCCAGCTGGGTGATGCGCACAATGGAATCCTCCACGTCGCGCGGGGCCACCATCATCAAATCCGCAAGCTCATCGACAATGACCAGTAAATAGGGGTAGGGCTTCATGACCCGCTTGGAGTCCACCGGGGGGTGCACGCTGCCGGCCTTGACTGCCTTGTTGAATTCATCAATGTGCTTGAAGCCAAAGTTGGCGAGATCGTCGTAGCGGGTGTCCATTTCCCGCACCACCCACTGCAGGGCCTCGGCCGCTTTTTTGGGGTTGGTGATAATGGGGGTAATCAAGTGCGGCACGCCCTCGTAGGCGGTCAATTCCACCCGTTTGGGGTCCACCATGACCATGCGCACCTCATCGGGCGTGGCGCGCATCAGGATGGAAACAATCATGGAGTTCACGAAGGAGGATTTACCGGCTCCCGTGGCACCTGCCACCAGCAGGTGCGGCATTTTGGCCAGGTTCGCCACGACAAAACCGCCCTCGACGTCCTTGCCCACGCCCATAACCATGGGGTGTTCCGTGCGGCGGGCGTTGGCGGAACGCAGCACGTCGCCCAGCACCACAATTTCCTTATCCGCATTGGGAATTTCAATGCCAATGGCACTCTTGCCCGGGATGGGGCTGAGGATCCGCACATCGGAGGAGGCCACGGCGTACGAAATGTTTTTGCTCAGCGCCGTGACGCGCTCCACCTTGGTGCCGGGCGCCAACTCAATTTCGTAGCGCGTGACTGTGGGTCCGCGGCTAAAGCCCGTCACGGCCGCGTCAACATTGAACTGCTGCAGGGTATCTGTCAATGCTGCCACCACTGAGTCATTGGCTGCCGTGGCGTCCTTGCCGGGCGGTCCCGCCGGCAGGAATTCCGAGTCCGGAAGCGTATACGTAACATCCCCGGAAAGTTGGAGTTGCTCGGAACGCGCCGGGATGGGGGCTGGTGGGGCCATGGGCGGGGCGGGAATGATCCGGGCGGGGACAGGGCGGGCTGTGGGCTGGGTCCCGGCACGCAGCATCTCCGGGGTGACAATGCCAATGGCTTCCGTGGCGGCCTCCGTGCCGGTGGCCATGTCGTCGTAGACCTCGCCGGTGGTGGGCAGGCCCTGGCGGGCCTTGATCTTGTCTGCCGCCAGCTGGTCACGGGTGGGACGGCGGGTACCTGGCCGCAGCAGGGACGCGCCCGACGCCGGAACCGGGGTGCCGTCGTCGTCCAGTTCCACCAGCGGCGTGGCAAAAGCCTCAGTGCTCGCAGTCTTGTTAAAGTCGTTTTCCTGCTCCAGGGCCGCCTTTTGCCGGGCCCGCAGGCTGCGCGGCTTCTTCGCCGGCGCGGGTTCGCCATAGAGGTAACTTTGATCATGGTCATTATGTGGGGCCGGGGCTGCCTGTGTGCCGGGCGTGCCCATCAGCTGGTCATAAATGCCGCGGAGCCGGGTGGGAATGTAACGCACGGGGGTATTGCTCAGTACCAGCACGCTGGCGAACGCGACCAGGGAGAAGAACAACATTGCCACGACGGTGCCGAGCTTGGCCACCAGGCTGCCGCTCAGGGCACCCACCATGCCCCCGGCAACGCTCAGGCCGGCAAAACCGTCGGAAATATCGGGGTTGCCGGCAGCCACGTGGGCCAGCGAACACCCGGCCAGCGTCATGATGGCAAAGCCCAGGGCCACCCGGTTATTGCTGGACATATTGCTGGGCTGGCGGAACACCAAGACGGAAAACACCAAAAGCTGGGGCGGCAGCAGGGCCGCGAACCAGCCGAACGTTCCCTGCACCACGCCCTGCACGGCACCGGCTACGGGACCACCCAGGCCCCACCACTCAAAAGTGGCAATGGCAAAGGCCAGCACAATGAACAGCAGGCCTGCGCCGTCGCGGCGTTCCTCCGCGGGCATGTGACTTTTGTCGGTGCCCATGCGGCGCACCGCAGCACCCACCAAGTGCCCCAGTCCCTGCCAGAAAGCCACGGCCATCCGGACGGGCCAGATGAGCGCGGGCTCCGGGGGCAGTGGGGTGGACTTGGTGCGCGGGGCCGGCAATTTAGCAGTCTTGGGGGCGCGCGCAGTGGCGCCACCCTTCTGACCGGAGGACTGACGGGCGGGGGAAGAACGAGTCGCCATGGTTCAACGGTACCGCCAGTGCCGCTGGATCCAGTGGATTTCATGCACCAGCCAGCCGTGGTGGATACCACGGAACCCCACTGATCCCTGCACTGCCCCTGAGTCGCGCCTGCATGGTCAGGCTTCGAGGACCACGGGGATGATCATGGGTTTGCGGCGCAGGGTGCGGTTTACCCAGGTGCCCACGACGCGGCGCACCACCTGCTGCAGCTGGTGGGTGGTGTGCTCTGCATTGGCCAAAACGGCAGCCTCCAGTGCTGCAGCAATGTGGGGCTTGATGTGCTCAAACACGGCCTCGCCCTCGGCTACCCCGCGGGCATGGATGTCAGGACCCGTGACAATTTTTCCCGTGGCACGGTTGACAACTGTAATGATGGAAATGAAGCCCTCATCCCCCAGGACACGGCGGTCCTTGAGGTCGCTGTCGGTGATTTGCCCAACACTGTGCCCGTCAACATAAACAAAACCGCACTCCACCTGGCCCACAATTTGTGCCACGCCGCCGCGCATGTCAATGACGGAGCCGTCCTCGGTCAAAAGCACATTTTCGCCCGGCACCCCCGAGGAAATGGCAATGTTGGCATTGGCGATGAGGTGCCGGGTTTCCCCGTGCACCGGCATGACCTGGCGGGGCTTCAAAATGTTATAGCAATACAAAAGCTCCCCGGCGGCCGCGTGACCCGAGACGTGCACCTTGGCCGTGCCTTTATGAATGACGTTGGCACCGCGCTTGAGGAGGCCATTTATGATTTTAAAGACGGCGTTCTCATTACCTGGAATCAACGACGAGGCCAAAATGACAGTGTCGCCGCCGCCCACCGAAATTTTATGTTCCCCCGCGGCCATGCGGGACAGCGCTGCCATGGGTTCCCCCTGCGAGCCCGTGGACATGAGCACCACCTGGTGATCGGGCAGGCTGTCGACGTTTTTCACATCAACGACGACGTCGGCGGGCACGTGAAGATAGCCCAGCCGGTGCGCAATGTCCATATTGCGCACCATGGAACGGCCCACAAAAGCCACCTTGCGCCCATGCGTCACTGCGGCGTTTAACACCTGCTGCACGCGGTGCACGTGCGAGGAGAAACTGGCCACAATAATGCGCCGCTCGGCCTTGGCGAAAAGTGCTTCAAGGGTGGGGCCGATTTCCGCCTCGCTCGTGGTGAAACCAGGCACGTCAGCGTTGGTGGAGTCGACGAGGAACAGGTCAACGCCCTCCTCCCCCAACCGTGCAAAGTGACGCAAGTCAGTGGTGCGCCCGTCCAGGGGCAGCTGATCCATCTTAAAGTCACCGGTGTGGAGCACGGAACCGCCGGCCGTGCGCAGGAACACGGCCAGCGCGTCCGGAATGGAGTGGTTCACGGCCACGAACTCGCATTGGAACGGGCCCAGCTGCTCCACCTGGTGCTCCCTGACCGTCAGGGTCCACGGTTTGATGCGGTGCTCCAGCAGTTTGGCTTCAATGAGGGCCAGGGTGAGCCGTGAGCCAATGAGCGGGATGTCCTCACGGAGTCGCAGCAGGTACGGCACCGCACCAATGTGGTCCTCGTGTCCGTGGGTCAGGATTACACCCACCACGTCCTCCAGCCTGCCGGCAATGTAGGAGAAGTCGGGCAAGATGACATCGACGCCTGGCTGGTCCTCTTCCGGGAACAACACTCCGCAATCCACTATGAGCAGCTTGCCGTCCATTTCAAAGACGGTCATGTTCCGGCCAATTTCACCAATGCCGCCCAAGGGCACAATGCGCAGGGTGCCGGGCAGCAGCTCCGGGGGCGTGTGCAGACCGGTTTCCGCACCTTGGATCATGCGGAAAAGTCCACTCCGGCTTCCGCCAGATCTGCCTTGATGGCGGCAATTTCAGCGTCGCCCGCTTCCACCAGGGGCAGGCGGACCAGGGAATTGGACAAGATGCCCTGCCACTTAAGGATGGCCTTCACGGCCACGGCGCCCTGCACGTGGCCCATGGTGGCGCGAATGATGGGGTCCAGTTCAAAGTGGATGCGGCGGGCTGTGACAAAGTCACCTGCGACTGCTGCATCAATGAGGGCCCGGAACGCCGGCGCTGCCACATGCGCGCTGACGCTCACCAGTCCCACGGCGCCCGCAGCCATCAGGGGCAGCGTCAATCCGTCGTCGCCGGAGTAAATGTCAAGGTCGGTGTTGGCCATGACGCGGGTGGTTTCGCTAAAGTCCGCCTTGGCGTCCTTCAACGCCACAATGCGCGGGTGCTGCGCCAGGCGAATAATGGTTTCAGTGTTGATCGGCACCGCGGAACGGCCGGGGATGTCATAAATCATCACGGGCAGTTCGGTGGAGTCGGCAATGGCTGCAAAGTGGGCGGCGAGGCCGGCCTGACTGGGCTTGTTGTAGTAGGGGGTGACAAGCAAAAGCCCATCAATGTCCAGCTTCGCGGCCCGCCGGGACAGGCTGATGGAGTGGGCCGTGTCATTGGTGCCGGTGCCGGCAATGACGCGGGCACGTCCGCCGACGGCGTCAATGACGGCCTGGAACATCCCCAGGTTTTCCTCGTCGGAAAGGGTGGAGGTTTCACCCGTGGTGCCCGTGACAACAATTCCATCGCAACCGTCGTCAACCAGTTTGCTGGCAAGCTCTCCAGCGGCCTGATAGTCCACGGCCCCCTCAGCGGTGAAGGGGGTGACCATGGCGGGCGCCAGTGTTCCAAAGGGCCGGGGGGAAATTTCAGTGACAGACATGGGTAAAACGTTACCTGCTGTTGGTGCTATTCATGCAACGCACGCGTCATCAGCGCTATTGACGCCACGCGTGCAGAAAAGGCAGCCACTGATCCATGATGGGCTGCGCGGGGACCAGGGTGGTGCCGTGGTTGCGGCCCGGCAGCTCCACAAAACGCGCCTGCGGCATGAGCTCGGCCGCGCGACGTGAATCCGCCCAGCGCCGTGGATCGTTGGAGCCGGCCATGAGCAGTGCCGGGATGTCCATGGCACTTAGCGCTTCCTCGGAAACCGCCGGTTCAGCTTCTGTTTGGGCAAAGTACGCGCGGAGAGCGGCAGCGTCATTGGCTAAAAAAGCGGCCCGGGTCTGGCTGTCCAGGCGGTGGCCC
The DNA here is from genome assembly GCA_038242155.1 of Actinomycetales bacterium. GTDB lineage: Bacteria > Actinomycetota > Actinomycetes > Actinomycetales > Micrococcaceae > Specibacter. The sequence continues at coordinate 24,865 of JBBSSM010000007.1, read as the reverse complement.
AGATGCGCTTCCCAACCTTCGACAAAGGCTGCCATGGTGCCGCTGGCCAGCGCGGTGTCAAATCCTGGGAAAAACAAGGCTCCGATGCCACCTGGTTCGATCCTGTAACTGCCGCCCAAGGAGGTCAACGAGAGCATCCGCTGCGGGGCGGTGGCCGCGAGGGAAAAAGCCATGCGTGCGCCGACCGAGTAGCCGCCATAGTGCGCTGCCGTCACGCCGGCGGCATCTAAAACTGCCAGCACATCGGCGGTGAGCATTTCCATGGTGTAGCTGGCTGCGTGGGTGGGTTTGGCGCTGCGGCCATGCCCGCGCAGGTCCATGGTCAGGACGCGGTAGTTCTCCCGGAATGCCTTCGTGTAACCAAAACCGCGCCAAATGGCTTTACTGAGGGCGCTGCCGTGGACCAGCAGAAGGGGCGTGCCCTGTCCCACGCAATCCCAGGCAAGGTCGACGCCGTCGTGCGGGTTGGTGGCAACGTACATGGGATCAGGTGTCGGCGCGGAACAGGGCGACGGCGTCACGCATGGCTTTGCGGGCCCGGCCCCTGTCCCCTGAGGCGTCGTAGGCGCAGGAGAGCCGGAACCATGAGCGCCAGTCCGCGGGGGCGGCCTCGGTCTCGAGCTTGTACTTGCCAAATTCGGCGTCGGCTGCGGCACGCACAATCCTGCCCCCCGGGGTGCGGGGAAGGTTGTCCACGGGCAGGCCACCCTCGGCTTCTAAAATGCGGGCCATTTTCTCGGTCCGGGCGCCAAAGAGGATTTCGCTGACCAGGGCCCAGGCCGCCACAAGCGGAATGAGCAGATAGGCCGCGCCCAGGAGTTTCGCGACCCAGTCGCTGTCCCCCAGTAACAAGACGGCGCGCTGCATCATGACCACCATGTAAAACACCAGCAACAGGGTGACCAGGGCAACCCAGATTTTGGTCTTGGAAAATTTCAGGCCCCTGCTGCCCGTCGCTGCCATGTGCTTAGCCTTCCACATCGAGGTAGCCGTCCAGGCCCACGGTGAGTCCCGGGCTGCCGGGAACTGTGCGCACGCCCAAAAGGACGCCTGGCATGAAGGATTCATGATTGAAGGAATCATGGCGGATGGTCAGGGCCTCGCCGTGGCTGCCGAACAATACTTCCTGATGTGCCACCAACCCGGCCAGGCGCACGCTGTGCACCGGAATGCCGTCCACGGAGGCGCCGCGGGCGCCGTCAAGCTCTGTTTCCGTGGCATCCGGGGCCGGGGCCACACCGGCGGCGGCCCGGGCGGCGGCCACGAGTTGGGCTGTGCGCAGAGCCGTGCCCGAGGGGGCATCCACCTTGCGGGGGTGGTGTAGTTCCACAATTTCCACCGATTCAAAGTACCGTGCGGCTTGAGCGGCAAAGCGCGTAGCCAGCACCGAACCCAAGGCAAAGTTGGGGGCAATGAGCACCCCCGTCTTGGGATGTTGGGCCAAAAGCTCTTCCAGGGCTGCAAGCCGGGCGGCATCCCAGCCGGTGGTTCCCACCACGGCATGCATGCCGTGGCTCACGGCAAAGTGCACATTCGCCTCGGTGGAGTCGGGAACCGTGAGATCCACCACGACGTCCACGCCCCGGTCAACGAGGATCTCCATCGAATCAATGCGTCCCACGGCAGCAACAAGCTCCAGGTCATGCGCCGCGTCTATGGCGGCGACGGCGGCCGTTCCCATTCGTCCCTTGGCGCCCAACACAGCAACCCTTAGCAATTCAGTCATGCCTTTAAGCCTACTGGGTTTGTGGGCAGTCATTGGCTGGGCGCCCTTACTGACCGGGCACCACCCCGGCCCCGACCCATTCCACGGTGCCGTCGGTAAAGAACTGCTCCTTCCAAATCGGCACTTCGGCTTTAATGCGCTCCACCAATGTTGCGCAGACGGTAAAGGCTTCGGCGCGGTGGGAGGATGCCACGGCGCATACCAGTGCCGGTTCGCCAATCTCCAGCGGACCCACGCGGTGCGCCACCCACACGCGCACGGCATGCCCATCGGGATCCTGAACCCCCTCCCCCAGCGAGTCCACCACGGACTGGAGCACGCTGGCCGCCAGCGGGTGGGCACTGTAGCTCAGGCGCGCGACCGGCTTGCCGCCATCGTGGTTGCGGACAATGCCGCTAAAACTCACCACGGCGCCGGCCTGGTCCGATTCCACTGCGGCCAGGGCCGTGTCCAGGGAAAGGGGACCGCTGCTCAATAACGCGGCGACGACCTCGATATTAGTGCCCATGGTGTCCGGCCACCTGTTCACAGAGGTGTCTAATGAGGGGGTCCAGCACGCCCAGCCCATCCATGACTCCCGCCGGGGAACCGGGCAGGTTGATGATCAAGGTGGTGCCTGCCAGGCCTGCGTAGCCACGGCTCAGCGCGGCCATGGGCGTCTTGGTCAGCCCGGCGGCACGGATGGCCTCCATGATGCCCGGGATGTTCCGATCCAAAAGCGGCAGCGTCATCTCCGGCGTTTGATCATCCGGGCTCAGCCCCGTTCCCCCACTGGTAATCACTACCGCGTGCCCCTGCGCCAGGACGGCGCGTAATGCCGCACCTACCGGCTCCCCGTCGGGCACCACAACGGGTGCCTGCGTATCAAAGCCATGCTCCCGGAGCCAGTCGACAATGACGGGGCCCGTACGGTCCGCATATTGGCCCGTGGCAGCCCGCGTGGAGGCAATCACCACTGTGGCCTTGCCCAGGGTGACTGCAGGCTCACAGGCGCTCATACTGATTCTCCCCGCGTCGTGACGGGTGCATCGGCTGCAACCCAGTCACCACTTTTGCCGCCGGATTTTGCGAGCACTTTAATACCGGAAATAACCGCATGCTTATCCACGGCTTTAATCATGTCGTAGACGTTTAACGCTGCAATAGTGACAGCCGTCAGGGCTTCCATTTCCACACCTGTCACGCCCCGGGTCTTCACAGTGGCCGTCACAGTGACGGAACCGGGGTTCAACGCAAAGTCCACTGTGACCTTGGATACGGGCAGCGGGTGGCACAGGGCAATGAGGTCGGGCGTTTTCTTGGCCCCCATGATGCCGGCCACGCGGGCCACGGCCAGCGCATCACCCTTGGGCAGGCCGCCTGATCCCAACAGGGCCATGACGGCTGCGGTGGTATTGACAGTGCCGGTCGCTGTCGCCTCGCGCGTGGTCACGGCTTTTTCGGATACATCCACCATGGCTGCCGTGCCATCGTGCCTCAGGTGGGTCAGTGCGGATTCATTAGGTGTAGTCACAGCAGCAATACTTCCACTTTTGCCCCGGCCTGTAATTCCGTAACCCCGGCAGGGATCTCAAAGAGGGCATTGGCCTGGGCCAGGGCACCGAGTAAGTGGGAGGACTCCCCGCCCACCTCACACACGGAAGGGGCCGCTTCAAAACCCGGCCCGGAGAAGAGTCCGCGCCGGATCTGGTGCTTGCCCGGCGGGGACGTCAGGGCATGCTCCAGCGTCGCCACGACCCGGTGGCGTGGCGTGGGCGCGCCGACAACGTTGCTCAGTGCCGGACGTAGAAAAAGTTCCAGGGAGACATAGGCGCTGACGGGATTTCCTGGAAATGCCACAAAGGGCACACCCCGGTAGGTCCCCAGGCCCTGCGGTCCGCCCGGTTGCATGGCGACCGAGACAAATTCCATGGCCGCGTGGCTTGCGGCGGCGTCCAGGGCCTGGCGCACCACTTCAAAGGCGCCCGCACTGATGCCTCCCATGGACACCACCAGGTCAACGCTTCCGGCGGTGCCAGTGGCGCCGTCCTCCAGTGAGGCGTCCAAAAGCTGCAGGAGGGCCTCTGGTTCATCACGCACCAGGTGCGTGTGCAGCACGTGGACGCCGGCTTCTTCCAGGGCAATGCGCAGCAGCATCCCGTTGGCATCATAGATTTTCCCGGGCGGCAGGCCGTGCGCCGCGGCCGGATCGCCGGCCACCAGCACCTCATCTCCTGTAGTGAGCAGCAGCACGCGCACCTTCCGCCGCACCTGCACCCCGGTGCAGCCCAGTGCCGCCGCCAACCCCAGATGGGCCGCCGTCAGCACGGTTCCTGCGGCAATGGCCACGCTGCCCTGGCGCACATCCGATCCGGCACTGCGCACAAACCGCCCGGGCTGTGGTGCGGGAAGTTCCACGGTGCCACCGGCACCGACGAAGGCTGCAGGGCTGGCCAGCTCCACGGGCACCACGGCGTTGGCGCCCTCAGGAATCATGGCCCCCGTCATAATGGGCGCCGCAGTACCCGGGGCAAGCGGTGGAGCCACCATCCCGGCCGCAATGGTCTCCACCACCGCATAAGTGGAAGATGTGGGCAGATCAAGGGAATATGGTTGCCCGTCGCGGACGCAGATGGCATACCCGTCCATTTGCGAATTCGCAAAGGGCGGCAGGCTGATGGGCGCTTGCAGGTCCGCAGCCAGCACCCGCCCTGCGGCCAGGGACAACTGAACGTCCCCGCCGCCGTCGTCCGCCACGGAGGGCCGAGGCCGTGCCCAGCTCCCCCGCAGAAGCTCTTCAACTGCTTGCTGATGTTCCACAACTGTTCGGCGCATGGCGTCCTTCGTTTGGGGCGCCTGCAGGCGCAGTTGTTCCCATCTTAGGCGAACAGCGAAAAGGGCAGACTGCAGGACCTGACATGGCGTAGCGTTGAGACATGGAAAGCAATCAGGTGACCTTGGGCATGCCGGAAGTGCGCGTTGGATCAGGGATGCCCGGAGCTGGCAGTCATGGCGGCGGCTTGCTGGACCAATTTGGGCGTACAGCCACTGACATGCGCCTCTCCCTCACGGACAAATGCAATTTGCGGTGCACTTATTGCATGCCCGAGGCCGGGCTGGAATGGCTGAAGAAGGACAAGTTGCTGACGGCGGCTGAAATTGTGCGGCTGGTGAAACTCGGCGTAGACCGGCTGGGCGTCCGTGAGCTGCGGCTGACAGGTGGCGAGCCGCTGGTGCGGGCAGACCTCGTGGACATTATTGCCCGGCTGCGCCAAAACCACCCCACACTGCCCATCTCCCTCACCACCAACGGGGTGGGTTTGGCGAAAAAGGCGCAGGCGCTCGCCGACGCCGGACTGACCCGCCTGAACGTGTCCATGGACACCCTGCACCACGACGCCTTTTTGCAGCTTACGCGCCGCCCGTTCCTTGACCAGGTGCTGGCAGGCATTGAGGCTGCCGCAGCCGCGGGTCTGACGCCGGTGAAAATCAACGCCGTGCTGTTGCGCGGGGTCAATGACGGCCATGCCGCCGAGCTGCTGCAGTGGAGCCTGGACCGCGGCTACGAGCTGCGCTTCATTGAGCAGATGCCGCTGGACGCCGACCACGGCTGGACCCGCGAAGGCATGATCACTGCCGCGGAAATCCGCGAACTGCTCTCACCCGCCTTTCAGCTTTCCCCGGACCCCCGCGCCCGCGACGGCGCGCCCGCCGAACGCTTTGAGGTCAGGCACCCTGGCTCTGAGACGGTGCTGGGCACGGTGGGCATCATCGCCTCCGTCACGGAACCCTTCTGCACCGATTGCCGCCGCACCCGCGTCACCGCCGAGGGCAAGGTCATGAGTTGCCTGTTCTCGCTCACGGAAGTGGATTTGCTGGCGCTGTTGCGGGCCGGCACGTCAGCGCACGACGACGATGCGGTCGCCACCCGCTGGCAGGAAGCCATGTGGGCTAAGCCCCGCGCCCACGGCATGGGCCACCCAGGTCTTGGCGACGCGGATTTTGTGCAGCCGGACCGCAGCATGAGCGCCATCGGAGGGTAAAACATGTTTGTACGATTTTTTGCCGCAGCGGCCGCCGCCACGGGCATTGAAGAACGGCACCTTGACGTGGCCGCCCTCTCGGCCCTACGGGCGTTCACCCTGGCTGAGCTATCCGCATTCCTCGTGGCCGACTATCCAGTCTCGGCCTCCAGCCACACTCCCCCGCTGGCGCAGATCCTTACCCGCTGCAGCTTCCTGGTCAACGAGGTCTCCACCCGCGACCTCACGGTGGCGCTGCAGGCCGGCGACGTTGTCGACGTCCTGCCGCCCTTCGCCGGCGGCTAATCCCGCCCTGGAAGCTGGAGGCCGAAGGTCTCTGTTTCAGCAAACGGCCCGACCACTGTGATGGTGCGCGGGGACGCTGCCAAATCGCGCGCCAGCTCCTGCACCTGGGCCGCCGTGACGGAACGGATGCGGCTGAGGGTCTCATCAATGTCCAGGAACTCCCCGGAGACCAACTCCGAACGGCCCAGGCGCGACATGCGTGAGCCGCTGTCTTCCATGCCCAGCACAATGCCGCCTGACAGCTGCCCCAGAGCCTTGCTCAATTCAGTGTCCGTCACGCCCTGCTCGGCCAGCTTGTCCAGCTCCGCGGTGAGCAGGCCAATGACCTGGCCCACCTTTTGTGGTGCGCAACCGGCGTAGAGCCCAAAGTATCCGGCGTCTGCGTAGGCGGAGGAGAAGGAATACGTGGAATAGACCAGGCCCCTCTTTTCGCGGATTTCCTGAAACAACCGCGAGGACATGCCGCCGCCCAAAATGGCGTTCAATACGCTCATCACATAGCGGCGGGAGTCAGTGGCCGTGATGGAGGGGCAACCCACAATAATGTTCGCCTGCTCCACCTGGCGGTTGATAACATGCAGTCCCGAGGTTCCCGTGATGGCCACGGCTGTGGCGTTACGGCGCGCCACGGGGGCCACATCGGCGTCCAGTGACCAGCCCGCCGTGGTCAAGGCGGCTAAAACATGCCGACAGACCTCGTCGTGATCCAATCCCCCGGCGGCGGTAATGACAAGCGTTTGCGGGCGGTAATACTTTTGGTAGTGCTCCCAGACAGATGCCCGGGGCACTGCCTTAATGGCGTCGGGGGTGCCGCCAATGGGACGCCCCAGTGCATGGTGGCCCAGAACGGCTTCCACAAACTTTTCATGCGCGACATCCATGGGGTCATCGCCGTCCATGGCGATTTCCTCTAAGATGACGTCGCGTTCCTGCTCCAGCTCGGCCGGATCAATCACGGCGGAGGTGACCATGTCAGCAATGACATCAATGGCCATGGGCAGGTCGGTATCTAAAACGCGTGCGTAGTAACAGGTGCTTTCCTTGGCCGTCGCGGCATTGGATTCGCCACCCACCTCGTCAAAGGCTGAGGCAATTTCCAGCGCCGACCGGCGTTTGGTGCCCTTGAACAACAAGTGCTCCAGGAAGTGGGTCGAGCCGTGTTGGCCCTCGGATTCATCCCGAGAGCCAACACCAACCCAAAACCCAATTGACGCGCTGCGCTGGCCGGGCATGGCCTCGGTCAGGACCCGCACTCCCCCGGGCAACACCGAGCGGCGCACTGCGGCGCCGTCGGCCTTGCCGGAAATGAGGGTGGAGTCGTTGCCTGTCATGCCATCGGCTGCGCTATGGAGCGGCAAAAGGGTGATCGCCATGAATTATTCAGCAGCACCTTCGGTAGCTGCTTCTTCGGCGCCTTCCTCTTCCTCGGCAACAACCGGGGAGAGGGAGAGCTTGCCGCGGTCATCGATCTTGGTGATTTCCACCTGGATCTTCTGACCGACGGACACCACGTCATCAACGTTATCCACGCGCTTGCCACCGGCGAGCTTGCGCAGCTCGGAGATGTGCAGCAGGCCGTCCTTGCCCGGGGTCAGCGAAATGAAGGCACCGAAGGTGGTGGTCTTCACCACTGTTCCAAGGTAGCGTTCGCCGGTCTCGGGGACCTGCGGGTTGGCGATGGCGTTGATGGCCGAACGTGCCGCGTCCGCTGACGGGCCGTTCGTGGCACCAATGTAGACGGTGCCGTCATCTTCAATGGAGATGTCAGCGCCGGTGTCTTCCTGGATCTGGTTGATCATTTTGCCCTTGGGCCCAATGACCTCGCCGATCTTATCAACGGGGATCTTCACCGCAATGACGCGGGGGGCGAACTCGGAGAGCTCATCCGGGACGTCAATGGCGCTGGTGAGGACACTGAGGATGTGCAGGCGGGCTTCGCGGGCCTGCTTCAGGGCAGCCGCCAAAACGGAGGCCGGGATGCCGTCGAGCTTGGTGTCCAGCTGGATGGCTGTGACGAACTCGGCAGTACCGGCAACCTTGAAGTCCATGTCGCCGAAGGCATCTTCGGCACCGAGGATGTCGGTCAGGGCAGCGTAGCGGGTCTGACCGTCAACCTGGTCGGAGACCAGGCCCATGGCAATGCCTGCAACCGGAGCCTTCAACGGCACGCCGGCGTTGAGCAGCGACAGGGTCGAGGCACACACGGAACCCATGGAGGTGGAGCCGTTGGAGCTCAGCGCCTCGGAGACCTGGCGGATGGCGTAGGGGAATTCCTCACGCGTCGGCAAAACGGGCACGAGTGCGCGCTCAGCCAGGGCACCGTGACCAATTTCGCGGCGCTTGGGCGAACCCACGCGGCCGGTTTCACCGGTGGAGTACGGCGGGAAGTTGTAGTTGTGCATGTAACGCTTGCGCGTGACGGGGCTCAACGAGTCAATTTGCTGTTCCATCTTGAGCATGTTCAAGGTGGTGACGCCCATGATCTGGGTTTCGCCACGCTCGAAAATGGCCGAACCATGCACGCGGGGAAGAACCTCAACCTCGGCTGTGAGCTGGCGGATGTCCGTCAGGCCGCGGCCGTCAATGCGGATCTGCTCGGTGAGGATGCGCTGGCGGATGACGTGCTTGGTGACGGCACGGAAAGCGGCGGAAAGTTCCTTCTCCCGGCCGGCGAAGTCGCCGGCGAGGGCGGCAATGGTCTCGTCCTTGAGCGCGTCGGAGGCGTTGTCGCGCTCCTGCTTGTCGGCAATGGAGAACACGGCGGCCAGCTTGGTGCCGGCTGCCTTCCCGACGGCGTCATAGGCGTCATCCTGAAAGTCCAGGAAGACCGGGAATTCCACCGTGGGCTTGGCGGCGCGTGCAGCCAGGTCAGCCTGTGCATCGCACAGTGCCTTGATGAACGGCTTGGCAGCTTCAAGGCCCTCGGAAACAATTTCCTCGGTGGGGGCCTGGTGGCCCTGTTCCTTGATGAGCTTCCAGGAGTTGTCCGTGGCTTCGGCTTCCACCATCATGATGGCAACGTCATCGCCGGCAACCTTACCGGCCACCACCATGTTGAACACGGCGTTTTCCAGTTCGGAGTGCTTCGGGAAGGCAACCCACTGGGGTCCCTGTCCGTCGTCGATCAAGGCCACGCGCACGCCGCCGATGGGGCCGGCGAACGGCAGGCCCGACAGCTGAGTGGACATGGAGGAGGCGTTAATGGCCACCACGTCGTACAGGACGTCGGGGTTGATGGCGAGCACCGTCACGACAACCTGCACTTCGTTGCGCAGACCCTTGACGAAGGCCGGGCGCAGCGGGCGGTCCATCAAACGGCAAGCCAGGATGGCTTCCGTTGAGGGGCGGCCTTCGCGGCGGAAGAAGCTGCCCGGAATGCGTCCGGCGGCGTACATGCGCTCTTCCACATCAACCGTCAGCGGGAAGAAGTCAAAGCCTTCGCGGGGGTGCTTGCCAGCCGTGGTGGCTGACAGCAAAACTGTGTCATCGTCAATGTAAACCACGGCTGCACCGGCAGCCTGCTGGGCAAGCCGGCCGGTTTCAAAGCGGATAACGCGCTTGCCGTAACGGCCGTTGTCAATGACGGCTTCTGAATACTGAATCTCGGGACCCTCCATATGAGAGTCACCTCCATTTCCTTGTAAGTGTTCTTCAATGAACCTTCGCCGCACAGGCGAGCAGATCATTCCTCCCAGGATCACCACCGGATCATGCTGTGGTTCCTGTACAACACCCGGTCTTCGATCGAGGCCCACGGGACAACCACGCCTTTACAAGGGTGTTGCCCCGGAAGCCACTACCGAGGACCGCGAATGCGTGAATGTCATGCGTGGCCCGTGCTGCGTCAGGGTTTTCGTGCTGGCTTTAACCCGCCAGTACATCTTTCACAATATATGTTTCCAGCACCGTCAAAGGCGGCCCTCCAACATCCGGGGCAAATAAATCCCCGGAGTCAGAAAGCCGCCTTCTCTGCACGTAACTAGCGACGCAGGCCGAGACGCTCAATGAGCGTACGGTAGCGGGTGATGTCAGTGTCCTTGAGGTAACCCAGCAAACGACGACGACGACCAACCAGGGCCATCAGGCCGCGGCGGGTGTGGTGGTCATGCTTGTGCATCTTCAAGTGCTCGGTCAAATCCAGGATACGACGTGAAAGCATCGCAACCTGGACCTCGGGTGAGCCGGTGTCGCCTTCGCTGGTTGCGTAAGCCTTCATGATTTCTTGCTTTACAGCGGCTTCAAGTGCCACAGATAACTCCTATGATGTGCCGTGAACAAGTGATGGTGCCTGCACTGGTTTCCCGGTACCCGCACAAGAATCCAGCCACCACGGACTGCAGCCGGACTCCAACTTTCAGTTTAGTCCACACCGCTTGCATCTGTCGAAGCGGGCCATGCCTGCATCCCTTAGTTAACCGCCGGGTGGCTGTTCGCCACTATGCCAAGTGGGTGGCTGCCGCTACTTTAGAACCGCGCGGGCCTGCACTACGTCAAGGTGCATTTGTTCAATGAGGGCCTGGGGGCCCGTATAGGCGACCATGCCGCGCAGGTGCTGCACAAACTCCACCAGAACGTGCTGGCCGTAAAGATTAAACGCTTCCACGGGTTCCTCGGGGCGGTCAATGACGTGGGCTTCAACTTGCCGGGAGACACCCACAAAGGTGGGATTGGAGCCAACCGAGATGGCCGCCGGCCAGCGGTGCCCTGCCGAATCCGTCAACCACCCGGCATACACGCCGTCGGCCGGGATAATTCCGCAGGCAAGCGGTGAGAGGTTTGCGGTGGGGAATCCCAGTTCCCGTCCGCGCGCGGCGCCGTGGACCACTTCCCCGCTCATGGTGTGGTGCCGGCCCAGAACCTGCGCGGCAGTAGCCACCTCGCCCTTGTCCAGCGCCTCACGCACCCAGGTGGAGGACCAGCGCCGGTCGTGACCCTCGTCATTGACACTCACCACGGCAAAGCCCAGCTGCTGGCCCAATTCATTCATGGTGGATAAATCCCCGGAATTGTTTTTGCCAAAGCGCACGTCCTCGCCCACCACGACGGCGCAGGCGCGCAGCCCTTCAACAAAGACATTGCGAATGAACTCCTCAGGTGTCTGCTGCGCAAACTCCAGGGTGTAGGGCACCACGAGCACGCCGTCGAGCCCCAGGGCTGCCATGGCCGCCAACTTATCCGTCAGTCCCATGATCTGTGCCGGGGCCGACTCCGGGCGGTGGACGACTGCCGGGTGTGGATTGAAGGTCAACGCAACGCAGTCGGCGCCACGCGCGGCAGCCTCGGCGCGTACCTGGGCCAGAACTTCCTGGTGCCCGCGGTGAAGCCCGTCAAAGTTTCCCAGGGTGACCACACAGGGGCCAAAGTCCGGGGGAACCTCGTCAAGACTGTTCCAAATGTGCACTGCTTTTCCTCATCCATTGAAATTGGTAATGCGTAATTGCGCTTTTCTAGGCTACCGGGTGACGGGGGCTGGGCCATCCCACGGCCGCTGGGGCGTGCGGGGCTCATGCGCTGCCAATGACAAGACCCACTCATCTTGTGGTGTTCCACGATCGTTGTAGCTGCCCCGCAACTCACCATCGAAGGCAAATCCCAGCTTCCAGGCCAACTTCCGGCTCTCCCAATTTGGCACTGCAGCGTGCCAGTGCACATAGCGCAGGTCCAACTGCCCAAAGGCATAATCCAACAGCAGACGCACCGCGGCTTCGGCAACCCCCTTACCACGGGCACCGGGGGCAATATTGATGCCGACGGCCGCCGACCCGGGAATTTTGCGTTGCAGGTCCACCGTTCCCAGCAGAACGTTGGTGGCTGGGTCAGCTACGCCAAAAGTGAGCACCTTCTGGCTCTGCCAACCCTGCGGGACAAGCTCACGAATGAAGGATTGAGCGCGGTCCAGGGTGTAATCCAGCGGTATGGTGGTCCAGCGGATGGACTGAGCATCCTGGCAACACTCAACCAGGGTTGCGGCGTCGTCCATGGTCAGGGCCCGCAGCACCACAGCGTCTGCGCGCAGCTCCGGTACCGGAGCCTGGGCCGCCAGTTCACGCGGGGCCGACGACTCACCCAGCGCCGGCAACCCGCCATGGGCTGCCTCCAGGGCCTGGATCCGCTTAGCCCACTGCTCCGCGCTGAGGGTGAGGATCACGCCGTCGCACACTCGGTTGTCCACGTGCCCGTAGCCGGGGATCGGCGCGCCTGCTGAAAAGCCGCAGCGCCGGGCCAAGGCCAGACCAGCTGAATTTTCCGTGGCGCTGCGCCAGTGCAGGTACCCCAGCCCTAAGGTCTCAAAAGCCCAGCCGCACAATAACTCCACGGCCCGGGCAGCGCTCCCTGTCCCCCTGCCCTGCGGCAGCATCTTAATGCCCAGGGCAGCTGAACCACCGGCGTGGGCGCCATTTTTAGTGGAAAACACCTCCTGCAAGCTGACTGTTCCCACCACTTGCGGCCCACCGGCCAGCTTTTCAACCACGGCAAAACGCGGGTGCTCACCGCTGTCCCACCCCGCAGCCAAGTTCCCTGCAATGTACCCGGCGGCCCGGACCGTATCCATGTTTCGCTGTGAACCCGTCCATTTCACATTCAACGGATCGCGGTGAAGGGCTGCAAACGATGGAGCATCGGCCAGCTCAAAGCGCCGTAAAGTGGTGGGGCTCGTCCCCAAACGCGGGTGGGTGACGGCTGCGCCAGTCACTTACTTTCCCGGTGCCTGTACAGCCACATCAATCCCAAAATGGGCAGCAGCAGCGGAACGAAACCGTAACCCCTGCCAAACATGCTCCACACGGTTGCGTGGGGGAAGTTTTGCGGATCAAACACGCTCAACGCACCAATCACCAGGACCCCCACCAGTTCCACGCAGACAGCAGCGGTGGCAATGCGCGCCCACTTGGCTCCTGGTTTGGCCAGTGCCACAGCCGCCACGATGTACACCACCGCGGCAAAAGCTGAGAGCAGATAGGCCACGGGCGCGTCGGCGAAGTGCGTGGCAATTTGATAGCCCGCACGGGCGGTGGCGGAAATGGCAAAAATACCGTACACGGCAATGAGCAGCCGTCCCGCTCCTGAAGTCCTGCCCTGCGGGTCGCGGACGCTTGTTGTGGGAGTGTTCATAGTCCAAGTCCTAAGTGCAGCGCATTGAGCGCCGCGGGTGCCGAAGTGGTTGTTCCGTACCAAATTTGTGCCATGCGGGCCAGCATCACTGCAACGGTGACGCCCACAAAGGCCATCACGTAGTTGGACCAGTGGGTGCGCTCCATGAGGGCCCAGTAGAAACCAGCCACGGGGAGCATGATGGCCGTGAATAAGTAGCCCCAAAATTCCCACGGTTCTCCCGCCAGGGACTCTGCACCGGCAAGTCGAATGGCACTGGCCACAGCATAGACCAGCAGGAAAAGTTCGACGCCGGCCAGGGCAAGTATGGTGACATCGTTGGGTTTTTTCTTCAGCACCCCGGCAACGACGCAAATGAGCGTTGAGGCCACGCCAATAAGGGCGCCGGCAATGAACCAGCCGTCAGTAGTCACTGTGCCGCCCCGGTTGTGGATTGCGGATCCGGGGGGAAGACCAGAACCGGCTTGGCAAATTTCCCGGCATCCGCAAGCAACGCCACGAGGGTGCCGTCGGGGGCAAATGCCGCTGCCGGCGCGTCGGCCGTGTGTGTGCCCTCGACGCTGGCGGGAATGCGGCGGCCAAAAGACAGTTCCACAGCTTCCGCGGCGCTTAGTTCCCGGACGGGCATCAGGGCACGGGCGGCGTCGGCAATGTCCAAAATGCGCAGCTCACCGGCAAGTTCCTCCAGTGTGCGGGCCTCGTTCAAGGTGTAGGGGCCAACGGCACTGCGGCGCAGCGCCGTCAGGTGGCCGCCCACTTCCAAAGCTGCCCCGAGGTCCCGCGCAAGCGCACGGATATATGTCCCCGAGGAGCACTGGACGGTAACGTCAATGTCCACGAAGTCGGCGACCCGCCGGATCCCGGCGCTGTCAAAGCGGTGAATGGTGACGGCTCGGGGGGCGAGTTTGACGTCCTCCCCGGAGCGCACCCGGGCATACGCACGTTCGCCATTGACCTTGATGGCGCTGACACTGCTGGGCACTTGCATGATGGGTCCCCGGAGGGCGGCAATGCCGGCTTCAATGGCGGCGTCGGTGAGGTGCCGGGCGCTGGCGGTGGCAGTGACGTCACCTTCGGCGTCGTCAGTGACAGTGGTGGCACCGAGCCGAATGGTGGCCTGGTACGTTTTGGAGGTTCCCACAATGTACGTCAACAAACGTGTGGCCTTGTTGATCCCCACCACCAGCACGCCGGTGGCCATGGGGTCCAGGGTGCCGGCATGACCCACTTTTCGGGTCCCTGCCAGCCTTCGCATCCGGCCCACCACGTCATGGCTGGTCCATCCCTGCGGTTTGTCTACAATTACCAGTCCAGAAAGCACGCTTTGAAGTATATCCGCACCCGTGCCCGGCGATGGTGAGTTGTCCCCATCGCAGCCTGCCCCGAAGCTGGTTAGTCTCGTCAATGGAATAACCATTTCGCACCACTCACTGATGGAGAGCTATGTTTCATATGATCACCACCACCCCCAAGCGTTCGCTGGCCGCACTCGGTGCAGGTGCCGCCCTTACGCTGGCTCTAACGGGCTGCCTTCCCAGCGCAAGCCCCGCCAACGACGACGGTTCCACGCCAGCCGCACAGGAGCAAAGCGCCGCTGCCACGCCGCCATCCTCCGCACAGGGCCGTGGCGGGGATGACTCCCCCACGACCCAGGCGGCGACGAAGGCGGCTGCGGATGACGCGGCAGCAACTGAGGCGGGAAAGCTGACAGAGCCGGGTACCAAACTGAAGTTTGGTGAGGTGGCGTACACGCACAGCAACAGCGGAGACAAGGGTACCGAGAAGTACAAGGAAGCCACGCACGAGACCAAGGTCACCAAAATTGTGCAGGGTGACGAAGCCGATCTTGCCGCGCTGAAGGATGCCGCCAAGTTTGCCGGGCAGGTTCCGTACTACGTGTTTACGGATATTACCCTGACCTCGCTGAGCAAGCCCTCGGCCGGCATTGGCGATCCCCGCATCCAGGGTCACTTAAAAGATGGTTCCGAAGCACAGAAGCTCATTGTCATGGGCACCATGGGCGAGTGTAAATCAGGCACGTTTAAAACGGAGGGTGACGGTGATGCCTTCACTTACGTCGTTGGCTCCTCCAAGACCGAGTGCAGTGTCTTCCTGGCCCCCGCCGGTGACGCCGTAACGACCGCCAGCTACGGTGATTCCAGCTACAATTACGAAAATTACAAGGACAATAAATTCCGCGACAGTCCCATCACCTGGGGATAATAATTTCCGGCAGTCCCTAAAGCGGGTGCTTCCCCCACCCGGGGAGGCGCCCGCTTTTGTAGCAATTTTGTATTGACGACGCTTTCAGGGCAGGAATAGGCTGGTTTCACTCGCGGCCCACCAAATTTGGCCGCCGGATACTGTCCGGGTTAATGACTCTGGGGGAACAGATCCGCTTCACCTTAATAGGCAGATTAGTGACGGTTCGGCATACTTTTGCCAGGGCCTATGCAAGCACCCGCTCGGCATCACCGGGCCCTCCCGTTAGGGAATCTTATGAAGTCGAAATTGTCGGCCGTAGCTGCCGCATGTACGTTTACCATGATCATGACAGCCAGCCCTTCGCTGGCGCAGTCCGTCAGCGGCGGACGCCATCCCCATGTCCCCGATCCCGCACCGGTCACGGAGGTCGCTTCGCAGCTGACCAGTCCGCTGCGGGTGGCCTTTGGTCCCGACGGCAGCTTCTTGGTCGCGGAATCATTTGCCGGACGGTTGACGAGCATTTCCGCCGAGGGAGTCAAGACCACTGTGGTCGATGCACCCGGACAGGAAATCGCGGGTGTCTCCCATCGACGGAGCACTACCTACTACTTCAACAATGACCTGGGAGCGGGTCCGGAACCTGGCGCAGTCTTATTGCCAGCACGTTTAATGACCATTGATGAAAACGGCAATACCCGCCAAATTGCTGACCTCAGTGAATTTGAACGGGAAAGGAACCCAGACGGTGACACTGTATACGGCGTGCGGGATGCCTCTGAAGACTGCTTGGCCCAGGCACCCTATATGCAATCAAAGGCTGAACTGTACTCCCACCCGTACTCTTCAGCTCAGGCGCGGAACCGGGTTTATGTCGGCGATGCCGGGGCTAACGCCATTTTGCGTGTCTCCCTAAATGGCAGCGTGGAGCTCGTCAAAGCCATTCCAGCGGAGCCCATCACCATAGATGCTGCCGTAGTGGCTGCGGCCGTCGAAATGGGCCTCACCGTTCCGGAGTGCATGCTGGGTCTAACGTACTGGGCGCAGGCCGTGCCAACAGACATCGAGATCCAGGGCGACTGGCTGTACTATACAGTTCTTCCAGGTACTCCCGGTGAGACTCTCGGCTTGGGCAAAGCGTACAGAACCAATTTGGATAACGGAAGAACCCAGATGATTGCTGAGGGTTTGGCAGCACCGACAGGCATTGCCGTGGACCGTCATGACACCGTCTATGTATCTGAACTAATGGGCGAGGGAGTCAGCGTCATCAAAAAGGGCGATGTGAAAACCGTACTGCCGGCTCTGATGGTCTCGGATGTGGCAGTGCGCGGCAAAACCCTGGCCGCACTCACCAACGCCCTGGCGGAGACGGGAGGAAGCCTCGTCACCACGTCACGGCGGTAAGCTCCCCGGTGTCTGGTTTTTGGACCGGGTACAACGACGGGAGGGCACCTTGAGAAATCAAGGTGCCCTCCCGTCGTTGTACCCGGTTACGCGCCCTGCACGTCTTCCTCGTCCTTCTTATACGGATCCGCTTCGCCGGCGAATTCCGCGTTGGCGGAGATTTCGGCCAGCTTGGCGTCGCGTTCCTTGGCAACGCGCAACAGCGCCTCAAGGTTGGAGGCATTTTCCGGAATCACGTCGGCAATGAATTCCAAGGTGGGGGTCAACCGCACAGTGATGTTGCGGCCCACTTCGGCGCGCAACACACCCTTGGCGCGCTCGAGGCCGATCTTTGCTTCACTGCTGGCCGTCTCATCACCAAACACCGTGTAGTAAATGGTGGCGTGCTGGAGATCGTTGGTGACGCGGGCGTCGGTGACAGTGATGCCCTCAACGCGGGGATCCTTGACTTTGGCACGCAGACCCTCGGCCACGACAACCTTAATGCGCTGGGCAAGCTTAGATGCGCGGGCTGAATCAGCCATGATGAACTCCTCGAAGATTGTTGGGATAGGAACGGTGTCCACACCATCCTAGGGAAGAAAAAGCCGGCTGGGCGTCCAAGGACACCCAGCCGGCTCAGTTGTTGCTAGACGCGGGGCTTCTCGCGCATTTCGAACGTCTCAATGATGTCCTCAGCCTGCAGATCGTTGAACGATCCCAACCCAATACCACACTCAAAGTCCGTGCGGACTTCGGTTGCGTCATCCTTGAAGCGCTTGAGCGAGTCAACCGTGAGGTTGTCTCCAATGACCTTGCCGCCACGGAGCACACGGGCCTTCGTGTTACGGCGGATGGTGCCGGAACGAACGATGGAACCGGCAATGTTGCCGTGCTTGGAAGAGCGGAATACTTCACGGATTTCCGCGGTACCCAGCTGGGCTTCCTCGTACTCGGGCTTGAGCATGCCCTTGAGCGCAAGCTCAATGTCATCAATGGCGCCGTAGATGACCGAGTAGAAGCGCATGTCCACGCCTTCGCGGTCAGCCAGTTCGGCCACCCGCTCTGCCGGCTTGACGTTGAAGCCAATGATGATGGCGTTGTCCACCGTGGCCAGGTTGACGTCGTTCTGCGTGATGGCACCAACGCCGCGGTGGATGACGCGCAGCTGCACGCCTTCGCCGACGTCGATCTTGAGCAGTGAGTCTTCCAAGGCCTCAACGGCACCGGAAACGTCACCCTTGAGGATGAGGTTGAGCGTGTCAACCTTGCCGTCAGCAACTGCCTGATCGAAGTCTTCCAGGCTGATGCGCTTGCGGCGCTTGGCCAGGGCCGCGTTACGGTCAGCTGCCTCACGCTTTTCAGCGATCTGGCGGGCAGTACGCTCGTCGGACGTTACGAAGAAGGTGTCGCCGGCGCGGGGAACGTTGGACAGACCCAGCACCTGAACCGGGCGGGACGGACCCGCTGCAGTAAGAACGTCACCGTTTTCATCGAACATGGCACGCACACGCCCGTGTGCTGTACCGGCCACGATGGTGTCCCCAACGTGCAATGTACCCGACTGGACCAGGACGGTTGCAACAGCACCGCGGCCCTTGTCCAAGTTGGCCTCAATGGCAATACCGCGGGCGTCCTTGTTCGGGTTGGCGCGCATGTCCAGAGCAGCATCGGCCGTGAGCAACACGGCTTCGAGGAGTTCTTCAATGTGGATGCCATTGCGGGCAGAAACATCGACGAACATGGTGTCGCCACCGTACTCTTCGGGAACCAAACCGTACTCGGTCAGCTGGCCACGGATCTTCTCCGGGTTGGCGCCTTCCTTGTCGATCTTGTTCACTGCCACCACGATCGGCACGTTGGCTGCCTGGGCGTGGTTGAGCGCCTCAATGGTCTGCGGCATCACGCCATCATCGGCAGCAACCACCAGGATGGCAATGTCGGTGACCTTGGCACCTCGGGCACGCATGGCGGTAAACGCCTCGTGGCCGGGTGTGTCAATGAACGTGATGCTGCGTTCGGTGCCCTCATGCTCATGCACAATTTGGTACGCACCAATGTGCTGGGTGATGCCACCGTGCTCGTCAGCGACGACGTCGGACTTGCGGATGGCATCCAACAGACGGGTCTTACCATGATCAACGTGACCCATGACCGTGACCACCGGCGGGCGGACCTCAAGGTCCTCGTCGCCTTCTGCTTCAAGCTCGGCATCAAAGTCAATGTCGAAGCTGCTGAGCAATTCACGCTCTTCATCCTCGGGGGACACAACCTGGACCTTGTAGCCCAGCTCTGTTCCCAGGAGGGCGAAGGTGTCTTCATCCAGGGACTGTGTGGCAGTTGCCATTTCACCCAGGTGGAAGAGCACAGTTACCAACGCTGCCGGGTTCGCCTCAATCTTGTCGGCGAAGTCCGAGATGGACGAGCCACGGCGCAAGCGGATGATGCTGTTGCCGTCTCCACGGGGTACGCTCACGCCGCCCAGTGAAGGAGCACTCATCTGCTCAAGTTCCTGGCGCTTGGCGCGCTTGGACTTGCGCTGCTTGCCACGGCCTGCGCCGCCCTTACCAAAGGCACCCTGGGTACCGCCGCGACCGCGGCCACCCTTGCCGAAGCCACCACCTGCGGGAGCTCCTCCCGGAGCGCCGCCTGGCGTTGCGCCGGGAGCACCCGGACGGCCACGGCCCGGAGCACCGGGACGGTCATTGCCGCGGCCGGGAGCCGCGGGACGCTCGGTCCGGTTGGGCATCA
Source organism: Actinomycetales bacterium (assembly GCA_038242155.1). Taxonomy (GTDB): domain Bacteria; phylum Actinomycetota; class Actinomycetes; order Actinomycetales; family Micrococcaceae; genus Specibacter. The sequence goes on along the minus strand of JBBSSM010000007.1, from coordinate 5,380 downwards.
TGCCGGGAGTGGGACGAGCCGCACCCCCGGGACGGGGTGCGCCGGGACGGGGACCACCGGCACCGGGGGCGCCAGCCGGACGCGGGGCGCCCGGACGGGGACCGCCTGCACCTGCTGCGGGACGGGGACCACCCGGACGGGGGCCGCCTGTTCCAGCTTCAGGAGTGCGCGCACCCGGACGGGGCATGCCCTGCGAAGTGGCAAACGGGTTGTTGCCCGGACGCGGGCCTGCGCCACCGGCTCCACCGGCTCCGCCGGAAGCGGGACGGGGTGCACGGCTGTCGCTGCGGTTCTCGTTGCGTCCTTCAGAACGACCACCTGAACGGGGCATGCCCTGAGACGTAGCGAAGGGGTTGTTGCCGGGGCGGGGAGCTCCGGGGGTGCCGGCCTTGCTTGCCGCGGCGGGAGCTGCGGCTGCGGGAGCCGGTGCGGCCGGAGCCGGTGCGGCCGGAGCTGGCGCAGCGGGAGCCGGTGCGGCGGGTGCCGGTGCGGCGGGTGTATTCGCTGAAGCTGCCGGTGCTGAAGCGGCCGGTGCGGCTGGAACGGTCGAAGCAGCGGCAACAGGTGCGGCCGGGCTCGGGACATTCCTGACGCCGGGTTTGGCTGCCTTGGGGCCTGGAACGGCTGAGGGAGCCGATGCAGCAGGTGACTCAGTCTTGGGCGCAGCCGCTTTGGGAGCCGGTGCCTTGGGCGCTGCTGCCTTGGCTGGCGCAGCCGGTGCGGAGTCAGCTGCTGGTTTTGACTCGGCAGTCTTAAGTACTGCCGGGAAAGCGTCGCGAAGCTTCTTCACGACGGGGGCCTCAATGGTGGAAGATGCCGAACGAACGAATTCGCCCAGTTCCTGCAGTTTGCTCACTGCTACTTTTGAGGTGATGCCGAGCTCTTTTGCAAGCTCGTGTACGCGGGCCTTGGCCACATTTCTCCTGTCTCGGCCCGCACCGGACAGGTACGAGCCGTTTAATTCTTACTGCACCATTCCATGTCGGAAAGGGCGGCGTGAGAGCATATAAAATTGCTCATTTTTGGGCACTCATCACTGGGTACTCATCGGGTTTCCATCGGTTTTCTGACCCGCTTTCACAAAAGGGACAATTAGGTTCGTGCTTCTAGCTCTGCCACGCGTGGCAGGTTGTTGGCGGCAAATTCTTCAACGCCTACCATGGCAACAGCCCCGGGAAGGGCCCTGCCAATGGCACGGCGTTTGAGCGCTTTGTTCCAACATTCCGGATCGGGGTGAAGCCATGCTCCTCGACCAGGAAGGCGGCGGTGCAGATCAACAACCACTCCTGTTTCACCTGAAGCCGTTGTTTCTCTTACCAGTCGCACTAACTTGTTCCGGTCCCCTATTTTCCTGCACCCTACACATGTCCGGATAGCGCCCTTGGTTGCACCCGCGTGACGCTGAGGCTGATCTGCCTGCGTTGCGACTGCTTTTATTGCCAAGGGTGTTGTACCTTCAAGTGCTTTGAGTTAGGACATAAAAGAGCCCGGTTCACTCTATTCTAACGCGCCGTCACGGCACAGACCTAAACCGCCGCAGCGTCGGAAGCGATGTCAATGCGCCATCCGGTGAGCTTGGCTGCGAGCCGGGCGTTCTGCCCTTCCTTGCCAATGGCCAAAGAGAGCTGATAATCGGGAACAATTACCCGTGCCGACCGCGCCCCCTCATCAACAATGGTGACTGAAATCACTTTCGAGGGTGACAGGGAATTGGCAATGAAAATGGCGGGATCTTCGTGGAAGTCAATGATGTCAATTTTTTCATCATTTAATTCCGTCATGACGGCCCGGACGCGGGAGCCCATTTCACCAATGCATGAGCCCTTTGCATTGACACCCGCTTTGTTGGCCTGGACGGCGATCTTCGTGCGGTGGCCGGCTTCCCGGGCAAGAGCCACAATCTCTACCGTGTTGTCGGCGATTTCAGGTACTTCCATTTCGAAGAGCTTGCGAACAAGCCCTGGGTGCGAACGGGACAGGGTAATGGAAGGTCCCTTGAGTCCGCGGTGCACATCCACCACAAAGGTCCGAATGCGGGTGCCATGGCGGTAATTCTCGCCGGGAACCTGTTCATTGGGAGGCAGCACGCCTTCGACGGCGCCGAGGTTGACCTGGATCATATTGGGGTTGTTGCCCTGTTGGATTTGACCCGAAACCAGTTCGCCTTCCTTGCCGCGGAATTCGCCCACTACGGCATCGTCTTCCTCATCGCGCAAACGCTGCAAAATAATTTGACGCGCCGTGCTGGCCGCGATTCGGCCAAAACCCTTGGGTGTGTCGTCAAACTCACCGATGGGGGTGCCGTCGTCGTCAATTTCTGCCGCCCAAATTGTCACATGTCCGCTCTTGCGGTCCAACTCCGCACGAGCGATCTCATGGCATCCGGGGGACTTGTGGTAGGCCACCAAAAGGGCCTGCTCAATGGTGGGGATGAGCTTGTCCAGGGGAAATTCCCGCTGACGCTCCAACTCCCGCAGTGCGCTCATATCAATATTCAAGGTCAGCTTCCCTCTCCGTCAACCGCGTTATTGGCGGTTGGTTCAAATTCCAAATTGAGCTCCGCCTCATCGAGTCGGGCAAATTCCAGTTCAACAACACCCCGGCGAATCACCGCAAAGGAAACCTTCTCGGGCTCCCCCTGTTTGGCCTTCATGCCTTTTTTGACGGGCAATTCAGGCCGGAACAATACGCCGTCGTCCTCCACCGCCAACACGCGACCCATGAAGTTCTCACGGTCCGAGGCATTTACCTTGACCATGCGCCCCAAGGCCCGGCGCCAATGACGCATCTCGGTGAGTGGACGGGTAGCGCCGGGGGAGGAAATTTCCAAGTCGTATGCACTTCCATCATCGTGCGGGTCAGTGTCCATGACCTCGGAAAGTTCACGAGAGATGGCCGCTATGGCATCAAGGCCCACGGCACCTGCCTGATCGTCCGCCAAATCCACAACAACTGACACCGTCCGGTGCGCGCCGGCAAAATGAACCTTGACTTCCTCAAGGTACAAGGCGGCGGCTGCGACCGTGGGAGCTAGAAGGGCGTGAAGCCTGGCAGCTTCGACGGCTGGATCCGGGCCCGAAGGCCGGTTCCCTGAGCGTGCGGCCGATTTTGACCTATCTGGCTTCGTCATGAAAACGCACGCCTCCCTATTGATGATGTTGTAAGTAACTAGAGTACCGAGTCGTACCCACTACCGCAGACAACATTGAATGTGAGTATGGACGCATAGTTTCTGTGCCCGAAACGTATGCATGCCCTCAGTGTGCACTGTATAGCGGGGCCATGAGATGATCAACAGTTGTGACCACCCCACCTTCTTCGGCTAACGCCGGTCTTCCCGACGCAGCGAATGGCGTGGCTCAACCGACTGGCAGGGCCAAACGCAGGGGCCCGCGCCGCGCCACGGCTCCTGCGGGCTCCCCCACCGCCCCCATCCAAGCCGCGGCCCCGGTGCTGGTAGTTGACCCTGACGGGGCATTAATTACCTCCCCTGGTTCCGACAACCCCAAAAGCTCGCTCCCTTCCATGTCTCCTTCCGCGTCCGACGCCGGCCTGTCACCTGCGGCTGTCGACGCGCCCGCCAGCAAGGACCCAGAGACGGTAAATCCCGTGGCTTTCGGCGCCGGTCATGCCGGTTCCAAGGATGAAAGCTCCGTTGCCAAGACGCCGTTGGGTGATGGTCACCCCTCTCGTAATGTTTTGGGAAGTACTCCCGCCACCGGCGTCCCGGCCCGGCCCACCGATCCTTCTTCTGAGACCACTCAGGAGAACAAGAAGCCAATGGCCGGGTCTGGTGCCGGCACCGGCGACGCGCCAATAATTGGCGCGAGCCCTACTGTCCACGAAGGGGCAGAGACAACAGTCATCGATTCCGCCTCCCGGTCCCGCCGCGAAAGGCGACAGACCGAACAAAAGTCCAGTTCCGGCGTCGAACTTTCCAAACCAGCCCCTGAGCTGGCAACCGCAGCCGCCGCACCCGCAACGCCAATGGATCAGGTGGCTGAGGATTTCGATGTTAAACAGCATCCCCTCCAGCAGCGGCCAATGCGAAAACGTAGCCGAGCCGCCTCGTTCATTCGGGGCCTGTTGACGTTCTTGCTAATTTCGATTCTTGTGGCTGCTTTGGGTACAGGATTAGTAGGTAAGGATGATTCCGCAGAGGGCCCCGGTGACACTGAATTGCATCGTCAGGCGGCGTGGGAGCGAACCACGGCCTTGGCAGCCGATGCCACGCGTCTTGGCGAGGTTGCCGGCGCGCCCAAGTTGGCCGAGGCCCTGCGTGCGACCGCACAGAATCTCAATACCCAGGCTGCGGCATTGGACGATGGTTTGCCTGTCAGTACTGCCGAAGCGACCGCAAGCAGCTCGGAGGTGGCCACGGGAACTCCGGTCCCAACACTGGTTAGCCTGTTGGATGGTCTGACGGGCAACGGCGAAGTGCTTATGCAGAACGCTTTAACAGCGGAACGGGCCATGGGGCGGGTTTTTGCTGCCGTGGGAACCAGTCAACTCCTGCAAGGTCAACAGCTCAGTGCTCTTGCCGGCTCTACGTCACCAAAATCCAGCCTGTTGTCGGAACGCCCAGACTTTGCAAAACCTCAGGGGCCGCAGTGCAGTTCAACACTGGAACCCCGATCCGGCGTCACTGTTGATCTGGCACTGCGTGCTGCAGCTCTGGGGGAACAAAAGGCCATTTATGCATACCAGGTGGCAGCTACACGGCTGGATGAGCCACAGTTCGCCACAGCCATTGAATTGCTGGCCGGACACCAGGAAAAACTTGATCTTCTCAATGCCGAACTGACGGTTCGCTGCCTGCAGGAGGCCCTTCCCGTAGTGGGCTATGCGCTGGATTCCGCCTTCACCGAAACACCTCTTACAGCGCTTGCCGGGCTGGAGTCGGAGCTAAGCGTTATTTATGCGGATTTGGTTGCACTAAGTAGACCTGCACCAGAGTTCGATGTGAAAAGCATCAGGTTACCCACGTCAGGCCCCCCGGCACCCAGCGGCACTCCCACAACAAGTGAGGAAACCTCCCCCGCTGTATCAGCAACCCGGCCTGCAAATAATGGTTTACTGCGTGAAATGTCAGTTGCGTGGCTGCTAGATTCATCCACCGCTCAAATTTATTGGGGTGGTTCCGTAAGTCCATTGGCCGGTATGAATCCCTAGCTCAGCCTCGGGACCGCCAGCTTCCAATAATTCGTCACCATCTGGCTGCATCACGCCTGTTTATTGTTTTGTGGTGTGTGGGCGTGGTGGTAGTTGTTGTGGCGTGGTGTTTGGGTGGGGTCCAGGTACCAGGGGGGTGTGTAGTGGGGGGTGCCGTGGGTGAGGTTGAGGGTCCATTGGCTGTTGTGGATCAGGGTGTGGTGGTAGG
>JBBSSM010000006.1:0-121308 GCA_038242155.1 Actinomycetales bacterium | reverse complement strand
GCTCCTTTGCATGGAGCACGTCGGGGCGAAAACTCACGCCGTCCGCCACACTACCTGGCCCCCACCAACACCAGCATGCCAGCCCTGTTAGAACGAAAATCAGGACAGCCATCATCACTGCCTCCGTGCATGTTTGCCCAGCCCCGCTATGGGGTTGCTAAAGCCATTCTGATTGGATGCTGTGGGTTGTGCTGCCGCAGCAATCATGCGCGCCGACCACGCCCTTCCTGCAAAAACGAGGAAAAAACCCGCTCCCAGCAAGACCCATCCACCGGGCCCACCGAGGAGCACAGCAAAAGGATCCACACCCATCAAGATTCCCAGCCCCAACCCCAAAAAAGGCAGCCAATTCAGGAGCCGCACGGTGGCTCGCGGACCTGCGAGCGCTGTTTCGCGTAGGGCAGCGGCATCCTGCTCTGCTTCGAGGGTGGCCGCCAGCCGTTCCAAAACCTGGGCAACGGGGGCACCACTTGTCTCACACACCTCAAAGCACGCGGCCAGATCCAACCACATGCGTTGTTGTGCGGACGTCAATTTTCCGCTGCGGTGAAATTTACCCCGCGTTCCCAGAACGTGGCAGACGCTGCGTACAGCAAGAGCAGTGGGCAGCCCCAAACCGCTCGCCCGTTCCACGGCAAGGACCAGCATCAATGTTGGATCCTGCGCAGCCGCCTCCGGCCCTGCTCGTGCACCCCCTGGATATAAATTGCCCCCTGGTGGCCCCTGGGCCGCTTGCTCCTTTAATTGCAGCCTATGGTTTTGCTCAACCGTTAGCACGTGGCCCAGGGCACCCCACAAGGCCGGACCTGTACATCCTGTGGACAAAAGCGCTGCGATTTGCCGCACCAGCCGCGGTAGTTCTTCCGGTCCGGATTGCCTGGCGCGCCGCGTGCGTGAGCTGCGGGCAGCGACAGTGAGTTTATGTGGTTTTTTCCAGCCGGAGTTGCTGACGGCAAAGAGGGCACAGACGGCAAAGCACAGGAACAAAAACAAGCCGCCATTCACGGCAGGACCTGCGGGTAGCTGTGGGATCCACCCTCGGGAGGAACGACGTCGAACGTCCCTTCCAGCCCCAAGCGGGCTATCAGCGGGGCCCAACCTGCACCGCGCACGGGAGCAATATTTGTCGTCAAAGTAAGGGCCGGCACCACCTCAAGCTTGCCCTGATGCAGCTCCACCACACCCAGCTCGGCTACGACGCGTTGACCATCCACTCTTGATAGATGAATGACGGCGTCGAGCGCGCTGGCGCCTTGTAAAAATACTGCTTCAGGGGCCATGGCCGCGAGCGCACCCAGTGCCGCCAGACGTGCTGGCACGTCATGGGCGCTGTTGGCGTGGATGGTTCCACCGCCTCCGCTGTGGCCGGTATTCATGGCCATCAGCAGTTCACGCACCTCACTGCCGCGGCACTCCCCCACAATCAGCCGGCCAGGATTCATGCGGAGTGCCTGCCGGACCAGCTCGGCCAAATCAACCGTTCCGGCTCCCTCAGCATTCTCGTGCCGCGCCTCCAACGTCACCACGTGGGGATGGGCTGGTTCAAGTTCTGCGGCATCTTCAATAAGAACCAGCCGTTCGTTAGGTGGGCAGAGACTCAAAAGGGTTGAAAGCAAGGTGGTTTTTCCCGCACCCGTGGCCCCGCTGATGAGAAAGTTCAGGCGCCGCTCCACTATGACCGTCAATAGCTGAGCGAACAATGGGTCCATGCTCCCCGCAGCCACCATTTGCTCAAGGGTCAGCATGGTCTTGTGCTTAATTCTGATGGATAACAGTGTTCCCGCGGTGGAAATGGGCGGAAGCACTGCGTGGATACGGTAGCCGGCTGCTAATTTAACGTCAACGCAGGGACTGCTTTCATCGAGTCGACGGCCCCCGCTGGCCACGAGCCGGACGGCGAGCGCACGGAGTTCGGATTCGCTGCTAAAGCGCGCGGCAACCCTTTCAGGTCCCGCGCCCCGATCCTGCCACACGGAATCGGGTGCGTTGACGAAAATGTCAGTGACGGCTGGATCCTTGGTCAGACCTTGGAGTGGACCCAGACCATTGAGCTCAGCTGAAATCCGTTCCATGGCAACCAGGGAACCGGCAGCGCCCAGCACTCTGCCGCTTTCGCGCACGGCCGCCGCTAACGCCAACTCCGTAACAGGCCCCTTTTGTGACAGGACACGTCGGCGGACCACCTCAAGTAAGTGCGCATCGACGTCGCCATCCCATGGGCCAGGATTTTGCGCCTGCGGAATTGGTTGCACTGTCATGGACTCACTCCTGCGCTGTAAATTCCGAACCGGTTCCGGACATCCAGCCCAGAATCCGCCCAAGCAGGCGCTGGACCTGGCGCCGTCGAATAAGCTCTGACACGCGCTGCGCTTCTAACGCCACGGCCACTTTGCGCAATCGCGGCATGGTGCCTGCCAGTGGCAGTTCCACAGCGGCAGCCACCATGGGAGCGTCCAGTCCTTCACCCAGCGGCCCGCGGACCACCACTGTTATGGGCAGGGACGGCAACGCATGCACCACTTGCGTGGCCGCCTGGGCTGCACGCACCTGCCCAGGCAACACCACCAGCAAGCCATTGCAGTACTGTGTCAGGGCTGCGCAGGCCGTGGGGCTGCGACCCAAGTCCACCACCACCAGTCCATACGCTCCCCGTGCCGCCCGCATGACCTCCCCCACCAATGCAGCAGAGGCAGCGCCCTGAAAAGAAAGGCGCGTTGGTCCCCCTCCACCCCACGACAGCAAAGACAAGCCCGCCACCTGCGGCAAAGATGCTGCCAATTGTTCCGGATTTATGGAACCCGACGCCTGTAATAAATCCGGCCACCGCAAACCGGGCAGCTCTTGCGCCGATAACGCCGTGCATAGGCCTCCGCCCCACGGGTCACCATCGACCAACAACGTTCGGGTTCCCTGCCGCGCCGCCTCCGATGCGAGCAAAATGGCCAAGGTGGACGCACCTGCACCACCACAACCCCCAATTACCCCCACCACGCCCGCACCCAGCACAGGGTTGCGTAAACGACCCAAGAAGTCGGCCAGCCACGAGGCTGAGTCAGGCAAAATTGCCACCCTGTCAGCGCTTAAACGTTCCGCCTGCAGCCACAGTGCTGGGGAATCTTCGCTAAAACCCACCATCACTGTAGGGCCGCGCCACCCCGCAAGGCCCGTTTGCACCTCGCTTCCCAGGGAGGTGCCGGCATCAATGAGCACAGCGGCCACGTCCTCCCACCGTTCGCTGGCCTGATCCAACCCGGTACCCACTAAAAGTTCGACGGCGGCAGCAGCGCTCACTCGCCCCACCTCTCCCTGAAGCTCGATGGAGGATGACAGCAACAACACCATGGTGTTCCGAGGGGGCAGCCACGCTTGTGCAGCGGGGATGCCTGACACAGTGTGACGTCTCATATTTCGATTCTTCACCCCCTGATATCGGCCGGCGCCTGCAAATCATAAAAGGTGCAGAAGCTCGCCGGTTGGGCCGGGTGTGGAGGAAATAATGCGCTCGCAGTGGAGAATAGAACTCATGTACGCATTGCTGGCCCTGGGCCCCGCCCCGTCCACCGTCGCGCTACAGCTGAGAAACACCGACGGTTCTCCCGCCTCGAACGAGCGCAGCATAGCGCGCGTGGAATTAGCTGCAACCGTCCGCGAGGTGGAGGCAGCGCATCATCCACGCTGGGTGTGGGATCGCGCCGCACACTGGTATCCCGAGCTGCTTCAAGCAGGTATTCGAGTGGAAAGATGCCATGATCTGTCCCTCTGCCAGAATATTTTGCGTTACTCCGAGTATGCCGCCCAAACCGGATACCGGGCCGCTGCCGTGCCCGTTCCACCGGAAGTGGAACCGCCACGCATTGGGCTGATAGGGGATCCGGGGCAGGAAAGCCTTTTCGAGACCGTCAGCACACCTGCGCGAGCCCCGGGGTGGAGCATGGAAACAGTGGCACAGGAGCTGGGTGCGCAACGCAGCGCCGTTCATTCCTCCACACACCCGGCACGATTAGACCTTTTACTCAGCGCCGAATCAGCGGGTGCATTGGTCGCCGCAGAGATGCATTATGAAGGTATCCCCTGGCGGGAGGGGTTACATAGGAAGTTGTTGGTTGAGCTGCTGGGCCCGGAACCAGCAACTTTAAACCGCCCCGAGAAACTGGAGGAACTTGCAGCTCAATTACGCATAGCTCTTAACACGCCTGCATTAAACCCGGACTCTTCGCAGGATCTCATGCGCGCCCTGCACCGGGCCGGTATTGAGACCAGGTCGACGCGCAGTTGGGAACTGCAGCAATTCAAGCATCCGGCCATTGAACCGTTGCTGCTTTACCGCAAACTCAGCAGGCTATACACCACCAACGGCTGGAATTGGTTGCGGCAGTGGGTGAAGGAGGACCGCTTTCATTCCGAATACGTGGTGGGCGGCGTGGTGTCTGGCCGGTGGGCCTCGCGAGGCGGCGGAGCCATGCAAATTCCAGCCCAAATTCGCAGTGCAGCCGTGGCCGAGCCTGGCTACTCCTTCATTGTGGCCGACGCCGCGCAATTGGAACCGCGGGTCCTTGCTGCACTGGCGCAAGATCCAGCCATGGCGGCTGCAGGCAGTGACGGCGCCGGGCACAGCAAAGACCTGTACGCCGGCATTGCAGCCCAAGGCTTTGGCGGGGATCGCAGCATGGCCAAAATGGCATTGCTGGGCGCTATTTACGGGGCAACCTCGGGCGAATCCGGCCGGTTGGTGCCGCAACTGCTGCGTTTATACCCGCGCGCCTTGAATTTTGTGGAGCAAGCCGCGCGCACCGGCGAGCGTGGCGGCACTCTGACCACACATTTAGGGCGCAGCACTCCTCCCGTGACGCAGCAGTGGTGGGATGGCCAACGCAGCACCTCTGAGCAGGAACAGCGCCGCGCAGAAACTGCAGCCCGCTCCCGGGGCCGTTTTACCCGTAATTTCGTGGTGCAGGGGACTGCCGCTGAATGGGCTTGTTGCTGGCTGGCGGATTTACGACGCCGCTTGCGTACCTATGCGGCTTCCTCACCGCTGCCGGGCTCACCTCAATTAGTGGCCTTCCTGCATGATGAAGTAGTGGTGCATTGCCCAAACTCCATGGTGGAAGACGTGACAGCCATTGTCCACGAATCATCCCGGACCGCCACCAAGCTCCTCTTTGGCACCATCCCCCTGGAGTTCCCCGTGAACGCCACCGTGGTGCAGTGCTACGCGGACGCAAAATAACGGCGCCCTAAACCTTCATCCAGCGCCCTAAAGCGGTGCGGGGATTTCCCGGCTCACATCCCACGGCACTGCCCAGCCCAGCTCCTGAAACACGTGATCAAGAATTCCCGCGGTAAATCCCCACACCACAACACCGTTGACGGTAAATCCCGGACCGCGATAACTCTGTTGGCCACGGTGGAGCACTGTTGTGACCCGGTTGACCGGGTCCAGCAAATCACGCACGGGGACGCGGAACACTTGGGCTGATTCGCCGTAGTCAACAACCTTCACCGGTGTTTGTTTGGCCCACCAACCCAACACCGGGGTCACGAGAAAATTGCTGATGGGCAGGGGCAGCTGCGGCAAAGTGCCCAGTACCTCCACACCCAATGGATCAAGTCCCGTCTCCTCTTCGGCCTCCCGCAGGGCCGCCGCAATGACGGTGGCATCCCCCGGGTCCACACCACCTCCCGGGAACGCCACCTGCCCTGGATGATCACTGAGGGTAGTAGCCCTTTCAATGAGCAGAAGGTCCAGGTCCGCGGAAATAAGCGGTTGTTTTGAGGATGCCAGCACGTCGTCCAAGACACCGAAAAGCATGAGCACCGCCGCTGGCCGGGCGCGCAGGGTGTCCAACTCGGCAGTCCACAGGGCCGGGCCAGCGGCAGCCCTTGCGGCCAAGGCGACCAGGTCGGCGTAGGCGCTCATGGCCGTGGCCGCGACGACGAACGCGCCGCCAACTGGGCTTCCTGCCGGTATTGGGCGGCATTATCAACATCGGCCAGCATGCGGGCATGCAACTGTTCTTGCCCGGGGGCCAGTTCATACTTAAGCAGTTTGGCAGCCTTGCCGGCATCCACTTCACCTTCCCCATAAGCGGGGCATAGCGCAGCGATGGGGCAGGCACCACAGGCGGGCTTGCGGGCATGACAGATCCGCCGGCCGTGAAATACCACGCGATGCGAAAGCATGGTCCACTCCCGCGGTTCAAACAGGGCCGCCACGTCAGCTTCAATCCGGACGGGATCTGTTGACTGCGTCCACGCAAACCGCCGGGCCAGGCGGATGAAGTGGGTATCGACTGTTATACCGGGAACACCAAAGGCATTGCCGAGAACCACGTTCGCGGTTTTTCGTCCCACTCCCGGGAGCGTGACAAGCGCGGCCAGGGAACCGGGCACCACGCCGTCGTACTCATCCACCAAACGGTTGGCCAACGCCAAAAGATTTGCCGCCTTGGCCCGGAAGAATCCAGTGGAGCGGATAATTTCCTCCAGCTCCACCGTGGGCGCTTGAGCCATGGCCAGAGGTGTAGGAAAGCGGGCAAACAGCGCCGGGGTGACGGTGTTGACGCGAATATCCGTGGTCTGCGCCGACAGCACTGTGGCCACCAGCAGCTCAAAGGGATTGGCAAAATCAAGCTCGGCATGGGCATAGGGATACAGCTGCGCCAGCCCACGGTTGATTTTCCGGGCTCGACGCTTCCGCGCCAGTGCCGTCTCAAAAGCCGGAGCTGGCATGGCCTACTGGCTGTCCGGAGCGCGCTCGATTCCCACCAAATCCAACAGCACACCCGTCTTGCCGCGGCTGTCCTGAACGAGGAAGCTGTTGCCACGGTCCTCAAGTGCCAAAATCCAAGCACCCGGCATGAGCTTGAAGGCGAACTGGCGCGTCTTCTCGTTAATAACGTTTTGTGGCCTGTCCACGGCAAACCAGAAGGGCTCAGCCACTACGGCAGCACGGGCCGGGTTCACAGTTGCAGCAATGCTCTCGCGGCTGGCAGCAGGCGTGCGCTCCTGGGCGGACTGGGCCACCTGCGGGTTGAGGGTAGTAGCTGCGACCTCTGAAACCACAGTGGCCGGCGCGGGCGTGACGGCGTCAGCTGCTTCTACTGCGGTCCCTGCCGTTGCTGCCGGTGCGGAGGAGGCGGGTATTGCAGCGGCCTGTTTGCCGTCCACCTGTTTGCCGTCAGCGGTGGAGTCAGCTCCCGAGGCAGCAGAAGCAGCAACGCGGGTCACTGGGGTGGTGGCGGACTCTTGTACTGGTTTGGCGGTGCTGGCCTCTACCGGCTGGTCCTGCCCGACCGGAACAGAAGCCCCGGTTGTGGTAGACCCGGGACCAGCGGCCTTGGCGGGAGTGAAGATTTGGCCGGCCGGAGTACGTGCTGCATCAGCTTGCGGAGCAACCCACGGGTTTTGCGTGCTTTGCCCCACGAGGCCGTCCTGGGCTGCTGCCTGTCCTTGATTGTTCTTCCCGGAAACTTGCTGGCTGGCAGCACCGGAGCCGTCCTGCGCGCCGGTCCCCGCCAATACACTCGCGTTACGCTGCTGGACAACCGGCTTGGGCTTCACGGGGCGCTTCGCGGCGGGAACGGCGTCGCGCGCCGCAACGTGGGCCGGAGCTTCGGCACGGCCGGCAAAATCGGCGGCAAATACGGGAATCCAAGTAGCGCACACCGTAACCATCAGGAACACAAGGGAGCCAAGAAAGCCAATAACGTAAGCGACACTGAAGCTGGAGACGGTTCCCACCAGGAAGAAGAAGGCGGAAAGTGACGCCACGACGGAAGCAAACTGGTCCACGGACAGCGAACCAATGCGGACCTTCGCTTCCGGGCTAAACCGGCGGGCCAGGAACAAACAACCCACGACCAGCGGCAAAACCACGCCAATGCCGAGGTAGAACAAGCCGGCTATGTTCCAAAGATTTAAATTTCCCGTCAGGGTACTGATCATAGGCACCACGGAGGCAATGAAAATGATGACCACTGCCCCTAGAACAACTAGATCTCGCAGGGTCAGCGGCCCGGCAACAGCTGTGCTGGATGCCGCGGGGGCCTTGACGGCCTGCGCAGGGGACGTGTGTTGCTGTGTCATGGTCTTACTCCTCTATTGTCACTATTGCATCCCAGCCTAGTTAACGCAGACAAGCAACACTAGCGAGCCACAGTGAAAACGCGGCAAAATACCCTGCAATCGGCAGAACTGCCCATGAATGGATGTCATTTTAGTTAGGCCGGATGCGTTTGAGCGCAGATTCCACACCACTGAACCTAACGGCATGTGACCGCTGCCACTTCAGCCCATGCAAGGCATTACAGTTAAAACAGGAAAACGATGTTCTGACAGCCCTTCCCCGCAGCCACTTTTGCGGGGAAGGGCCAGGTGCTGCAGTGAAAGCGCTTTAGGGACATCGCCATGTTTGCAAAACTGAAGGGATTATTAAATGTCTGAGGTCACCACCGCAGCAAACAACCAGTCCGGCGAGGCATTGGAAAACCTTTCCACAGAGAACCGTCAGTTCGCTCCAAGCGCCGAATTCTCAGCCGCCGCCATCATTAAAGATGACGAATACGCGAAGGCCAACTCCGACCGTCCCGCGTTCTGGGGCGAAAAAGCCCGTGAACTCCTCACCTGGTCCAAGCCCTTCACCAAGACCCTGGACTGGAGCAACCCACCGTTTGCCACCTGGTTTGAAGATGGTGAAATCAATGCTGCCTACAACGCCCTGGACCGTCATGTGGCAGCCGGCAACGGCGACCGGGTAGCCATTTACTTTGAAGGTGAACCGGGCGACACCAAGACCTACACCTATGCGCAGCTCACAGACGAGGTGAAGAAGGCCGCCAATGCCTTCGAATCCCTCGGATTGGTCAAGGGCGACCGTGTGGCCGTGTACCTGCCCATGATCCCCGAAGCTGTCATTACCTTGTTGGCCTGCGCGCGCATCGGCGCCATCCACTCAGTCGTATTTGGTGGTTTCTCCGCGGAGGCATTGCGTTCACGCATTGACGACGCCCAGGCCAAGCTGGTGATCACCGCCGACGGCACCTTCCGCCGCGGCAAACCCAGCGCCTTGAAGCCCGCAGTGGATGAGGCCCTGTCCGCATCCGGGCACTCGGTACAAAACGTCGTGGTGGTCAAACGCAACGGTGAGGACGTCAACTGGGTTGCCGGGCGCGACGTGTGGTGGGATGACACCGTAGCCGCTGCCTCCACCGAACACACCGCCGTCGGGCATGCCGCCGAGCATCCGCTCTTCATCCTCTACACCTCCGGCACCACCGGCAAGCCCAAGGGCATTTTGCACACCACCGGCGGCTACCTCACCCAAACGGCCTACACGCACCGCGCCGTGTTTGACCTGCACCCGGAAACGGATGTGTTCTGGTGCACGGCCGACGTCGGATGGGTCACCGGCCACTCCTATGTCACCTATGCACCACTGATCAATGGCGCAACGCAGGTCATGTATGAGGGCACTCCGGACTCCCCGCACCAGGGCCGCTTCTGGGAAATAGTACAGAAGTACAGGGTCTCCATTTTGTACACCGCGCCCACGGCCATCCGCACGTTCATGAAGTGGGGGGAAGACATCCCCACCAAGTCCGACCTCTCCTCCATCCGCCTGCTGGGATCGGTGGGTGAACCCATAAACCCTGAGGCGTGGATGTGGTACCGCCGTGTCATTGGGGCGGACAAGGCGCCCGTTGTTGACACATGGTGGCAGACCGAGACGGGCGCCATCATGGTGGCCCCCCTGCCCGGCGTCACCAGCACCAAGCCCGGCTCGGCCCAGGTTCCCATGCCCGGCATTGCCGTGGACGTGGTGGATGAACTTGGCGCTTCGGTGCCCCACGGCCACGGCGGATACCTCACCATCCGGGAGCCGTGGCCGGCCATGCTCCGCGGCATTTGGGGGGACAACGAGCGTTACAAAGACACCTACTGGTCCCGTTTCGACGACATGTATTTCGCCGGTGACGGCGCCAAGTGGGACGAGGACGGCGACATTTGGCTGTTGGGCCGCGTGGATGACGTCATGAACATTTCCGGGCACCGTCTCTCCACCACTGAAATTGAATCCGCCCTTGTCAGTCACCCTTCCGTAGCTGAAGCTGCCGTTGTGGGGGCCGCGGATGAAACCACGGGCCAGGCTGTGGTGGCGTTTGTGATCCTGCGCGGCTCTGCTGCGGAAGACCCCGACATTGTGACCACCTTGCGTAACCACGTGGGTCGTGAAATTGGTCCCATTGCCAAACCGAAAAACATTTTAGTGGTGCCTGAGTTGCCCAAGACCCGCTCGGGCAAGATCATGCGCCGCCTGCTCAAGGACATTGCCGAAGGGCGCGAGGCGGGCGATTCCTCAACGCTGGCCGACAATACGGTGATGAACCAGATTGCAGAGTCCCTGCGCAAGTAGCCGTCCCACCGGGTCTTGTTCGCCACCGCCCCCATCTCGTGCCACGGTCCGGGAAGTTGACGGTTGGCAAGCGGGACCCGGTGTTTTTAACACATCAACTGTGACCCAGATTTATTCAGGGGCGGCCATGGTCCGGAATTGCTGCCGCCCGGAGGGTAGTAGTGGCCAGCAGGAGTCGAGATTCAATCGTGATCCCGACTCCTAATACGAGTGCCTTGACGAGTCACGAGGACTGCATCCATGCTTTCGCTATGGGATCCATCTCACCGACGGACATTTCAAGGGAGAAATCATGTCACACAGCGAAGAACGGCCCTCACTCGAACTTTTCCGCGCAGGCATGGACCGCCGCACACTTTTAAAGGCCCTCGGTGTCGGGGCCGTTGGCGCAGCGGGCCTTCCACTGTTGGCCGCGTGCACCGGCGGCACCGATCCCGGGGCAGGTGCAACGGCGTCGTCCTCGCTCACCTTCGGCTCCGGCGCCTCCGACGACGTCCCCAAGGCTGCCTATAAGACCTTCAGCGACGCCTTCACCGCCAAGACCGACATCACGGTCGCCACCAATGTGGTCCCCCACAACGATTTCCAAAACAAAATTGCCACATACCTGCAGGGAAGTCCTGACGACGCCTTCACCTGGTTCGCCGGCTACCGCATGCAGTACTACGCCAAGCAGGGCCTGCTGGCGCCCATCGATGACGTGTGGGAAAAAATCGGAGCGAACTACTCCGAAGCGATGAAGAAAGCCTCCATGGGCCACGACGGCAAGATGTATTTCGTCCCCAACTTCAACTACCCCTGGGGCTTCCTGTACCGCAAGAGCGTTTGGGCGGACAAGGGTTACGAGGTGCCGGCCACTTTTGACGAACTCACAACACTGTGCTCAACGATGCAGTCCGACGGTCTCATACCGATCGAATTCGCCGACAAGGACGGTTGGCCGGCCATGGGCACCTTTGACTACATCAACATGCGCCTGAACGGCTACCAGTTCCACATGGACCTGACGGCCCACAAGGAATCCTGGGACCAGAAAAAGGTCAGCGACGTCTTCGACACGTGGAAGGCCCTCCTGCCGTACCAAAACCCTGCGGCCCTGGGCATGACCTGGCAGGACGGCGCCAACAACTTGGGCAACAAGAAGTCCGGAATGTTCCTGATGGGGTCCTTCCTCCCCCAGCAGTTCACGGACAAGGCCATCGCGGACGACATTGACCTTTTCCCCTTCCCGGAGATCGCCATGGAAGGCATGGACGCCGTGGAAGCGCCGATAGACGGGTTGCTGCTGTCCAAGAAGGGCGGCAGCAATCAGGGTGCCAGGGACTTCCTGGCCTTCATGGGAACAGCCGAGGGGCAAGGTGTCTACGCAGAGAAGGACCCCAACAATATTCCCACGGCCAAGGATTTTGACACGTCCACCTTCACGCCGTTAAACCAAAAGTGCGCCAAAATCATCGCCGAGGCCAAGAGCATCAGCCAGTTCTTTGATCGTGATGCCCTGCCTGCGATGGCCACCAAT
Organism: Actinomycetales bacterium; assembly: GCA_038242155.1. GTDB lineage: Bacteria > Actinomycetota > Actinomycetes > Actinomycetales > Micrococcaceae > Specibacter. Next base: position 109,378 of record JBBSSM010000006.1, on the reverse strand, counting down.
GTGATGATTCCAGCCTTGCAGGCATTCATCAAGGATGGCACCGTTGACGTCAAGAACCTGGAATCGCAAGCTGCGGCACTGTACGCCGCGCAGTAACCGGGGCCGGTGGCTGCGGTCAGGCTTCGCGCCGCCGCCACCAGCCACCCAGCACACGTCCACTGCGAGAAAACGGGTTTGTCGCCATGACTACGCCAAGTGACCTTTCAAAACCAGCCGCCTCAGAACTCCCGCCGCCCGGGACACCACAGCACCTCTTGGCAAACCGCGGAAGGTCCGTCGGCTTTCGCGTGCGGACAGGGCGATCTTGTTCTTCATGGTGGCGATCCCCACCCTGGTGCAGCTGGTGTTCATTTGGATCCCCATGCTGCTGTCCATCTTGTTGTCCTTCACCCGGTGGAACGGCCTGGCCCTCTCAGACATCCGGGCGGCCGGAGCAGTTAACTTCCACTACGTGTTCAATGACAGCCCCGCCTTTTGGCCGGCCGTCCAGCACAACATTTTGTGGCTGGTGTTCCTGGCAGTCATCGCCACGCCACTCGGACTGCTGCTGGCAGTGCTGTTGGACCAGCAAATCCGCGGCAGCAAAATTTATCAGAGCGTCTTCTTCGTTCCGGTCATGCTCTCCCTGGCCCTGGTGGGCATCATCTGGCAGCTTTTTTACCAAAAGGACAACGGCCTGCTGAACTTCCTGCTTGGCACCGCCGGAACACCGGACGCCGTTGACTGGTTCGGTGATTCCAACGTGAATATCTGGGCAGCCCTCGTTGCCGCGACCTGGCGCCATGCCGGCTACGTCATGATCTTGTACCTGGCAGGCTTGAAAGGCGTGGATGCAACCTTGAAGGAGGCCGCCTCGCTGGACGGCGCCAACGCCACACAGACGTTCTTCAGGATCGTCTTTCCGGCGATGGCACCCATCAACATCGTGATTGTGGTCATCACCATCATCGAATCACTGCGTGCCTTCGACGTCGTCTGGGTCATCAACAGAGGTACCAATGGCTTGGAGCTGATCAGTGCCCTGGTCATCACCTACCTGGTCGGTGAAGGACAGTCGATCGGCATCGGCTCCGCCTTCGCCGTGATCCTGCTTGTAATCTCCTTGGTGCCCATCATCATTTACCTCTCACGCACCTTCCGGAAGGAGAAGTTCTAATGTCCGCTTCCGCCACGGCCAAGGTGAGCCGGACCTCCCGCAGCCGCAAGCGGCCCCATTACGGCACACATATTTTCCTCTTGGCCATGTCAGTGATGTGGCTTGTACCTCTGGGCTGGGCTCTTTTCACGGCCCTGCGCCCCAAGGCCGACACTGACAAATACGGCTACTTCAGCTTTGGCGGTGCCTTTAATTTCGATAATTTTGTCCAGGCCTGGAACCAGGGCGGATTTCCCCGGTACTTCATGAACTCCTTGATCATCACGTTGCCCACCATCATCTTGGTGTTGTTGTTCAGCTCGCTCATGGCATTTGCCGTCAGCCGCGTCAGCTGGAAATTCAACATCACGTTGCTGATCATGTTCACGGCAGGAAACCTGCTTCCGCCACAGGTCTTGGCAACGCCGCTCTTTCAAATGTTCAAACTTTTCCAACTGCCCTACTCGATCAGTGACTCGGGCAGCCTCCTCAACACTTACCTGTCAGTCATCATCGCCAACACTGCCTTCCAGATCGGTTTCTGCACCTTTGTACTGTCCAACTACATGAAGGCCCTCTCTACGGATCTCACGGAAGCTGCCCTGGTCGATGGTGCCGGGTTGTGGCGGCAGTACGCCTCCATCATCATGCCCTTGTGCAAACCCGCTATTGCTGCCTTGGCGACCCTGGAACTGATCTTCATCTACAACGATTATTTCTGGCCGTTGTTGTTCATCCAAAGCGGCGACAGGCTGCCCGTCACCACGGCCATCAACAACCTGCAGGGGACGTTCCTGTCCAACTACAACCTGCTCGCGGCGGGGGCCATCATCACTGTCATCCCCACCCTGGTCATTTATTTGGTGCTGCAGCGCCAGTTTGTGGCCGGCCTGACGCTGGGTTCCAGCAAGGGCTAAGAGCCGAAGGTCAGGCAGCACTTGCCCGCATGCGCAGGGCGGCACTGTGCGCGCCCGTGTGCCACTGGCAACGCAGCGCTATCCCTGGGGCATGATTAACCCATGACCACATCGACTGCTGCAGAACGCGGCACCCTGCTGATCCTCAACGGGCCCAACTTGAACTTACTGGGCACCCGCGAACCTGAGATTTACGGCCAAACCACCTTGGCCGACGTCGAGCATCTGGCTGCAGCAGCTGCCGAAGCTGCCGGATTCACTGCCACGTGCCTGCAGTCCAACCACGAAGGTGCCTTGCTGGACGCCATCCACGCCGCGCGTGGCACTGCCGTGGGCATTATCATCAATGCCGGCGCCTACACGCACACTTCCGTGGCACTGCGTGACGCCCTTGCCGCGGTGGAGTTGCCCGCGGTGGAAGTGCATATTTCCAATGTCCACCAACGGGAGGAATTCAGGCACCAGTCGTATTTGTCACCCGTTTGCACCGCAGTCATTGTGGGCGCAGGCATTCATGGTTACGAACTCGCCGTGAGCTTCTTCGACAAGACGCTGGGCTGAATCAACGCGGGGCTAGCCCACCTTGCAACTGCCGGAGTCCACTGCCGAAGTGAGTGTGGGGGCTGCGGCAATTACGGGTCCGGCCTCTTCCATGGTCAAGGCAAAGCCCACCTTGTCGCTGGAGGTGGCCTTGGCGAAAATGACACCCACCACATTGCCCGCTGTGTCCAACAGCGGCCCGCCGGAGTTGCCGGATTGCACATTACCGGCCAACTGGTAAACGTCCCGCAATGAGGCAGTACTGCTGGCAAGGTCAGGGACCATCAGGGGCCCGGAGGAAATGACAGTGGCCGGGCGCACCTGCAACGGTCCCCCCAACGGGTAGCCCGCAAACGCCGCGTCCGTGCCCGCGGGAACAGTCCCTGCCGTTGGCAGCGGTGCTGCGTTGAGGGAATCGACGGCGAGAACGGCAAGATCCTGCGCAGGGTCGAAGTACACCACTCGTCCAGGCAGTGCGCCTTGCTGCTGCGTTTGAACAACTGGGGCGGAAACGCCCGCCACCACGTGCGCATTGGTGAGCACGCGGTCCGGAGAAATCACAAAGCCCGTCCCCGTCTGGTTTTGGCCACACTGGAACGCTGTGCCTGAAATTTTCATGACCGATTGAGCCGCAGATTTTAACGCCTCAGTGTTGGTGTCACCGGTGGGCATGGCGACTTCAACGTTGCTCTTGTCCGGATTGAGCAGCGCAGGAATGCCCTCTTCAAACACCAGTGAACGCACCTGGGCCACGGCGGTTTTGACGGGATCAGGAGTCAATGTGTCAATGCGGGAGATAACCCGTGAGTCGCTCAATTGCTGGGAAACCAGCGGAATCCCCAGGTTGGACACGCCGAAGGCCACCATGGAAATAACCAATGCGCCCACGGCGAGGTTCAACACGCCGCCAAGTATACGATTGAGCGCGCGGATGGAACCTGATTTCACAACACGGCCCATGGCTCGACCCAACTTAATGCCCAGCGCATGACCCAGAGCAATAAGAAGCACTGTGGCAACAATGACTAAAGTAGTCCGCCAGCCCGGACTGGGTGCAAATTGACTCACGAAGGGCGCTGCAAAAAAGGCCGCCGTGGCACCGGCTACAATTCCCACCAAGCCGCCCAAACCCGCCACCAACCCAGCATTCAGGCCGTAAATGAGTTGCCATAGCAACCATAAGATCAATACCGCGTCCAACCATGAGAAACCAAACATCCGTTGCAGCTCCTCCTGGGCTGTAGCCCGACATATACCGGTGTAACGCTATTACGGACCCCGACAGCTAATAGTACCGGCGCTTAGCTGAACATTTGCCGGGCGGGGCGCAGCACAAGGCTGCGAATTTGCTGACAACAAACGTCCGTAATGCCTAATTGGTCACAAAAACGAAAATCTTCTGAAACAATCACTAATAGGTCGTTACTGAATAGCTACATACTGCAAGGAGTTTTCATGGACATCGAAGTACTGCGTCGGGCCCCCCTTTTCGCCACATTGGACGACGAGGCCTTTCGCCTGCTGACGGACGAGCTGGCCGAGGTTGATCTTTCCCGCGGCGCTTCGGTGTTCCGCGAAGGCGACCAGGGCGATCAGCTCTACTTTATTGTTTCCGGCAAGGTGAAGCTGGGCCGCACCTCCTCTGACGGCCGCGAATCACTCGTTGCCATTTTGGGCCCGGGCGAACTTTTTGGCGAAATGGCACTTTTCGACCCGGCACCACGAAGCACCACTGCTACCGCCGTCTCCGAGACACGCCTGGCCGGACTGAAGAACGAATCCCTTAAGGCCCTGCTGCGCAACCGCCCCGAGGTGTCTATGCAGCTGCTGCAGGCACTGGCCCGTCGCTTACGCCGCACCAACGACAACCTATCCGATCTGGTTTTCTCCGACGTTCCCGGCCGCGTGGCAAAGGCCATTTTGGACTTGGCGGACCGCTTTGGCCGTCCGGCCACCGACGGTATTCTCGTGGCCCATGAGCTTACGCAGGAAGAACTGGCCCAGTTGGTGGGCGCATCCCGCGAAACTGTCAATAAGGCATTGGCTGAATTTGTGCAGCGCGGCTGGCTCCGCCTGGAAGCCCGCGCCGTGGTCATTTTGGACGTCAACCGTCTGCGCCAGCGCTCCCGCTAGTCGTCACGCACCAATCCGCGGGCTGTCACAGGCTACCTGACAAGTTCGGGGGCCACGCACCGGTCCGGTCACCTTCTGGCGGCCGGGCCGGTGGCGTTTAAGTAACTAATCCGGTACTTAGCCACCAAAAGGCCTGTGTAAGTACCCCCATTGCAGCTAAGTACCGTCCAGCTGCTCCGGGGAGGGGTGGAGGCGCAGCTGCGGCCATGCAGTACCGGCGGTGCCCTACCGTTCGCGGCAGGGGCCGCCCTCGGAAGCGGGCGCCGTCAGCACTTCAAGGCTAAAGCTGCTGTCTGCACCGGTTACAAGTTTGGGTTGGTATTCATTGATGGCACGTTTGTGATTGAGGTAGGCAATGCATCCGCGGGCCGCGGAAATTTTCTCTAAAATAATCTCGACGCTGGGCACTACAAGTTCTCCGAAAACAACTCCCTGCGTGTCGGGCAAGGCTATTTCATCACCTAAAGCGCTGCTGCCGCGGTCTTGCAGAACCTCTGCCGCAGTGGCCCAACGCCCCCATATTCCCTTATTGTCCAACAGGGAAGGCTCTTGGTTCACCGGGTTGGCTGCGGCAAAATAACGCGTATCAAAACGCCTGTGTGCAAAATCGGGACTGGTCCAGTGGCTCAGCGACTTAAGCAGATCGGTACGTAACGCAAGCCCATAACGCTCCAACAAGGTGCCGAACGTGGTCTCCTGCGTTGCAATGGCCACCCGGGCCCGCATCCACTCGGAACCGGAATTTCCCTCTACCAGCGAGGACGCGTCAGCGCCGGCCAATAAAATTCCTGTTTCTTCAAACAACTCGCGAATGGCCGCCACCACGTGACGCTTAGCCAAACCAATGTCATCGGTGCCAAGCTTTTCTGCCCAGACGGCGGGTGAGGGACCCACCCAGTCCATGACGTCGTCGTCCGCCGGCTCAAGGGTCCCACCGGGGAATGCCACTGGACCCAGCGGCGAGCCGCCCGAGCGATAAGTTAAAAAGGTTTGCAAACCCGCAGGGCTGTCTTTTAGCAATACCACCGACGACGCTTGCCGGGGCCTGCTGGGGATGTGTTCGCCAACCTCAACCCAGGCCAGCGCGGCTTCACGCTGGTCTGGGTTGAGCGGAAAAAGCCGCTTCCCAGCGGGCCGGAAGCCCGGGGAGGAGCTATTGGAATTCGGCAATCAATTCAACTTCTACGGGAGAATCCAAAGGCAACACGGAAACCCCGACGGCGGAACGGGCGTGAATCCCGGCCTCACCGAAAACCTCGCCAAGGAGCTCCGACGCGCCGTTGATGACGCCGGGCTGGCCAGTGAAGGCCGGATCCGAAGCCACGAAGCCCACCACTTTAACAATTCTAGTGACCCGATCGAGGTTGCCAATTACGCTTTTGAGGGCGGCCAGGGCATTGATCGCGGAGGTGGCGGCCATGGACTTTGCATCCTCGGCGGAAATTTCAGCACCGACTTTTCCAGTGGCTGTGAGTTTGCCGTCAATAAAAGGCAGCTGCCCGGAGGTATACACATGGTTGCCGGAGATAATGGCTGGCACGTAGGCGGCCACGGGGGCGGCCACCGCAGGCAGGCTCAATCCAAGCTCGGCAAGGCGGGTTTCAATGCGTGAATTTCCCTGTGCTGACGCGGTTTCCATGGTCAGGCCTTCTCACGCTTCAGATAGGCCACAAGTCCACGCCCTTCGGGGCCGGGAACAACCTGTACCAGCTCCCAACCTTCGTCGCCCCAGCTGTCCAGGATCGCCTTGGTATTGTGAATAATCAGCGGAATTGTGGAGTACTCCCATTTGCTCATACGTCAAAGCGTAGCCCCTGCCGGTAAACTGGAAAAATGGCAGCAAAAAAACATCCTATTTTCGACACCGCCACCACTTTGGGCAAACTGGTCGCATTCCTAGGAATCAGCACCCTGTGTGGTGTGCTCGTGGCGGGTCTCATGGTTCCGGCGGTCGCCTTGACAGGTGCCACAGCAACCTCGTCAATTTCCTTCTTTGACGACCTTCCGGATGAGATGACAGTGGGGACGCCCGCTCAGTCCTCGCAAATTCTTGCGTCCGACGGCTCGCTGCTGGCAACGTTCTACGATCAAAACCGCACCGAAGTGTCGCTGGAAGATATTTCCCCCTTTATGACGGACGCCATTATAGCCGTGGAGGACTCCCGTTATTACGAGCATGGCGGCATTGACACCCGGGGCCTTGCCCGCGCCGTGGCCTCCATGGCGCAGGGTGGTTCGCGTCAGGGCGCCTCCACCATTACGCAGCAATACGTCAATAACGTCATCATTCAGACGTATGCAGCCAATGGCGAAGACGAGAAAATCAAGCTGGGCGGCGACAAGCTTATCGGCGACAAGGTGCGTGAAATTAAGCTTGCCATTGCCATGGAGAAGAAGTATTCCAAGGACGAGATTTTGCAGGGCTATTTGAACTGGGTCCTTTTTGCCAATGGAAACTTTGGTGTGCAGTCCGCTGCTTCCTTTTATTTTGGCATCTCCGCCAAGGATTTGAATCCGGCCCAGTCTGCCCTGTTGGCCGGTATTGTCAACAGCCCGACTTTTTATGATCCTGTGACGAACCCGGACAACGCCATGACGCGTCGCAATACAGTGCTGGATCTTATGTTGGACCAGGGCAAAATTGACGCCGCGCAGCACGATGCGGCCGTGAAGTCCGAGATTGGTTTGAACATCACTCCCAACCGCAATGGTTGCACCACGGCAGTTCGTGCCGAGTATTTCTGTGAATACGTCAGTAACTTAATCTTGAACGACCCCGCTTACGGCCAGACGCTGGAAGACCGCGAGAAGCTCCTCAAGCAGGGCGGACTGACTGTCACCACTACACTGGATCCGGCCTTGCAGGATGCTGCGCAGGCCCAGTTTGCCAACTTCACTCCGGCTGAGAACAACCCTGACAAGGTTGGACAAGGTCTAGTAACAGTACAGCCAGGCTCGGGCAAGATCTTGGCCATGGCTCAAAACACCGCCTTGAATGCACCGGAGGGTCAGTGGGAAACTGACTACAACTTCAATGTTGACAGTGTGGATGCTAACGGCAACCTGCTGGGCGGTTCGGGCGGCTTTGATGTGGGGTCCACCATTAAGCCCTTCACCTTTGCCGAATGGCTCAATGCAGGCAACCGCACTAATGACACCGTGAACGCTTCGGTGCGGCGGTACCCCGCTGGTTTTGAATGGCAAAACAGCTGTGGCAATACCACGGGTATTTACGACACCTCCAATCCCGGTGCGGACGCAGATGACTTACAAAACGCTGAGGGGAACTTTTACCAGCGAGTCACTGCACGCGAAGGCCTCTACAACTCACTCAACACCGCAACCTTTGCCACTGCTGCGCAGTTGGACATCTGTAATATCCAAAAAATGATGACTGCCGCCGGCATTCACCAGGGCAAGGACCCCAATCTGCCCTACAACCTGGACTACGCGAGCTCTTTGCTTGGTTCAGGCGAAGTGGCCCCGCTGACCATGGCCACAGCTTTCGCCACCTTCGCTTCCGGCGGTATTCGATGCGACCCCATCGCATTGGTGTCCATCAGCAACGTCAAGGGAGACATGTTCCCCGTTCCCAGCGCCGACTGCCAGCAGACAATAAAGCCGGAAGTGGCAGCGGGTGTCACTAACGTCCTTCAAGAAGTGCTGGTGAAAGGATCCGGTTACAAAATTCCGTTGCAGTACCCGGCCGCGGCCAAGACGGGCACAACCAACGTTTCCGAGCAGACCTGGACAGTGGGCTACACCAAGGGCCTCGCCACCGCTTCATGGTTGGGCAGCCCCGAGGAAAAAAGTGCCTCCAACAATGACAAGCTCATTGCAAACCGGCGCATTGCCTACGTTGATGGTGCAACCTATGCCGGCAAGGCGTGGCAGGCCTACATGAACCAGGTTGCCGGAAACTACGACGTAAGCAATTTCCCGGCTCCTCCGGCCAGCATGGTCAATGCCCCTGCAGTGCCAGCGCCCAAGCAGAGCGAACCTGAAAAGAAGGAACCCAGTAAGCCTGCAACCGAAGATAAGAAGGACTAGCCAGCGCAATGCGAAGTACACCTATGGCCCCGCCCCTACTCTCTACATTCGGAGCAGTGGCAGGGCTGGCCGTTGCTGCCGGAGCTGGTGCCGTAGCCTACGGGGCACTCGTAGAACGCCACTGGTTTGAGATTCGCGAGGAGTCCCTCGCCATTCTGCCTCCCGGCTCCGAACCTTTTACGGTGCTGCACATTTCCGACATCCACCTGTCCCTCGGGCAGAGCAAAAAGACCGACTGGCTGCGCAGCCTCGCCTCCCTGAAGCCGGATTTGGTGGTCAACACCGGCGATAACCTCAGCCATCCCCGGGCCATCGCGCCACTTTTGGACGCCCTTCAACCATTGATGCGTTTCCCCGGTGTTTTTGTTCCAGGTTCCAACGACTACTTCGCACCGCGGCTGAAGAATCCCCTGAGCTATTTTGGCGGTCCCTCCACCCTTCATAGCGGGAAGCAAAGGCATCCCGTGGCGTTGGATACGTTGACGCTGCACTCAGGTTTTGGCGCAGGCGGCTGGGTGAACCTCACTAATCGCGCACAGTCCATCCCACTGAGGGGCATTCGCTTTGACTTCAGTGGCGTGGACGACCCCCACTTAAACCTGGAACGCTACGCCGGTTGGCCGCGTGGCTCGGCGGGACAAAACAGTGCCCCGCACGTAAGGATCGCCGTGGCGCATGCGCCGTACCAGCGCGTCCTGGACCATTTCACAGCTGACGGTGCGGATCTCATTTTGGCCGGTCATACCCACGGCGGGCAGGTTTGCCTCCCCGGCTACGGTGCTCTGGTAAGTAATTGTGATCTACCCACGTGGCGGGCCCGTGGTCTCCACGATTGGGAACTTCACGGCCGCACAACGCCTGTCAATGTCTCTGCCGGGATAGGCACTTCCCGCACAGCACCGTTCCGTTTCGCGTGCAGGCCAGAAGCAGTGGTGCTCACCCTTACGGCGAAGCCCAGGGCATAATCGCACGATTTCGTGATCTTGGCCCCTCTCCGCTATTCTTGAGAGGTTGCTTTTCCAAACCGTCACTGGTGTGGAATGCGGCGGATCGGGGTGTGGCGCAGCTTGGTAGCGCGCGTCGTTCGGGACGACGAGGCCGCAGGTTCAAATCCTGTCACCCCGACCAAATTCAGGAAGCGGTATCTGTAAGGATGCCGCTTCCTTTCTCATTCCCCGAACGTTGGGGATAAAAGCCAATAAGCCAAAAGTGCCTATCCAAACGGCCAGTCTTTTCCCGAAGCTCATGGGAAGTATGACAACTTCTGTTAGGTTTTTAAGCAATGGACACCAGTCAGCAACGACGCCGGAGGTTTGGCGTCCGTCAAGCGGTATTCAGCAAGCATGGCCTAACAGGCAAGGAGTGAGACAATGGGCAGTAGTTTCGGTGAGCGGCTAAAGCAGGAACGACTGTCACGTCGTCTCACTCAGGCAGAACTTGGCGGAGAGCTGTATTCCTCAAGTTATATTTCACTCCTGGAGAATGCTCATCGGGAACCCACTGCCGAGATTATTGAAGAGCTGGCGCGGCGATTGGAATTGGCGCCGTCGTCCGTGGCGCTGTGGCATCAAACGTCGTCCGTCCAAGCCGGTGAGTGCCTAAAACTGTCGCTCTGTGCTCGCCAAAGCTGGGATACCCGCGACTACCCGGGAGCGGCGGCCAGTGCGCAGGCTGCCGCTGCACTGGCCTGTGAATGTAAAGACACCGTGTTGTGGTGGACCATGACTTTTCTTGCGGCCAATTCATTGCTCCGCAACGGTGACCACGCTGAAGCTGCCTCCACTTTGCAGAAACTCTTGGACCACCCACAAACCACCAATAGTGATGCTCTTTCCCTGCGTGCCCGTCAAGTCATGGCAGCAGCCCTGCTGGCGCAGGGATCCTTACCGGATGCCATCATGCAAGCCACCCAAGCCGTAGAGATTGGCTCAGGTGACAGCGAAGAGGAATACGGTTCCTACCTCATGGCTTTGCAGACATTGATTGCCGCTTTGACCGAGGCGGGACGTTTGGATGAAGCCTGGACCCACACATTGGTGCTTGACGATGCCGTCTCGGACGCCACCGCGCCACAAATGGCCGGTGAGATCCACTGGGTGATTGGTAATGTGGCTTTCATCCGCCAGGACATTCCCACAGGCCTGGAACACCACGCAAAAGCCGGCAAGCTGCTCTCACCTGCGGCGGACCTCTCCCGTTGGGCGCAGTTCAATAAGGCGACTGCCTGGGTGCGGCTAATGGCGGGGGTGGTGGAATCAGATACGTTGGAGGCCATTGAGCGCAGCGAACTTGCCCATTCGGTCGTGGGCGCCACCGTTGCCGAGATGCTTGAAGTGTCGCTATTGCGGGCGCGCTGGCACTACCTCACGGGAGACTTGCCCCAGGCGTTGGAACTGTTGACTGGCATTGAAGCCCAGTGCGAGCAGCTGGCCCCACACATTGCCGGTGATACCGCACTGTTTTTGGGCAATGCGCTGGAGGCGTCATCGCGTATGGATGACGCCATTGAGTCCTATCACAATGCCCAGCTGCGCTACGAACATGCCGGGGCCGGGGAACGGGCCTACATTGCCGCGCAACACATGCTCCAGCTTCAGGTGGCCTAGCTGAACGTGGTTCCCGTGAGGCGCTCAAACGCTTCGACATAGCGGGCACGTGTTCGTTCCACGACGTCGGCCGGCAAGGCTGGCGGCGGAGTGTCCGAGGCGCGGTCCCACCCTGATTCCGGGCTGTCGAGCCAGTCACGGACGTATTGCTTGTCGAAGCTGGGCTGCGCCTGTCCGGGTTGCCACAGCTGGGCATCCCAGAAGCGTGAAGAGTCAGGGGTCAATACCTCATCGCCCAGCGTGATGACGCTGGTGGCCGGGTCGGTACCAAATTCCACTTTGGTGTCTGCCAAAATAATGCCCCGCCCCCGCGCAATTTCCTCGGCCCGGGAATAAATTTCCAAGGTCAGCGCGCGCAAAGCCTGAGCGTCTTTCTGGCCGACAGTCTCCTCCATGACCGCGAAGCTGATGTTCTCATCATGCTCGCCCACCTCCGCTTTGGCAGATGGCGTAAAAATTGCTTCATCCAGTCGGGAGCCATCAACTAATCCTGCGGGTAACGGCAAGCTGCACACGGTCGCCGAGGTACGGTATTCCAGGAGGCCTGAGCCGGTCAGGTAACCCCGGGAAATGCACTCAATGGGGAACATTTCCAGCTTTCGGCACACCATGGCACGGCCCGCGACTTCTGCAGGAACACCGTCCTCCACACGGGTGGCCACCACGTGGTTGGGAACCTCCAGTTGCGCAAACCACCACAAGCTCAGCCCTGTCAGGATCCGTCCCTTATCCGGAATTTCTGTGGCCAAAACATGGTCAAAGGCGCTGATGCGATCGCTGGCGACCACCAAGACCACATCATCACGACCGGCGAACGGCATGTCAGGACTGGCTTCCCCGGAAACGGGGACGTACAGCTCGCGGACCTTTCCGGAGTACATGTGGCTCCAGCCCGGCAGGGCGGGGGCGAGGGGAATTGCAGTGTTCATGGGAAAGGTCCTTATGCCTGCGCGGCGGTGTTCGCCACTGTGATTTCGCCGCGGGCAGCTTTCGCCGCAATGTCCTTACGGTACTGTCCGCCTTCCAGAGAAATTTTGCCCATGCCTGCGTAGGCACGCTCCCGCGCGTCGTCTAGACTGCCTGCCAAGCCCACGACGGCGAGGACACGGCCGCCCGCGCTGACTATTTTGCCCTCAGCATCGCTGGCGGTGCCCGCATGCAGCACATGGACGCCGTCGACCGCGTTGGCTTTTTTAAGCCCCCGGACTCTCTCCCCGGTGCGCGGAACATTGGGGTAATTTTCACTGGCAAGCACGACGGCGACTGCCGTCTCGGGTGCCCACCGCAACTGATCAATTTCATCCAGTTGCCCTTTGGCGGCCGCTAAAAGCACGCCACCGAGAGGAGTTTTCAGACGCGCCAAGACGGCCTGGGTTTCGGGGTCCCCAAAGCGGGCATTGAACTCAATGACACGGGTGCCACGGCTGGTCAGGGCCAACCCGCAATACAGCACGCCTGTGAAGGGGGTGCCGCGGTGGGCCATGGCATCAATGGTGGGTTGGGCAATGCGCTCAATGACTTCCTGCACCAGGTCTGCAGGGGCCCATTCAAGTGGTGAGTATGCACCCATGCCACCGGTGTTGGGGCCTTGATCGCCATCGAAAATGCGTTTAAAGTCCTGGGCCGGGGCCAGCGGAACCACTGTGCGGCCATCGGCGAGTACAAAAAGGGAAACTTCCGGGCCGTCGAGGAACTCCTCAATGACCACTGTGCCTCCGACGGCAAAGCAGGATTTGGCGTGAGCCAGGGCCTCCGCGCGGTCATTGGTAACGACAACGCCTTTGCCGGCGGCCAAACCGTCATCCTTGACCACGTAGGGGGCGCCGAAATCGTCGAGTGCTGCCGCGGCTTCTTCGGCGTTGACGGCAACCTTGGCCATGGCGGTGGGGACTTGCGCTTCAGCCATGACTGCCTTGGCGAATGCCTTGGAAGCCTCTAGCTTCGCGGCTTCCTTGCTGGGGCCAAAGACGGGAATGCCAACTTCACGGACGGCGTCGGCCACGCCGGCTGCAAGAGGCGCTTCGGGGCCAATCACCACCAGGTCGCTGCCCAGCTCCACCGCGAGCGCTGCCACCTCGGCCGGATTGCTGGCATTGAGTTGGTGCGTGGGCACGATCGCTGCAATTCCCGCATTTCCGGGAGCGGCGTGCACTTCACTGACGTTGGGATCGCTAAGTAGCGAGCGGACAATGGCGTGTTCGCGGCCTCCTGGGCCAATCACTAAAACCTTCACCCCCCAAGGATACTTTGCTGCGGGCTCGAGGCCACAAAAATGAAATCCCAGCGTCCAGCGCAGCACCCAATATTTAACGATGTCGGCACCATCCCCCTGCGGCGAATATTGCAGGTGATTGGGGCGGATATTCAGGAGGTGCCGCTTTTTGCAGAGCAGCCCCTCTGTCACCGGTTTGGCCGGCCAATCAGCACAAAAGAATTCCGCTATCTGCTGAGGACTTCAGCAAGGGGTACCCCAAACCTCTACTATTGCCGAGGCAACACCGTCATATACAGACTTATGGGCACAAATGTCTTTATCGATTAGTGCTCCCTCATGCAGTTGATAGCTTTACGCGTAGGTAAGTTGAACTTTTGCCTGTGCTCTTCGTTTGGCCGACACCCGCCGCGCGGGGGAATTTTCCTTCGACGAACGCAATACATCCATCACTTCAGAGGGACACTCACACATGCCAGCATCCACACGCGCCTTCATCAAGCGCGGCGGCGCAGTTTGTGTCGCCGCCGCCGTACTCCTAGGTGGGACTTTCACGGCAGGCGCCGCCACGGCCGCGCCCGCTCAAGACATTGAATCACTATCGATCTCCTCGGCCCCTGCCCCGACAACCGCCACACCCATGGCTACCAATGCCCCTTCCAATGCAGCGTTGCCCGAAGGTTTGGCCGAGGCAGTCGAGCGGGATCTGGGTCTAACTGTTGACGAATTCAACAAGCGGGGTGCTTTGGCGGCCAAGGCAGCGGACATTCAAACTGGTGCCGGCTCCGACGCCGTCGTCTCACTTGATGGTGACACCATTAACGTCCAGACCACCGACCCGGCGGCAGCCACGGCGGCCGCCAGCGACACCGAGGTCAATATTGAGATCGTTTCTCCGGCTCCTGACGCCGCAACTAGTCCCGATACTTTGCTTGCCGACTACATTGCCAAATTCGGTAGTTCAAAACTGCAATCCATTATGCGTAATGGTGCAGGTGACTTTGTCATCCGTACCGGCGAGCCGGCAACGGGGGGGCCGGCAACGGCGCGATTCGCCGCACTCACTGCCCAATCGTCCGTGGCGGACTTTGCCGCAAAATACAACAATGTCACCCTTGAAGCCACCAGCGGACCCGCCACGCCCTATGTTGATGTTGCCAACGGCCAAGGCTATGGTCCTACATTTAACGGAAACGTCGTTGGCTACTGCTCAATTGGCTGGCATGGCTTCAATGCCGCCGGTGACGCTGCCGTAATCTCCGCAGGTCACTGCACAGCTGACGGACAATTCAAAGACGCCACCCTCACTGACCCCAAGACCGAGCCCGCAGTGGGCGGCGCCGGTGGAGGTGACCTAGGCACCCTGGGCATCTTTGGTTTTTCGCAGTTCGGTGGACCCGGTAATACACCTATCACCGGAGACCCGACGGACCCCGCGGGCGAAATCGGCAATATTGGCACCGATATCTCGGTCATCGACAAGATTGGCAAGAACGTCTATCAGGTGGCAAAGGTCACCAACTGGGGCGCCCCGGCGGAATCCGGCGCCAAAGAACCCCAGGTAAGCGGCGTATCGGAGGCAATCGCCGGTGCCTCCATTTGCAAGTCCGGCCGCACCACCGGTTGGAAATGTGGAACAGTCGCCGGAGTAGGAATCTTCCTGGTCCGCGGCAGCAACGATGTCAACGATCTGCGTGCCGTGCGGGGTTTCGCGTCCGCCGAGCTTGAGGCGGCCGAGGGCGATTCGGGTGGGTCAATCATTGCTGGTAGCTTGGCGGTCGGCATGATCAGTGCCGGCATCCCTAACGGCCCGACTTATGGCGTATCCCTTACCGACGCTTTGTCCAAAACCGCCGGTTACTCGGTCAAGATCTTCTTGAACGCTCCCACTGTCACCCCCACTGCCCCCGTCTCCCGCGAAGGTGCCATCACCGGCACCGTGAATAGCGTGCCGGACGGAACCACGGTTGTTGTCACAGTCGACGGCGTCAAGACGGAGGTCACTGTGGGTGCTGATGGTACGTGGAGCGCGAAAGCCCCGAACAAATCCGGTGTCTTCAAGGTAGCCGCTGTGGCCAAGAATGGTTTTAGCGAGTCGGCGACTGCCACGGGTTCCGTTGAGGTCATCAAGGAGACCCTCCCCTCCCCGGCTATCACCGTGCCAGTCAACGAAGGCACCATGGCAGCTCCCGTCACGGCTATCACCGGCACGGGCACGGCCGGTGCCACAGTGAAACTAACCGGCGATGTCACGGGAGCCGCCCTGGTGAACGAAGCTGGCTCCTGGTCAGTTCCTGTCACTCCGGGCCTGGCCGTAGGAAATTACACCGTTACAGCGATGCAGACTCTGGCCGATTGGAATGACTCCTCGACTGCCTCAAGCAAATTCTCTGTAGTTTACGCCGCTCCGGTCATCGTCTCGCCGTCCAACGGCGCGGAGTTTGCTTTCAAGGAAAGCCCCACAAGGATTACAGGCACCAACGTCGAAGGCGCAGCCGTGATTGTTACAGCCGATGGCAAGAGCTACAAGGCTGCTGTTACCAGCACTGCGTGGACGGTGACCTTGGACGCCTCTTTGACCAGTGGCAGCCATACGATCACGGCTGTTCAGAGCTTGGATGGCGTCCAGTCACTGACTGCCACGTCCTCGTTCGTTGTCTTAGCAGAGCCTGCACCTGCGGCTCCTGAACAAACACAGCAGGCTCAGGCCCCGGCACCTCGTGACAATGGCATGGACCTGGCCAGCACGGGCGCATCAAGCACCACAATCCTCCTCGGTGCTGCCGGTGGCCTGCTGCTGCTCGGCGGTGCAGTATTCCTGCTGCTCCGCCGTCGCAACTCCAACTAGGCTCTGTGAACAATCGCTTTACGAGCAGCTGTGTGCAGTACATAAATAAATGAAGGAGGTGGGTCCCATTCGTGATGAAGGGGACCCACCTGCTTATAACCGCCCCGCCTAAGTGCGCCTAAGCTTGGCTTAAACCTCACATTTACGGGAGGCATCATGAAGAACAAAAAAATGGCAGCAGCAATGCTTGCCGCAACCTTAACAGGAGCACTAGGCATGAGCGGTTGCGCAACTCCCGAAGAGGCGGGTTCGTCGTCGTCAGCTGCCACTCACACGGCATCCGTTCCCGGCGCAGCGAACGCCACACCCATCGCATCCGACAGCGGCGCCCTGCTGTTGCTCAACGACACCCTGCGTGCACAGCTCGGTGCGGCCTATTCAGACTCTTGGATTGAAGAAAATTCCCTTCATGTTGCAGTAACGGACGAATCCGCTGCAGCAGTTGTGTCGGCAGCAGGCGCCATTCCCAAACTCGTCACCATCAATGCCAAACAACTGGAAGCCGCTTTGCAGGCGGTCACTGCATGGCAAGCCACGCTGCCGGCAGACCTGGGTGGCGCCATTCATAAGTTCATACCTGACGGAAACACCTCCACCCTCACCCTTTATGTGGCAGCAGAACACCTGGACGCCGTCGCCCAAGCAGCAGCCAATGACAAGCCCGCCGGTGACGTTCCACTTGTCATAAAGGAATCGACTGGCCTGGCCACGCCGCTCTAACAGGTGGTGTTCACGACCAGTCGATAAGATGGCAGCATGATCCATACTTTCCGGGCGCACGACGCCGTTGAGCTCGCCGTCCTGGAACGCAGTGGATTTGTGGAGTCCATCCATGTGGGTTCGGCAGTAGTTGTCGCCGCAGATGGTTCCGTGGTCACTGAGCTGGGCAACATTACAGCGCCCATTTATCCCCGGTCCGCCGTAAAACCCTTCCAAGCCCTGGCTGTCATGCAGTCCGGAGTTCCCTTGCGTGGTGCACAGGTGGCCATTGCCTGCGGCAGTCACACCGGATCCTTGGATCACATGGACCTTGTAGCTGGCATGCTCAAGGCCGCTGGCTTGACTGAGCGGGCCCTGGGGTGTCCGCCGGCGTGGCCCAGCGACGCCACGGCCCGAGCATGGATGGTTCGCACCGAGCGGGACAAATCCAAACTCGCCATGAGCTGCTCCGGCAAGCACGCTGCATTCTTGTGGGCCTGCACGGAAAACGGGTGGGACGTTGCCGGGTATTTAGAACCCAACCACCCCATGCAGCGCGCCGTGCGCACAGTTTTGGAGGAATATACCGGCGAAAAAATTACTCACACCGGGGTTGATGGCTGCGGCGCTCCCGTCATGGCCGTGTCATTGACGGGGCTGGCTCGCGCCTTTAGTACTTTGGCCAAGGCGCCTTCCAATAAGCATGCCAACGCTCGGGCAGCAACCATTGCCACGTCCATGTTGGATTATCCGTGGGCTGTGGAAGGGCAGGGGAAACCCAACACAGTGGTCATGGATGAACTGGAAATTCTGGCAAAAACGGGGGCCGAAGGGGTGCTGCTTTTATCCACTTCCACGGGCGCCAGCGCCGCGGTGAAAGTTCTCGATGGCAACGGCCGTGCCGCCACACTAGTAGGTTTAACACTGCTGGCCGCATCCGGTGCCATCGATGCTGCCCCCGTCGCAACAGTCTTGAACAAACTGGTTCCCCCCGTCATGGGCGGCACCAGCACAGCCGGTAGTTTACGTCTGGGCCAAGCAGTCAACGCAATACTTAACCAGGAGAACCATGGCCACCCGTCGCCGCATTGATCTTGCCGAAGGAAACGCCGCCTTGGCTGCTTGGCGCGGCGGCAATGCAACCCGGCCCGTCATTGCCACGGCCGTGCGCTTTTCACTTGAAGAGCTGGCCGCCCGGGCCCCTGGCAACTCCGTGGAGGTGCGCGTCCCGCCTTTTGGCGTCACGCAATGCATTGCCGGTCCCCGACACACGCGCGGTACCCCACCCAATGTAGTTGAGTGCGACGCCGCAACATGGCTTGCACTGGTCACCGGCAGTTTGGCCTGGGCAACCGCCGCGCAACGCGGGGTGGTGGCGGCTTCAGGGCTGCGCGCGGATTTGTCGGGCCAACTCCCTTTGTACTAACTCATTTCCACTTGTCGCCGCGGAAGGTTTCCATCATGCGGCCGGGAGTTAGCTGCAAGGCCGGGAGTTACACAGCCATTTTGGTGGCGAACTACCGGCCAAGATGCTCTATCTTGGGCAGCGACCAGCTCGGCGGGGCGGGCGGGGATTGTTTAGCCGTGCGGGCAGGTCGCCAACTACTGACGAGGGCGAAGGCCAACAACAGTTCAGCTATGTCACCGGCGTAATACATCAATTCACCGGCCTGCCGAAGCTCCAGGGCCGACGCGGAAAGTTGCACGAATAAACCGGCATACAGCAGCTGGGAAATGACAGCATGTCCGGCAATAGCCAGCCCCAGCACCACCAGTCGGACGGGTACTGACGGTCGTTTCGGGGCAGGGTCCGGCCCTGCAATAACCCAGGCAAACAAATATCCAGCGGCAAGAAAATGCACATGAATGGCCACATGCAGCGCTGGCGTGCGTGCTGCGGCTTCATACAGGGGTGTGAAATACAAGATTGCAAGCCCACCCACGCTGAGGATGAGAGCGGTTACTGGGTGCGCGATGAAGTGCATTGCGTGTGAACGTAGAATCCGGGCAATCACTTTGCCGTGCCGTCGCGGAAGAGAACGCAGCAACAAGGTCACAGGTGCACTCAAAACCAGCCCAATTGGCGCGTACATCCCAATCAACAGGTGCTGATACATGTGTGCCGGCAGGCTGCCCTCCGGGTACGGACTGGTTTGCGGAAGCAGCCCGAGCCCTAAAAGAATGGCTCCCACAATGAAAGAAACGGTTCGCCAGGGATTCCAGCCACGCGGCTCCGTGCTTCGCGCCCTGGCCAGCACCATGTACCCCAACACTAAAACACCAAGCACCAACAGCGGCAGAGCCCACCCCACCAGGGTTGATTCATGCTGAGCGTGAACTTGATGGGCGGAGATCACCGGTTGCCATCCAGGTTACGTACTACTGGTGTAGCCGAACGTTGCAGCAGCCATCCGCCAACTATCAGCAGGAGGCCAAGGACGAGAAATAAAATATCCGCCAGCATTTGGAATTCACCACTAATTACGTGATGAACAGCCAATAAGTGATGATCAATAACTCCCTCGACAATATTAAAAACGCCCCAACCAACCAGCATCCAGCCCCAGAGGACTCTGGAGGTCCAGATCCGGCCTCGTGAGTCAGTGATCCTGGAATAAAGGATTCCCAGCCCAATGAGGACTGCCAGCCAAGTGACGGTGTGGAAAAAACCATCCCAAAGCGTGTTCATCTGCAGCCCGTGGACCGTAGTGACGGGCCACGAACCAATATCAATGTTGGCGGTGTCAGCACTGGAAAGCATGTGATGCCACTGCAGAATTTGATGCAGCAGGATTCCATCAATAAAACCGCCCAAACCAATGCCCAAAATGATGCTGGGCAAAATAATTGACCTTGGAACGTTTGGTTGATTTCCTGCCGCGGTCAGCCCATCATTAGACATTGCTGCTCCCTAAGTCGCCTGCTCGACTTCCTGCTCAGCCATTGCCTCAACACTATAAAACGCTGAAACGTCTTTGAGAAGGTTATTTTCCGTTTCAGCCGTTAACGTGATCGTTATCGAGGGACTTTATCTTGCCGTCCTCTGGCGTTAGGCTCGGGGAACCTGCTACAGCACACCCAGACACTCCTCCTTGGTCATACCGCGGATTGTCAAATAGTTGCCGCCACTGAGAAAGGCACAGCATGTTTCATCCGAACGTTGCCGAACAAATTCACCTCATCGAACATGCCGGAGTCAATTGCTACGTCGTTCAAGATGGGCCAAAAGTAATGCTCGTTGATGCCGGCCTGCCCGGCATGTGGGAGATGACCATGAAGGCTTTGCGTGAATTGGGTCACTCACCGCAGGATATTACAGCCCTGGTGTTAACCCACGCGCACTTTGACCATGTGGGATTCGCTGCCCGCGTGGAGCAGGAATTGCACGTCCCCATTTTTGTGCATTCCGGCGATGCCTATCTTGCCGCACACCCTTACAGGTACAAGCATGAAAAAGCCCGTTTTCTTTACCCCATCAAGTATCCCCGCTGCATTCCCATTCTGGCGAAAATGACGCGCGCCGGCGCATTGCAGGTCAAAGGCGTCAACAATGCCAAAACTCTCCACCCCGAGCTCACGGTGGACCTTCCAGGCCAGCCGGTGCTCATTCCCACTCCCGGCCATACCGACGGGCACTGTGCCCTGCACTTCAAGGACCGGGGAGCAGTGATCTCAGGAGACGCCCTGGTCACGCTCGATCCGTATACGGGAATTCGCGGGCCGCAGATTGTTTCGGCAGCGGCCACTGCAGATACAAAAATGGCCCTGAGCTCCTTGGAAAATCTTCGACGCACGGGCGCGGGCATTGTCCTGCCGGGCCATGGCGCTCCTTTTCTTGACGGCGTTGAAAAAGCTGTGGACCAGGCGCTGCACAGCAAGGTCACTTAAAAATTTTCTGCCATGGGCGCCTTCAGGTTAGGCGGGTATTCTAGATGCATGACGTCCCAGCCTGAGAACAGTTCCAGTGTGCAACGCAAGCTCCAACTCCGCCGCGCACCGAAGTATGTGCCCTTCCTCATTCTTGGTGGGCTGCTGGGCGTTGCTGTTGCCGCGTTTCTTTCCTTCAACTTCAGCGGCAGTGCGGAATTTGATTCTTCCAGCGTTTTTGGATTGTTTACAGTGCTGCTTATCCTGCCCGGTATGGGAGTGGGAGCCCTTGCCGCACTCCTTTTGGATCGTCAGGGGCGGCGCAAAAGCACCACCTTGCTCGTAGAGCATGTCTCCGATGATGGAAATGACGTTACTGCCGAACACGCCTAGGTCGCCGCTCGCGGATCTTGCTGTGCAGCCAATAATAATTGTTCGGGCTATCTGGGAAGACGTGAGATAATTTTTAAGTGGCACGCGGAGACGGAAAATTATCCCATGATCTTTTACCCGGCGAAAAGGGACCCCAGGACGCTTGTGGCGTTCTGGGAATTTGGGCGCCCGGTGAAGAGGTTGCAAAACTAACTTATTACGGGCTGTATTCACTGCAGCACCGTGGTCAAGAGTCGGCTGGCATCGCTACAAGTGATGGCAAGCGGATCAGTGTCTACAAGGACATGGGGCTTGTCTCCCAAGTCTTTGATGAACCAACACTTAACACCCTGATAGGCCACATGGCGGTGGGCCACTGCCGGTACTCCACCACCGGGGCTGCCAACTGGGCCAACGCACAACCCACCCTGGGGGCGACAGACAGCGGTACCGTCGCGCTGGCGCATAACGGGAACTTGACCAACTCCGCCGAGCTTCTTGAAATGGTCACAGCCAAGTACGGCGTACCCACATCGGGGGAAATGGCGCAGGGCAACACCACTGACACGGCCCTCGTCACCACGTTGCTGCGCGGCGATTCCGGCAGTTCGCTGGAAGAAACCGCCATGAAATTGCTGCCCAAGATCCATGGCGCGTTTAGTTTTGTCTTCATGGATGAGCACACCCTCTACGCTGCCCGCGATCCGCACGGCGTACGCCCTCTGGTTCTTGGTCGTTTGGACAGCGGCTGGGTGGTTGCCTCCGAGGATGCGGCCCTGAACACCATTGGCGCTTCGCGCATCCGGGAAATTGAGCCCGGGGAATTCATTGCCATCGATGAAGACGGCGTGCGTTCCCAACGCTTCGCCCCCGCCACCCCGGCAGGGTGCGTCTTTGAATACGTCTACCTGGCCCGCCCGGACGCCACCATTGCTGGCCGTTCAGTGTATGAATCCCGCGTGGAAATGGGCCGCCAACTAGCCCGCGAGAACCACGCCGACGCCGATCTTGTCATTCCGGTTCCCGAATCAGGGACCCCCGCAGCCATTGGCTACGCGGAAGAATCCGGCACCCCGTTTGCCCACGGTTTCGTCAAGAACGCCTACGTTGGCCGCACTTTCATCCAGCCCACCGACACCCTCCGGAAGCTGGGCATCAAACTTAAACTCAGTGCTCTTGATTCAGTGATCCGTGGCAAGCGCATTGTGGTGGTGGATGATTCAATTGTCCGCGGCAATACCCAACGTGCGGTGGTCCGCATGCTCCGTGAAGCCGGTGCCGCCGAGGTCCATGTGAAAATTTCTTCCCCACCGGTACGCTGGCCATGTTTTTACGGCATTGACTTTGCCTCACGTGCGGAGCTCATTGCCAATGGTGCTGCCGTTGCAGAGATTGCCAAGTCCATCGGTGCTGACTCCTTGGAGTACATCTCTGAAGATGGCATGATTAACGCCACCGAACAACCTCGCGAACGCCTCTGCACGGCATGCTTTACCGGCACCTACCCCATTGAACTTCCCAGCAGCGATCGATTGGGCAAGAACCTTCTGGAACGTACTGCCGCTGACAACGCCATCCCTTCCACTGGTTGCGACCCCGGTCCCGACTCGGAGATGGAACGACTTTTGACCGACGCAGACCGCGTAGCAGCCAGCGGTTTATAAAGCCTTTGCAAGAAAGAGACGCCATGACCCACGCCTCCCCTGAATCATCCCCCCAGGGCATTACTTACGCCAGTGCTGGAGTTGACACCGAAGCAGGCGACCTCGCAGTTGATTTAATGAAGGAAGCCGTCAAGGCTACCCACGGGCCCAGCGTTGTGGGAGGCTTTGGCGGATTTGCCGGGCTGTATGACGTTTCCACCTTACTGACGTACAAGAAACCGTATTTAGCCACATCCACCGACGGTGTTGGCACCAAGGTTGCCATTGCCCAGGCCATGGACATTCACGACACCATTGGCTACGACCTGGTCGGGATGGTGGTGGATGACATTGTTGTAGTTGGTGCGCAGCCGCTCTTTATGACCGATTACATTGCCACTGGCAAGGTCGTTCCACAGCGTATAGCCGACATTGTCCGGGGCATTGCGGGCGCCTGCAAGGTTGCCGGCACTGCCCTCGTTGGTGGTGAAACCGCAGAGCACCCTGGCTTGCTCGCCCCCGATGAGTACGACGTCGCAGGTGCTTGCACGGGTGTAGTCGAGGCTGACTTGTTGCTGGGTCCCGAACGTGTGCGTGAAGGTGACGTCATCATCGGCATGGCTTCTTCGGGTCTGCACTCCAATGGCTACTCCCTCGTTCGCCGCGTGATTAATCACGCGGGTTGGGCCCTGGACCGTCAAGTTTCTGAGCTGGGGCGCACGCTGGGTGAGGAACTACTGGAACCCACCCGCGTTTATGCTGCTGACTGCCTCGACTTGGCCCGCTATTTGCCTGTTACTGATGAAAAAGCCGTACATGGTTTCAGTCACATCACGGGTGGTGGTTTGGCTGCAAACCTTGCCCGTGTGCTGCCGCAGGGACTTATTGGCACGGTTGACCGTTCCACGTGGAGCCTGCCTGCCATCTTTAACCTTGTTTCCGAGCTGGGTAACGTACCGCTGCCGGACTTGGAGCGGACTCTGAACCTGGGTGTTGGCATGGTGGCTGTGGTTTCCGCCGATGCCGCTGACGACGCTTTGGCCCGCTTGAATTCACGAGGCCTGCCCTCGTGGGTGATGGGAACGGTCACCGCGGAAGCCAGCGACTCAGACAGGTCCGGTACTGATTACACGCAGGGCGCCAAGGGTGTTGACGGCGGTGCCGTGCGTTTGGTGGGAAACTACGCCTCCTAGCAAAAAAGGACGGCGTTCGCGCGAAGGGCCGGTGTTAGAACACCGGCCCTTCGCGCGAACGCCGTCCTTTTTACGGAACAACAAAATCCCCACACGTCACTTCAGCTAAATTGCCAAGAGTCGTGCAGGGTTTGTTGCATCTACTTCCGACGCGTGGTTCTAGCCTGTTCGGCGGGAGTTCACATCGTCGTCGTCGTCGTCAAACTGATCCGCATATTTATCTTCATATGCCGAATAATCCGGCTCTGCCGGAATCTCGCTGTAATGGCTCGGGGCTCGCCGAGTGGTTCCACCGAGCTCCTTTTGCAGAGCTGAATAGTCAGTGCTCGGGGAGTAGTACTTAATGTCCCGAGCCTGCTTGGTTGCCTTCGCCTTTTGACGGCCGCGCCCCATGGCGTGACCCCCTTTTACACTTGGACCGGAGGTGGTCGCTCGGGCTAGAGCGAGGCTCCGGAATATTCGGTCAATTTGTCGTATTCCTAGATTACATTAGTTCTGCCCCTGCCGTGTTCCATTATGGGGCGTTCTGCCCATAGTGGAACACTCTTTATGGGCTATGCGCGGGGCATTATTCGGTAGAGTCACTTCTAAGAAGGCACTTGTTCCACCAGGTAAGGCCCCATCCGGACGGCGGCAGATCCTTTTTTAGTCGCACCGGCTCACCACTCAAAGCACGATCTTGCGCGGGAACTGCCGCGCAGCATGGAAGGTTAGACCCATGAACGAGAGCAACGCCAACGATCAGGGCGCCACGGAACGTCCCGCATCCGAGCCTGCCGAGGCCTCTGAATCGCATGCACCCATTGAGCCAGCGGTCTCCGGTGACGACTATGTAATTGCGGAGCCGCAGCTGGACACAGCGGCAATCAGCGAAGATGTTGCTCAAACAGTGGATTTAAAGGCTGCAGAGGCTGAGGCTGCACGGGTGGAGCACGAGGCTGAACTTGCTGCGCAAAGCGTTTCCTCACCCTCTGCAGCCGCAGCCGCAAAGGACACTGGCGGCAATGGCACAGCTACTGTCATGCCCACCGACCTCCCTAAGGATCCTGTTGCCGCCAACCCCCGGCCGACACAGGCCAACGCAGCTGGTGTGGCCGAACCTGAGGCTCCGATAGATCAGCAGCAGACCCCGGCCGATGATTCTCCCGCTCCGGCAAGCGCTGGCACAGAGGTTCCGCCGCCGCCAGCTGCACCACAGCTGGGAAGCCACAGCGTAAACGATGGACATGGCTGGCGCCGCCCAGAGACTCCCTGGCAACCCAAGGCCGGCGGTTGGCAGTCACCGGCACAAATGGAACGTGGCAGAACCGATGCCGCGGCACTGGCGGCGGCAAATGAACCAGCCGGGCAGCACTCCGGCGGCCAGGCACCCGAACAAGGCGTTCCGCCCACCACTGAACCCTCCTACGGCACGCCAGCTCAATACGGCGCAGTTTCTGTGGCCGCCACGTCCAACCCAGGCACCCCCGGCGTTCCGCCGGTTCCCGGCTACCCCGGAGCCCCAGATTACCGCGGCGGTCCAGGTGGCCCAAGCTACCCAGACGGTCCGCGGAATGCGGCGAATCCGGAGGGAACGGATAACGGCGGTGACTCGGGAAATAATAAAAAGAAACTGTTTATTATCCTGGGCGTGGTCGTACTTGGGCTGGGTCTGGTCATCCTCTTCGCCTGGTTGCTGCTGAACTTCATTTTCAGCAACCTCGGCAAGGACACTGCCGGGTCCGATCCGATAAACACGCAGTCCCAGCCCACGTCAAGCAGTGCTGGAACCGAGCCCACCGATGGGGCTGCACTGAGCGGGGACAAGGTCATTGTCGCTGGCCTTACGCCCTTGGATTGGCTGGGAGAAGATTGCCTGCGCAACTTCACAGATGCCTCTTCACCGGCTGACGTGGTGCTGTGCAGCAGTCCCCACAACGCCCAACTTGTGGGAACTTATTACTACGGCGAGCAGGAAGAGTTTCCCGGCGTCGATGCACTCAAGGCCAAGGCCGCAGAAGTATGCGACGGCGTTGAACTCACCTCGGATGCTTCAAGCATGGCCAGCCTGCAGCAAACCACCGCTTATCCCTCCGAAAGCACGTGGAATGACAGTGATGACCGCCGGGTGGACTGCCTGGTCCATGACACCCGTGAAGGGAATTCCCTGGTGGATTCCCTGCTGATGTAGTCAGTGGATTTCCTGCTGAGGTAATTCACAAAAAAGGCGCAGCCCGCTTGTCGGGCTGCACCTTTTTTGTGGGTTTCTACTTGCGCCGCACGTTGAGGCCTGCTCCCGCATCGGCCCCGGCCGCCAGCTCATTGACGTCGGCGGCGGTGTCCACCAGCACCGTGTCACCGTCAGTGATGGAACCGGCCAAAATTTCCCTGGCCAGCCTGTCGCCGATTTGGCGCTGGACCAGGCGGCGCAGCGGGCGGGCCCCATAGGCCGGGTCGTACCCGGTCAACGCCAACCAGGCCTTGGCCGAGTCGGAGACCTCCAGCGTCAGGCGCCGCTCGTACAACCGCGCCGACAATGCCTGGACCTGCAGCTCCACGATCCGGGAAAGCTCCTCCACGTTCAACGCGTCAAACATGACAATTTCATCGAGTCGGTTGAGGAATTCCGGCTTGAACGAGGCCTCCACAATGTTCATCACGGCCCGGTGTTTCTCGTCGTCGGCAAGGTTCGGGTCCACTAAAAACTGCGAGCCCAGGTTGCTGGTGAGCACAATAATGACATTGCGGAAATCCACCGTGCGGCCCTGCCCATCGGTGAGCCGGCCGTCGTCGAACACCTGTAGCAGGATGTCAAAGACTTCCGGGTGGGCCTTTTCCACCTCGTCGAGCAACACCACTGAATACGGACGACGGCGCACGGCCTCCGTCAGCTGGCCACCCTCGTCGTACCCTACATAACCGGGAGGTGCGCCCACCAAACGTGAGACCGAATGCTTTTCGGAGTACTCGCTCATGTCAATGCGGATCATGGCGCGTTCGTCATCGAAGAGGAAGTCCGCGAGCGCCTTGGCCAGCTCCGTCTTACCCACACCGGTGGGGCCCAGGAACAAAAAGGAACCCGTGGGCCTGTCGGGGTCGCTGATGCCCGCCCGGGCGCGTCGAACGGCGTCGGACACGGCAGTCACGGCCGCACTTTGACCAATGAGGCGTGAGCCGAGAACCTGTTCCATCTGCAACAGTTTTTGGCTTTCCCCCTGCAACATCCGTCCGGCCGGAATGCCCGTCCAGGCGGAGATGACCTCGGCTATGTCGTCGGCTGTGACTTCCTCGGCCACCATGAGCTCGGGCTTGTCAATGGATTGCTCCTCGGCGGCCGCTGCGTCAAGCTCACGCTGCAGGGCCGGCATTTCGCCGTACAGTATCCGCGAAGCCTGTTCCAGATCACCGTCGCGCTGTGCCTTGTCCGCCACGGAACGCAATTCATCGAGTTTGGCTTTCAAGTCCCCCACCCGGTTCAGGCCTGCCTTTTCCGCCTCCCACTGGGCGTTCAGTGCGGAGAGCTCCTCCTTTTTGTCGGCCATGTCGGCGCGCAGGGCCTCCAAACGCTCCACCGATGCCGGATCCGTCTCCCCGGACAGGGCCAGTTCCTCCATGGTCAGGCGGTCCACGGCGCGGCGCAGCTGGTCGATCTCCTCCGGCGCCGAGTCAATCTCCATCCGCAGACGGGAAGCCGCCTCATCCATCAAGTCAATGGCCTTATCCGGCAGCTGCCGGCCGCTGATGTAACGGTTGGAGAGCGTTGCGGCTGCGACCAGGGCTGAATCCGCAATGGCCACCTTGTGGTGCGCCTCGTAACGCTCCTTGAGGCCGCGCAGAATGCCAATCGTGTCATCCACGCTGGGTTCGCCGACGAAAACCTGCTGAAAGCGGCGTTCCAGGGCGGGATCCTTTTCAACGTTTTCGCGGTACTCGTCCAAGGTGGTGGCGCCAATGAGCCGCAATTCACCGCGGGCCAGCATGGGTTTGAGCATGTTGCCGGCATCCATGGACCCTTCCGAAGCACCCGCGCCCACCACCGTGTGGATTTCGTCAATGAACGTGACAATCTGCCCATCGGAGGACTTGATCTCCTCGAGCACGGCCTTGAGCCGCTCTTCAAATTCGCCGCGGTATTTGGCACCGGCCACCATGGAGGCAAGATCCAAGCTGATCAGGGTCTTGCCGCGCAAGGATTCAGGTACGTCTCCGGCGACCATGCGCTGCGCCAGGCCCTCAACGACTGCTGTTTTACCTACCCCGGGTTCGCCAATGAGCACGGGGTTGTTCTTGGTGCGCCGGCTCAACACCTGGATCAGCCGGCGGATCTCACTGTCGCGGCCAATGACCGGGTCAAGTTTGCCTGAGCGGGCTATGGCCGTCATGTCCACGCCGAACTTTTCCAACGCCTGAAAGGTGTTCTCCGGGTCCGGGGTGGTGACTTTCCCTTCGCCGCGGACCGAGGGCAGGGCCGCTTCCAGCGCTGCCCGGGTGGCGGCTGCGCCCCGTAAAACACCTCCTGTTGCGCCGGCGTCGTCCGCCAATCCCAACAGCAGATGCTCCGTGGAGACGTAGCTGTCCCCCATGCGTTCGGCCCGTTGCTGGGCTGCCTGCACCACCATCAAGGTGTTGCGGCTCAGTTGCGCCTGGGCCACGGAGGAACCGGACGACGACGGGAGGTTGCGGATGGCGGTGCTGGCACCAACGCTGACGGCATCCGGGTCTACCCCGGCAGCCTTCAGCAACGCCACCGCGACGCCCTGGCGTTGATCCATGAGGGCCTTGAGGAGGTGAGCTGGCTCCACTGTGGGATTACCGGCGGTGGAGGCGTTCATGGCTGCGGCGGAAAGAGCCTCCTGGCTCTTTGTGGTGAATTTGGCGTCCAAGAGAAGTCCTTTCATGAGACATTAAAATGGTTCAAACTTCAGCTTTCAAAGTTGAGTCTACTACGCTCAACTTACTTTTTGGCGGACTTATTCCATTCATGGGGTGCAGCGGCCTTACGGCCATTCTTCAAGGAATAAGCTGGAGCCATGATCTTTATCGATCCACCGTACTGGCCGGCGCATGGCACGGTGTTCTCCCACGTGATTTCCAATACCTCGCTGGCGGAACTTCACGCCTTTGCTGCCGCCAATAAAATTGCCGAGCGTGCCTTTGACCTTGATCACTACGACGTTCCCAAACGTCGTTACCGGCACCTGGTCGCCGCCGGAGCAGTGCCGGTTTCCGGCAAGGAGCTGGCCCGCACCCTGGTAGCTTCGGGCCTGCGCATCAAGGCCAGGTACCGAGTCAAGTCCGCATCCTCAGTCCTTGCATTGCGGTGGGATGCCCTGCTGCCCGGGCAGGCGGAGTTGGGCAGGCAATTGCTGGAGCGCTGGAATGAACCCCATCGCCACTACCATGGCGCCCCGCATCTGCTGGCGGTTTTGGAAGCGCTGGATGCCCTGACGGAGCGCACTGTCCCCC
This sequence comes from Actinomycetales bacterium, assembly GCA_038242155.1. GTDB lineage: Bacteria > Actinomycetota > Actinomycetes > Actinomycetales > Micrococcaceae > Specibacter. The sequence continues at coordinate 79,718 of JBBSSM010000006.1, read as the reverse complement.
ACGAGGTAGCTTTGGCAGCATGGTTTCACGATGCCATTTACCACGGCACCTCCCATGATGAAGAAGCTTCGGCGCAACTGGCCCGCAGCTGCCTTGCCGGGATACTGGCCCCTGCCCAGGTTGCTGAAGTTGCCCGCTTGGTTGCCTTAACGGCAACCCATGATCCCGCTGCCCATGATGCTGCAGGGCAGTTGCTGTGTGATGCCGACCTGGCCATCCTGGGCAGCGCACCCGCCGAATATTCCCGCTACGTGGCAGGGGTGCGCAAAGACTACGCCCATGTACCTGACGCCGATTACGCGAAGGGGAGGTCCGCCGTCGTGCGTCAATTACTGGCCCTGGATCCCTTATTTAGCACCCCTGAAGCGCAGCACTTGTGGGCCGCTCCCGCACGCAGCAACTTAACCGCGGAATTGCTGGGCCTTGACGTAAAGCCTGTAACCCCCGGCCATTCGTCGTGAGTCTCAAACACGTGGGTCTGGTGTTTCTTGGAGGGACTGCCGGAACCGCCCTTAGGGAAGGGCTGAGCCTGGCCTTTACCACTGGGAACGCATTCCCCGTGGTCATTTGGTTCATCAATATTGCCGGCGCATTTTTCTTGGGACTGCTCTTGGAATCGCTGATTCGGGCTGGCTCTGAAAACCAGCGCAGGCGTACCATGCGCTTGCTTCTCGGCACGGGTTTTTGGGGTGGTTTTACCACTTACAGCGCCCTGGCCACGGATACGGCACTATTGCTCAGCCACGGCCATGGGTATGCAGGGCTGGTCTACTCCCTCTCCACAGTGCTGCTGGGCGGCGTCGCTTCCTTCCTCGGGATTGCCACGGCAGCACGCACCCGCAAATTTTTGTTAGGGGGTAAGGCGCCGTGAACCCGCTCCTTTTCCTGGCCATATCCATGGCCGGTGGTGCAGGGGCCGGAGTGCGGTTCCTGGTCGACGCCCTGATCAGCAAGCACACAAAGACCAGGTTTCCACTGGGTACAAACATCATCAATGTCAGCGGATCGCTGCTTCTTGGCCTCGTGGTTGGATTAGCGGCCGCTGGTGCGCTCGCGGAACCATGGGCTCTGGTGCTGGGGACGGGGTTCCTTGGCGGGTACACCACGTTCAGCACCGCCAGCTATGAAACACTGCGCCTGCTGGCCGATGGACGCCGCTGGACATCGGCTGTCAACGCCCTGGGAATGCTCATGGCATCGGTTGTGGCGGCGGCCCTTGGCTTGAGCGCCGGCATGTTCTTCGTCCACTAATCACCCAAAAATCGCTGTCCCCGGCACACTATATTCTCCGCCCGTCCTGCAAAGTGATGGTGCGATCGGCAGCTGCCATGGATTCCGCATCGTGGCTGACACATGCCACAGCAGCACCACGGTCAGCTTCCTCGGCGAGAATGGCGCGCGTGCGCTTTTGACTCTCGACGTCGAGCCCCGCCGCCGGCTCATCGAGGAGGAAGATGCGTGCCTGACTGGCAAGTCCCTGGGCCAGCAACACGCGTTGGCGTTGCCCGCCAGAGAGGGAAGTGAAGGGTGACATTGCGAGATGGACCAGCTGGACGCGATCCAAAGCTTGGGCCACCCGCCCTTTGCGCTCGGCGGCATCCATTTTGGACAAGCGACTCAACGTTGCACCCCACGTGCCCATCCCCACCACCTGCCGAACAGTCAGGGGAAGCGCGTCCGGAACACTCACCCGCTGGACCACAAGGGCCACTTGATCGGCCCTTTCCACGGAGCCTGTCAATGATTGACGCACCCCCGCGAGAATCTCAATAAGGGTTGATTTTCCTGCGCCGTTGGGCCCGGCAATGGCCGTCACCGTTCCCCAGGGCAGGTCCATATCAACATCCCTGAGGACTGGGAGGTTGCCGAAACTGTAGGACAACCGGCGCGCGCGGAGAGCGTCATGGTGAAAGGTCATAGCTAACTGTAACCCAATTTGATAATCATTCTCATTATCATCTAGGCTGACGGCATGCCCTGGCTTACCGAACCCTTCACCACCGACTTCTTTCTGCGCGCACTGCTTGGCGGCGCTTTGGTGGCAGTCATCTGCGGAGTCATTGGGACCTGGGTCGTTATTCGGGGAATGGCATTTTTGGGGGAGGCAATTGGCCACGGCATGCTCCCGGGGGTTGCCTTGGCAACAATCATGGGCGCTCCCGCCGTGGTGGGCGGAGCTCTCAGCGCCATTGTCATGAGTGCCATCATCGGTGCCCTGCAACGACGCGGCCGCCTCTCCTATGACACGAGCATCGGCCTGCTTTTCGTGGCAATGCTGTCCCTGGGCGTCATTATTGTGTCGCATTCGCGGTCCTTCGCCACTGACGCGACGGCCATGCTTTTTGGTGACATTCTGGCCATAAACCGGGGCGTGTTGCTGGGGTTGCTGGGCGCGGCAATGGTCACGGTTGTGGTGGCCGCCGTTCTCCACCGCAACTTCGTCGCTGCCGCCTTTGATACCCGCATTGCTGCCACCCTGGGGCTTCGACCCCACGTGGCGCAGCTGGCCCTGGTCGGTTTAGTAACTTTGGCCGTCGTTTCCTCCTACCAGGCAGTGGGCTCGCTGTTGGTTGTCGGGTTACTGCTCGCTCCGGCCGTGGCGGCCACACCTTGGACGTCGGGCATTCCAACGCGCATGGTCCTGGCGTCCGCCTTCGGCATTGTGGCCGTGGGCATGGGCCTGCTCTGCTCCTGGTATGCGGGTACGGCCGCGGGTGCTTCCATTGCCGCTTCCGCCATCGCCATCGCGGCCATCTCCAATGCAACAGCTAGCCTCACCGCGCGGCGCCGCCCATCAATGTGCATTGCCCAAGAGACCGCGCCCCGCCCACTATCTGTCCCACTGTCAGGAAAGCAGCAATGAATATCCGATTTTCCCAGGCGGCACTGGCCGCCTTGCTTGCACTTGCAATTGCGGGCTGCGGCAGCGTAACCGCCGAGCAGGATCCGCCAGGATCCGCCGCCCCTGAACCTTCAACGGCAGACCATGGCGCCATTGCCGGGGTCGCGGAGGTCGCTGAACCACAGCTGCATTTGGTGGCCGTCGACGGCGCAGGCAAGAGCTCCATGGTGGATTTGTTGGACGGCACACAAACCCAGCTGGAGTCTGTGGCGCCGCCGGCCCGCGTCAGCAGTGACGGGCGCTATATTTTCGCCGCCAGCGACACTGGTGTGGAGGTCATCGACAGCGGAGTGTGGACCTGGGATCACGTGGACCACTTCCACTACTACCGGTCGGAACCCACCACACTTGGCACGGTTTCCGGCGAGGGTGCGGCAATGGTCGCGACGGGGCTGCTCTCCACGGCAAGCACAACGGGCATGTTCTTCCCGTCCTCCGGGTCCGCTGTGTTGGTGGATAATTCGGCATTGTCGGGCGGAACCATTTCCGAAACCCTTCGCCTGGACGTGCAACCGCACGCCGGTATTATGGCCCCGCTGGGGGAAGGTGCCGTCGTGACTGAAGCCGACGCGGGCGGCACGGCCGCACGCTTGCGTGCCGTGGACGCCGGTGGCAAGGAATTGGCGGCGGCACCATGTGCGGCCGCGGCGGGAACCATCACCACGCGGGTGGGCCTGGTCATTGGCTGCGCCGACGGTGCAGTAATCGCCACCGGCGATGGAGCTTCGCCGGCACTGGAGCATGTCCCCTATCCGGAAGGGGCCGCGGCACCGGCAACCACCTTCAACGCACGCAAGGGCCGTCCCACCGTTGCCGGTCTCGGGAAGGATACCGGCGTATGGCTGCTGGACACCCGCCAACGGCAATGGGACTGGCTCCCCACTTCCACCCCGGCGCTCGCCGCAGCCGCCGTGGACGACGCCGGCGGGCACGTCGTCGTCGTGGGAACTGACGGTACTGTGCAGGTCTACGCGGCAGACACCAAGGAGCTGCTCTCCTCGACCCGGGCGCTGATGCCAACAACCGTGGCCAGCCCGGAATTGGCCGGCCACGTGACGCTCACGGTTGACGGTGAGCGTGCCTACGTCAATGCACCGGCCGAAGGAGTGGTCTTCGAGATCGCCTACGCCGACAATGCCCGCATTGCCCGAACCCTCACACTGCCCACCCAGCCCATGCACGTAGTGGAGACCGGGCGATGAGGCGCCTGGCCGGCATCGCCGTGATGCTTGCCCTGTTCATCTCGGGCTGCACACCCTCGGAACAACCGCAGGGCCCACAAATAGTGGTGACCACAAATATTTTGGGGGATGTCACACAGCAGGTCCTCGGGGACCAGTCCATCGTGACCACCCTCATGCAGCCCGGCGCCGATCCGCATTCCTTTGAAATTTCCGCTCAGCAGGCGGCCCTGATGGGCACCGCGGATTTGTTGGTGTCCAATGGCCTGGGCCTGGAGGAAGGCCTGCAGCAGCATCTCGACAGGGCTGCCGGGGCCGGGGCGCCCATGTTGGTCGCAGGAGACGTGATTGAGGCGGTTCCCTACGCCTCAGGGGATGCACAGGGAACCCCGGATCCACACTTTTGGACCGACCCGGACGCCATGCTCGACGTGGTCAATGCCATCGAGGCAGCTGCCCGCGGGATTGAGGGAATCGACGTTCAAAAGCTGGCCACCAGCGCGTCCGCATACCGGGGCCGGCTTCAGGACCTTGATGGTCACATGGCCAACGCTTTCGCAGCCATCCCTGCGGAACGCCGCGCCCTGGTCACCAACCACCACGTCTTTGGCTATCTCGCCAAACGCTTTGACTTTCAAGTCATTGGAGCCGTCATTCCCGGCGGCACCACGCTCGCAGCCCCCAGTGCCGCCGATTTGCGCCAGCTCAGTGACGCGATCAACAGCGCCAAGGTGCCCACCATTTTTGCCGAATCATCCCAACCAGACCGCTTGGTCAAAGTCCTCGCCAGTGAAGCTGGCATCAAGGTCCAGGTCACTGAACTCTTCACGGAATCATTGACCGGACCTGAGGGCGAGGCTGCAAGCTACCTGGACATGATGGGCGTCAATACCCAACGAATCACTGCGGGTCTCACATCCCAATGACCTTCACACAACAGAAAATGAGGAATCACCACATGCTCCGTCAAAGAAACTCCCGCCTGGGAGTCACCGCAGCTCTTGCCGGCTTTGTCCTTTTGGCCACTGCCTGCGCCGATGGCTCCGGCACGGCCGGTTCTCCAGCCGAGACCCCCAGCGCTTTGGCCAGTTCCACCAGCACCCACGGACGCCTCGCCGTGTCTTCTCCGGGCAGCATCAGCGTCCTGGACGGCACGACCCTGGACGTCATTGAAACCTTTGACTCCGAGGAGTTCACCAGGCTCAACGCCGCCGGAGACGGTCGGCATGTCTTCGTCACCACCAAGTCCGGCTTCCAACTGTTGGATACGGCAGTTCCCAAACTCACTGAGCTGACGGTTGATGCGACGGCAGCCGGGCATGTGGTCCGGCATGCCGGCAACACTGTGCTCTACGACGATGGCACCGGAACCACCACCATTGTGAAAACCGAGGACCTGGCCAATATCAAGGATGCCCTGCCCGAAACAAGCAGCTACACGGCTGAATCCCCCCACCACGGCGTGTCCATTGTCTTGGCGGACGGGACCCTGGTGACCACTTTGGGAGACAAGACCTCACGCCCCGGAGCCGTAGCCCTTGAACCCCATGATGACCACTGGCACACCCTCACGGAAAGCAAGGAATGCCCCGGAATCCACGGCGAAGGCACTGCCATGAACGAGGCAGTGGTCTTTGGTTGCGAGGATGGGGCCCTGCTCTACCACGACGGTGAGTTCGAGAAGTTCACCGCCCCGGACAAGTACGGTCGGATGGGCAACGCCTTTGTCTCTGAAACCAGCCCAATCGTGGTGGGAGACTACAAAAACGACCCCGACGCCGAAGGGTACCTGTTGAACTCCGTGGCCCTGATCGATACTGAAAAGCACAGCTACAATGTGGTCAAACTGCCGGACACCGTCAACTACACCTTCCGGGACGTGGCCCGTGGTCCCGGGGATTTGGCTTACATTCTCTCCACGAACGGATCCATTCACGTCCTGGACCCACAGGACGGCAAGATTATCAATGAATTTCCCGTGATCAAGGCCTGGGAAGGCCCCACGGAGTGGCAGGATGCCCACCCCGCCATTGCCGTCAACGGCGACATTGCCTTCGTGAGTGAGCCGGCCGCCAACACTGTGCATTCAGTGGATCTCACCACGGGCAAGATCCTGGCCTCCAAAAAGATGGACTCCGTTCCCAATGAATTGGCCATCACCCTCGGCACGCACTAGATCCGTCCGTAGGCTTGCTCCATGACAACCAGCGATCTGAGAATTTTTCCGGAATTTGCCAAGCTACCCGTGGGTGAGTTTGCCTTTCCGGGGCCCCTGCGCGAGCAATTCGTGGCTGCCATTTTGGTTGGCTCTAAAACCTCCACCACGGCCACTCTTGCGGAGTTTGAAGTGGACCAGGAAGCTCTGCCGCAGGTGGGCCGCCGCGAAATGGTGGTGGACTCAGCTGGCAGGGGTGTGGCAGTAATTGAACTAACTGAAGTTCGCTCGGTGCAATTAGCTGACGTTGACCTGCAGCACGCCCTCGACGAAGGTGAGGGTTTCACTACGGTGGCGCAGTGGCGGGCGGGCCATGAGGACTTTTGGCACTCGCCACAGATGCGTGATGCTTTGGCGGACCCAACTTTTACCGTCAATGACAGCACCTTATTGGTACTGCAGCGTTTCAAGGTCATTGCCCGGTTGCAGTAGCTGCCAGCCACAAACCTCCGCGCATGTCCCCGCTTTTCGCGTATGTCCGGCCATACGCGAAAGGAGGGGACGTGCGCGGCGCTCCAGCCTCACAAGAAACCAAGCGCGATACCCTGAAGTCATGGCCGCAAAGAACGCATCCCCTGCCCCGCGGCTGACACCGCTTGATCTTCACGACCTGGCGGAAAATGACGACGCGTTCTTTGGCCCCGGCGACAGCTACGACGGCCAACGTTTTGCCCGCACCAGCTTCGAAGGCATGGACCTTGGTTCCACGGACTTTCTGGACTGCCAGCTGGACGGCCCCGGCCTCCATGACGCCGAACTGCGCGGAGTACGCTTTCGCGGCTCCATCCTCAGCGACAGCTTCGCCCCGGTCTTGAAGGGCGCCAGGACCAGTTGGCGCGACACGGAGATCACTTCCCCCCGGTGGGGATCCGCCGAACTTTATGACAGCTCTTGGCAGTCGGTGCGGATCGACGGCGGCAAGATCGACTTCCTCAACCTGCGCTCGGCAAAGATCACGGACCTGCAAATCAGCGACTGCATTATTGAAGAACTTGACCTCGGTGGAGCCAGGATCAACCGTATGGCACTCCGCAACTGTCGCATAGGAACCTTGGACGTCCAGCAGGCATCCCTGAAGGACCTGGATTTACGCAGCACTGACTTCCGCACCCTCAACGGTGTGGGTTCACTTTCCGGTGCGATCATTGATGACTATCAACTGGGATTGTTGGCACCCATTTTGGCCGGGCACCTGGGCGTCACCGTCCTCTAGCCCGAGGTTGGGTTGTGTGGCACCGCTAAACTAAAGGTCATGCCGCCTCGTTTGTCCTCCAGTGAACATGTCCTTGCCCGTCGGGGCGTGGGCGGGCACCGCCAGTACCGCATTCCAGCCCTGGCTGTCACTGCGCACGGCACCATTTTGGCCGCCTACGATGGCCGACCCAATTTAGATGACTTGCCCAACCCCATTGATTTGCTCTTGCGCCGCAGCACCGACAATGGTGCAACGTGGGGCCCGCAGCAAACGGTGCGCACCGGCACGGGCCTGGACGGCTACGGTGATCCCAGTCTGCTCGTGGACACCCAGACGCACAGGATCTTCCTCTTCCACGCAGCCGGCACACACGCGGGATTCTTCGAGGCCACCAGCGGCCTTGACGACGCCGATGCCATCCAGCATGCCGATCTGAGCTTCTCCGATGACGACGGCACCACCTGGCAGCACCGGTGCCTCACCCACATGCTCAAGGGCGACGGCGTCACGGGCCTCTTCGCCGCAGCCGGCGCCGGCATTCAAATCCACACGGGACCCTTCGCAGGCCGCCTCGTCCAGCAATTTGTGCTGCTGCACCAGGGTGACATCAAGGCCGCCAGTGCCTACAGCGACGACCACGGTGAAACGTGGACACTCGGGAAGTTCATTGCCGGAGCGAATGAAAACAAGGCGGTGTGCCTGGCTGACGGCACGCTGCTTTTGCATTCCCGCGCCACCCCGCACCGCCTCACTGCCCACTCCGCCGACGGCGGCCACAGCTACACTCCGGCCACACCACACCCCGAGTTGCCCGACCCCAGCAACAACGGCTCCGTGGCTCGCTTTGACGGCCTTCCCAACGTCTCCGCCCTGGCCGACCCGGACACCGACAAATGGCTCATCGCCACCCACAACCATGACCCCTCGCTGCGCCGCAACACTTTGCTGAAGCTCTCCCAGGACGACGGCGCAACATGGCCCTTCGCCGTCGTGCTCTGCGCGGGAAGTTCCGCATACTCCACCGCGGTCCGGCTGCCCAACGGCCGCATTGGTGTCCTGTATGAGCGGCAGGGTTATCAGGAAATCGTCTTTGCTTCGGTGGATCCGGCGGAACTGCTGGCCTCTCCCATCACTTCCCTCACGCACGACGGCGGCACCGTGACAGCGGGTGGGGTGGCACTTGATGTGGTGCTGCGCTCCATCACGCCGGGCCGGCCGGCACAGTGGCACAGCGTAGGTGAGAGCTTTGTACCGGCCCAGACCAATGGTGATTGGGATCCGTCGGCCTGGAAGGAAGTGGGTCAGGGATACTCGGCAGAGGCGCCGCAAGTGCTCTCCAACCGCGAGTCCCAGGACCTGAACTACGGGGAAGTCGTGGCAGGATACAAGGCAAGGGACGTGTTGGCTTTTGCTGCCCGGTTGGCAAATAGTGGCCCGGATCCGGTTCAAGTTTCCGTGATTTCTACCGACCCGGCCGGCGCAGACGTGGTTGTTGTGGACGTGGCGAGGCTCCTTCCCGGTGTCACCCGCGCTTTCACCAAAACTTACCAAGTGAGCGCACAGGACGTGGCCGCCGGATCGTTGACGCTGACTTTTTCCCTCCATGTGGGGGCAGCACCCCTGAGTGCGCAGCGCGGCTTTGTCTTCAATATGAAGTCCGGAGACATTACGGAATTCCCAGCGCCCGGAGTTTAGTGGTTTCGGCGGCGGTGGTCGCCAAATTCTTCCAGAGCCGCGGTAATGGCCTGATTCGCGTGAGCTGCCTGCTGAGTGACCGTGAGGGTTTCCACCGTGACATTGAAGCCTGCTGCACGCGCCTGCAGTTGTGTGAGGGCGTCAATAAGCATGGTTTCCTGCTGGGCCAGCGCATCGCGCTGCGAGACCAGATCCGACAGCTGGCCACCCATAATCAAGTGGCGGTTCATGGCCGACTGCGCGCCGGTCTCGTCCCCGTGCTCCCGGGACGCGCCCGTCTGGGCTGCGAGGGCATTCATGGCTTGCTGTAAATCCGCCACCTGCACGTCCAAGCGCTGCCGGCTGACGGAAACGTCCGCCACGCCCCGACGCATCTTTTGCACCGCGGCCTGTTGTTTTTGCCGGGCGTCCACCAGGGTAAGTTGCTCGCGGGAGGAGGTACCGGCGTCGAACTTCTTATGCGAACCGCCGGTGAAAAAGCTGCGGAGGCGAGCTAAAAATCCCATGTCGGGGCCTATTCGCCGCCGAGCTCGGTGTAGGTTTTGGACCAGTTTTTCAGCATTGTGGCCTCAATTTCCAAAGTGCGCGTGAGGTCCTTCAGGTCGGCACTGTTGGTAGGTCCGGCGGTGCTGGCCAGGGCGTTGCGAATACCGGCGGCGGTTTGGGTTATTTGATCCACCTGCACGCCAAGCGTTTTCGTGTACAGGGCCTGAACGCCGGGGTCTGGCTCCTGTTGTGCCACCAGCAGCTGATGCTCCACCACAGCACCGGCCTGCGCCAGCGTGGCGAAGATGGACTCGAGATTGCCCGTGTACTGGCCCGTGCTTTGTGCCACGGCCAAGGAACGGCGGGTGGCTTCCAGGGATTCGGTCAATGCCACGCGTTGTTTGAGGATGTCTGCCACCGGACCCGTACTGGATTCGGCGCGCACCTTCAATGCGCTGCGCCTGGCTGACTCAATCTTGGGTTTGGAGATCTTCACCAGTCCCAAAACGCCACGGGAAACCAGCACACCAACGGTAATGGCCACGCCAATCACAATGGCAATGATGATCAACGCGAGAATCAAGAGTCCAGTGACGGGATCCATGGAGTGGCGGGTTTCCTTAGCCTTTGAAATGGATGATTTTGCAGTATTCCGTTGCCCATCAGCGTAACACCGCCCCTACGACGCAGGGCCGGTTTCCGGGGACATTCAGGGTAAGTGCAGGGGCATCCCTGATAGTTGCCGCCAGGTCAACAAGGCACAATGGTGCAATGAAGACTATTTTAAATGTCATTTGGTTGGTGTTTGGTGGTTTCTGGTTGGCCCTCGGTTATTTCGCCGCAGGCGTGCTGTGCTGCATCCTCATCATCACCATTCCTTGGGGTATTGCCTCCTTCAGGATCGCCGGGTATGCCCTGTGGCCTTTTGGGCGGACAGTGGTGGACAAGTTGGGCGGAACAGGCGTGGCCAGCACCCTGGGAAATGTCATTTGGATTTTAGTGGCCGGCATTTGGATAGTCATTGGGCACATCACCACGGCGATTGCCATGGCCCTGACCATCATTGGCATTCCACTGGCCATTGCCAATGTGAAGATGATCCCAATTTCCCTGATGCCGCTGGGAAAGGAAATTGTGCCTACCAACCAGCCCTTTGTCAGCATGTATAGGTAACTTTGGCCACTACAACCAGCCCCGAGGCCGCGTAAGCTGGTGCCATGCGCAATAAGACCGACTGGTTAGACGTCCTAGTCAATCTCATCAGCTTTGCCTCCATGATCTTGGTGCTCACTTTTGCCCGGATCAACCTGCCGTTGAAGATTGTTCTGGCCTTTGCCGTCTCCCTGGCCATCACGGGAGGTTGGTCGTACTACAAACGCAAGCTCCGGCGTCGGCCCTCAGACCTCAAACGTCTGCACGTGTACAGCGAAAAGAACGCGGACGGCTAACCATGAACATCATTCACTACGCTTCGCTTAAAGCGGCGGCTGGAAGCACGGGGGTCACGCGTCAGGTGGCGGCTGGACCTAACGCCCAAAATTGGGACTGGTGCATTAGTCTGACCGAGGCCACCAAGGCCGGTCCGCTTCCCGCCATGACCGGTTGTGAGCGGATTATGGCAGTCGTGGAAGGTGACTTGATTGCCCTGTCAGTGGATGGAACCGAGCAGGCTCTGGAGAAATACCGCCCCTTCCGCTTTTCCGGTGATGTGGAATCGTCAGTGGCCCTTCCCACCGGTGCGTTGAAGATCTTGAATCTGATGACCCACCGAGGTGCGTTCAAGGGATATGCCACGATCATTGAATTGTCCAAGAAGCGCCCCCATCCCGTTTTTGCCGAACAGTTTGCCTTGCTGCTGCAGGGTTCGGCTACTGTATCCCCGGCGGCGCCGGACGCTGCGGGCAGCGGGGACGCTGCGCCCGCCGAAGCGCTGGGCAAGTTTGACACCGTGGTGGGCTCCGACGAGGCCCCCGAGATCTCCGGCCGTGGATTTTTAGCCGTACTGAGCATCGACCCGGCCTAATTTCGCCAGCACCGCACCCCCTCGCGCCGAGTCAGACCCAGCACCGTTGAATCAGACGTCGCCCAGCGTCGGAGTCGACGGTGCTGCGTCTGACTCGACGGACCTGCGTCGGAGTCGGCGCACACGGAGCCAAACTCGGCGCACACCGGGGAAGGCAACGTTAACGCCCCGCACCCCACGCGTTAAACAAAACTGACCCGCAGCTTCGACACATTGTGGCCGCGTGCTGCAGATCAGTTTCGAGATATATTAGCGGCTGCGACGCTGATTTGACGCCGGAGCTGTCGCGCGACGGGGTCCGCCGGAACGGGCCGGGCGGGCCTGTCCGCCACCGTTGGCATTGAAGCTGCCACCGGAGGTTCCGCCAGTGTTCGAGGACCAGGCGACACTCGAGCCTGCGCGTGAGCCGGCTCCTTCACGCGAACCGGCGCCTTCACGTGATCCGCTGCGGGCAGCGCCACCCTGCGGGGCGCGGCGTCCGCGCGCCACGTCACCGTCGCGTGCCGGACGGCCCGAACCTGCTGGACGCCCCGAGCCCGCCGGACGGCCCTGTGACTGACCTTCGCCAGCACGTGCCGGACGACGCTCGGAACGGTTGCCCGCCGCCGGACGATCACTGGAGTCGGTAGAAACGCGGCCGCGTCCACCGCGACCGCCACGGCCACCGGCAGTGGGAGCTGCGCCGGTGCGGGCACGCTTACGCTCCGCGTTGGCACCTGTTGACATTCCGCCACCTTGCGCAGGTTGCTTGGAAGCCAGCAGGGCTGCACGGGTCCGCGGGTCAATTTTGTCGGCCACGGAACCAACAAGCGTGGCAATGACGGGTGAGCTGGTGGTGACGCGCTCAAAGTTCACGTCAACGCCTGCCGCGCGCATGAGCTTCTTGACGTCACCTTGCTGCTCGGGAAGCGTCAAGGTGACCACCACGCCGTCGGATCCGGCACGTGCCGTACGGCCGGAGCGGTGCAAATATGCCTTGTGCTCTGTGGGCGGGTCAACGTGGATGACCAGTTCAATGTCATCCACGTGCACGCCACGGGCGGCCACGTCCGTAGCCACCAAAACACGCACATCACCGGTGGAGAACTCGGCCAGGTTCCTGTCACGGGCGTTCTGCGAAAGGTTGCCATGAAGATCGACGGCGGGGATGCCGGCGTCGGTCAGGGTCTTGGCCAGCTTGCGGGCGTGGTGCTTGGTGCGCATGAACAAGATGCGACGGCCAGCGCCGGAAGCCAGCTCAACAATGACCTGCTTCTTGATGGTTTGGTCGCCAACAACCAGGACGTGGTGTTCCATGGTGGACACGGCGGCCTTGGCCTCGTCCACCGAGTGGGTGAGCTGGTTGGAAAGGTAACGCTGCACAATCTTGTCCACCCCGTTATCCAAGGTGGCAGAGAACAACATGCGCTGACCCTGGGTAGGGGTGGTGTCCAGCAGGCGTTTGACCACGGGCAGGAAGCCGAGGTCGGCCATGTGATCGGCCTCGTCAAGAACCGTAATCTCAACACTTTCCAGCGAAACAATACGCTGCTTCATGAGATCTTCAAGGCGGCCGGGGCAGGCAATGACAATGTCGACGCCGGCGCGCAGTGCCTTTTCTTGGCGGGCCTGGGAAACCCCGCCGTAAATGACTGTCGTGTTCAAGCCCATGGCCTTGGCCAGGGGCTCAATGGTGTTGTTCAGCTGGGTGGCCAGCTCGCGGGTGGGCGCCAAAACCAGGCCCATGGGGCGGCCGGGCTTGCGGAAGTACGGAGCTTCGCGCTCGGCCAGACGGGCCACGAGCGGGATGGCGAAGGCAATGGTCTTGCCGGAGCCGGTGCGGCCGCGGCCCAACACGTCACGTCCTGCGAGCGTATCGGGGAGAGTTTTTACTTGAATGGGAAATGCTTCTTCAATGCCCTGAGCGGCAAGTGAAGCAACGATTTCTTTGGGCGCACCAAGGGCAGCAAAGGTTGTCATATAAAAAAGGAAATCTTTCGTAAGGCGGTTCAACGTCCCGTGAGCAGTTTTGACCACGGGTTCGCCGATTCAATGCCAGAGCGTGTCAACCGCGGCTCGAAGCCAAAATTGCGGGACAAGTTGCATGCGTTCATCGACGCAGAATGCGCGAAACGCACATTAAGTACCTTTAGCCTAGCAGTTATACGACGCCGGCACCGCCCTTTAGTGCCACAACTCACCTTTGCCGGCCCCATCGGGGTACGCTACCTGGCCACGGCCGAACCCCCGGTACGCTTAAGGATGATGAGTGAAATTCCAGCCACCGAGTCCCCCGCCACAAAGGCCTTGACCGTACCCGCAGTTGCAGATCGTGCCCCCCGCACCACTGACGGCTCGGCCCGCCCAATTACGCCGGGCAGCCAGGCAGCCGAGGGCACCTACCGTGCCCAGCCGGTGTCATTTGTGCGACGCGGCACCAGATTGCAGGGGCGGCGCCAGAAGGCTTGGGAAGATCACTCCGACACCTTGGCGGTGGACATTCCACGCCACATTTCAGACACCTCGGTCCACCCTGATTTTGTCTTTGATGCCGAAGCTGAATTTGGCCGGGTGGCCCCACTGATTGTGGAGATTGGTTCCGGTCTGGGCGAGGCAGTGGTCAATGCCGCCAAGGAGCACCCCGAGAAGGATTTTTTGGCCGTGGAGGTCTACACCCCCGGCCTGGCGCAGACCATTCAAAAAATCGTGGCCCATGAACTCGGCAACGTTCGTGTGGTGCAGGCCAATGCGCCCGAGGTTTTAAGCACCATGCTCCCTGCCGGCTCCGTCGGTGAGGTGTGGGTTTTCTTTCCCGACCCATGGCATAAAACCAAGCACAATAAGCGCCGCATGGTGAAGGACACCTTTGCCCCTCTCGTGGCCCGCGTACTGGCTCCCGGGGGTATTTGGCGACTGGCCACCGACTGGTCCACCTACGCCGAGCAAATGTTGGCAGTGGGCTGCGAATCCACGCAATTTTCCAATGTGCACGACGGCGAACGCACCGGCTCCCAGAGCCCCCTCACCCAGGCGCGGCTCAGCGGAGTGGATTGTGAACAAAGCATTGATCCCGATGAGGTGGGTGGCTGGGCACCGCGCTTTGACGACCGAATTTTAACGAGCTTTGAAAATAAGGCCCACATTGCAGGCCGGGTCATTTTCGATCTCGCCTTCCGCCGCAACTAAGTCCTGTCCACCGCGCTCACAAGCAGGGTGACACGCACGCCTTGGTACGGGTAATCATGGGCGGCATTACTGCGTAGGATTGATAGATGTGGTTCGCCTTCTTGGACCATCCCCAACCGACAGGTGGAAAAGTTTCGTGACCTCATCTACCGCCGGTTCACGTCTGCTGACGCGAATCGCCGAGTTTACCGAGAATTCCATTGCCGCAGGCAACGCCTACGCCGACCAGGGCCGTGTCACTGACATTGTTCTGGAGCCTGCCACGGGATTGTTGTCAGGCAAGGTTTTGGGCACGCACCCCTATCAAAGCACCGCCAAGCTGGTCCGCCAACACGACGGCGTCATTGCGTGCCGGGTAGGTATTTGCAATTGTCCGGTCCGGCAGAACTGCAAACACGTGGTGGCGCTCATTGCCGCAGCCGAAGAAGATGAGGCGTTGACTGATTTCTTTGTGCCGGATGAAGCCCCCCGGGAACCCACATTCCTGGAAACGCTGCTGGCCAAGGCCAAGGACAGCAAAAAGAACGCCGTTCCTGCTGCCGTCACCGCAGATGCGGTCGTGGAGTCTTGGGAAGCGGCCTTATCGGCGCTGCTGCCGCCAGTCACGACGGCCCCAAGCCAGGACACGCCTGCACTGGCCCTGCAATTTGAGCTGGTTGTCCCGCCGCCGCGCTTTTCCTACCGTGGCCGCGGCAACACGGTGCCGTCCGAACCCATCATCAATGTACGCCCCGTGGTCATGGGAAGCCGCGGAAAGTGGGTCAAGTCAGGCGTCAACTGGGGCACATTGGGTTACCTCTCCTACGGTGGCGCCCATGACCGCACACAGTTGGAGTGGCTCAGCGAATTCCTGTCCTCGCACAGCCCCCGGCTGTATAACCACGGCAATGCCAGCGCCTCGTTGACGTTGCATGAATTTGCAGGGCACAACCTCTGGCAGCTGCTGACCAGTGCCCCCAAACATGGCATTGCACTGGTGCAGTCCGGCAACGGCGACCCTGTGCGCGTCACCGAGCATGAGGCAGCGGTGCAATTGGATGTCAGCCGTGCCGCAGCAGAAGGGCTCGACGTCGGCCCCCTCATCGAGGTGGACGGCTCCCCCATCGACGCGGAGATCATTGGCCGGATCGGCAATCCTGCCAGTGGTTTGTTTTTCTGCGATGAAAGCCACACCGCGGCTGTCCCGGAGAACAGCACGCAAAACCGCGCCACCGTCGTGCGGGGCACCCTCACTTTGGTGCCGCTGAGGGCCAACACCTCCCCCCAACTGCTCGATTTTGCCCTGCGCAAGGAATCCGTGCACGTGCCCGAACAGGCGCGGGAGAAATTTTTAACCCAGCTTTACCCACAGCTCAAGCAGACGGCGCCCGTGGTTTCAGCCGATCAATCGGTGGAGCTGCCAGCGTACGTGGAACCCACGTTGTCCCTGCTGGCGGCGTACGGGGACGATCACATTGTGCGGCTGCATTGGGAATGGCATTACCCCGTGGGCACACGCGTCACCTCGTTGCCGCTGTGGCCCGAACGGGGCGAGGGCGCCGTGCGTGATGCAGCTGCGGAGTCGCGCCTCATTGAAAGCGTGAGCCGGCCCTGGGAGGACATCACCGCCCTGGGCGTCGCGTCCAACACGGCATGGGGGGAGCCGTCGCTGGCCGCCTCCGCGCAACTCACCGGGCTCGATACGCTCACCTTCACGGAGACCGTGCTGCCCCGGTTGCAGCAATTACCGGGCGTTGAGGTGGAGACCAGCGGAAACATTGCCAGTTACCGCGAGGTCACCGAAGCGCCCGTGGTCACCATCTCCACGAAGGCCACTGACGAACGTGACTGGTTCGACCTGGGCATTGTCATCACCTTGGAAGGACAGTACGTCTCCTTCGCGGCTGTCTTTTCCGCCCTCGCCGCCGGCAATACCCGCATGTTGCTGCCCAGCGGCGCCTACTTCTCCCTGGACCGGCCCGAACTGCACCAGCTGCGCGCCTTGATTGACGAGGCCCGCAACCTCAACGACACCAAGGACGGCGAGCTGCGCATCAGCCGCTTCCAGGCCGGTTTGTGGGATGAACTGGCCCAGCTGGGCATTGTCGACGAACAGGCCCAAGCATGGCGGAAGGCAGTTTCCGGGTTGCTCGACGGCGGCTCCCCCACCCCGCTGCCCACTCCCGCGGGACTTGACGCCACTTTGCGCCCCTACCAGTTGGACGGGTTCAACTGGCTGCACTTCCTATACAGCCATGGTCTGGGCGGCGTGCTGGCCGATGACATGGGCCTGGGTAAGACAGTGCAAACCCTGGCGCTCATAAGCCAGGTGCAAGCCGAGACCCAACCGGGGGTCGGCTTGCGCCCGTTCCTGGTGGTGGCTCCCACGTCGGTGGTGGGCAACTGGGCCAGTGAAAGCATTAGGTTCGCGCCGGGGCTGCGGGTCCGCACCGTGTCTGAAACCTTTGCCAAGAGCGGGCTGGACGCAGCGGAGTTCTTCGCCGATGCCGACATTGTCATCACCTCCTACGCCCTGTTCCGGATTGACTTTGTGGAATATGGCCTGCGCGATTTTGCCGGTTTAATTTTGGATGAGGCCCAGTTCGTCAAGAACCACCAGTCCAAGGCCTACCAGTGCGCCCGCAAACTCAAGGCACCCTTCAAGCTGGCCGTGACAGGCACACCCATGGAGAACAATCTCATGGAGTTGTGGGCTTTATTGTCCATTGTGGCGCCGGGACTGTTCCCCAGCCCCAAGCGCTTTGCGGAGTTTTACCAGCGCCCCATTGAGAAAAATGCCGACGCCGCGCTCCTTACCAAGCTGCGGGCCCGGGTGAAGCCGCTGATGCTGCGCCGCACCAAGGAGCAGGTCATTGCGGATCTGCCCGCCAAGCAGGAGCAAATCCTTGAGGTGGAACTCAACCCGCGCCACCAAAAGATTTACCAGACGCACTTGCAGCGCGAGCGCGCAAAAATTTTGGGCTTGCTGGAAGACGTGAACAAGAACCGGTTCACCATTTTCCAGTCCCTGACGCTGCTGCGTCAGCTCAGCCTCGATGTCTCCCTGGTGGATGAAGATCAAGCGGGCGTGCGGTCTTCAAAGCTGGATGTGTTGTTTGAACAACTTGAGGACGTGGTCAAGGAAGGCCACCGTGCGTTGATCTTCAGCCAGTTCACCGGCTTCCTGGGCAAGGTTAGGGAACGCCTCATTGCCGACGGCATCCCCTTCACGTATCTGGATGGAGGCACCCGGAACAGGGCCGCCGTCGTCGATGAGTTTAAAAACGGTGATGCGCCGTTGTTCCTCATCAGCCTCAAGGCGGGTGGTTTTGGCTTGAACCTGACCGAGGCCGACTACGTGTTCATTTTGGACCCGTGGTGGAACCCGGCGTCTGAGGCGCAGGCTGTGGACCGAACACACCGCATTGGGCAAAAGAAAAACGTCATGGTGTACCGGCTCGTGGCCAAGGACACCATTGAGGAAAAGGTCATGGCGCTCAAGGCCAAAAAATCACAACTTTTCTCCGACGTCATGAGCGGCGACGCCCTCTCCAGCGGCGCCCTGACAAGCACCGACCTGGCCGGGCTCTTTAGCGACTAGTCAATGTTTCGCCGCGGATCTTTGGGCCGCTGCGGGCGCCACACCATGACGGCCTGGCTGCGCGGGCGGGGGCGCTGACCCCGGGCAAGGGCCACAATGTCACCGCCGGTGAGACCGGCGGCAAAGACCCGGCCACTGCTCCGGGCGGGCCGCAAAGCCATTTCGGCGGAGACAACGGCCAGTTCCGCTGCCAGCTCACTGACCCTGGCACGCAGGGCATCGACCTGGTTTTCCAGCTCCATAATGCGCCGGATGCCCTCAAGGGAAACACCCTCCTGGGAGAGCCGCTGCACTTCCCGGAGCATCTCCACATCGTGTTGTGAATAGCGCCGGGCGCGGCCGGGGGCCCGATTGGGTTTGACAATGCCAAGCCTGTCGTATTGGCGCAGGGTCTGCGGATGCATTTCCGCCAGCTCCGCTGCCACGGAAATCACGAAAATGGGAGCATGCGGATCATTGAGCACTCTGATTTCCTTTCTGGTGGCGGTTGGAGCACCCGATTACCCGTCGCTACAGCTTGGCTTTGTCCTTCAATGCGCCACGGGGATCCGCGTCGGTCGTTGCCGCAGCGAAGGCCCGCACTGCTTCCTGCGCTTCCTTGGTGAGCTTTTGCGGAACTGCCACGTCGATCGTGACAAGCAAATCGCCGTCGCCCTTTTTGCTTTTAACCCCGGCGCCTTTGACGCGTAATGTCCGGCCCGACGGGGTTCCAGCCGGCACGCGCATACGCACGGTGTCGCCGGTTAGTGTGGGCACATCAATGTCGGCGCCCAAGGCTGCTTCCGGGAAGGTGACGGGCACATGGACGCGGATATTATCGCCGTCGCGGATAAAGAAGTCATGGGGTTTGACCTTGACGGTGACCATGAGGTCCCCTGGGCCAGCGGAGCCGGATTGGCCCTTGCCTTTGACCCGCACTTTTTGGCCATCCTTAATGCCGGCGGGGATGCGCACATCAATGACTTCGCCGTTGGGTTCACGCAATCCAATCTTGGTGCCTTGGATGGCGCCCCCGAAGGAGATTGAGGTGCTTGCTGTCCTGTCGGCCCCCTTGGTGGGAGTGGGTTGGAAACCTCCTCCGCCGAAGCCACCGCCAAATCCACCGCCGCCAAACATGTCGGCGAACTCCGGCGGAAGCCCCGAACCGCTAAAGCCCGGGTTCCCGCGGGGGGCGCCACGGGGCGCGCCACGGCCGGCGCCAAAGAGGTCCCCGAAGACGTCTTCAAAACCACCAGTGCCTTGACCTGCGCCGCCGGCTGTAAAGCGTGCGCCACCACCCATGGCCCGGATGGCATCGTACTGTTCGCGGTCTTCCTTGCTGGAAAGCACTGAATACGCCTCGGAGACGTCCTTGAAAGTTTTTTCCGACTGCGCATTGCCGGCATTGGTATCCGGGTGATGCTTGCGGGCCAACTTTCGGTAGGCCTTCTTGATGTCGGCATCCGATGCATCTTTGGGTACACCAAGAATCTTGTAGAAGTCCTTTTCTGCCCAATCCTGACTTGCCAAGACGCCTCCTTTCTAAAATATGGGGGTAAAGCCGGTTGGGCCCACGCGCCCG
Source organism: Actinomycetales bacterium (assembly GCA_038242155.1). Classification (GTDB taxonomy): domain Bacteria; phylum Actinomycetota; class Actinomycetes; order Actinomycetales; family Micrococcaceae; genus Specibacter. The sequence goes on along the minus strand of JBBSSM010000006.1, from coordinate 59,715 downwards.
AGAGCCCCAGCCTAAATTCGCGTCAGCGAATTTAGGCTGGGAGGGCGTGGGGATTACTCGGGGACGGCAACCATCACTTGTGCGGCGCGCAGGATTCGCTCGCCGGATTTGTAGCCGTTACGTAGAACCTGGCTGACCTCATCGACCTCAACATCGGCGGAGGGCTGCTGCATGAGCGCCTCGTGGATGGTGGGATCAAAAGGTACCCCTACGGCGTCGATCTTTTCCAAACCATAGGTGGCCAGCACGGCGTCCAGCTTCGCGGCAATTGCTGCAAAGGGCCCGTCCACGATGTCACCGTGGGCGCGTCCTGCGTCAATGTCATCAAGTACCGGCAGCAAGGAGTTTAGTACACCTATGACTGCCATTTGTCCGGCAACTGCCCTGTCACGCTCAACGCGCTTACGGTAATTGACGTACTCGGCCTGGAGGCGCAGCAGATCATTTTTCAGCTCCGCTGAATTGTCCGCGCCCTGTGCCACGGATTCCTCGGCCGGAACCTCAACACCGTTGAGGATTTCCTCGGCTTGGGAAAGCGCGTCACCTTCGGGGGTTCCTGAAGACTCGGCAGGCTTGCTCACCGTTTCCTCCTCCTGGGTGTTGGCGGTTTCGGCAGGCTCCACTGGCTCGTCCGGCTCGCCCGTTGCGGGGTTCACTGAGTCAGCCATGATTACTTCTTTTCGTCTTCGTCAACAACCTCGGCGTCAACAATGTCCTCATCGGCGCCAGCGTCGGATGCGGGAGCGCCTTCAGCGGATGTGCCTTCACCGGTGGCAGCATCAGCCTGCGCTGCGGCGTAGATGGCTTCACCGAGCGTGGACTGTGATGCCTGCAGCTTCTCAAACGCGGTCTTCACGGCTGCGTCGTCGTCGCCGGCCAGGGCCGTCTTGAGCGCTGTGACATCTTCCTTGACGGGGTTCTTGACGTCGTCGGAGAGCTTGTCGTCATTGTCGGCCAGAACCTTGTCCACCGAGTAGTGCAGCTGCTCGGCGCTGTTGCGCAGATCTGCTGCCTCGCGGCGTTCCTTGTCCTCGGCTGCGTGCTCTTCAGCCTCACGCACCATGCGCTCAATGTCATCCTTGGACAGCGAGGAGCCACCGGTGATGGTCATGGACTGCTCCACACCCGTGCCCTTGTCCTTGGCGGACACGTGCACAATGCCGTTGGCGTCAATGTCGAAGGTGACCTCAACCTGCGGGACACCGCGGGGAGCCGGCGCAATGCCTGTCAGCTCGAACGTGCCCAGCGGCTTGTTGTCGCGGGTGAACTGGCGCTCGCCCTGGAAGACCTGGATGGCCACTGAGGGCTGGTTGTCATCAGCGGTGGTGAAGGTCTCTGAACGCTTGGTCGGGATAGCCGTGTTGCGCTCGATCAAGTTGGTCATCACACCACCCTTGGTCTCAATGCCCAGGGACAGCGGGGTCACGTCGATGAGCAGCACGTCCTTGCGCTCACCCTTCAAAACACCTGCCTGCAGTGCAGCGCCAACGGCCACAACCTCATCCGGGTTGACGCCCTTGTTGGGCTCCTTGCCACCGGCAAGTTCCTTGACCAGTTCGACGACGGCGGGCATGCGGGTGGAGCCACCAACGAGCACAATGTGGTCAATGTCGGAAACCTTGATGCCGGCTTCCTTGATGACGTCATTGAACGGCTTCTTGGTGCGCTCCAGCAGGTCCTTGGTCAGGTCCTGCAACTTGGCGCGGGTCAGCTGCTCGTCCAAGTGGACCGGGCCGTCAGCGGTTACGGAGAGGTACTGCAGGGAAATGTTGGTGCTTGAAGCCGAAGAGAGTTCCTTCTTGGCCTGTTCTGCAGCTTCCTTCAGGCGCTGCAGCGCAATCTTGTCCTTGGACAGATCCATGCCCTTGACCTTGAGCTGGTTCAGCAGGAAATCAACGATGCGCTGGTCCCAGTCATCACCGCCGAGGCGGTTGTCACCGTAAGTGGCGCGCACCTGGATGGTGGAAAATTCGTCTTCGTCCTTGCCGACTTCCAGCAGGGAAACGTCGAACGTTCCGCCGCCGAGGTCGAATACCAGGATGAGCTCGTCTTCCTTGCCCTTGTCCAGACCGTAGGCCAAGGCCGCAGCGGTGGGCTCGTTGACAATGCGCAACACGTTCAGGCCCGCGATTTCGCCGGCCTCCTTCGTGGCCTGACGCTCGGCGTCATTGAAGTAGGCGGGGACGGTGACCACGGCGTCGGTGACCTTTTCGCCCAGGTAGGCTTCGGCGTCGTTCTTAAGCTTCATCAAGGTACGGGCGGAAATTTCCTGCGCCGTGTACTTCTTGTCATCAATGGCAACGCTCCAGTCAGTGCCCATGTGGCGCTTGACGGAGGCGATGGTGCGGTCAATGTTGTTGACGGCCTGGCGCTTGGCGATTTCGCCCACCAGGACTTCGCCGGTCTTGGAGAAAGCTACAACTGAAGGAGTGGTGCGGCCACCTTCAGCGTTGGCAATAACTGTTGGCTCGCCACCTTCCAAAACGGATACAACAGAGTTGGTGGTTCCGAGGTCAATACCTACGGCACGTGACATAAGTGGTTCCTTTCATGAGCCGCTGTGTGAACTTTCCGTCTGATGACGGCTCGCCCAACCAGCGGTATTGAGCGTTCTGCACTCAACTTTACTCAGGCTCAGTCTCATGTCAAACGAGGTTGAGCGTAGGTGGCTCAACTTTCACGCAGGGCGAACAAATCCGATGCCAGACGGCTCGCTGCATTGCTGTTGCACCGGCGGCCCGGCAGCATGGCCGGTGGTTAGCCACCTGGCCCTGGGCATCATCGTCTTGGCCGGTGGTTAGCCACCCCGGCAGCAGGCAGTGGCAACTTGGCCGGTGGTTAGCCACCAAATATGCCGTGTAAGTACCGGCCTTGCAGCTAAGTACCGGCCTGGCGGCTAAATACCGTCAAGACAAACAGCCCAGCACCGCGTAACGCGCCTCAATCCGCCAATCGCAGCACCCGGCAGCGCGGGTTAGCGCCCGGCAGCGGCCATCACTGTCTTGGCCGGTGGTTAGCCACCAAAAAGGCCGTGTAAGTACCGGCCTTGCAGCTAACTACCGGCCAGGCGACACAACACCCAAGCCACCAGCAGTAAACTGGCGGGGTGCAATTTTCCCCTTGGCTAGCCTTGGCCGGCGCCGGCGTCTTGATCAGTGTGACACCGGGCGCAGGTGCCATTAACACCATGTCCAATGCGCTCACAGCCGGATTCCGCCGCTCCATCTGGGGAATTTTGGGGCAGCAAGTCGCATTGATACTTCACATTCTTATTGTGGCTGCGGGCGTGGGCCTCCTTGTGTCCAATTCGCCTTTACTGTTTTTGCTGATTCGCTACGTGGGTGCAGCGTATTTGGTGTACCTAGGCATTCGAAAGCTAATGGAAAAGCCGCAGGCATTGAACGCGGGGACCACACTGGCCGCGGTGGAGCCCGCCTTCTCCATGTTCCGTCGCGGGCTGTGGGTCAACTTACTCAACCCCAAGGCCATTGTCTTTTTCCTCGCCTTCATTCCGCAGTTCATCCGCGCCGAGGAACCACTGTGGCAACAGTATTTAATGCTGACGGTCACAGTGGTCACCATTGACATCCTCGTCATGTGGTTTCTTTTTGCCGCAGGAGCCAAGCAGCTTAAACACTTCACCAGCAGCGAAAGCGGCCAACTGGTGCTCAATCGCATCTTTGGCATCCTCTTCATTGTCGTAGGGGTGTTGTTGGCACTGCTGTAGTAACTTCCGCAGCCCAGAACGCCCAATAGCCCCAGCTGGGTGGCTGGGGCGGCCGCCGATAGACTTTCCCCATGACCACGCCCTTCCGAATCACGACCGTTTGTACAGGCAATATTTGCCGCTCCCCCATGGCCGAGTACATGATTGCTGAAGCTGCCATCCAGGCCGGGCTGGACATTGTGGTGGATTCCGCCGGAATCAGCGAGTGGGAAGTTGGCAATCCCATCGATCCACGCGCCCAGGCCATCCTGGCCCGCCATGACATAGCTGTCACCCAACACAGGGCCCGCAAATTTGATCCAGCATGGTTTGGGGAACGCGAACTCATCTTGGCGCTGGACACCGACCACTTTGCGGCGCTGCATGCCCTGGCGCCCTCCCCCGAAGCTGCCGCCAAGGTGCGGATGCTGCGTTCCTTTGACCCCGAGGTCGCCTCCGCGGGCACACAGCAGCAAGGAATTTATGACCCTTGGTATGGCGACACTCAGGATTTTGTCGTGAGCTGGAATCTCATTTCTGCAGCTATTCCCGGCATTTTGGTGCACGCAGGTGGCTGACCAGCGCCCGGTTCTCATTGCCATCGACGGCCGATCCGGCGCCGGCAAAACAACTCTTGCAGTGGAGCTTGCGGCCCTGCTTCGCGTTCATCGGCCCGTCTCGCTGTTCCACCTTGAGGACATTTATCCCGGTTGGGACGGCCTGGCCGGAGGACTGGAACGCTATATTGACCAGGTGTTGGCACCGCTAAGCCAAGCTCAACCTGCCACGTGGGCGGAGTGGGATTGGCAGGCCAAGCACGACGGCGTCTTCCGCACCACAGCCGTTGCCCCCGTGGTGTTGCTGGAGGGTGTGGGCTCATCGCATGGCCGGGCCGCGGATTTCCTCGACGCCATCATTTGGGTTGATGCGCCAGGGCAGGCGCGCAAGCAACGCGCCTTGGACCGCGACGGGGAACTTTACGCACCGTTCTGGGATCTGTGGGCCAACCAAGAGGAGCAACTCTTAGTGGAGGCAGCCATGGCATCCGCCGCCGACATCGTGGTGGATGCCACCCACGGCGTGGCCCATGCCCCCGAACCCGTGCTCGACGCCCTCACGCAACTGCCAATGTTGGAGCACGTGCTCGCTCCGGAACTGGCGCGGCGCAGGGGGCTGGAATTCTCGGCCGTGCGCATTGACACCTCCGCACCGGCCGCCGCACTCTTTCAAGCGCTTTATGGGGACTGCGACAACGCCGTCTGGCTGGACAGCTCCATAGCTGAAACTCCCAATGCGGCACATGATCTGGCCACTTCAGCAGCAGCGCGTTCCCGCTTTTCCATCATGGCCAGTGACGGCGGCCATTTTGGTCAAAGGGTCCGCCATGCCGACAGCGTGACCACAGTGACGGCCGGACAAATCACCACGCGCATCCGAGGTCCTTTCTTTAGCTGGCTGGACTCCGTGTGGGGGCGCAAGGTAGTACGCGCACCGGAACATTACCCCGGTGATTTTACGCTGGGTTGGCTGGGCTGGCTGGGCTACGGACTAAAATCCGAAACCGGTGGCGTGCGGGCTCACCCGGTACCCCCTTCACTGCGAACCGCTGCACCTTCACTCCCCGATGCAGCCATGATCTTTGCCGGTCAGGCCGTGGTGCTGGACCACCATGAAGCGTGCGTTTATGTGCTCACCCTGTCCCAGGCACACCATCCACTCTCCGCGCAGGAAGCAGCTGACTTTGAATCTTCCGTCCACCACGCAATACAGGCATCCCTAACAGGCCCCCCCGCAGAGCCCGAGCGCGCGCCTGCCGCCACGGTGTCATTTGCCGCCAGGGACGGCGAGCGCCGCTACAAGGACATGATTGCTGCTGCTCAAACGCATATCCATAATGGCAACAGCTACGAGGTGTGCTTGACCACCTCTTTGGAAGCCGACACCGCGCAGCGAGTGGATCCGTGGAACACCTATCAGGCATTGCGCGCAAACAACCCTGCTCCTTTTGCCGCGTTTGTACGTTTCGGTGCGAGCAGTGTGGCCAGCACCTCCCCGGAAAGATTCCTCCGCATTGAAGCCGCCGGATTAATGCGGGCCGAGCCCATCAAGGGCACCCGCCGTCGTGATGTGAACACCGCCGTTGATGCCGGACTCAAAGCAGACTTGGGCAGTTCCTTGAAGGACCGTGCGGAAAACATCATGATTGTTGATTTGTTGCGCAATGACCTTTCCCGTTTCGCCGTCCCCGCCACGTTGCGGGTCCCCCGGCTGTGCGCCATTGAAAGCTACGCCACTGTGCATCAAATGGTCAGCACCATTGAGGCGCAATTGGCCCCCGGCAGCTCACGGGCACAGGCCGTGGCCGCGGCTTTCCCGCCCGGGTCCATGACGGGGGCACCTAAAATCAGCACCATGGCCATCCTGGACAGTCTGGAGGCGGGCCCGCGCGGTATTTATTCCGGCGCCATTGGCTACTTCTCCCTTAACGCCGCCACCGATTTATCAGTGGTGATCCGCACGCTGGTGCTAGAAGACAAGCCCGACGGCGGCACGCACCTTTCCTTGGGCATCGGCGGGGCCATCACGGCCGACTCCAATGACGAGGATGAGTGGCAGGAGCTCCAAGCGAAGGCTTACGGCGTGCTTTCCACACTCGGCGCCACCTTCCCGCGCCAATAGCCAGGGGCCAATAAGCCGCGCACTACTGAATTGTGGCAGTTAAACGCGCCACATTGTCCACGTAACGGGCCAAAATGGGGCGTCTAATCCATTCTTCCAGCACCAACTCGCGGGACACGGCCCGGTAATTTTCCTCGACCTGGCGCATGCGTTGAACTACTGCATCGTCAATCATCATCACCGTCACTTCAAGGTTGAGGGAGAAGCTGCGCATGTCCATGTTGGAGGAGCCAATGATTGCCACGTCCGAATCAACCGTGAAGTGCTTGGCATGCAACACCGCGGGTTTGGGATACAGAAAAATGCGTACCCCGGCGGTGAGAAGAGCCTCGTAGTAGGAGCGCTGGGCGTGATGCACTAGAAACTGATCGCCTTGCTCGGACACAAAGAGTTCAACCTTCACGCCACGCTGCGCCGCGGTGGTGATGGCGTACAGCAGGGAGTCGTCGGGCACAAAGTAGGGGCTGGAGATGGTGATGCGTTCTTCAGCGCAATACAGCAGGGAGTTAAAAAGCCGCAGGTTATTTTCCGTGATAAAACCGGGCCCGCTGGGGATCACTTGACACAGGGAACCACCGGAAAAGGAATCCCAATGGTAGCTCGCCAACTGGGATTCCAAACTCTCTTCAGTTTCAGAAGACCAGTCGGTGGCAAACATGACGTTTAAAGTCCCCACAATGGGCCCTTCCAGCCGCGACATGAGTTCCACCCATTTGCGGCCCATCTTCTGATTGGCTTTTTTACGGTAGGAGGGCTCAATAACATTTTGGGAACCCGTAAACCCCACCCGCCCGTCAACTACAAGTATTTTCCTGTGGTTGCGCAGGTCAGGGCGGCGCCACTGGCCCTTGACGGGAAGCAGCGGCAGCATGCGCCGCCACTGAATGTCACTGGCGTTGAGGCGCTTGATCATTTTGCGGTAGCCCGGCACCCGCAGCGAACCAATGTGGTCAAAGAGCACGCGCACCCGCACCCCGCGTGCGGCCGCTGCCTCCAACTCAGTAAATAATTTATTAGTGCACTTGTCCGAGCTCATGATGTAAAACTCGGCATTGACGTACTCCTTGGCTCGACTCACCTCTTCGGCCATGGCGTCCAGCGACTCTTGGTAACCCTCATACAAATGCACGGTGTTGCCACCCAGCGCCGGGAAAAACCCCAGGTTTTGGTTGAGCGTCATGACGGATTTCACCCAGGCGGGACCCGCATAGGCTTGCACCTGGGAGGCAACGCCGGCAGTGCCCGCCAGCACCCGGGCGTTGACCCCTTCCTGCGTTTCCCGTCGGCGTCGGGAGAGACGGAAGCTGCCAAACATGAAGAACAGGACAAGACCTATGTAGGGGAGGAAAAAGATGCACAGCAGCCAGGCCATGGCGGTGGTGGGGCGGCGATTGCCGGGAATGACACCCAACACCACGATGCGGATGCCCAGATCCAGCAGTAATACAAGTACCGACACCCAAAAACTAGTGTTTGCGGGCAAGCTGAAGATTGTTGAAATCACGCATACTCCCTGCTTAACCGGCCATTTCCCTCAAAATGAGATTACCTCAGCAACCCTTTGGCCTCGGTAGGGGAAGATGCCGCGTCCAGCCCGGGCACTAAACTCAAAACATGACATCACTGGTTTTCCTGGACCCTGCACACCCTGCTGGTCGTTTGGCCGACGCCGCCGCCCCCGCTGTTTTGGTCACCGATCAGGGCCTTACGCGCGGCGACGGGATATTTGAATCGCTTTTGGCCATCGATGGTGTTCCCCGCAAGCTGGCCGCGCACTTGGAGCGGCTTGCGAGCTCCGCCCAAGCCATGGATTTGACCATCCCCCCGGCGGAGGCCTGGCAGGCCGCCATCACCACTGCGGTCCGGGCGTGGATAAATTCCCTGCCCGCTAAAACCCTGGAAATGGACGACGTCGAAAAGGGTGCGGCGGTTGCCGGGGAACCCCCAGTGCAAGCGCCACCGTGCGCAGTGAAACTTACCGCCACCCGCGGCCCGGAAGGCGCCAACACCACCACGGCGTGGGTTGCCGTAACTGGCGTTTCTCCCCAGCTTGAAGTTCAACGGAAGAAGGGCCTGGCGGTGCTGCTGCTGGAGCGTGGCTACGACAGCGATGTTGCAGCCCGGGCGCCCTGGTTGTTGATGGGCGCCAAGACACTCTCGTACGCGGTGAACATGGCAGCCCTCCGGCATGCTCAATCCCAGGGTGCCGACGATGTTATTTTCACCAGTCGTGACGGGTTGGTTCTGGAGGGCCCCACCTCCTCAGTGCTTTTGGCGCATATTTCCGACGACTCCAAAGCGCCTGTCAAACGGCTCATCACACCGCACCTGGACACGGGCATTTTGCCGGGCACCACGCAGGGCGCACTTTTTGCCGCCGCGCGCACAGCCGGTTGGGAGCTGGGCTACGGGCCTGTAACGCCGGAGGACCTGCTCGACGCCGACGCTGTCTGGCTCATTTCCAGCATTCGCCTTTTAGCGCCGGTCAGCACCATTGACGGACGGGAAATTGGCACGCCGGAAATTCGGCAGGCACTGAGCCAGGAACTTTCGGAGTTATTAGCCCAAACCCTTTAAGCCGCTGCCGCAACCCGGGACCCGGGACCGCAGTTTATTGCCCAGCACCATGAGCAGCAGCGTGGTGGCCACGAAAGCCACTGCAATGATCAAGCAGGTCAACAGCACCGTGCTGTAACCGCCATTGGCGGGATTGATAAAGGGATACGCATACCAATTAATGAACGCTCCCCGAATCAGTGAATACGCCAAGTACAGCAGCGGGAAGAGCACGGCAACGCCCAACAGCCTAGGTGACAGGGAGTGGCGCGGAGGTGCAACAAGCCAATCAATGACCACCACAACTGGCATGACATAGTGCAACCAGGTATTGATCCAGGGCAACAGTGAGCCAAGGTCCACCTCACGCAACAGGGCGCTGGACACCACTGAAATGCAGCGCAGCAATGTCCAGGTCCGGCCCAGTTCCTTGCCGCGCCACGTCAATACGGACTCCACGAGCAATACCACTGCCGCAAAAATATTTGACAGGTTGGTGAAGTAGCTAAAAAAGTTCACCACGCTGAAACCACGGCCAATGTGCATGCCCAGCTGAATGCCAATGGCGGTGAGTGTGACCGCGCCAAAGACGAAACGAAGGGCGGCAAAGGCGCGGCGCGATGTCATGACCTCATGCGCTCACGCTGTGGCGCCTTCTTGGAGTTGTGTCTGCCCCTTATCGTTTAGGCACTTTGCAATACGTAACGTTTATCCCTCGGGGCGGGCGCCGGGAAATTACCCGACCGTTGGCAAAATTAGTCTTACACACCGTCCAGAACAGTAAACAGGAATCCGGCTGGCCAGTTCAACCATGGAATTCAACGCTGCTGCCCCAGTACCGACCCGGCGGATGCCCGTATAAGGACGTGGCCGCCCGCATGCTTTTGCCTCCCATGTAACGTGGCGCTATAAACCCCTGCCAAAATCCCCGGGCTGTCCCAACTGTGTTACTTTCAAAGTGAGTAATGAGTGCCAGTGTCAAGCCCTGACTTGCTGGCCGGCAACCCTCTTTCCGGCGGGGTGCCTCAGGTGAGTACTCGGCAAACCCAGCTACCCGTGGCTGTCTGTTTGCAAGCGTGATCCACTTCGCGGTGCGAAATCACACTTGGCTTCGCGTCCCGCCGCCAACTTCCGCTTGCAGCAGCCACCTGCACTTGAGGAGTTACCATGTCCGCGCCCGATTCCCCCCTCAGTTATAGGCTCATCACGGGTCCCGATGACAGCTCCTTTTGTGAGCGGATCAGCGTCGCCCTCGCCGACGGTTACGTGTTGCATGGCGGCCCGGCCGTGACATTCAATGGTGTCAGTGTAATCTGCGCCCAGGCCGTCATCCTCCCCCGTGTCATTGCCGCCGGCGACGCCGCGGTGGCCTCGGCTGTTGACGGGCCCGACGCCGGGACCAACAGTGCGGCAGGGGATGTTGCGTGAGTTACGCCGGAGACCTCACCCCCAAAGCCGCGTGGGAGCAGCTCACGGCGGATAGCGTTCTACTGGATGTACGCACCGAGGGTGAATGGCAGCACATTGGCGTTCCGGATCTCTCCGCACTCAACGCCGAGCCGGTGTTCATTGCGTGGAATTCAGGCAGCGGCGCTCGCAACCCGGAGTTTCTCACGCAACTTAAGGCAGCCGTTCCCACCAGTAAGAAACTGCTCGTGTTGTGCCGGTCAGGCAGGCGATCCATTGCCGCAGCCGAGGCCGCCACCGCGGCGGGCTACACCGCCTTCAACATCCTTGAAGGTTTTGAAGGTGAAGCGGATCGTTTTGGTGACCGCGTGGTGAATGGCTGGAAAAACCGCCAGCTGCCCTGGCATTGAATTTATACCCCACCTTACGCAGCCCAAGAACTACAGAGGAACCACCAGTGAGTAACTTCAATGATCAGGCGCCCACGTGGGCCCAGGACACGCAGGCCGTCCGCGGCGGACTGGACCGCAGCAACTTCCAGGAAACCTCCGAGGCCTTGTTCTTGAACTCAGGGTTTGTGTATGAATCGGCCGAAGCCGCCGAGCAAGCATTCACGGGCGAGGTGGATCGCTTTGTCTACTCCCGGTACGGCAATCCCACCGTGGCTACATTCCAAGAACGTTTGCGGCTTTTGGAAGGGATGGAGGCATGCTTTGCGACGGCGTCGGGCATGTCGGCCGTATTCACTGCCCTGGGTGCGTTGCTGGCTGCCGGGGACAGGGTGGTGGCAGCCAGGTCGCTGTTTGGCTCCTGCTTTGTTATTTTAAGTGAGCTGCTGCCGCGATGGGGCGTGGAAACAGTGTTTGTGGACGGGCCGGACCTTGAACAATGGCGCGCTGCTTTGTCAGTGCCCACCACAGCGGTGTTTTTTGAATCGCCATCGAACCCCATGCAGGAAATCATTGATATTCAAGCCGTGTGCGACCTGGCGCATGCCGCGGGTGCGCAGGTAGTGGCTGACAATGTCTTTGCCACACCGCTGCTGCAACGTTGCGGAGATTTTGGGGCCGACATCATTGTCTACTCCGGCACCAAACACATTGACGGTCAGGGCCGGGTATTGGGCGGCGCCATTTTGGGCAGCAGGGAGTTTATAGAGGGGCCCGTGAAAAACCTGATGCGGCACACCGGCCCGTCGCTTTCCTCCTTTAACGCGTGGGTGCTCCTCAAGGGCTTGGAAACCATGAATTTGCGGGTGCGCCACGCCTGCGCCAACGCGCTGGCACTCGGCGAGTTTCTTGAGGCTGCGCCGCAGGTGGCAAGGGTGCTATACCCGTATTTGCCGTCGCACCCGCAGCACTCCCTGGCGAAAAAACAAATGAATGCCGGCGGCACCGTGCTGACGTTTGAACTGGCCGAGCCCGCGAACGGCACCCGCAAGGATGCCGCGTTTGCATTGCTTAACACGTTGGAAATCATTGATATTTCCAATAACCTAGGCGATGCAAAGTCGCTTATTACGCATCCGGCCACAACTACCCACCGTGCCATGGGGCCCGACGGCAGGGCAGCCATTGGGCTCGGTGACGGCTACCTGCGTCTCTCCGTTGGACTGGAGGATGTGGCAGATCTGCAGCGCGATCTTACCCGGGCCCTGGCAGCCATTTAGCGAAAGGCCACAGGCAGTGTCCCCTGTAAGAAGGGCCAACACAGGCGGGAAAACAGCAGTCCATTTCCCGGCGTCGGACGGTTTTCCTGCCGCTGCCGCAGCAGCAACACCGGTGGCGTTGCATAAAAACGCACCATCACTGCCTGGCAGGGAGTCAATAATACTCACCTCGCCAGTTAGCAGGTCCCGGATTTCCTGCGGGTGCAGTCGTGTCGGCGTCTGCCCAATGCTCCACGGACTTGGCTGGTTGGGTGGCCTTGCGGTGCGGTGCGGGATGTGGCACGGCGAAACCAGGAAACCATGCCCCAAGCCTACCTAGGAAGCACGTGGCGGACCTGCGCTGGGAGAAGCCGCTGCAGGGCTGGAAGAAGCCGCTGCAGGGCTGGGAGAAGCCGGAATCAGTCCTGGAAATACTCGATTTCAGCGCCAATGGTGTTCAAACGCTCAGCCAAGTCCTCATAGCCACGTTCAATGACGTAAATATTGCGCAACTCCGAGGTGCCCCTGGCGGCGAGCATGGCCAGCAGAATGCAGGCCGCCGGGCGCAGCGCCGGCGGGCAGCCAATTTCCGCTGCCCGCCAGGCAGTGGGACCCGTAATATCAATGCGGTGCGGATCCAGCAGGCGGACGCCGGCACCCAGCCGGTTCAGTTCCGTCAAATAAATGGCACGGTTCTCATACACCCAGTCATGGATGAGTGTGGTGCCCTCGGCGCAGGAGGCAATGACGGCAAAGAAGGGCAAATTATCAATGTTCAGACCCGGAAACGGCATGGGGTGGATTTTATCCGGCGCGGCCTTGAGCTTGGATGGCAGCGTGGTGATGTCCACAAGACGGGTTTTGCCGTTCCGGGCCACATATTCAGCGGACTTCAAGTAGCAAAAACCCATTTGTTCCAGGACCTTCAGTTCAATTTCCATGAACTCAATGGGCACGCGGCTCACCGTGACCTGGGACCGGGTCACAATTCCTGCCGTAATGAGGCTCATGGCCTCAATCGGGTCCTCCGAGGGTGCGTATTCAATGTCAACGTCAATGCGCGAGCGGCCCGTAATGGTCAGCGTGGTGGAACCAACGCCCTCCACTTCAATGCCCAGGCCCTGTAAATAAAAACAGAGGTCCTGCACCATGTAGTTGGGGCTGGCGTTGCGAATGACAGTGGTGCCCTCTCGGTGCGCTGCAGCCATGATGGCGTTTTCCGTCACGGTGTCGCCGCGCTCCGTCAACACGAACGTCCTGTCCAGGGAATCACTCTGTGGTGCCTGGACCTTGTAGAAGCCGTCATGGGCATGCACCGTGAGCCCAAATTCACGCAGCGCCTGCATGTGCGGCTCCACCGTCCGGGTCCCCAAATCACAACCGCCGGCGTAGGGGATGCGGTAGGGTTCGGATTCATCCAGCAGCGGGCCCAACAACATGATGACGCTGCGCGTGCGCTTGGCCGCAGTGATGTCCATGGCGGCCAAATCCAGCACGGCAGGGCGGCGGATCAGCAGATCATTATCTTCCAGCCACGTACATTCCACACCAATGGATGTCAGTAGCTCCACAATCCTGTTGACCTCCTCAATGCGGGCCAAGCGACGCAAAATGGTGGTGCCGCGGTTCAACAAACTGGCGCACAACAGGGCCACGCCCGCGTTTTTACTGGTATTGACCTCAACGGTGCCCGAGAGTTCGCGGCCACCGTGAACGCGCAAATGTGTCACAGTATTTTTGGACGTGGCGCCCACACTGAATAAATTTGCTTCCAGGAGGGTTTCCATGCGTTGAATCATCTTCAGGCTCAGGTTTTGCTTGCCCTGTTCCATGCGGGCCACGGCGCTTTGACTGGTGCCCAGATGAGACGCCAGCTCACCCTGGGTCCAGCCTCTGTCATTGCGTGCATCACGCACTAAATTGCCAACGGTCTCTGCAGCCACTTGAGTCATAAGAATATTTATATCATGGGATGCATATTTTTAGCACTCTATCCACATGTTCTGGCATTTCTTGGCGCACCTGCTACAAAATAACCGAGCCATGCGATAAGTCCGGGGTTTTTGCCGGGTCATGGCAGCACGGGGACATCCTCTACGTTACCGGTGCCGCGGGAACATCTCCGTCATTAAAACAACACGGGATTCCATGTTCCCAGTACGACGGCGGCACCCACCGACACTCCCGCCATCACCACTCCCGCAGCCGCCACCCCAAGGTCCACCCGGCTGTAGGTGGACTCCCGCGCCCAGGTTCGTTCGCCAGCGCCGAACCCCTTGGCTTCCATGGTCACTGCCAACCTCGAAGCACGCCGGACGGCTTGCACCAGCAGCGCCAAGGCCTGTCCCAGTGAAGCTTTCACACCCCGCAGGACACCGGGTTCAGCCCCCACCCCACGGGCGCGGCGAGCCATTCCCAAGGTTTGCCATTCAGCTATGAGCAGACCCACCAACCGCATGGCAGCCAATGCTCCCAAAACGAAGCGGTGGGGTAACCGCAGCTTTTGTGCCAGCGCGTCGGCCAAGTCAGTGGGGTCCGTGGAGGCCAACACCATAATGCCGGGCAGGGCAATGGCTATACCACGAAGGGCGATGGCCAGCCCGGCTTCCAATGAACCACTGGTAAGGATTATGGGTCCCAATGAAATCATTACTTCCCCGGTCTTGGGGGCCAGCAACGCGGTCCCCCAGCCACCGGTGACAGCAGCGACGAGAATGGGCCAACCACGCAGCAACAGCATGCGCACACTTAAACCTGCCAGGGGCAATAAGGCACACTCAAGAATCAAGGCGGTCGTGGCGGATACCCAGTCCACACTGAGCAGCAAGACAATGGTGAGGACCATGCCCGCACCCAATTTTGCCAGGGGGTTGGCACGTGCCAACCATGCGGTGGATCGGGGGGTGGCAATAATGTCAACGCTCATCGCTGCACCGCCAGCGCCCGGTCAGTGTGGCCAAGGCGGAGCTGCTTCCCGCCCAGGGCGGCACTAAAGGCCGCGTCATGCGTTACGGAAACCACCGCCGTGCCGGCATCCAATAATTCGCTTAAAAGGGACGCCAGCTGCGCCCAGGTATTGGCGTCCTGCCCAAATGTGGGCTCATCCAGGACAAGGATCGCCGGACTCGCAGCCAACACGGTACCCACCGACAACCGCCGCTTCTCCCCTCCGGAGAGGGTGAAGGGGTTGGCATCCGCAACGTGTTCCAAGCGCAGCCGTGCCAACAGCTCATCGACCCTGTTGGCATCACGCCCCAGGAGGGTGGGGCCAAACAAGAGCTCTTCACGGACACTGCCCGTGACAAACTGATGCTCAGGCTCTTGAAAAACAGTGCCAATGCGGCTGATTAAATCCCTCCCCCGCCATGCCAGCGGCGACGGTCCGGCGCCGCGTGCCAGCTCGGGCAGCGCGGCAAGCGTGCCACCGACGGGCCGAAGCAAGCCGGCGAGCGTCAACGCAAGGGTGGATTTTCCCGACCCGTTCGGGCCGGTGACACTCAACGCCTCCCCCGCATGGATGTGCACCTGCGGCACGACGGCGGCTGGAACCACCGGGCGTTTCTTGCCTCCCTTGGTGCGGGAGACGGCTAACTGCGCCGCTTCAAGCAAGAGGCTCCCACCGGCGTCGTACTTGGGGTCGCGGGGACGAACGAACGGGACGTAGCCGGGGACCCAAATGCCGGCGTCGGCCAGCAAGGCGCGGCTCTGTGCCATGACGGTGGCGGGTGGGCCGTCAAATAACACACCGCCAGGTTCCCCGCGCTGCGTTGGCGCGAGCACCACCACCCTGTCCACCACGTCCAACCACACCTGCACGCGGTGTTCCACCACCACCAAGGTGGCGCCGGTTTGATCAAGGCTGCGACGCACGGCGTCACGGACTTCAATCACGCCGTCGGGGTCTAAATTGGCGGTGGGTTCATCCAGCAGCAGTAATCCGGGGCGCATGGCAAGAATTCCGGCAAGCCCCAAACGCTGTTTCTGGCCACCTGACAGGGCGGAGCTGGGATGATCCAGCGGCAAATCCAAGCCGACGGATTCCAACGCCCCTGCCACCCGGCGCCAAATCTCTTCGCGGGGCACCGCTAGATTCTCGGCACCGAAGGCCACGTCATCGCCAACCCGTGAAAGCACCACTTGAGTGTCCGGGTCCTGCTGCATGAGTCCGGCCCGGCCACGGGATTGCGCGGCGGGACGGCCGTCAATGAGTAATTTGCCCTGCTCGCTGGCTTCCTCATCATCGCCAAGAACACCTGCCAAGGCATGCAAAAGGGTTGATTTGCCGGCACCCGATGGGCCCAGTAACAGGACCCGCTCACCTGCGGCAATGTCTAAATCCAGCCCCTGCACGGCACGCTTGGCACGTCCCGAGTGCTGCCACCCCCACCCCTGGGCACTCACACTGGCCGGGGCGCCACTGTGCGTGGCGTCCCAAGACAGTGTTTTCATGGCTACAGGGCCCGTTCAGTGGCGGCGCCCCGGGAGGGCAAATTCGCCAGCGTACCCGTCCGCGCCAACCCACGGACGGCCAGCCAGGACACCAAACCGGCAATGAGCGCCCCGGAAATCATGGCCAGAACAATGTAAATGGTTTTCCAGTCGGTGGCCCACGCCACGTTGTAAATAAAACTGTCATTGAGGCCCAGGGCCAGGCCCGCCAACGCACCTGCAAACAGTGCCACGAGCAAGGTGAACCTGCGGTAGCGGAACAAGGCAAAGCCCAGTTCCGCTCCGAGTCCTTGAACCAGGCCCGACAGCAACACTGTGAAGCCAAAATGGGTACCCAGTAAACCCTCAACAGAGGCGGCAATAAGTTCACAATAAAGTGCCGCCCCGGGCTTGCGAATCACCAGTCCGCCCAGCACACCGGCAATGAGCCAACCGCCGCCGTACAGTGCTGCCACTGGCGGAAAGGCAACGGTGAGGGCGCTGATAAAACCATATCCGGCAGACCAGAGCCAGAAAATGACACCTACCGCAACGCCCAGTACGGAGACAATGACTATGTCAACGACGCGCCAGCTGTTCTTGCGCCGCGCAGCATCCCGGTGATTTATTGGTTGGGCGGTTTCACCCGTATATGACTTGGCCATGATTCCTCCTTTTCAGGAGGGGCGGATGCAGCGGACTTTCCGTGCAGCCGAAGAGCACTCGACTCCCTTCGCCGGTACTAGCCGGAGCAGGTTCGAGGGTCTGCGGTAAACCGCACTCTCAGCGCCGCTACCCAGGCCGGGTGGACGCTCCCCTGTCGTGTTTGAATTGCGGCTCCAGCATACCCCGCCACCTGCCGGACGCCAATAATGTTTTGGCTCAGCATTGGATTCCAGCCCTGACAGTCAAGGTCGGACCCGTGCGGACCACGTACCAATAACGTTGCCCAGGACTGGCTTATTTTCCATTGCGGGATGATTTCCACCGCCCAGGAGTGCAGCTGCCAGAGCTAAAAGTTCAGGGAACAACACGGTTGCCGCACGAGAGGGAGGCTGGGGTGGCATCACGTTACCAGCATGGCGGTCCCCTTGAACGCACCCACTGCATGGGAAGTTTTCAGTGCTGCGCAACCCTTGGCAGCAGGCCCGCAGGCTCTTGCACCGCAAAAAGATTACCCCCGTCTGCAGGGTACGTCTTGGAGCGTAATAGTGACCCGATAAGCTGGCACCAGTGTTTCGCCCATAATGGGCCCGCCAATCATTGAAGGAGCTGCTTTATGAACGTGGTCGTGAAATTATTGGGAACCGCAGTCAGCTTGGGTGCAGGGTTTGCCGCCAGCAAATTGGTGGACACGGTGTGGGAGAAGAGCACGGGCAGCCTGCCGCCCAAGGACAGTGACAATTTGGACAGCAGCCTACGCTCGGCTTTGGCCTTTGCGCTCGTCTCCTCGGCCGTTGCCGCGATCATTCAAGTTTTGGCTGGCCGTACGACGCAAAAAGCAATTGCACGATTCAGCAAGCACTCTTAACCCCCAAAAAATCCCGTCAACGCAGCTACTGGGCGGTGGCGGGATTTTTTGTGGCTGCAATTTTTGCCAGGAAAGCGACTCAGGGCGCTGAAGCTACTCAGGGCGCTTTTCTTCGTGATCGACCACTGCGGCAACCACTTGCTCGAGTTCATCAACGCTGAGCAAATCGGGGCGCCGATGCTTGGTACGGTAACCGGCTCGACCCACCATGTGCGCGGAGACAGGCACTGTCAGTAGTTGAAAGAGCCAGGCCACCAGCAAAATGGGGACCAGGGACCAGGAACGTGCCTCCAGCCCAACTGCCGTCAACATCAAGAGCAGACCTAGAACCTGGGGTTTCGTTGCTGCGTGCATGCGGCTGAGAAGATCTGGAAAACGCAGCAAACCAATGGCGGCAGCGAGGCTCATTAAGGCTCCAAGCAGTAGACAAATAACTGTCAACGCATCGATGAAAGCGTTCATCCCTGTTCCTTCCTATGCGCGACGAATCGGGCCACGGTGACTGAGCCAATGAAGCCAATGACTGTAAGTACCACCAGCAGGGCAAGGTTGTCTTGGTGGTGGTTGACAGTCATTTCCGCGGCCAATGCAGCACCAAAGATGGCGAGCAATACATCGGCGGCTATGACGCGATCCAACAGGGAAGGACCCTTGGCAATGCGGTAAATAGTTCCAGCAGCAGCCACAGCGAGCAGTGCCGCGACAATCATGACAACAGTAACCATGGCAATTACTGCACCTCCTCGGTTGGCTCGGCAATGACGGCGGCAATTACCTGCGCTTGCGGGTCCCGCACATGGGTCACCAGTGCACCGCCGGAACGCTCCACCTTGACGGCAGCCAACTCGGCCCTGGTGCCCATGATTTCAATGAGGCGGGCCTCAATGTATTGAATGTCGTGGCGGACCTTTTCAACGTACTCAGGGGTGGAGGCGTTCATGGCATGGACGTAAAGGGTAGCCGAACCCCTGTCCACTTCCACGACGAGTGAGCCCGGGATCAGTGAAAGCACATGGCCCACTGACGTCATAAGTAAATCGGAGGGACTACGCAACGGCACAGCTATGACGGCATTGCGTATATTAGGGCCCTTAACGAGCGCCCAGTACAACACTTGAAAACTGGCAACAGTGACTTTTTTTAAAAACCATGGAAGAAACAAGACTGCGCGCAGTACGTTAAAGCGGCCGCTGAGCTCCACTGGTGGCAGGTAGAAAACCTGCGAGACAGCAATGGCAATGATGGCTCCAAACACTAAATTCCCCACACTGAAATCCCGCCACAGGGCACCCCACACCACCACCAACCAGACGAGAAGGGGCAACTTCTCCAAAAGGTTGAGCCTGACCTTGGTGCGCGTGCCTTGACTCATGGCGTCACCGCCCCGGTACCCAAGACCGCCTCAATGTAGTCGATGCGCTCCAACATGCTGCTCGCAGCATCCAAGCTGAGGTCCATGAGCGGGCCGGCGAATACTGTCATGGCAAGACCCAGCAACACCAAGCCCATTGTGGGGTAAATCATGGCCCTGGGCAGGATGGGAATCTCGTTGTCGCCAGAAAATCTACCCTGCGTCGCTTCCACGTACTTACTGGTGCGCAGCGCCCGCATGCTGGGTTCTCCCGCAGAATCCGGGGCGGTGGCCAGTAGGACAGGCTCCGGGTCCTCGGCATCTGCCGTGCTGCGCCAGAAAGCACGATTCCACACCCGAGCCATCACCAGCAAAGTCAAAAGGCTCGCTACCACTCCGCTGACCACCAGGGCGTAAGCCAGCGGCGAACCATCGGCCACCCCGGCCTGCAAGAGGCCCAACTTGCCTAGGAAACCGGAGAACGGTGGAATGCCCGCCAAGTTAAGCGCCGGAAGGAAGTACAAAACCGCCAATACCGGTGAAAGTTTTGCCAATCCGCCCAATCGGGTAATCGATGCGCTGCCACCCCGACGTTCAATGAGGCCCGTAACCATAAACAAGCTGGTTTGAATGGTGATGTGGTGAATGGTGTAAAAAATGGCGGCAGCCAGCCCCAGTACCGATGACAAGGCCACACCAAAGAGCATGTAACCAATATGACTTACCAGGGTAAAGGACAACATACGCTTGATATCCGTCTGCGCCATTGCACCCAGGATCCCCACAATCATGGTCAATAAGGCGGCAACCAACAATACCGAATTGAAATCTCCGGCGGGGAACAGGAGAGTTTCCGTCCTCACAATGGCATATACCCCCACCTTTGTCAGCAAGCCGGCAAACACCGCCGTCACCGGGGCAGGAGCTGTGGGGTAGGAGTCGGGAAGCCAGAATGACAGCGGGAACACGGCGGCTTTAATGCCAAACGCTACAAGCAACAGCACGTGCAAAAGGTTTTGGGTGCCTGGCTCGAGCTGGCCTAGTTTCACTGCCAGATCCGCCAATGTGACAGTGCCTGTGGCCCCATAGACCATGGCAATGGCGATCAGGAACAGCATGGAGGACACTACACTGACCACAACATAAGTGATACCTGCCCGTACCCTTGCCCCGGTGCCACCGAGCGTCATGAGTACATAGCTGGCGGTGAGCAGGATTTCAAAACCAACGTAGAGGTTAAAGAGGTCACCGGCCAAGAAGGCGTTGGATACCCCGGCCACCAGAATGAGGTAGGTGGGGTGGAAAACGGAGACGGGTCCGCCTTCTTCACCATCTGCAGCACCCTGACCACTTGCGTAAGCCAAAACGGCAAGGCTTACAGCTGAGGAAACCACTAAAAGCAGCGAGGAGAATTGGTCAGCGACCATGACGATCCCAAATGGCGGTGCCCAACCTCCCAGCTGGGCGACAATGGGTCCGGAGTTCCAAACGCTGGCCAGTACCCACACTTCCAAGGCAAGGGTGAGGGTGATGGTGGTCAAGCTGAGGCGACGTTGGACCCGTGGATGCCTAATTAAAGCAAAGGCCAGTGCCGCCCCCAAGAACGGCAGGACGACGGCGAGAGGTGTCAAGCCTGCGACGTTCACAGCTTCCCCTTCTTATCCGTCACGGATTGCCCGTCGGGCTTGGCGTTCTTGATCCGCACGCGAGTGGTCACCACTTTCTTGGGACCAATTCCTGGTACTGTCTGCCGCCTTGCAAGCGGCTGCTCATTTTCGTGGAAATCAGAGACTTCAACAGCAATTTCAGAGTCTTCCTCGTCGTCGTAAATTTCCTGCTTGGCAACGCGGAGATCTTCAATGTCAATTTCAATCCGGTCCGCCCGGCTCAGCAGCCACGACCTGTAAATCAAGCTCAACATGAAGGCCGTCACGGCGAAGGAAATGACGATGGAAGTCAAGATGAAAGCTTGGGGCAGCGGATCGTTGTATTCCGTCGCGGGAATGTCTTTGTTGAAGATGGGGGCAAGGCCTGCATAACCACCCGTGGTCAGAAGCAGTAAATTGGTGGCATTGGCCAACAACATCAATCCCAGCAGGATTCGTGTGAGGCTGCGCTCAAGCAACAAATAAATACCCACTGCATAAAGCACCCCCATGATGATGAGCAGGGTCAAATTCACGCTCACCGCCTCACCTCCAGAGGCTCGTCGTCGGCAATGAGTTCGATGGTGCCCGTCCCGTCTTCTTCGTGCTTATCAATTTCTGAGCCCAAGCTGCGCAGGACATCCACTACCAGACCCACCACTACGAGGTACACACCAATATCGAACAGTGTTGAGGTTACAAATTTCACGTCCCCAAAGATGGGGGCGGTGAAGGAAATGATCGCGCTTTGAAATACTTGGCCGCCAAAGAACACGGGCGCCAAACCAGTCAGTGCAGCCAACGCCAGTCCCAGACCCAAAAGCGCACCGGCGGAAATTCTTGTGGCTTCGGCCAGTTCAAAGCGGCCACCGGCCAAATACCTAATGGTGAGTGCCAGCCCCGCAACGAGGCCCCCCGCAAAACCGCCGCCTGGGCCATTGTGACCGGCTAGCAGCAGGTAGATGGAAATAATAATGATGCTGTGGAAAAGCAGCCGCGTCACTACTTCAATGATGATGGAGCGCCGCTCGGGGGCCAGCGTGCGGCCAGCTACCAGCCAGGTGTTTCCCGCAGCTTCACTGAACTTGGTGGCAAGCTTGACTGTCGCCTGGGAAAGATCCTCAGCGACCCTGCCAACGCTGCCGGCTTTTATGGTTTCCGCACGCGGCAAACGTTGGCCGCGTCCGCGCACAAAGATCAGGCTGGCCACTCCCGTGGCGGCAATGGCGAGGACGGCAATTTCGCCGTAGGTGTCCCACGCTCGAATATCCACCAGGGTGACATTGACAACGTTCAAGCCCCCGCCCCCCGTGTAGGCCAGCTCCGGCAGCCCCAAGCTCACAGGCTCATGAATGCGCGAACCCATCACCACGATGGCTACTGCAATCATGGTGGCGCCAAATAAAATGCCCAAAATAAGACGTACTACCCGGTGGCTGCCAGCTGATTTACGTTCCAAAAGTCCGGCAGGAAGTTGGCGCATGGCCAAAACGAAGGCCACCAAAATGATGGTTTCCACCAGCATTTGAGTCAAGGCCAGGTCGGGGGCGCCCTGTAGTGCAAAGATCAAGGCAATCCCATACCCCGTGACTGAGACCAAAAGAACTGCCATGAAACGTTTGCTGGCTCTTGCCGCGCAAATGGCGCCCACGATAATGGCTGACCCCACGAGAATTTGGAAGGGTGAGCCGGGATCAATGACGTAAAGCCGGGCGCTCCAGTTTTGTTCGGTGAGGAGCAATACTGCTAAAACCGACCCCACGCCGGTGGATAAAATAACCGCCAGGTAAAAGAACAGCGAACCTCGCTGGGTACGGCCAGTAACCCAAATGGCTATCATGTCCAAAATGACAATCAACTGGCGGTAACCGCGCTCCGCATCAATGGGTGATGGAATGCGCTCTTGGAACGCCTCAATGGGCCGGCGTCCGTAAAAGAGCGCCAGACCGGCGGCGATGACAATAACTGTAAGCCCCAAAGCGGGCGTAAAGCCGTGCCAGAGCAGCAAATGAATGCCTTTGGGATCGTAGGCAGGGAACTGCTCGCTGTAGGGCTTGATCCAGCTTTCCATAACGTGTGGGAAAAGGCCCAGGACAATTGTCAAAACGCTCAATAATGCCGGGGCGGCCAGGAACAGCCAGCTCACGGGCTTAAACACTGACGCCATACCCTTGGATTTGGTGGAGAATCCGCCCCACATAAAGCGGGCACTGTAGGCGAAGGTGAAAATGGAACCAATGACCAGTCCAGCCACAACTACCCATCCCACCACGGGCCCGGCGGGTCCGTGGTTTGCTGAGGCAATGAACGCCTGGAAGATGCCCTCCTTGGCAACAAAACCGGCCAAGGGTGGCAGCCCGGCCATGGAGGCAGCGCCAATAAGCGCTACAACACCTAGCTTGGGTGCTGACTTAAACACCCCTGAAAGTTCTCGAATGTCACGGGTCCCGCTCTGGTGGTCAATAATCCCCACCACCAGAAAGAGCGAGGCTTTAAACAATCCATGCGCCAGCACCATGGCCATACCGGCCATGGCAGCCTCTTTGCTGCCAAGACCCACCACGAGGATGATGAAGCCAAGCTGGCTGACGGTGCCGTAGGCCAAGATGAGCTTCAAATCATATTGACGTAGGGCGCGCCACCCACCCACCAGCATCGTCCCCAGACCCAACACCACAATCATGACTTGCCAATACCGGGTCTCTGAGAAACCCGGCGCCAGGCGGGCCACAAGATAAATACCCGCCTTGACCATGGCTGCAGCATGCAAATAAGCGCTAACGGGTGTCGGCGCCGCCATGGCACCGGGAAGCCAGAAGTGGAAGGGCAGCAGGGCTGACTTGGACACGGCGCCAATGAGCAGCAACGCAATACCCACGTCCACCACTGTCCGGGCACCGCCCGTAGCCGTCAGGAGCTGGGGCGCCATCGCCAAAACACCTGAAATGCTGTAGGTACCGGCCGTTTCTCCCACCATGATGAGTCCAACCAGCATGGCAAGTCCGCCAAAGGTCGTCACGATCAAGGCTTGCAGCGCCGCGCGTCTGGCAGCAATGCGGGTGCGGGCGTAACCAATGAGGAGATAGGACAAGATAGTGGTTAATTCCCAGAAAACAAACAACAAAATGAGGTTGTCGGCTGTAACCAAACCAAACATGACCCCCGCAAAGGCCAACAGCTGGGCACCAAAGCCGCCCAGTCCGGCGTCGTTTGATTTGAAATACCTGGCGCAATAGGCCAGAACCAAGGCGCCGACGCCCAGAACCAACAGGGACATTAGCCATGCCAAGTGGTCCATGCGGAAAGAAAGATCAAGCTCCAAAGCCGGAATCCAGGCAATGTTCAGGCTGGGGCTTGGCAGCGTATTGGAGTACACCTTGGGGTACTGGGCTATGAGCCAGACAAAGCTTACGGCAGGAACGGCGGCGAGCACATAGAAGACGGATCGGCCCCAGCGGGAAAATAAAATGGGCGCAATAAGGGAAACTATGAAGTGCGCACAAAGAACAAACAGCACTAATGTCTCCGCATGTTTCGGGCTGGAAAATGAGCGAATTACGGGGTTTGCAGTCCGATCCCGACCCTGCCAGTTTAGCAACTGTCAGGAGGGCAGCTTGCCGTTTAAGCTCGCCGTGATACTTTATGGCTAAAGTTAATGTTTGCTCAGCATGGCTGGGTGCGTCCACGGGGCGGATACCATGTGCCTATGAATGAGCTCCCACCCGCAGCCGCGTCCGCGCCCGCTGCACCGGCCAGGACTGCCGGGACCACACGTCAAATCGTTGCGTGGTCACTGTGGGATTGGGGCGGGGCAGCCTTCAACGCTGTCATGACCACTTTTATTTTTACCGCCCTGTACCTCACCGGTGATCAATTCGGCGGCGCAGATAAAGCAACGGCCACCCTGGCCTTTGCCCTGTCCATCTCGGGTTTCGCCATTGCTTTGCTGGCCCCGGTTGCCGGTCAACGTACGGATCACAGTGGCCGCCGTAAATTGTGGCTCGGCATTAACACGTTGATCGTGGCGGCGTTGACGGCTGCATGCTTTTTTGTGCAGCCGCATGAATCGTTCCTGCTCTTTGGCTGCCTGCTCATTGCCGCCGGGCATGTGTTTTTTGAACTTGCCGGCGTCAATTACAACGCCATGATGCTGCAGATCTCCACGGACAAAACCGTTGGAAGGATCAGCGGTTTTGGCTGGGCGGCAGGGTATTTAGGCGGCATTGTGGCACTGCTTGTGGTGTACTTTGCCTTCATTCAGCCTGAGGTCGGCGTCTTTGGGGTCACCAGCGCCGACGGTATGACCTACCGCGTTGTTGCGCTCTTCTCAGCGGTGTGGATACTGATTTTTTCCATTCCAGTCCTTTTGGCAATTCCGGAGAGCACACCGGATCCAAAGATGCCTAAAGTGGGCTTTTTTCAGTCCTACAAGGTCCTCTACGGGACCGTCCGTTTACTGGCAAAGACGCAGCGTCACACCCTGTACTTTTTAATCTCCAGCGCCATTTTCCGTGACGGTTTGGCAGCCATCTTCACTTTCGGGGCCGTTCTTGCTGTGGGTTCCTTTGGATTCAAGACCGGTGATGTGCTCGTCTTCGCCATTGCCGGCAATGTGGTCGCCGCCGCAGGCGCCCTCTCCGCGGGTTTCTTCGATGACAAGTTTGGTCCTAAGGCGGTCATTGTCACCTCGCTGGTGGGTCTTCTCTTTTCCGGTGGAACCCTATTGTTCCTCGACGGCAAGAACGCTTTTTGGGTCTTTGGGCTCATTTTGTGCCTTTTCGTTGGACCGGCACAATCCTCCGCCCGCACGTTTATGGGGCGCTTGGCTCCGCCCGGTCAGGAGGGCGAACTGTTTGGCCTCTACGCCACCACCGGCCGAGCCGTGTCCTTTTTGGCGCCGCAACTCTTTGGTCTGAGCATCATCATTTTTGGTGCCCAACGCTGGGGCATTATTGGGATCCTCATCGTGCTGCTGCTGGGCCTGCTGCTTTTACTGCCCGTCAAAGCCCCGCCACACGGCGGAACACAATAAGCGCGGCGCAATAACAGCCGGCGCGGTGTGGTCCGCGGACCAGAGCTTAGATTTTAGTGCGGTGAAAATTCAGGAACGAGCGTGACGCGGTGGGGCCGCGCTGACCTTGATAACGGTTTTGATGCGGTCCGGTGCCATAGGGATTCTCGGCCGGAGAGGTGAGACGGAAAAAGCACAGCTGACCAATTTTCATGCCGGGCCACAATTTGATGGGCAAGGTTGCCGTGTTGGACAGCTCCAAGGTGATGTGACCGGAAAATCCAGGATCAATGAAACCCGCCGTGGAGTGCGTCAGCAGGCCGAGCCTGCCCAGCGAAGACTTCCCTTCCAGGCGTGCGGCAACGTCGTCGGGCAATGTCACAGTCTCATAGGTGGAGGCTAAAGCAAACTCCCCGGGATGCAGGATGAACGCCTCATCGGAGTCCACCTCAACCATGCGGGTCAGCTCGGGCTGCTCTTCCGCCGGATCAATGTGGGCATAGCGGTGATTGTCGAACAGTCTAAAATACCTGTCAATGCGCACGTCCACACTGGAAGGCTGCACCATGGCAGGGTCATAGGGGTCCAAGGCAATGCGCTTGGCGGCTATTTCGGCACGTATGTCGCGGTCTGAGATCAGCACTTTCTAAATTTAGCGCATGTGCCATAAGTGCGTGTCACTGGTCATGGGCACCCTTGTGCTCGGGCTAGAATCAATACCGGAAATGAAAACCGTAGCAATGGCGAACAAAATTTCCAGTGCGGGCGTAGCTCAATGGTAGAGCGCTAGCTTCCCAAGCTCGATACGCGGGTTCGATTCCCGTCGCCCGCTCTGTATGAATCATTGTGTTGCCTCCGGCTCGTCCGGGGGCAACACTTCTTTAAGAAGTGTGTGGAGTAGTCTCGGAATCAGACCCCGCAGGGGTTCTTCAATGGCAGGAGCCCTCATGACGCACGATCCACAGGCTGTACGCAATTCCCAGACCACACCCCTTCGCCTGGGTGTGCTGGGCGCCTCACGGAAGCCCGATGAACGTCGTGCTCCCATCCATCCCGAACATTTCTCCCGCATTGATGCCGCCATCCGCGAGCGCATGCTGGTCGAATCCGCTTACGGAATTCGCTTTGGCATGTCCGACGCCGTTTTGGCTACGTTGGTGGGGCAGGTTGTCCCGCGGGAAAGCGTGATTGCTTATGCCGATGTGGTGTTGTTGCCCAAACCGCAGGCCGCCGACCTCGCCGAACTGCGCGACGGACAGGTGCTGTGGGGCTGGCCGCACTGTGTGCAGGACAGCGCCATCACGCAGCTGGCCATTGATAAGAAATTGACGTTGATTGCCTTTGAAGTGATGAACCATTGGACGTCCGACGGCGGTTTTGGTCTCCATGTCTTCCACAAAAACAACGAGTTGGCCGGATATTCCTCCGTACTTCACTCACTGTCGCTCATTGGCTCAACGGGTAATTATGGGCGGCGCCTCAAAGCGGTGGTGATTGGTTTTGGTGCCACCGCCCGTGGCGCAGTGACGGCCCTTAGCGCTCTGGGCATCCACGATGTGCAGGTGCTGACCAGCCGCAATGTTGCCGCCGTGGCCTCCCCCATCCATTCTGCGGAAATGGTGCAATTTGAATTTGCCCCGGAACCGCCCTACGCGGGTAACGTCTTGCTGGAGGACGGGCAGACTCCCCTGCCTGCTTTTTTGGCCGAGGCCGACGTGGTGGTGAACTGCACCCTGCAGGATCCCAATTCCCCCATGACGTACCTATCCGTTGATGATCTGGACGCCTTCCGCCCCGGCAGCCTCATTGTGGATGTTTCCTGTGACGAGGGCATGGGCTTTAGTTGGGCCCGCAGCACCACCTTCACCGCGCCCATGTTCACGGTGGGCGACGGCATCAACTACTACGCTGTGGACCACAGCCCCAGCTACCTTTGGAATTCCGCCACCTGGGAAATCAGCGAGGCCTTGATCCCCTTTATTGAAACAGTTGTGGCCGGGCCGGACGCGTGGGCTGGCAGCGATACCATCCAGCGCGCCATTGAAATAACCGACGGCGTGATAGTGAACCCTGCCATCCTCGAATTTCAGCGGCGCCAGGCAGAATACCCGCACGTGGCACCATAGCCTTCGCTGCGCGTCATGAAGTACGTATCATGGGCGCATGGTTGATTCGATAACCCCGAAGCAACGCAGCCGGAACATGTTCCGGATCCGCGGCAAAGGAACCAATACGGATTTTTGGGAAGCCAAGCGGGCCGGAACCGTGGAACGGGACCAGCAGGCGCTTGCCCGCCTGACCGATCTGGGTGGTCGTCAATCACTGTGTGGGAGTGCGAACTGCGGGACCCGGACGCCGTGGCCCGGACCTTGAAGGGCGCCTTGGGGCCGCCGCTCAGTTCGCTTTCGGGACAATGAAAACCGCGTTGCGGGCGCTGCGAAGATTGAACCGCAATGTGAGCTGACCGCGTCGGGCCAGAACCAGGGCAATAACCAGGGCAGCCACAGCAAGCATGCCACCGGCCAGCACAGTGGCCCATCGCACGCCCCACTCCTCGGCGAGCCAGCCCATCAAGGGTCCACCAATAGCCTGGCCGCCAATGAGCACCATGATGTACAGGCTCATCACGCGTCCACGGATGCCCACGTTGGTGGACATTTGCACCAGTTGATTGGCGCTGGTGAGAAATAGCAGCGAGGCAAATCCTGCCACCACAATGACGGCACCAAAGGTAGCCATGGTGGGCGCCCACGCGGCAATCATCAGCACCACCCCGTAGGTACCAGCGGCAGCCATGACGCCTCGCAATCGCAGGGTGGCAAAGCGGGTTGAGGCCAGCGCCCCGCCAAGTGCGCCGAGCGCAACGAGAGTGTTCAACAGGCCGTAGCCTCCGGCGCCGACGTCGAACACGTCATTGGCATAGGCCGTCATTAAGACCGGCAAGCTCAGGCCAAAGACGGCGAAGACCGCCGCCATGGCAGCGGGCCACACAATGGTGGGCTTGCGCTGCGCATAACGGACGCCTTCCATCAGTTGGCCCTTGGTTCGTTTAACCGGTGCGCTTTTTATCAGCTCATCGGGGCGGATCAGCATAAGTGACGCCACCGTGACCAGGCAGGCCACGGCATTGGTGGCAAAGGCCCAACCACCACCGACAGCCATGATTAACACGCCGCTGACCGCAGGTCCCACCATGCCGCCCAGTTGGAAAATGGATGAGTTTAAACTAATGGCGTTGCGGAGATGTCCCGGTCCCACAAGCTCGTTGACGAACACTTGGCGGGCGGGCTGATCGGCCACGACCACCAGGCCCAGCATGAAGGCAATGACGTAAATATGCCAGACTTCCAAGTTGCCCGTCAGCGCTAAGACTGCCATGAGCGCGGCCAAGGCACCTGCCGCGCCCTGGCTGATCATGAGGATCAAGCGTTTGGAATACCTGTCCGCCAGGACCCCGCCCAAAGGCATGAGTACCAGTGAGGGAATGAACTGCATGAACACGGTGATGCCCACGGCCGTGACGGATCCGGAAAGTTCCAACACCATCCAGTCCTGGGCCACCCGCTGCATCCACAGCGCCACCACCCCCACGATGTTCGCCGAAGCAAAAATCCTGTAATTGCGGATTTTTAGCGAGGAAAAGGTTTGGCTCCACGGGGGGCGGGTGGTGACTACATTGATGGGGGCTGTCAGGGGCTCTGCGGGCGGAGTCAATGTGATGGTCCTGAGACTCGAAGGTGTGCGGCGTATTCCTTCAACCCTAGGGCCCGCTGAGATATTTCAGCAGAGTATGATGCCTATAAATACTATTGACGAACGTAATAGACAGGGTCACACATGCCAGCCGCGCCCATGTTTGCGCCCGAGCAGTTAAAGAGTTTTCTGGCGTTGGCTGAGACGCGCAACTTCACGCGTGCGGCCGAACGGCTGGGCATCAGCCAGCCCACCGTCAGTCAGCATGTACGCAAGTTGGAGCACGCCGCCGGCCGTACCCTCGTCACCCGGGACACGCGGGAACTGCGACTGACGGACAATGGGGACGCCATGGCTGGTTTTGCCCGCACCATTTTGGCAGCCAATGACGCCGCCACACGTTATTTCTCCGGCGCTGCCATGCGCGGCCGGCTGCGCTTTGGCACCGCTGATGACCTTGCCATTACGGGCCTGCCGCGAATATTGCGTGAGTTTCGCCAACTCTACCCACAGATTAATTTGGAACTGACAGTGAGCCAGAGCGATCATCTCCATCGCCGACTCAAGGCCGGGGCCTTGGATTTGGTATTTGTGAAATGGGTGTCGGGAGCCCAGGAGGGCGAAGTGGTCAAGCAAGACACTTTCTCCTGGGTGGGCTTGGAGCAAACAGTTCTGGACCCCGACGCACCCGTACCCGTTATCGCTTATCCGGCCCCCAGCATCAGTCGCAAGCTCGCCCTTGAAGCCCTCGAAGACGCGGGGCGGACGTGGCGTGTCACCTGCACCACCAAGCAAATCAGCGGTGTTTTAGCAGCGCTGAGGGCAGGCATTGGCATTGCCGTCATGCCAACCTCCCTGGTTCCTGATGACCTGCAAGTCATCACCGAACGCTTTAATTTACCCCCGGTGGGCAATGTTGACTTCACCTTGATTCGCAACCCCCTGGCGAACACGGAGGTGGTGGACGCACTGACCCGTGCCATCATGGGCCGCAAACTCACACCCGTCAGCCGCCGGTAAAACACCTCGTAACAGCCGCCCGCCATGCCCCGTCCCCTCTCCGTGTCTCTGTCCGCATCCCCAGGCAGCTTCAGTAGTGAAGCTCACAAGTGTGTGGGGACGGTGCGCGGTAGACTTGAGCCGTTATGAAACGAACAATGTTTAAGTCCAAGATCCACCGCGCCACTGTGACCCACGCAGATCTCCATTACGTGGGTTCAGTCACCGTCGATACCGATTTGCTGGACGCTGCGGATATTCTCCCCGGCGAACTGGTCTCCATTGTGGACGTCACCAATGGTGCGCGCCTTGAGACTTACACCATTGCCGGCGAGCGCGGCTCGGGCGTCATTGGCATCAATGGGGCCGCCGCTCACCTGGTGGGTGTTGGCGACCTGGTGATCCTCATGAGCTACGCCCAAATGGACGACGCCGAAGCACGCGCCTACGTGCCCGCCGTCGTGCATGTCAATGGGCGCAATGGCATCGTAAAACTGGGCAGCGATCCGGCAGAGGCCGTCACGGAGGGCCTGCTGCGCCCCGCTTTGGCGCTTTAAGCCCAACCCACCGCAGGATCTTCGCTTATTGGGGCCTATTACCGCCCGGTGAGCAGACAAGGTGGGGTTATGGCTAGGCTGGATGCGTGCCAGCCGAACCTTCCTCCGCCTCCACGCAACCATGCTAGCCGTCATTGAGGGTTTTTCAGTTGTCTGGCTCGTGATTGTGGTGGGCTGGTTTGTGGAGCGCCAAAAGGTCCTAGGGGACAATGCCCAAGTGGTGCTGAGCCGGCTTTCGTTCTTTGTGGCCAGCCCGGCGCTATTGGTCCAGACCTTGGCCGGGGCGGATTTAAGCACCGTGTTTGCAGCCCCCTTGGTGGTGGCTGCGGGCAGCGCCGTTTTGACGGCCGGAATCTTTTTAGTAGTTGCCAAGTGCTGGCTCAAGCGCCGGTTCGCGGAGCTGTTGCTTTCCGCCATGTCCTGCTCCACAGCCAATGCCGCGAATTTAGGCATTCCCATAGCCGCTTATGTACTGGGCGATGCAGCTCTCATTGCGCCGGTTCTCGTCTTTCAACTGGCGTTTTATACGCCCGTCTATCTCATGGCGCTGGACACCCTGACCAGCCGGTACCGTGTTACCGTGCTGCGCGTTGTGCTGCAGATCATCAGCAATCCCATGATTGTGGGAACAGCTGTGGGACTTGTTTTAGCGGCCACGAACTGGCAGCTGCCACGACTCATGGCCGAGCCGCTGCACCTCATTGCCGGAGCAGCCATCCCTGCGATCCTCATAGCCTTTGGCATGTCTTTGGGCACCACTAAACCCTTGGCAGCCAAGGACGGCAGGCGTGCGGATATTCTGCTGGCCTCAGTCTTTAAGCTGGCACTTCATCCGCTGATTGCCTTTTTGCTGGGGCATTTTGCCCTGGGCATGGACGGTGCTGCGTTGTTCGCCGTCGTGGTGGCCGCTTCCTTGCCCACGGCCCAGAATGTGTTCGTCACTGCCCAGCGCTACCAAGTGGGTGTGGCAGTGGCCAAGGACACCGTGCTCATCACCACCATTATGGCCATCCCCGCCATGTTCGGGGTTGCCTTCCTGTTGGGATGAGCCGCTGTACGCTGTGGTCGTGGTTGTTAAAACCACAGCCCAAATGATTGCGGCACTCCAAACCGGTTACAGCTTCACGGGTGCGGGCATTTCCCCGGGCGCCGCCAAGGTCGACGGCGACATCCATCCGGAGGTGCAAGGATTAGGGCCGGGAACGACGCCGGCGGGTTGGGTGAAGAGGTGATGGATGCCTTGGGTGGGGTGCCCGGTGGCGAACTTAAAAGCATGGTTCGTTCCATGGGCACCTCACGGGCCGCAACTTGGTACGCGGCATGTTTGGCACTGCGGCACGCAAATGCCTCCGCTGACCGGGTCGTGGAGTGAACTTTCCACGTGGCAGTTATGTCCTCTAATTCCAGCGCCGGCGGCTGAAGCCGGTACAGTGGACGGCGTGAAGAATGGGACCCGACTGATTAGGATCGCTGCCGCGTGGCTGCTGCTTTTCATGCTGGGAATTGCCGCAGCCAGCATCACCATTGGCGTGGTCAACACTCAGGAATTTGGTCCGGAAAAGACCGTATCCCACTATTTGCAGGCGCTGCGGGAAGGCGACGGCGCGAAGGCCCTGGCCCTTCTGCACGCCAAGGTTCCCGGCGCCAATGCGGCTGCGTTGGATGGGGAGGCCTTGGCGCGGTCTCAAGCCAAACTGGAAAATCTCACTGTTGCACAAGCCGAAGACGCTCCAGAAAATCAAAAACGTGTCACGGTCAGTTACACCGTGGATGAGACGGAGCTCAGCACTGATTTCCTGCTCACCCAGGGACCCCGGAAATGGGCTTTTTTTGACACGTGGACCATGGTTCCTCGCACCTTGCCCACCGTGGCGGCATCAGTAGCCAATGCCAATGAGGCCAGCATTAACGGTGTTGGCGTCAATATGCCAGAGGGCCGGAACGCCTTTGCCGTTTTTTACCCTGGCTCGTATGAACTGGAATTTCGCTCGGCCTTGTTTGCCGCTCCCCCCGTCACGCGCCACGTGACAAATGCAGAGCAGTCGGTGCCCGCCGTCGCTCTGGCCAGTGGCCCCACCAGCGACCTGCTCGCCCAAGTGGACGGGGTTCTGCGCAAATATTTAGATGACTGCGCCAAACAAACAGTGCTTATGCCCGCGGGCTGCCCCATGAGCGCCCACTCGAACAACCGGGTGACCTCTCCCATCACGTGGTCCATTGCCGCCTACCCGGCCATCACCATCTCGGCCTTTAATGGCCAATGGGTTTTGGCTCCGCTGACAGTCAAAACGCAGCTGGCGTTCCAGGAGCAGGACCTTTTCACGGGTCTGCTGCACGACGTAAAGCAAAGCTTGGACTTTGATTTCACCGCCAGGTTGCAGATCACCGGCAATGACGTCTCCGTCACCCCGGCGATCAACTACTAAGCAGCCTTCGTCAAAAGAGGCCCTAGACGCCGCGCAAATCCAAAACCAGCTCCGAGGTCCCATCGCTGTCCAACGAGACGGGAATGCCCCAGTCCTGCTGGTACAGGTGGCAGGCTGCATGGTCAGGGATCTCGCCATTCGCGTCCTCGGGACCATCACAGGCAGCAGCACGGGCCGTCAGGTGCAAGACACCTTCAGGCACATTGGCAGCTAAAACCAATGTCCGCTGCAAGCCCACAGATGTTCCCCCGCCACCAAGCAAAAGCTCCGGCGGCGTCGCCGACACCTTCAGCTGCGTGGGGTCCCCCCAGCGATCGTCAAGTTTTTGACCTGTGGGAGCGGAAAATCTAATGGTCAGTGCCAGCTCGCCGGGAGCTACAGCCGTTTTGGGCCGCATGGTTTGTGAAGCACCTTCATCCACCTGCAGCGCATTTTTGGGCAGCGGCAGGCGAATCAACTGGTGCTTATTGGCCTCCACCACAATCAGCAGCGGCACCTCCCCCGTCTCATCAAGGAGCACGTCACTGGGTTCAGCCAGTCCCCGGGCCAAAGTGCTGACGGTCCGGGTGGCCGGATCGTAGCGGCGCACGGCACCGTTATAAGTATCGGCTACGGCAACCGAGCCGTCCGGCAGCACGGCCACGCCCAACGGGTGCTGCAAACGTGCCTCGGCGGCGTCACCATCACGGAAGCCAAAGTCGAACAGGCCCTCACCAATGGCGGTTTCCACGGTGAACTTGGCGGCACCGGAGTTGGCGGCACCGGCGTCGAACCTTAAAACGCGCAGGGCGGAGGTTTCAGAATCAGCAACCCAAATGTTGCCCTGGGCGTCCTCCGTCAAGCCTGAGGGCTGGGCAAACCACGCCTGCTCGGGGGCGCCGTCCAACAAGCCCTCCAACCCATTGCCGGCCACCACTGTGACGGCGCCGGTGACAGGGTGGAAGTCAAAGATTTGATGCGTTCCGGCCATGGCAATGACCACCGTCTGCAGCGCCGAAGAATAAGCCACATCCCAGGGCGAGGACAGGGCAACCTCAAGCGGGGCGGTGCCTAAAACAGTTTCCGAGGCTAAAGCGCCGGTGTCAGTCACCCGGGCCGGACCGGCGTCAAGCAGGCGCTGGATGCCGTTGCCTGCCAAGGTGCGGGTCGCGCCCGTGGCCAGCGTCACCCCGCGAAGGCGGTGGTTGACCGAGTCAGCCACGACGACGTCGTACCCCACAGCCGCTGCCAGCTCCGCCGGGAGCAATGCCAGCCCCTGCGGCTCATTGAACCGGGCATTCTCGGCCGTGCCGTCCAGGAAGCCCTTGGTGCCGGAACCAATGGTGCGGATGACTGTCACCAGGTCCGGGCCCATTTCCACCAACCGGTGGTGACCCGTGTCTGAAACCAGGAAATTGCCGGTGGTCAGGGGCAGCACCTTGCCGGGGAAGCGCAGGTCACGAACCACGGGTTCCGGTGCAACATAGGGGCCGTCCCCGCGATGCAGGGTGCCCTTGGCCTCGTGTTCGGCAATGAGTTCAGGAATGAGCGACGCCAACCCGGCCGCGTGCCCTTCACCTGAAAGGTGGGCCACAATGTAGCCTTCGGGGTCAACGACCACCAGGGTGGGCCACGCCCGGGCGGAGTATGCCTGCCAGGTGACCAGCTCGGGGTCGTCGAGGACCGGATGGGTGATGTCGTAACGTTCAACGGCTGCAGCCAGCGCCACGGGATCAGCCTCGTGCTCGAACTTGGGCGAGTGCACCCCCACAGTCACCAACACGTCTTTGTACTCCGCTTCCAGGGGGCGCAGCTCGTCCAAAACATGGAGGCAGTTAATGCAGCAGAAGGTCCAGAAATCCAGGAGCACAATTTTCCCGCGCAGCTTCGCGAGATCCAACTCTGCGCCGCCGGTGTTCAACCAGCCACGGCCAACCAGTTCCGAGGCCCGCACCCGAACCGGGTTGGCGACGGCGGAACGGGTCTGTGTTGAGGATTCCACTAGTGCGATTCTCCTTGTGTACCGGCCGGAGTTCCCGGCACGCTCTTGTTGATGTCTGCAATATTGCCGACGCCGGGCTGGCCGCCGTCGTGCTGCTTTTGCGGTGCTGTACTGACTACTTGATGCGACGCTGCCAGACCCTGCGCCACGGAGGCCCCTGGGGCAGAGGTCCTTGGGGCGTCACGGGCGGCGAGCTGGGCAAACATGTCATTGTAAGCGTCCAGCTCCGCGTCCTTATTCCTGTCAGCGGCGCGGTCCTTGCGCTTGGTCTCACGGGCGTCGGACTTGGACCACATGTATGCCACTCCCATGGCGATGCAGAAAGTGGGGATTTCCCCCACCCCCCAGGCAATACCGCCGGCGGTCTGTTGGTCCACGAGCGCGTTGTCGCCCCATGGGCGGCCCATATTGCCAAAATACTCACCGGAGAGCAGACCCGTGGCCATCATGAGCGAGACACCAAAGAAGGCGTGGAAGGCCATGGTGGCCAGGAGCAACACCAAGCGCAGCGGATAGGGTGCGCGGGTGGGGAGGGGGTCTGCACCAATCATGCTCTGCACAAAAATGTAACCGACCAAGGAAAAGTGAATGATCATGAGCTCATGGCCCACGTGATACGTCATGGCAAGGTTAAAAGCGGGCGTGTAGTAAAACAACACTAAACTGCCCGAGAAGTTCGCAGCGGCAAAAAGCGGGTGGGTGATGAGCTTGGAGTATCTGGAGTGCACCAGCACCAGGATCCACTCGCGGACGCCCCGGGAGCCGTCCCTGCGGGGCGTGAGGGCTTGAAGTGCCAGGGAGATGGGCGAACCAATGGCCAGGAACAACGGGGCAATGGCCATGAGCGCCATGTGTTCAACCATGTGCGCACTAAACAAGACGGCACCGTAGACGGCCGGGCCGCCGGAAGTGATGTAGACCAATGCCAGCAAGCCCACGAACCAGGAGATGCTGCGCAGGATCGACCACTTGTCTCCGCGTTTACGCAGCTTCAAGAGACCACTGAGATACAGGGCACCGGCCAGGACGGCAAAG
Organism: Actinomycetales bacterium; assembly: GCA_038242155.1. GTDB lineage: Bacteria > Actinomycetota > Actinomycetes > Actinomycetales > Micrococcaceae > Specibacter. Next base: position 23,061 of record JBBSSM010000006.1, on the reverse strand, counting down.
GCAATCCACAACCAGTCCATGCGCCATTCAGTAAACCAGCGGGAGAACTCCAATTCCGGCGGCAGGGGGTAGCCTGTTAAAATCTCGGCAGGAGTGAGCGCATCCTGCACCAGTTCACGTGATTGCGGCGGAGCGGAGCGGCCCAAGCCCACGGCCAGGCCACTGACGGCACCCATAATCAGCAATTCAACGAAAATTAATTGCCACAGCAACCGCAACGTCGTGTCGGTTCCCGTGTTCCGGGGGCCACCCTTGAGCCGGGGAATGACCCACTGGCGGTGCATATAGCCAATAATGCCCAACACCACCGTCGCTGCGAACTTCGCCACGATCAACTGCCCGTAGGAGGAGGTGAAGAGGTCGGCCCAGCTGGTGATGCGGATGGCCGCATTAATGACACCGGAGCCCACAACCAGCACAAAGGCAAGCAGTGCCAGCGTGGAGAAGCGCTGCAGTGTCTGGGCGGTGATTTTACCCAGCACCGCTGAAATCACCACTAAAACAATGATCCCGCCCACCCATATGGCGGCGCCCGTAATGTGCAAAAACAGGGAATTCACGGCGCCCTTGTGGTCGGCGCTGGAGGCGGAATGGCCTATCAGAGACTGGGGCACAAAAGACAGCACGGTCAACACCAGCGGCACGGCCAGGGCACTGACATTACGTAACCCAATGACCAAGGTGGTGACCACTGCGGCCAGGATGGTGATGAGCAGCCACGCTTGTCCCGCGGGAAGCTCGGTCACAAAGAACACCAGCATGTTGCTGTATTCGCTGGTGCCTGCAAGCGGTAACCCTGAGATGCTGGAGTAGGTGAAGACGAGCACTGCAATGGCAGAGCACGTCCAAACCCCGCCCGCCACCATGGCCAGCGTCATGGCGCGTGTAAAGGCGGGATGTTCGGGCTCGGGGGCCCGCTTGGCACCATCGTTTTTTTGACTGCCGGTGCGTGGGCGGTGCGGTTTGAGATCCTTGGGCACAATGACCACGGCAAAAATCAACGCACCCAGGACAGCTGACAGGGACACGTTGTGCACCGTGGTGGCCAGGGGCAGACCCCATCGCGTAATGGCGCCGGGGTCAGCCAGCTGGGACACGGCATTGGCGCCGGTCCACAACAAGGCAAGCACCACAGCTGCTACTGCAACAGCAAGTGCGCCCCACCACCAGCGGCTGCGAATGCCATGGGCGAAGGCGTCTCGGCGAGATGTTGCAGGGGCGCTGAGTGGGGTGGGGGAAGTATTTACCGGTGGCACCCCTCCATTGTCCTGCACTGGGCAAAGAACGCACGAATCAGCTATTTCTCAGGAAGCGGAGATGCCGTTAAGAAATGAAGACGGCCGGTAAAGTACCGGCCGTCTTCATGGTGCTTGTGTAAAGAAATTACTTCTTGACAGCAGCCTTCAACTTGGAGCCTGCGGAAAGCTTGACGCTGTGGCCTGCAGCAATTTCAATGCTCTCGCCGGTCTGCGGGTTGCGGCCGGTGCGTGCTGCACGGTCGGTGCGCTCGATGGAGAGCCAACCCGGGATGGTGATCTTTTCGCCAGCGGCAACGGAGCTTTCGAAGACGGAGAAAAGTGCATCCAAAACGCCGTTTACTGCACTCTGGCTGGTCTCAGCCTTTGCAGCAACTTCAGCAACCAATTCGCTACGGTTCTTTGCCATGTTTGTCCTCCTGGACCTCAATAATGCTAATTCCACGCGGTTGCGTGTCAACCACTGCTAGCGAACTTACCAGTTCTTCCGCGAGATTCCGGTAAATTTACATGTTTTCCAACGTTTTCAGGACAATTCTTGGTCGATTCCCAGCAGTTTTGCGCTGTCAGCTGACTTCTTGCGGAACTTGGTGACCAAAGGCTTGGTCAAAAGCGCAGCACAGACCACCAGGCACACCACGGCACCCAATTCAAAGGTCATCGTAATTCCTGACGCGCCGGCCCGGCCATCAGCCGTCGCACTGGAGGCCATGATAGCCGCCGCAATGGCCGTGCCAAAGGAGCTGCCCACGGTCCTCAGCACCTGATTGAAGCTCACTGAACTGCCCAGTTCCGCGGCAGCGACACTGCGGGCAATGAGCGCCGGCATGGCCGCATAACTTGCTCCCATGCCTAAACCAAAGACCAGCATACCCAACAGCATTTCCCAGATCTGGGAGTGCGCCAACCACAGCAACATGCCGGCAGCAGCCATGAGGCTTGCTCCTACCGGCAACAACGTGGCCAAGGGCACGCGATAAGAAATGCGGCGCACCACCTTGTTGGCCACGAAACTGCCCAATGACAACGGGAACATGATAAAGCCTGCCCAGAAGAGGGGTAAAGATAAGCCGTAGCCAGTGGATGCCGGCGCTTGTGCCACCAGACTGGTGACGGAAAGGCCAATGTACAGGGCAGCTCCCAAGCCAATGGCCGTCGCGTTGGCCAACAGCACCTCGCCTTGTTGGAGCACGCGTAAATTAATGAGCGGATGCGCCGTGCGTAGCTCTGTGCGCACCCACCACGCCAAAAGTGCCACTGCCGTAAGCAGCACTGCAACAGTGGCAGTGGACAACCAGCCCCAGTTCGGCCCCTCGCTGATCCCCAGCAGTAGGGCGCCCAAACCCAGGCTCAACCACGTGGCGCCCCAAAAATCAAAGGGAGCCGTGGGTGCCTGCTCGTCCGGCCCGGCCGGGACCACCCGGATCACCACCACAATGGCCGTAAACACAAAGAGCACGGCAAACCAAAACGCAAAGCGAAAATTAAACATTCCTGCGATGATGCCCGTGAGCGGGTAGCCAATGCCAATGCCGGTGGCCACCGTCACTGACAGCGTCGAGATGGTGGCCTGAACCTTGGCAGGTGTCACGTACCGGCGTGCCAAGGCAATGGTCACGGGCACAATTCCATACGTCAGGCCCTGGATGGCACGGCCAATTAAGAACACGGTGAAGTTTGGCGCCATGGCGGCAATGACTGAACCAGCCAAAATCACCATCAACGCAATGACCAGCAGCCGCTTCTTATGCGGGCCGTCACTAAGCCGCCCCATGACGGGAGTGGCAATGGCACCGGCTAGTAAATTCACCGTCAACATCCACTGCGCGGTACTCACTGAAACATCCATTTCCAACGAAATGGCCGGTACCAGCAACATGCCCAATGAGCTGACAATGGCGGTGGAGAGAGCTGCGTAGGCCAGCCCCGGAGCTAAAGCTGCCCCGGGAGCTAGAATTTGCCGGTTACTACTCATGGATGGTTTCCGCACCAAGTTTGCGCAGGACGGGCAGGGTTGCTGCCAACAGGGCCCGCTCCTCGGGATCAAGCCTGGTGTGGACGGCATCTTCCAGCCAGTGCAGACCGGCCGCGAACTCCCGCTCAAATTGCTGCGCCCCCAACTCCGTGAGTTCAATCCACACCTTGCGGCGGTCAACGTCGTCGCCCTCGCGGATGACCCACTGGGCCTCGACTAGTTCCCGCATTCCCAAGGAAATGGCCTGCGGACTGACTCGAATGGCCGCAGCCAACTCTGCGGAAGTGGCCCGCCCATGCTCGGTGAGGTGGCGCAAAATACCAAACTTGCCGGGGGAGGTGGTGCGCTCTGCGTTGAGCCTGCGTTGCAGCGGGTACAACACGGCCAATAGCTCGCGGGAGGAGAAGGGGAGGGAATCCGCTTTTGAGGTCATTCAGTTATTATACAAGCAGATTGATTAAGTTACTTAACTAAATAATGTTTGCGGCGCTGCTGGCGGGCACAAAAAAGACGGTGACCCGTAGGTCACCGCCCTCATTGCAACTGCTATTTACCAGCTGGACTTCTTGATGCCGGGCAATTCGCCAGCGTGCGCCATCTTGCGGAAGCGTACGCGGGAAATGCCGAACTTCTGGAGCGTTCCACGCGGACGGCCGTCAATGGCGTCGCGGTTACGAACGCGAACCGGCGAGGCGTTGCGGGGGAGCTTCTGCAGGCCCAGGCGGGCCGCTTCGCGCTCTTCGTCGGTGGAGGCAGGGTTAACGAGGGCCTTCTTGAGGGCGAGACGCTTTTCGGCGTAACGCTCTACGATGACCTTGCGCTGCTCGTTCTTCGCGATCATGGACTTCTTAGCCATAGTCTTAGCGCTCCTCTCGGAATTCAACGTGCTGACGGATCTTGGGATCGTACTTCTTCAGAACCAAGCGGTCCGGAGTGTTACGACGGTTCTTGCGGGTCACGTAGGTGAACCCTGTTCCCGCAGTGCTCTTGAGCTTGATGATCGGACGTACGTCCTTGTCTTTCGCCATTAGAGCTTCACCCCACGTGCCAGAATCTGTGTAACGACGGCGTCAATACCGCGTACATCGATGACCTTGATACCCCTGGCAGAAACCTGCAGGGTGACATTACGGCGCAGGGACGGAACCCAGTAGCGCTTCTTCTGAATGTTCGGATCGAACCGGCGCTTGTTGCGGCGGTGCGAGTGCGAAATGCTATGTCCGAAGCCCGGCTCGGCTCCAGTCACCTGGCAGTGTGCTGCCATGATCACTCCTAATAAATATATGGATACGGTCCACTGGTGCAGACCGTGCAACGAGGTGGCGTCCACCCTTGGACAGCATGATTCCCCGTCGTCATTTACATGATGATGAGGAAGCAACGGTCCGGCGAATACCCGAATGCACGCAACTTGAGCCCCTAACTACCGGCCCACGGGAGGATAATCACCGCAAACCGGAGCAATTGCACACGCTCCGCGCCACCTAGCGCTTACCCAGTCTAATTGCAAAGGCAGTAATTGTACTAATTGACTTGCCACCATAAGGCACGACGCCGGAGGGTACGTTCCCTAGGCCACATGCGTCGGGTGAGCTGTACTTTTTCCACAATCTAGGACAGCGGTGAACGCAGCTCGGGCCAGCGCGCCTGCAGGCTGTCTCCGGAGGAGACACCGCGCAGTCGCCGGCCCACCCACGGGCCCACATACTCCCTGGTCCAGGTGGCATTCTCCCGGAAGGTTTCCGAAGAGGTTCGAATGGCAAGTGGCGGCAATTCCGTCATGGGCAGACGGGCGGTTTCGCTAAGTTGTTCGAGCACGCGATTGGCCATGTTAATGTGACCCGCGGTGGACATGTGCATGCGGTCAATGCCCCACAGGCGCCAGTCGTTGTATTCGCTAAAACGCCAATAGTCTACGAGTTCTGCCCCGTGGCTTTCAACCACCTCGCGCAGCAGCTCGTTATAAATGGCCGTACGGCCACGAATGCTGGCAAAAACCTTGGACGTGCTGGCGTCAAAGCCGGTAAAAACCAGCAGGCGCGCCCCAGTGGAGGCCAGCTTGGCCAAACCCTGGGAGTAACTGGCCATTAAGGAGTCAATGTCGACCTTGGGCCGCAGGAGGTCGTTGATGCCGGCATAAATGGTGACGAGTGTGGGCTGCAATGCCACGGCCACATCCACCTGCTCCGCGAGAATTTGTTGCATTTTCTTCCCGCGAATAGCCAGGTTGGCATATCCCCAGGCCTGGTCTGGGTGGGCCAGCGCCAATGCCTCAGCTGTCCTGTCGGCCCAACCACGAACGTGATTGGGCAAGGTCGGATCAGTGTCGCCTAGACCTTCGGTAAATGAATCCCCCAAGGCTACGTACCGTGCCATAAATTCCACGCCTGCTTCTCGCTTCCTACCGCCCTGCTCTGGCGGAACGCAGCCAAATGGCAGCGACGATGTGCAGGGTTGATTACGCTAATCCTATGACTTCGAACCCCCCGCATTCTTGTTGAGCTCTACTAACACCATTTGGGGAGCTCAGTACCGCGGCGCGACACTGGGATTTTTTGGTCTGGCCTTCATGGTGGCATACTCCTTTGCCGCCATCACCACTGCCATGCCCCAGGCAGCGCGGGACCTCGACGGATTACCCTTGTATGGCCTGTCCTTTGGCATCACCATGGCCACATCAGTGGTTTCCATGACTGTTGCAGCACTCTGGATTGACAAATCCGGACCTCAAAAACCTCTCCTAATTGGTGTTGGCATTTATGTGCTCGGCATGCTGCTTTGCGCTGTTGCGCCCACCATGGAACTTCTCGTGGCCGCGCGTGCCCTGACCGGGTTGGGTTCCGGGCTCGACAGCGTTGCCCTTTATGTGTGCATTGCCCGGGTATTCCCGGCATATTTACGCCCCAAAATGTTCGGCGCTCTGGCTACAGCGTGGCTATTGCCCTCCATTGTGGGACCCGCGCTCAGCGGTGTTGTCACCGACCACTTTGGCTGGCGTTGGGTGTTTGCTACCGTGCCCGTATTGGCAGCGGTTGCCGCCGTGTTCATTGTTCGAGGGACGCGTGGCACCACCATGAACGCAGCAACTGCCGTCGCAGTTGCTGACGATATCGCTGCTGACGCGTCAGGCAGCAGTACTCCAACTATCGGCGTGTCAGCAAAGCTTGCCCGTGCCCGCAGCGGGCGTTCCCCGTGGTGGCCCAAACCTCTGTGGGCCTTGGCCGCCGCTGTGGCAGTGCTTTTGCTCGGGGATGCCAGCGCCCGTTCCCAACCCTGGTGGCCCGTTGAGCTCTGTGCCGCGGTGGTGGTGCTGGGGTTCGCCGTCAACAGGCTGTTGCCGCAGGGCACATGGCGCGCTGCACGGGGCTTGCCATCATTGATACTGATGCGCGGGCTCATGGGCACTGCCTTCACCATTGCCGATGTATACCTGCCGCTGTACATGATTGAACAGCGGCAACTGCCCGCGTGGCTTGCCGGGCTGTCCCTGACGGTAGGCGGAGTGGCGTGGGCCCTTGGCGCGTGGCTGGCCTCCCGTGACACGTTTCCGCCGCAGCGGGCCCTGCGCCGGGGAGCGGCGTTAATGCTGCTGGGCCTGCTGATTGCAGTTTTGGTCTTGTTGCCGGGATGGCCCGTCTGGATTGCCTGGGTGGGCTGGGCCGTAGGTGGACTTGGCATGGGACTGGCCTACCCCACCCAATCCGTGTTGGTGCTGGGACAATCCGACGAACACGAGCAAGGCAATAACGCCTCCGCACTGCAGCTCAGCGAAACCCTACTGACGGCTGCAAGCCTGGGTGTGGTCGGGTCAGTTTTTGCTGCGTTGCTTCTCATGGGCAACGCCGGTTACGTCCTGGCATTTGGGGTGGCCTGCGCGTTAGGTTTTGGGTCCGTGTGGGTCTCACGCCGAACTGCTTGAGTGCCGCGCATGTCCCCGCCTTTCGCGCACGGTCGGACATGCGCGGAAGGCGGGGACGTGCGCGGGGGCCGGCCACTAGACGGCAGACTCAAGCGCCACACTGTCTTGTTCGGCTTCCCGGGCGGCGCGCAGTGCTGCATACGCCCCTCCGGCATCCCGCAGTGCGGCGGGAGTGCCCATTTCGATAATTGCACCTGCTGACAACACGGCCAGCTGATCAGCCTCCTCCACCGTGGAGAGCCTGTGCGCAATGGTCAAGGTGGTTCGGCCAACGGCCAAATGGTCCAGTGCCAACTGCACGGCCGCCTCCGTGGTGTTATCCAGCGCCGAGGTTGCCTCATCGAGCACCAGCACCCGGGGGTTGCGCAATAGTGTCCGCGCAATTGCCAGACGCTGCTGCTCACCACCGGAGAACCGGTGACCGCGGGCACCTACCAAAGTCTCCAGACCGTCAGGCAGCCCGGCCACTAAATCCGCGATTTGGGCCGAGGCGAGTGCCTGCCACAGCGTTGCATCCGAAGCGTTGGGGTCAGCCAACAACAGATTTTCCCGAATGGAAGCATGCGCCAAGTAGCTTTCCTGTGACACCACACCCACTATTTGCGCCAGTACGTCGGGAGCTATATGGCGCACATCCACGCCGTCAATGGTCACCCTGCCTGCCGTGACGTCGTGCAGCCGCGGCAACAGCGCCCCCAAAGTGGACTTGCCAGAACCCGTGGGCCCCACCACGGCCGTGGTGGTGCCGGCAGGAAGCGTCAGCTCTATGCCACGCAGGACCGTAGGACCACCATCGTAGGAGAAGTTCACCCCCTCAAAGCGGACCTCCCCACGAACCCGTGCAGGATCAAGTGTCACCGGATGCGTCGGAGCCGTGATTTCCGGGACCAGGTCCAGGTACTCAAAGATGCGGCTAAAGAGCGCCATGGCAGTGACCCATTGAACGCCCAGGTTCAACAGACCCATGATGGGGCGGAAAATGGTGGCCTGCAAGGCGGTGAACGCCACAATGGTCCCAATACTCATGGTGCTGCCAGGCAAGCCACCTGTGAAGTAAATGATGGCAGGAATGGCGGCGAAAATAATGCCCATGGTGGCCATCCGCCAACGTCCGGCCAGCTGTGAACGCAATTCCAGACCAATGAGCCGCTCGGAACTGCCGGTGTAGCGGGCCGCGTCCCGCTGCGTGGTGCCAAGTGTTTTGGCCAGCCGGACTCCAGAGACGCTGAGACCTTCCTCCACGTAAGTGTTCATGGTGGCCAGCTCGGCCTGCTTGGTGGAGGTGATGTCGCGCCGCAGCAGCGCCACGCGGCGGGAGAACCAGACGGCCGGCGGAATGACTATCAGTGACAGCAGCGCCAGCCGGGGCGACAGCACAACCATGGCCACGGCAGTGGCCACCACGGTGGTCACATTGGAGGCAACGCCCGTTGCAGTGGAGGTGATAACTGCCTGCATGCCGGAAATGTCGTTGTTGAGGCGCGACTGTACCTCCCCGCTGCGGGTTTTAGTGAAGAAGGCCAGGGATTGTTTTTGCAGGTGTGTAAACAGCCGGACACGCAGGGTATGCATGATTCTTTGGCCCATGCTGGTGGTCATCCACGTTTGAACCACACCGATCAGGGCTGTTGCGGCCGCGACGGCAATCATGCCCCCAGCCAGCCACGCCAACATGGACAGGTTTTTTTCCGGCAGTGCAGTATCGATGACGCTGCGGATGAGAAAGGGTTGGGCAAGCGAAATGAGGCTCGATCCAGTAATGAGAAGTACGACGACGGCAATGGTTGCCTTATGCACAGCGAACAAAGCCGTAATGCGCTGCAGGCTCACAGGGTGCCGTTTAATTTGCTGCTGATCAGCCGGGTTAATGCGCGCCGGGCCCCGCGTGCTGATATTTTGCAGGCCGGGTTGTTCACGGCCGTCTTGTGGTTTGCGGTTATTTTCCGTCAAGGGCGCCACCTCCAGATGGTGTGCGGGGCGCGGGACTCGCACCAACTGATATAGAGGCTACCTCACTATGTGGCAGCCGGTCAATGAGCAAAAAATGACTACACTTAAGCCATGGGTCATCTACGCGGCACGTCCCCGGACTTGGGCGAACTGTTTCACGGAACATTTCGTGGTCTTCGACGCACGTGGGCGGAGCAATTGGCCCCCTGGGACCTGACACCCCATCAATGGCGGGCCCTGATGACACTTTTGCGCCGTCACCACGAACCTCAGCACCCCACAGGCGAAGTGGGTCAAGCTCCGGGCGCGGACCCCATGCGACTGAAGGATTTGGCCGAGCGTCTGCGCATAGCGGCCAGATCGGCCACCGAGGTGGTGGATCAGCTGGAGGCCAAGGGATTGGTCAGCAGAGAGCCGGATCCCACGGACAGAAGGGCGACCCTCATCATCCCCACCGAAGCCGGACAGCAGCTTTTCGCCGATGTCAGCGCTGAGCGCCGGGACAAGTCCAATGAATATTTCGGCCAGCTCAGTGTCCAGGACCGCGCTGAGCTGGCGCGGATCCTAGGCGAACTGCATGGGCACTAATGTAGCTGTTATACCGGGGTGGAACCAGCTATATTAACCAGCCAGGGCACGCCGAACTTGTCCGTCAGCATGCCAAACGTGTCACCCCAGGGCGCCTGCATAAGGGGCTCGGAAATGACTGCCCCGTCTGTCAGGGCCTCCCACCAGGCCGTCAGCACCGCAGTATTGTCACCGCTCAAAGAGACGCTGGAGTTGGGCGTGAATTCAATGCCGTTGGGAACATCGGCGCCCATAAGCACCACCCCGTGGCCATCCTTGAGCACGCCATGCATGATCTTGTGGGCTTCCTCCGGGTTGTTAAACATGTCCATTTCCGCATAGGTCCCCAAATCCAGGTCGCCGCCAAAAACCGCGTGGTAAAACTCCAGGGCCGCACGGGCAGTATCCCGGAAGTTCAGGTAAGGGGTGAGCTGCACAGTCATGACGGACCTTCTTGGGAGATGAACTGGGGAAGTGGTTGAAATTATGCCCCTCGCGCCAGCCCTGTCACAAGTATCTGCACTCCAGCGCGGAAATAATCCCGCGCTGAAATAATCCAGTAGTGAATTAGTCCAGTGCCTGACCTTGGCGCCAATAACCCATGAAGGCCACTGCATTGCGATCCATGCCCACGTCACGCACTAAATAGCGGCGCAGTCCACGAATGGCAGCCGCCTCCCCGGCAATCCACGCATAGAGCCCATGACCGGAGGTGGCATACGGGGTTTCCCACAAAATCGTGGCATCAACGTCCACATCTTCGGGCTCCTCCCCCACGTCACACGCAGCGGGTGTGATGAGTGAGTGAACCTGCAACGACATGGCTTCCCCGTGGGGCCGCTTCCCCCGTGCCAGCCAGTTGACGCTCATCCCGGCAGGCACTTGCAGGTCAAGGAAGTCCGCCGCTTCCGGAACCTCCAAAATTGCATGCCCCGCAATATCTTCAGGGAGGGATTCCAAAATCGCGGCAATGGCAGGGACGGCGGTTTCATCACCGACCAAAAGCACACGCTCGGATTCCCCCGGCGCAAATTCAATGCCCAGACAGTCACCCCAGCGCAGGCAGGGACCGATGGCGGTCAGGGCGTCTCCGGGCTGGGCGGCTGCAGCCCACCCAGCGGCCGGGCCGGATCCCCCATCCAAATGCAGCACAAAATCAATGTCCAATTCGGCTTCCCGGGCGGGGCCGTGCGCTCCCGCGGGAACTGCCCGGCGCAAAGACCTGACGGTGTACGTCCGCATGGCACCCCGCGTGGTTTCCGGCTGGGAGCGCCAGTGCTGGTACCAGTCTTCCAGCAGGGAACCGTGTTCCTGCCTGAGTTCCGGCAACGGATGGCCGGGTGCGGGAATCATGACTTTGACGCGTAAGTCCCACGTCTGCCCTGCAGCATTGGCACCAAAAAGTGCCAAATCATCGCCGGTGAAGGTGACGCGCCGAAAGTGTGGGCTCAGCTGCCGCACGGCGCTCACACGTAAATTAAACACCCGCATGGGCCGGATCACATCCTGGCCCGCTTCGTCCACCCCGGAACGCTCCACAGTTGCCGAACTCATGCCTGTACTCCCTCTCTGGTGGGAATGTATTCTGTGTCATCACGCGATAATCTGCTGGCTGCGGCATCTGCCAAGAGCGCTGCCCGACGTCCCACGGGAACCACCATGGGCGTGCCCACCACGGGATCGGGCACCACCACTGACTCCAGCCCAAATACCTCCTGCACCAGCTCCGCCGTCAGCACCTCAGTGGGTGCACCCTGGGTCACAATGACACCTGACTTTAGGGCAATCAAGTGATCGGCGTAGCGGGCGGCAAGATTCAAATCATGCAGCACAATCGCCACTGTGATGCCCCGGCGTGCATTGAGTTCAGACACCACGTCAAGCACCTCCACCTGGTGCGCCAAATCCAAATAGGTGGTTGGCTCATCCAGGAGCAACACCTCCGTTTCCTGGGCGAGGGCCATGGCAATCCACACCCGCTGGCGCTGCCCACCCGAAAGTTCATCAATGTTTCGCCCGGACAAGTCCGCGGTGCCGGTGACGTTTAACGCGGCAGCTACGGCGTCGTCGTCGGCAGGGGTCCATTGCCGGAACCAGCCCTGATGCGGGCTGCGGCCGCGTCCCACCAGGTCCGCCACGCTAATACCGTCCGGAGCTATGGGGGTCTGGGGCAAAATGCCCAGTTCGCGGGCCAGCTCCCGGGTGGGCACCTTGTGAATATCCGTGCCATTGAGATGGACGACGCCGGTGCTTGGCTTGAGCAGCCTCGCCAGACCACGCAGCAGGGTCGACTTTCCACAGGCGTTGGCCCCCACAATGATGGTCACCTTGCCCGCCGGGAGCTCCACCTCAAGATTCTCAACAATGGTCGTGTCCCCATAGCCCAGAGATAAATTAGTGGCGGACAAAGTCGCGGACGGGCCTGCCGTGCCCCGGGTGACAGCTGTTGTGGCCATGTCAGCCTCCTTGGTTGGCGCGGTTGGATGAGATAAGCAGCCATAGCAAAAACGGTGCGCCCAAGGCACCCGTGACAACTCCCACGGGAAGCTGCGTCCCTGCAATGGCGTTGACGGCGATAAAATTGGCGGCCAGCACAATGGCAGCTCCCACGAGGGCGGAAATGGGCAAGCTGGCAGCTCCCCCGTTCAAACGCTTGGCAATGGGCCCTGACAGGAACGCCACAAAGGCAATGGGCCCGGCCGCCGCAGTGGGCAGCGCCGCGAGCAGTACCCCCACGATTGTCAGCAGCAGACGGGCGCGGGGTACATGGAAACCCAACCCGGCGGCCGTGTCATCACCGAGCGCCAGGCCATGGAGATTGCGCGACCCCATCACCAAAAAAGGCGTGAGCACCAACAGTGCCGCGGCAAGGATGCCCACGCGCTCCCAGTTGGCTGAATTCAATGAGCCGCTGAGCCACACCATGAGCTCTTGGGCGTTGGTGATATTGGCCCGCGACAGCAGAAATGTCACGGCTGCCTGCATAAAAGCAGCCGCGCCAATGCCCACCAGAATCAGACCCGTCCCGCCACGGCCACGCGCCAGCACTGTGATGAGCAGCGCCACCAGTAGCGCTCCGGCAATGGCCGCCACGGAAACGCCTGTCCCACGCACGCCAAAAATGACCACTGCGGCAACGGCACTGGCACTGGCGCCGTAGCTGATGCCAATGATGTCCGGGCTGGCCAGAGAGTTGCGCAGCATGGATTGGAAAATGGTGCCGGCCAGACCAAAAGAAGCACCCGTGAGCATGCCCAGGAGAGCCTGCGGCAGTTTGTTTTCCATCACAATGAAGCTGGCGCCGGGAATGGTTTCGCCTCCCAGCATGGCCAGGAAATCAGCAATGGTGACGGTGTAGCTGCCCAGCAAAATGTTCACGGTCAGCAGGCCAAACACCAGTAGGGCAAGGGATGCCGTCAACCACGTTCGACGCCGGCGTGGGGCCTTGCGCTGTTGCCGTATCCAAGGGCCAGTGGTGGTGGGGCTCGTCAAAGTCATAGTTCGGCCCGTTTTCCGCGCCGCACCACGGCAATGAACACGGGGGCGCCCAGCATGGCCGCCAAGATGCCTGCCGGCACTTCACCGGGCAGTAAAGTCACCCTGCCCACAATGTCGGCCAGCAGCAGGATGGCCGGAGCCGCCACCACTGAGAGCGGCAAAAGCCAACGGTAATCGGGACCCACCAAACCGCGCAGCAAATGGGGAACCACCAAGCCAATAAAGGCGATGGGACCGGCCAACGCCGTTGCCGATCCACACAGCAGCACAATGCCGAGCGCTGAAATTGCCCGGCCCCTGCCGGGGCGCTGGCCTAAACCCCGGGCCATGTCATCACCCAAAGCCAAGGTGTTCAGGAGCCTGCCCGTGCACAGCAAAATAACGACGCCCACCACCACGAAGGGAAGTACTGAAAGAATTGATTCCCACGATTTGCCCGCCAATGCACCCACTTGCCAACTGCGGAACAGCTCCAGTGAATCCTGGCTGCTCACCAGCATGGCGCTCATTAGCGATCCCAGGCCCGCCGCCATGGCTGCTCCAGCCAATGCCAGTTTGACAGGCGTGGCTCCGCTGCGGCCCAAGCTGGCCACGGCATACACCACGACGGCGGCGACGGCGCTGCCAGCGAAGGCAAACCATAGGTAGTGGGACACTCCCGCTGCACCAAAAAGGAAAATACCTGCTACCACGGCAAGCGCAGCGCCGGCATTAATGCCCAGGATGCCCGGGTCGGCGAGCGGGTTGCGCGCCACACCCTGCATGGACGTCCCGGCGAGGCCCAGCGCCAGTCCCACCACTAAACCAACAACTGTGCGCACCAGCCGCGACCCGACCACTGCATGATCGCCGTTCCCGGGATCAAAGGCAAAGAGGGCGCCCAGCACCGTGCCGGGTGCAATGGTGCGCGAACCTACAGCCAAGGACAAAAGCACCACGCCCGCCAGCACGGCAATTAAAACTCCCAGCCACAACATGCGCTGGCCATTGTTAATCTCACGTTTTGGTGGGGTGAGATTTATGGGAGGCGTCGTCCGGGATCGTGCTTGGGTCGCTGCAGGGGCAAGGTCGGACGTCGTTTTGGGTGTGACGTTTGGCCTGACAGCAACGGGCGGGCAGCTCATGGGTGAAGTCCTAGGCCTTGTCGGCAGCTGCACCCAGCAGCGGCAGGAACCTATCCAGCGTCCACGGCAGGCTGAGCGGGGACGAGGCAGAAATGGACAGTGTGAGCGTATTGTCGGAGTCGGTCACGAAGGTGCCCTTCTTAACTGCGGGAATTTGTCCCAACAGGGGGTCTTTCACAATGGCATCCTTGGCCTTCTCATCAGCTACCCAGCTAACAAACATTTGCGAATCAAGTTCGTTGGCTTTTTCAGCTGACCACGGCAGGTAGAAGGCATCGACATCCTTCTCTGCTGCAATTACCACAGGTGCCAGCTCCATGCCGAGGCTGCTTAGGAACTTGGGGCGGTTGTCTCCGGAAGTAAAGATGCTGATGGCTTCGGCAACGCCGGGGTTCAAGGCCCCGTAAATGAAGGTTTTCCCAGCCAGCTGCGGGTATTTGGCGGCTTCGCCTGCAATGGTTTGTTCGGTGGCGGCAATGAGGTCCCTGGCCGCCTGTGAACGGCCCAACGCGGCACCTATCATGGTCGTGGAATCCTGCCATGAGGTGCCATAAGCGGCTTCCGGGAAAGCAATGACCGGCGCGATTTTGCTGAGCTTGTCGTAATCTTCCTGACTCAGCCCGGAATAAGCGGCCAGGATGATGTCCGGGGTGGTCTTTGCAATTTCAGTGAAGTTAATGCCATCAACTTCGGAGTACAGTGCCGGTGCCTTGTCAGTGCCGATGGCCGCGCCAAGCTTTTCCAAAGCTGCATCCTTCCAGGGCGTGGATCCCTGCGCATTGCTGCCCCAGTCATTCTTGGGCATGCCCACCGGAATCACACCCAGGGCAATGGCCACGTCGTCATTGACCCAGGAGATGGTGGCTACACGCTGAGGTGCCGCAGCAATAACCGTCTCACCGTAAATGTGCTTTACAGTCACGGGAAAGTTATCCGGGGCGCCGGAGCTGCCGGCGGAACTGCCATTTTCCACGGTTCCCGTCGAGCAGGCGGCCAAACCCAGTCCCAGGGCGGCAAGTGATGCGCTCATGCCGAGCTTTAGACCTTGGCGGCGAGTAAATTCCATGACACTCCCTAGTGATGACTGACAAATAAGACCTGCCCAAAGTTATGCAAGCCTTACCTACACTACGGGAAGTTTCCGCGATTAGGAGACATTTTATTGCCCTAATTCACCTGAGAAGGGCGTGCGGGCTGTCACCACAGGCTTCTGCGGGCATTTTTGGTGATTAGTATCACTGGGTGTCCGTCGTCGTTAGTGCGTTGTCCCATGCCGTTGCCCCGAGCTAAGAACCTAGCGAACCCTTCGGCCGCAAGGTCCAATGCGTTTCGTCCAAACCCCGTATTATTTTGCGTCCAATACGGGCCAGCGACGCCGTATCCCGCTCATCGAGCTGATTGAAAATTGTTGTCCGGACACTCGCCACATGCGCGGGGGCCAGTTCCCTCACGAGTTTCACTCCGGCGTCGGTAATGGTGGCCCGGGTCACCCGGGCATCGTCCGTATGCGTAGAGCGCACAACGAAACCCCTTGCCTGCAGCTTCTTTGCCACGTGGGAGAGCCGGGACAGTGAAGCGCTGGTTCGGGCTGCGAGTTCACTCATGGGTAAGACGTGCCCTTCGGCCTCCGACAGCATGGCCAGGACGTTGTATTCAAAGAGTGATAACTTAGCCGCCTGCTGCAGCGGCGCTTCCAGTGACCCGGGAAGCAAAGTGGTGATGGACAAGATCGCCAGCCACGCAGCACGCTCTTCAGGGGTTAGCCACTGCGGCTCGGTCTCAGTCATGGCGTCATCGTTTCACACTAAGTCTCCCCGCACGCTCCAAAGAGCTCATTCCCGTCTTTGCGGAAAATCACCACCGGCTGGTTCAGGTTTATTCAAAATGGCGGTGGGCGCGATTAAGCATCGACTGCACGCGTGGGCGGTGTGCCCTTGCCAAAGGGCCTGCCACCCAGTGCCTCGCGGCCGTGCGGCGTCGACCATCCCGCAGTGTCCGGACCACGGGGGATAATTTGGGTGGGATTGAGATCTTCGTGGACGACGTAGTAATGGGCCTTGATTTGTTCGAAGTTCACCGTGTCGCCAAAGCCCGGGGTTTGGAAGAGGTCACGCGCGTAGGCCCAGAGGACCGGCATTTCGCTGAGCTTGCTGCGGTTGCACTTGAAGTGGCCGTGGTAAACGGCATCAAAACGAACAAGTGTGGTGAAGAGCCGGACATCGGCTTCCGTAATGCTGCCCCCCCATGAGGAAGCGTTGCCCTGCCAACCTGCCCTCCAACCAGTCGAGGGCAGTGAAGAGGCGTTCGTAGGCGGCGTCGTAGGCTTCCTGGGTTCCAGCAAAGCCGCAACGGTATACGCCGTTGTTGATCTCGGTGAATATACGTTTGTTCACCACGGCCATTTCTTCACGAAGTTCTTCGGGGTAAAGCTCAGGTGCGCCCTCACGGTGGAATTCTTTCCACTCGGTGGAGAAGTCAAGGGTGATTTGCGGGAAATTATTAGTCACGACCGCACCGCTGGCCACTTCGACGACGGCGGGGACAGTAATGCCGCGGGGGTAGTGGGGCATCCGTTTAAAGTAGGCATCCTGGAGCCTTTCAATCCCCAGGACCGGGTCCACGCCGCCCTCATCCAGGTCAAAAGTCCAGGACCGCACGTCATGGGTGGGGCCACAGACGCCAAGGGAAATGGCATCTTCAAGACCCAGGAGCCGACGCACAATGGTGGAACGGTGGGCCCAGGGGCAGGCGTGGGAGACCACCAAACGGTAGCGCTCAGCCTCCACCGGGTACCCGTCAACGCCGTCGCGGGTGATGCGGGTTTCAATGTAATTAGTGTCCCGGCTGAACTCATCCCCCGTGACGTAAATGCCTTTAGTGCTGAAGTTGTTAGCGTCCACGCCATCATTGTTCATGCCTGCAGTTTATGCCCCGCTGCATTATAACGGCCACTGCAGCTAAAGGCATCGCCAGGATCGCGGCACTTTACGGGGCAAAAGCTCCCGGCTTATGATCAAACAATCCCACCTCCCACGCCACGCATAGTGAGGACACCCCATGGCGGCCCAAAAAGCCACCGCCGCACCACTGGGCACCACCACACCCGCACCAATGAGCCAGCAGCATGCCAGCAATGCCAGCAATGCCATGGTTGAGTTTCTGGGCGTCAGCAAGATATACCAAAGTGGCCAACCAGCTGTCGATAACTTAAACCTCAGCGTGGACAGTGGAAAAATTACGGTTTTTGTAGGCCCCTCCGGCTGCGGAAAAACCACCTCACTGCGCATGATCAATAAGATGGTGGAGCCCACTTCCGGCAGCGTCAGTGTGGGCGGCCGTGATGTAAGTTCCATTCCCGCCCATGAACTGCGCCGTTCCATGGGGTATGTCATGCAGCAGGCTGGTTTGCTGCCCCACCGCACGGTAATTGATAACGTCTCAACGGTGTTGCGGCTGAACAAGGTACCGCGGGCCGCTGCCCGGCAGCGTGCTTTAGGACTATTGGAAACCGTGGGGCTTCCCGCCTCCATGGCTGACCGCTACCCCAATCAACTCTCGGGCGGTCAACAACAACGAGTGGGTGTGGCCCGGGCGCTTGCGGCAGATCCCCCCGTTTTACTCATGGATGAACCGTTCTCCGCAGTAGACCCCGTGGTCAGGGCGGAACTGCAGCAAGAGCTGTTGCGGCTGCAGCGCGAGTTGGCTAAAACCATCATCTTTGTCACCCATGACATTGACGAAGCCACCATTTTAGGTGACAAGGTTGCCGTTTTTGCCGTGGGCGGCCGGGTGGCGCAATATGCACCGCCGGAGGAAATTCTGCGGGCACCCGTGGATGACTTTGTGGCCGGTTTTGTGGGGCGGGACCGAGGCTTTCGTAGATTGTCCTTTGCCAGCGGCGGCTCCGTTCCCGTTCACCCCGCCGCAACCTTGACGTGGCAGGAAAATGCCGCCCCCGTCACTGACGCATGGGTCTTGGCCGTGGACACCGACCATCGCCCTTTGGGTTGGTGGCCGCCGTCCACGGCAGGCACTACCGCTGTACTCATTCCCGGCGGTTCCCTGTTCCATGCAGGTGACACCCTGCGCAATGCACTGGATGCCGCCCTGTCTTCGCCCTCGGGCTTGGGCGTGGCAGTTGATGTTGCAGGCAAGGTTGCCGGCCTTGTCAAAGCCTCCGAGGTGTTGGAAGCCATTGATGCGGCGCGGGAAAGCAGGCACTGATGCAATGGTTGACGGCAAATTTCCCGCAGGTTCTCAGCCTCACCGGCTATCACCTGCTGCAGGCCGTGGTGCCCCTGGTTCTGGCAGTCATTATTGCCATCCCGCTGGCGCAGTTGGCCCGGATCAATAAGGTGGCCAGCGGCATTATTTTGTCCGCCGGTTCGCTGCTGTACACCATCCCCTCGTTGGCGTTGTTCGTTATTCTGCCCGGCATTCTAGGTACCAGAATCCTTGATTTCAGCAACATCATTGTGGCCTTGACCATTTATGCCGTGGCCTTGCTGGTGCGTTCGACGCTGGATGCCCTGAACTCAGTGGACGACACCATCCGCCAGGGCGCCACAGCCATGGGCTTTAAACCCCTGCAGCGCTTTCTACTCGTGGATCTGCCCCTGTCGATCCCCGTCCTCTTTGCCGGCTTACGGGTCATTTCAGTAAGCAACATTTCCCTCGTCACGGTTGGCTCATTGTTGGGCATCCCCAGTTTGGGGTTCCTGTTCACGGACGGACTGCAGCGTAATTTCCCCACCGAAATCATCGTCGGCATTGTCGGCACCTTAATTTTGGCCGTGCTCATGGACGCGGTGCTGGTCCTGGTGCAAAAGCTGCTGACACCGTGGCTGCGCACTGCCACGGTGCCTTCCCCGCCGGCAAGCACGACGGCGGTGTCCGCATGAATTTGCTCGCCACCATTTTGCCATTGACCACCTACACCTCCACCAGTCCCTTTAGTCAGGGCTGGCAATGGCTGACCGATCCGCAAAACTGGCAAGGACCCCTGGGCATCCCCACCCGGATGCTTGAGCACCTCGGGTATACCGGGCTCACCCTGCTCATTTCCGTTGCCATCGCCGTGCCCCTGGGATTGTATGTGGGGCACACGGGCCGGGGACGCGCCGTCGTCATTTCCCTGGCAGGCATGCTGCGCGCCCTGCCCACACTGGGCATCATGACCCTCTTTGCGCTGATAGCCACCTCATCCCTGTCCCTCATGCCAGCGATCTGGTCACTGGTGCTGCTGGCAGTTCCGCCCATTTTGACGGGAACTTATGCAGGTATTGCCGCCGTGGACCGGGAAATTGTTGACGCTGCGCGCAGCATGGGCATGACCGAACGGCAAATCCTCTTTAGTGTTGAGATTCCCAACGGTCTGGCCGTCATGCTCGGTGGCTTCCGCTCGGGCGTGCTGCAGGTGATTTCAACAGTGGCAGTGGTGGCTTTTATCAGCCTGGGCGGTTTGGGCCGGTACATTCTTGATGGCTTGGCCGTGCAAGACTACGGTCAGGTCCTGGGTGGCGCCGTAATTATTGCCGTCCTGGCCATTATCATTGACGGGTTCCTGGCCCTGGTGCAGCGTTCAGTGGTTTCACCGGGACTGAAAAAAGCCGGTGTGGTCCCGGCCCAGGTTCTCACGCCTGAAACCAAAACAACCTAAACTTTTATTTGTTCTAACAGGAGATAACCCATGAAGAAAAAACATATCCAGACGCGCCGCGCATTCCTTGGTGCAGCTGCCGGCCTTTGCGTAGCCTTGGCGGTTACGGCCTGTGGTGGAGGGGATCCGTTGAGCGAGGCCAGCTCCGACGGCGGATCCACCCAGTCAGTGGTGGTGGGATCGGCCAACTTCCCCGAGAACGCCATCCTGGCCGAAATTTATGCCGGTGCCCTCAATGCAGCTGGAGTAGACGCCAGCACCAAACTCAACATTGGTGCCCGCGAGGTTTACATGAAGGCCCTGCAGGATGGCTCCATCGATGTGGTGCCCGAATACACGGGCAACTTGCTCGGTTACCTGGACACCGCCAATGACCTTGTTGACGGTCCCGAGATTTTGGCGGCCCTGCCAGAGAAGATGCCCGAAGGGCTGTCCATTTTGGACGCTGCCGCAGCAGAGGACAAGGACGCCATTGTGGTGACGGCCGAAACCGCTGAAAAATATCAGCTGAAGTCAATTGCAGACCTGGCTCCGGTGTGCAGTGAACTGACCCTTGCTGCCCCGTCAGAATTCCAGACCCGCCCGTACGGCCTGCCCGGACTGGAGAAGCTGTACAACTGCGTCCCCAAGGAATTTAAGGCTTTCAGTGCCAGCAGCGAGGCCCTGAACTTGAAGGCTCTGCTCAATGACGAGGTTCAAATCGCCGACATTTTCACCACTTCCCCCGAAATTACAGCCAACAAACTGGTGGTACTGGATGACCCCAAGGGCCTCATTGGGGCCCAGCAGGTGGTTCCCGTCATTAAGACGGACAAGGTCAACGACGCCGGTCAGACTGCCCTGAACAGTGTTTCCGAACAACTCACCACCGAGGACCTCATTGCTTTGCGCACGCAGGTGGAGGGCGAGCAGAAGATGGATCCCAAGGCTGCAGCGGCCCAGTGGCTCAAGGACAAGGGCATCACTAAATAAGTACCGCTCTTTGCAACATCACCGCACGTTTCCCGCTGACCGGGGGTTAATTACCGCCCCTCAGCGGGGAACGTGCGGTTGTGATTTAAGCGCGGCGTTTACTGGAACCAACGCGGGTTAGCAGATACAAAATAACGCCCACTGCCACGAGGATTCCGGCCCGCAACCAAATTTCCGGTCCCTGCTGCGTCAGCAAAATCAAACATGATGCAAGGGCTGCATAGGGAAGGATCTTGGGGGCGCGGAAGTGATCATGCTCCACTTTGTCCTTGCGCAGGACCAGTACCGCCAGGTTGGTGCTGATAAAAACAAACAGCAGCAGCAGCACCACGGTCTGAGCCAAAGTAGCGAGGCCGCCGGTGAGCGTCAGCACCATGGCAACGGCTGTTGTGACAATAATGGCCACCCAGGGTGTCTGGCGGCGGGGAAGCACACGGCCAAACATTTGCGGGAGCAGGCCTTGCTCGGCCATGCCAAATGCCAGCCTGCTGGACATGATCATGGTGAGCAGGGCACCGTTGGCCACGGCAATGAGGGCAATCAAGCCAAAGAGCCAGTCGGGAATGCCCACCCCCGTGGCAGTGACAACATCAAGAAGCGGACTGCTTGATCCGGCGAGCTCCTCTATGGGGAGGGCCATCGAGGACGCCAGGCCAATGAGCAAATACACCGCACCGGCGGTCAGCAGTGCCCCAAAGAGGGCTTTGGGGTATACGCGGCGCACATCAATGACTTCCTCCGCCACATTGGCGGAAACTTCAAAGCCCACAAACGAATAGTAGGCCAGCAGGGAAGCGCCCAGAACGGCCATTCCCGGGGAGACACCCTCACGGAATTCCATGACGCGGGAGGGCTCTGCACCGCCCTGAGCCAGCAGCACACCAACCACCACAATGACGAGGATCAGGCCAGAGACCTCAATGACTGTCATGACCACGTTGGCACGCACCGACTCCTTAATACCCCGAGCATTAAGGAGTGCCAAAACAGCCAAAAATACTATTGCTGTTGGAATGGTGGGCACATCCAAAAAGGGTTTTAAGTAATCCCCGGCAAAGGCAATGCTCAATCCAGCGGCACTGGTAACACCTGCTGCAAGCATGCAAAATCCGACAATAAAGGACAGCCAAGGCTTCTTAAAAGCCCGCTCCGCAAAGACTGCCGCACCTCCTGCTTTGGGGTACTTGGTAACCAGTTCCGCATAGGAGGCAGCTGTCAGCATGGCCAACACCAGCGCCACCAGCAAGGGAACCCAAATAGCGCCCCCCACCTCACCGGCCACTTCGCCCACGAGCGCGTAAATACCCGCTCCCAGCACGTCACCCAAAATGAAAAGGTAAAGCAGGGGACCTGTAATTCCTTGTTTCAACTTCGATGGCTGACTCTTTGCCTGTGTACTCATGGCCCATCCTCTATTGACGAAAAACACTGGTCACTTATCTTGCCCCATTTGGCGCGGTTCATACACGCCTGTGAAGGGAAATAGTCCATTCGGGAAAATGAACGCAAATGACATTCCACAATTAGCTTCACATGCCGTGTGAGGTCTATGGTCAAACTACTAAGAAATTCTCAGGAAATGAGCCCCGGGTGCCAACTCTTCAAAACAATCTCGACCTCACACGCTACGAGTTATATCAAGACGGGCAATTGGCCGCCTTCCTCCAATACCGGATGGAAAACGGGCAAATGTGGCTGCTGACAACTCAGTCACTGCCAGAGTGCCCCGAACCGGCCCTCGTGGATGTGCTGCTTCTGTGGGTTCTGGGCGATGTGCTGCGCCGTCGGGTTGAAGTTCTGCCGTTTTGTCCATTGACACGCCAGGCAATGGTGGAAAACCCCAAATTTCTACGGCTCATCCCAGCTAACCCGCCGGGGCATTTTCCGCTGCTGCCAACCCAAACCGGGTTACCGCAGAATCGTAAAGCCAAGAGCGTGGGACGCGAGACAAAACGTGCAGGGGCAGCCACCAAGGGTGTAGCTTCCGATGCCGCGCTGGCCTAGTACTACAGTCGCGTTTATTTTCAGTGTTGTCGGCGGTTTAATCGGACTTTGGTTGGGAATCCTGTTAATCATGATGGGTGAGCGATGATATTTGGGTGGCAGAAATACAGGAATGGGCGCAGGGCCTGGAGGAAATC
>JBBSSM010000005.1:0-121418 GCA_038242155.1 Actinomycetales bacterium | reverse complement strand
TTGTTCCTCGTGCAGATTGCCTTCATTGTTGCGTTCGGCGTGTTGCTGGATACCTTCGTGGTGCGCTCAGTACTGGTACCGGCATTGACCTACGACATTGGTAAGGCCATTTGGTGGCCCTCCAAGCTCTCCCGTACGGCAAACCACCGCGCCGAGGCACACCGCGACAAAGTAGGCAGTGCAGAAGTAGGCAGTGCAGAAGAAGGCAGTGCAGAAGAAGGCAGCGCAGAAGAAGGCAGTGCGCAGCAGGACAGCACCGTGGAACGGGCGGAAAAGTAGTTCTCGGGCAGCCTTCCACCGGCTCTTCAAACCGTAGCCAATGGGGTCGCGGGGTTTCGTTCGGCGGGGCCTGGCAGGCGTTGAGGTCCTTTGGCTTCGCCTGAACCCGCAGCCTAGTGTAGGGAACGTCATCGTTTACCCTTACCGAAGGAGAGCCCGACATGCCAGAAGCAAATAAGTCCCGTCTGAAAGATCCGGAGCTCTATGAGACTCTCCGCGAGGACGGTGCTTCCAAGCAAAAAGCTGCCCGGATTTCAAATGCGGCAGCCGCAAAGGGCCGAAGTGCCGTAGCCCGCAAGGGCGGTAAATCGGGGGACTACAGCGAGTGGAGCGTCGTGGAATTAAGGCAACGCGCTAAAGAAATTGGACTGACAGGCTATTCCCGTCAGCGCAAGAGTGAACTCATTGCCTCCCTCCGGGAATCCTAGTAAGGCACGGCGGCTTCGATTGGCCTAAGCGCGGGAGCTGACTTATTCTGGGCTGAGGTAACCGCTAAAATCCTGCCACGGCGGGTAAGTTTCAGCGAAACATCAGTGCTGGCGGGAAAAGCTGAGGAAAAGCAGGGACGGGACGGCCCGTTCCTGCCGCTTTTATTGGGGACGACCCCGCAGAACGGGTTTTTTCCATGACTTTATTGGCCCTGCGCACCCACACTGCCCCGGCGGCCTGGGGCCGCATCGGCGTTGGTTGGGGCGCCGTCGTCGTCCTGGCCCTGGCCGCACCCCTCCTGGAAGCACCCACTCCCACACCCGTACTAATCACCGTGCTGGCGGTCATTATTGGCGTAATCCTGCTGTGCTCCTTCGGCGTGGTGCATGAAGCGGAGCAGCTGGCCCGCCGGCTCGGGGATCCCTACGGCTCACTGGTGCTCACGCTGTCCATTGTGCTCATTGAGGTGGTTCTCATATCCGCCGTCATGCTGGGCCCCGGTGAGCACAGCACCATTGCCCGCGATTCAGTCACGGCGGTGTCCATGATCATTTTAAACGCCGTCATCGGTTTATCCCTGCTTGTGGGCGGGCTCAAACACGGCGGGTTGCGCCATAATCGCCAAGGCGCCTCGGCCTACCTGGCCATGATGATTGTGTTGCTGTCCCTGGCGTTCGCCCTCCCGGCGCTCATTGGCAGCAACGGCAGCTACACGAGGGGACAGCTGGTGCCCATCATGGTGCTTGCCCTGGGCCTGTACGCCTTTTTCCTGATCCGCCAGATGGGCGCCCAAGCCGGCGACTTCACTGAGCCTCCCCTGGGCGGCAGGGACAATAGAAGCAAAAAGGTTCCCCCGAGCGCAGCGGTGGTGGCACCCACGGCACCCATAACCGCAATCCTCCGCACGCATCGCGGTGAGATCGCGGTCCGGTTCGGTCTGCTGGTTGTCACGGTGTTGCCCATCGTGCTTTTATCACACACCATGGCGGCCCTTTTGGATCAGGGATTGGCGCGCGCCGGAGCACCCCTGGAGCTGTCGGGAGTGCTCATTGCCCTGATCGTGTTTTTGCCGGAAACCATCACCACGCTCCGGGCTGCGCTGATGGGAGAGGGCCAACGCGTGAGCAACCTTTGCCACGGCGCGCTGGTCTCCACCGTGGGACTGACCATCCCGGCCGTCCTGTGCATTGCTTTGCTGACGGGACAAACAGTACTGCTCGCCCAATCCCCGGCCAACCTCCTGCTGCTCGCCGTGAGCTTGTTGCTCACCAGCGTCACCTTCGCCAACAAGCAGACCACAGCCATTCATGGGGCGGCACACTTGGCAGTCTTTGCCGTGTACGTCCTGGTGCTCTTTTCCTAGCGCCCCAAGGCTCGACGGCGGATCAGCCCGCCGTGGCCCCCAGCCATGCGTCAATGATGGGCACGGCTACTTCGGCGCAGCGCTCGGCTGCATCATCGACGTGTTCGATGAAATCGGCGTCGGACGCCGGCCCGCAGAGATCTGAAATTCCGCGGACGGCCAGGAAAGGCGCGCCGAACACGTAAGAGGTTTGGGCAATGGCCGAGGATTCCATGTCAGTTGCCAGGACCCCCGCGAACTGTTCCTTGATGATGGGTGCCCGGTCGTGGCCCACAAAGGAATAGGAGGAGACCATGAGGCCGTGATGCACCGAGGCCGCGCTGCGTTCTTCGGGGGTGCCCACTTCACTGGCAGTTACCGCATCATCGGGGGAGGAGTAGCTGGCCGGCATTCCTGGGACCTGACCCAGCACGTAGCCGAAGGCGCGCGCATCGGCGTCGGCGTTGATTGTTTTGGTGCCAACGACCACATCCCCCACGCGCACCGCATCCCCCAGGCCGCCCGCCGTGCCGGCGCTGATGACAAGGGGTGGCACCTGACCGCCTGCCAAGAGCAGCGCCGAGGTGGCCGCACCGGCAGCGTTCACCAAGCCTATTCCGCCGCGGACAAACAATACCGGGCGGCCATTGAGCAAACCCCTGTAGTACACGGCATGGCCCACGCTCAGCGGTTCACTGAGCTCAGTGGCCCGATCCAGGAAGGGACTGATTTCCGGTTCCATGGCCGCAATAATAATGACGTCAACGGGTGCAATGCGTGAAGTAGTGATGTTTTGGCCCCTGCGTGGAAATGATGGAGGAGCTGCTGCCCCTTTCCTTGACTTCCCTATGGTAGCTGGCCCGGCTCCGGCAATCCCAGCAACGCATTTTCCACCAGCTCCGACAGTGCAGGGTGAATCCAGTACTGCCCCGTCGCTACCTGGTGCGCGGTTTGGCCAAAGTGCATGGCTTGAATGAGCGGTTGAATGACAGTGGCCGCTTCGGGACCAATGACGTGTGCGCCCAAGAGCTGGCCGGTCGCGGGATCGGCCAGCACTTTCAGGAAGTGGCCCTGATCCTCACGTGCCCACCCTGCGGCAATATCGGAGTAGTTTTGCACCTTCGCGACGTGGGGTACGCCGTCCCTAATGGCCTGGTCCTCGGTCAGACCCACGGCCGCAATTTGCGGATCGGTAAACACTGCCGCCGGCACAAATCGGTGATCGGAGCTCATGGGCGCATCCGGGTGGGCCAGATTGTGCTTGACCACGCGTGCCTCATGATTTGCCACGTGCTTGAGCTGGTAGTGCGAGGACATGTCACCCAGCGCATAAATGCCCTCCACGGCCGTGCGTTGCTGTTCGTCCACCACCACCCTGCCCTGCTGGTCCAGACCCACACCCGTCTTTTCCACCCCGAGCCCCGCGCCATTGGGTTGGCGGCCCGTCGCCACCAAGAACACCTCGGCCGCCAGCGTCTTGCTGCCTTCCGCGGTATTGATGTCAAGTTCGACGCCGTCCGCCACGGCTCGCACGCCGCTCACCTCGGTCTCCAAAAGCACCGTGTAGCGGGCGGCCGCCTCTCGGGTGAACTGCTCGGACACATGATGATCGAGAGTCTTCAAAAGTCTGGTACCGCGGGCCACCTGCGTCACCTGGACGTTGAAGGAGGAGAAGATGTGGGCAAATTCCGCCGCAATGTAGCCACCCCCCATGATGATGATGCTCCGGGGAAGCGTTTCCAGACGCATGATGGTATCCGAGGTGTGAAAGGTGACGGCGTGGTCCTGCAGGCCCGGGATGTCGGGGACGAACGCGTGGGACCCCGCGGCGAGCACAAAGCGGTCGGCGCTGAGCTGGACCGTGGTGCCGTCGTGCAGGGCAACGCTGAGGGATTTATGCCCCGTGAAGCTGCCGCGTCCTGCAAAAACTATGGTGTTGGGGGATTCTGCGCTTTCGCGGTACTGGCGCCCACCGGATTCAATGGCATCGAGGCGGGAAAAGATCCGATCCCGCATGCCCGGCCAGTCGACGCTGTGGAGTTCGGCGTCGATGCCCAGCGCCCGGCCGTGGCGTGCCGCGTCCGCCAGCTCGGCGGGGTGGATGAACATTTTGGTCGGGATGCAACCCACATTCAAGCACGTGCCGCCAAACAAGCCATCCTCAACGATGGCAATGTTCCAGTGGTTAAATTCAGGTCCCGGGATGGAATTGCCCGAACCGGTGCCAATAATAATGAGGTCAAAGTGGGTCATGATGCTACTTTCTCTTGCTGCCGGGATCATGCCGGCAAAAGCATGTGGGGTGTCATTGCAGTTTATGGGGCGGGGCACGGCGGGGCTGTTGTGGCGGGCAGGAATGGGTTTGAGGAGGGGCTGCCTACACCAAAGACTCCCGCCAGGCGCCATGCAGATCGGCAAAGCGCCCGCCACCGGCGAGGAGTTCCGCGGGGGTGCCGTCCTCCACAATCCTGCCGTCATGAACCACCAGGACCCGGTCGGCAATGGCCACTGTGGACAGCCGGTGGGCAATCACGACTGCCGTGCGGGCGCTGTGCTTTTCTGTTGCCCCCAGCAGTCTGTGCAACCCTTCCTGCACCAACCGTTCTGATGGGATGTCCAGGGAGGAGGTGGCCTCATCCAAAATTAGTACGGCTGGATTGGCCAAAAATGCCCTGGCAAAGGAAATCAACTGACGTTGTCCGGCCGAAACCCGACCGCCGCGCTTATTCACATCGGTGTCGTAACCCTGCGGGAGCGCCCGGATGAACTCGTCGGCGCCCACGTCACGGGCGGCAGCTGCAATGTCCTCCCGGCTGGCGGAGGGCCGCCCCAGGGCAATGTTCTCGGCCACCGTGCCACTGAACAGGAACGCTTCCTGAGTCACCATGACCACTGCCCGACGCAAATCGGTGGAGGACAACTCACGCAACTCCACGCCGTCGAGCGTGAGGGATCCGTGCGTGACGTCATAAAAACGGGCCATGAGCTTGGCCAGTGTGGATTTGCCGGCTCCCGTGGCACCCACCACAGCCACTGTTTGTCCGGCCGGGATGTGCAAATCAAGGCTGGGCACAATCACCGGACCGTCCCCGTAGCTGAATGTGGCACCCGAGAAGCGAATGTCGCCGCGGGCTTGGGGAAGGGCTACCGGGTGATGCGGGGGCCGCACCGTGGGGACCTCTTCCAACAAACCAGACACCTTCTCCAGGGCGGCCTGCGCCGATTGGAACGAATTGTAGAACATGGCCATTTGGCTGAGGGGTTGGAAGAACCGTTTCGCCGCCAGCAGCAGGGCCAGCAGTGCGCCGACCTCCAGCGCACTATTGAGCACCCGGTATCCGCCCACGAGCAGGACGGCAGCCACTGCCACATTGCCAATGAGGACCAGGCCGGGTTGGAACACACCGTTGAGGTTGATGGAGCGGACGGCGACACTGCGGTATTCCTCAGCCAACTCGTCGTAGCGGTCGGCATTGAATGTCTCCCGGCGGAAAGCCTGCACGGCGCGGATGCCTGTCATGGTCTCCACGAAATGCACAATCAGTCCGGCAGATACCACCCGGGAGGACCGATAGGCAGCTTGCGAACGTTTTTGGTACCAGCGCGTGAGCAAGAACATGGGGGCCGCGGAAGTCAAAATCAGCAGACCCGTGGTCCAGTCCAGGGCGAAGATGGAGGCGACTGTCAGCAGCATGAACACCAAACCCGAGGCAAGGGAGGAGATGCCCGAATCCAACAGCTCACGCAGTGCCTCAAGGTCGGACGTTTGGCGGGAAATGATCCGTCCCGAAGTGTATTTTTCGTGGAACTCCATGCTGAGGCGTTGCGTGTGCCGGAAAACCTGGAGGCGTAAATCCAGCAGCATGGCTTGGCTGAGCTGCGCCGTGGCAGTTAAATACGCGGCCGTCAGCCACGCGGCGCTTAGAGCAGCCACCACGTAGCCTCCGCCTGTCAGCGCCAGCGGGAACCAATCACGGTTGGTCCCCGTCAAAGCAGGCAGGGCCGCATCAATGCCAAAGGCAATGAGCAGGGGACCTGCCACCTTGGCTGCTTGGGAAAGCACGACCAGGGCCACCGTAATGGCAAAGCGCATCCGCACCGGGCGCAGCAAAACCCGCAACAGCTGCACCGAGCGTTGCCGCACCGCACGGCTGTCTTCGCGGCTCAGATCCACCCGGTCCTCACCCGCAGTTCCCTGCGCAGTGTCAGCATTCCGTGCACCCTTCCCGGCATCGTGCGTTGCAGCTTTGGGGGGTGTGGTTCCAAAGCTCATGCCGTGGCCGCCTTTTCGGCGGAGTGTTGCTTGGTTCGCGTGGTTGCCTGACGTGGATTTCTGTTGGCGTCCAGGAGGGGAAGAGCCGTTGCGTCGCCTGGGTCATCTTCAGCGTCATCTTCAGCGTCGGTGTCTAAATCACGCGGCGCGGTATCCAGGCTCGCCAAAACATGGCGGTAGTGGTCGTTGCCTGCCAGCAGCTCGGTGTGCGTGCCCACAGCAGTAATACGGCCGTCCTGCAACAGCGCCACTCTGCTGGCCAGGGCAACGGTTGAGGGCCTGTGGGCGACTATGAGGGTGGTGGTGCCCGCCAAAACATCATGCAGTTGCTGTGACACGCGTTCTTCCGTGTTGATGTCGAGGGCTGACAATGGGTCATCTAAAATCAACACCGCAGGTCTGGCAGCAATGGCGCGGGCCAAGGCAATGCGCTGGCGTTGACCGCCGGAAAGGCTCAGCCCTTCCTCTCCTATGAGCGTGTCTACGCCAAGGGGTAGCGCGTGCACAAAATCGGCCTGCGCCACCTCCAGGGCCTGGTCGAGTATCTGCTCTGCCTCCATGCCTGTTTGCTCATCAGCTCCGAGCAAAACATTGTCCCGCACCGAGCTGGAGAACAAGGTAGTGTCTTCGAAGGCCACGGAGACGTGGCGGCGCAACTGTGCCAGCTGCACGTGGCGGATGTCAGTACCATCGAGCAACACGGCGCCCAAACTGACATCAAACAGTCGGGGGACCAGGTTCAACAACGCGCTCTTGCCGCTGCCGGTGAGACCCACCAAAGCCATGGTTTCCCCGGCCCGCACCTGCAAATTCACGCCGTCGAGCAGGTCCCTGGTGCCTGTCGGGGTGTCGGGAAAGCGGAAATGCACATTACGAAATTCCAGCTCACCGCGCACTGCGGGCAGCGGCATGGGATGGTCAGCGTCGGCAATGGTGACGGAGGTGTCCATGACCTCAAAGTGTCTGTCCAGTGCGGTTTTGGCGGCCAGCGTCATGGATAACAGGGGACCCACCGACTCCACGGGGCCAGCCACGACGGCGGCCGTGGCAAAAAACGCCACCAGGGTCCCGACGTCGAGCTTCCCACCAGAGACCAACAAAACGCCAACCACCAAACTGGCAGCCAATGCGAGTTCGGGCAGCAGCGTCACCACGAGCGAAAAGGAGGCCAGCGACTTGGCCTTGTGGATTTCCGTGGATTGCAGCTCCTGCGCCCGGTTGGCGAAGGAGTCGAGAGCTTCACGGCTGCGGCCGAAGGCTTTGAGGACCCGGATGCCGCGCACCGATTCCTCCACTACCGTGGCCAGATCCCCGGCCTGATCCTGGCTGCGGCGGCTGGCGCGACCGTAGGTACGGCGGAACTTAAAACCGTAAATGGCGATGGGGACAGCCGCCGCGAGGAAAATCAACCCCAGTTCCCAGCTCATGGAGAACATGATCGCCACACCAATGACCACTGTCAGGGCCGTTACCACCAGCATGATGGCACCGAAGCCCATCCAGCGGCGTAAAAAGTTCAGGTCACTCATGGAACGGCTCAGCAACTGCCCTGATCCCCACCTATCGTGGAATTCCACGGCCAGTTGCTGCAGGTGCCGATAAAAGTTGGTGCGCATCCGGGTTTCCACGGTGCTGGCAGGCACAATGACCAGTTGACGGCGCAGCACCATCAGCCACGCCTCCAGGATTCCCAGGAGGAAAACAACGCCCGTCCCCACCCAGAGCGCCGTTGTGCCGTTGCCGGGTTCGAGCGCGGTGTTGACCAAAATCCGGTAAACCTGCGGGATAACGAGCGCAACCACGCTGGCCGCCAACGCGCTGAAAAGCCCAAAGAGCAGCCGCCACGCAATGGGCCTGAGCTGTGGTGCCAGACGCCTCAAAGAGGCCATGAGAGTAATATCGGTGTTTTTCGCCATGCGGGTATGTGACTGTCCAGTGCCTAGAAGAAGCTGTTTCCTCAACACTACGTCAGCGGCTATTCTGGCGCCGCCGCGTTTGACACACAGGTCCAGCTGTCTTCGAGAAGCGCGGTGTGTGTCGGCCGTTGGTACCCTGGGGATCCTTCTTAATAAGATAAAGCGGCACGAGGTATGGTGGCAGATTCCGCAGCACCTCACGACGGAGTCACCAAGGAAGAGGCAAATATGGCAAACACGACAGCAACTGATGAGAGCTATTTGCGAGGGGCCATTGATCTTGCTCAACAAGCACGTGACAGCGGCAACCAACCATTCGGAGCAATCATCGCAGGTCTGGATGGCACGATTCTAGGACAGGGAATAAATACCGAAATCACAACGAAAGACTGCACCGGACACGCCGAGACGAACGCTATGCGCGTTGCCTCGACGGGCCACGATGAGGCGACGCTTGCAGCATCAACGCTCTACACCAGCACGGAACCGTGCCCAATGTGTGCCGCGGCAATTTATTGGGGAGGCGTGCGCCGGGTGGTCTTTGCCCTGAGCAGTGAGCAACTTTATGATGAAATATGCGCTATGAGGGGGATGCAACTGCGTTTAAGCAGCCGAGAACTCTTCGAGCGTGCCGAGCAGAGCGTCGAGGTAGTAGGCCCCCTGCTCCGTGAGGAAGCTTTCCGCGTGCACGAGGGATTTTGGGAAGATTCATAAGCCCTCGAGTAACAGCTCACCGTGCGGATTTAACTCTGCACGGGACGATCCTGCCGCCGTTCATTTCGAAGAAACTACCGCTTTAGCTCGTCGACGATGCTGTTGCCGGTTTCCGGACGTGATTCCCACGCCCACGTCTCATGGAAACGTACCCGCCCGTCACCAAGAACCTCTATCACCGATTCACAAACTCCGGTTGAGGTCTCCCTGTCGGTGCCAAGGTGCGCACAGCGAAAGTTCAACTTCTCGGCGTTTCAAGTTCCGACAAGATAGCCGCGGATGATCGCACCTCCTGAATACTCCGCCCAAATCACCTCATTTTCCAGGTGATACGCGAATGTGGTGGATTGCCCAACTTCCCCCGTTGCGAAGTTCTCAACTCCGGCAAATACCCGACCGTCCAAGGACACCGTTTCGGCCTGGACCGCTGCTTCAATGCTCATGACCCGAACCATAGCAACGGTTTGCGCAGTACTTCCCAATGATTGTCTTTTTGTGATGAGTTGATTAGTGAGGTGTGGGTCAGCGACGCCAGTAAAACTGACTCAATACCTGGCTGCGACACCAATAGTCGCATTCCACAAAGAAAACGCTGAACGGACGGACACTTGTTAGCAGAAGTCCGCATTCAAGATGTGAGCCATTCCGCTCCGGTTGGAGCGCTTGTATCGGTTTCTCCCAGAACCCTAAAGGAAAAACACCGGAGTGAACGGAGCGCGCGAGCGATACCGCGCAGGGAAAATTTGGGATCTACAAGCCCGTCACGGAATAGTTTCGTTTCATGCCTGCCGTTGCGTGTCCCCATTCGCTAACCCTGGCCCGGGCCTGGTGGAGGCAGAAGGATTGAGCGTCTTGGAAACACTCGGCAACGTCCCATATTCGTGGATCGTCGGTCTGGTTTACCTGGAAAGAAATACAACCAGATTCAGCCCGCGTAAATTGAATATGGCGGGGTAGGAATTCTGTAACGACTGCAATTTCGTCGTCATCCCGGCATACCAGTTGCCCGGTCAAATTGATGGTACCCACAGCGAGGATTGTGCCACAGGTAAGTACGAGACCGTAAAAGAGGCGACGTCCCGCATGCCAGTGGACGTTGGGGCCCAAACTGTTCCACTTTGTACGTGAATCAACTGTCGCAGCAGGTTCAGCCGGGGGACGCTGACCGGGACATTTGTTAATCGATATGGCGGAGGAATCGCTCGGGAGAATCCAAAAAAGCACGCCAGTTCCGTACAAGACTAAGATCATCGTATTCGCTGGCGCGAATGCCCCACTCGCCGATCTCATAAAGGTCAGCGCCCGGATAGGCGGCGAGGACAGGCGAGTGCGTGGATAGCAGGATCTGAGACCCACTGCCTACAAGGTTTCGAAGCAAACCAATCAAAGCCAGACAGCCTGGAAGCGAGAGTGCGGACTCGGGCTCATCGAGCACCCAGAGGCCATGCATCCGGGACCGCGCGGCAACGAGATCCAGGAAGGACTCCCCGTGGCTACGCTGATGGAAAGAGCCTTCATCTCCAATCGATTCGAGGTATGTAAAAAAGCCGTGCATTGTTTCGGCCCGCAAAAAGAATCCCCGCTTCGAGGCTCCAACTTCTCGGACAAATTGTAAATGGTGGGCTAGGTCGGATTCAGATGTATAGCTGCGGTGCATTGCATTTGTGGAGCCACCCTCGGCGTTCATGCCAAAGGCCATGGCAATTGCTTCCACCAGGGTCGACTTGCCGGAGCCATTCTCTCCCACGAGGATTGTCACGGGTCCGAGATCAAGGCCTTCATCGAGGAGTTGCCTGACCGGCATGAGCGTCGCTGGCCATGCATTGCGATCCATGAGAAGTGGCTTGGATCCCTCAACCCGTCGAAGGGGTGGTGTTCGAAAGGGTGGAAGGTTTGCAGACACGATCTGATTCTTGCACGGCTACCTTTAATCGGTAATTCATGAAACGTTTCCAGGGACTGTCGATAAATACCCAAGGGATTAGTTACCGCCCCAGAAGCTGCGGCAGGAAATTGACGGTGAGCCAGAACCGGCAAGGCCAACACCCTGACTGCTTTGCCTAAAAAATTGTCAGTGAGCGTCGGCAAATTGGCCGCACCACTTTAGAGGTCCAAATTTGCGGGGGAGCAGCTACAACTGACGCTGCAGGCGTGGTCTTGGAACGTCGTCGTGCGTAATATCAACAAGAGCCAGCTTAAGTCCCGAAGGGCTGGACCGAGACGAATTCCTCGGTCCAGCCCTTCCCTTCCTTCAGGCTGTGACCTGTTCCCAACTGGAGCGTTGTGCCAAAAATGACCGGGCAGCATCCTGGGCATCGTCCAGTGAGTGGCTCTCGCCCCAACCGCACTGGGTTTCATTGGCGGCGGGAACTTCCGTGGCGTCAAGGATGTCGGTCAGCGTGGCTTCAATGAGGGCCAAAGCTGTGGGCATGTCCGGCTCACCCTGGAGCATCAGGTAGTACCCGGTCTGGCATCCCATGGGGGAAAAGTCCAAAACGGCAGTGGAGTGATTGCGTGAGTACTCGGCAAAAAGATGTTCCAGTGAGTGAATGGCCTTCATGTCCAAATGTGCCACGTTGGGCTGGGTGAAGCGCACGTCATACTTGGTAATGACGTCTCCCAAGGGCAGTACTTTAGTGTCGGCAACCCTGACATAGGGTGCTGCAACGGTGCGGTGATCAAGGTTAAAGGACTCTACGTTCATGCGTGACTGGTTCATACGTGCACTTCCCCCTGTGATGTTGACAGCCGGACTTCCCATCCTCATAGTAGCTGGAGCCCCCGGGACGCCTGCTTGTGAGCGCGGCGACAGATCCAAGCGGGTGCCATCGCCGTCTTGACCGCACAGCCAGTTTTTTTCGGACAGATTACGCCGGTCAACGCAGAGGTCGAGGCCCCCTGAACGTTGAAATTATGCAGGGCAATGGGGTAAAGGTTACGCCGACGTCCGCTGGCTGAGCAGCCCAAGCAGGCTTTGCCAGTATTTTTCAATGGCCCGAGCCTTGCGGACCGGCAAGCGCTTCAAAAGGAAAAGCAGCAGCAACGGCGAAGCCGCCAGTTTCGCCGCCAACCACACCACGAGGGTGCTAATAACTCATGTGACCAGGTACTAACAGTGAGGCCGTCCGGAAATAGCGGCGCTACGGCAAATACCAACGCGGCAGAAGAAAACCGTTCCCCACCGAGTGCAATTTTGGCAGTATCCCGAAGGCAAGCAACAGCCCAGGGCTGATGTGCAATATCAAGTACCTGCGTGGAATTGCGGGGTTCGCATGTCCAGCCACGTACTCCGTGACCGGGGCGCCAGAGAATCAACCACCTTCAACTCAAATGACCAGCGTTTGGGCGTCTAGCCGAACCGGGCAAACCCCTCGGTCTCAGTATCCGCCACCGGTCCCATAGCGCTCCGCAGAGACAGCCCCGGGGGGGATATCCGGGCGGATGCCCTCAATTAGCAATTGCAGGGCGCGTTGTCCCGTCTCTGGGCAGTCGGAGTCCTTGATGGGCGCCGCGGCGTGCGCCATCGCTGACATGAGCAAGACGTCTGTGGCTTCAAAATCATCCCGCACGGCATGCTGCTCCTTTGCGCGAGCATCGAGTAGTTCCAGTTTTTGGGTTACCCGTTGCTCCAAAGTATCCAGGGCCACGATGAGCTTTTCATGAGAGGACCCTCGCGCCCACCCTGCGCGGCCCATGTAGCCGCCCAAAATCAATTCGCGCATGCCGCGGTCAGCCCTGATTGGCCCACTTCTGGGCGGCCTGGGCGGCCTGCTTTTCCGCCGAAGGTCGACGTGTCATGCTGGGCATCTAAGCACCACCTGGCTTCGGCGCGGTTGCCCGAAGGTCAAGAAAAATCCCGCTGTCCTGTCAACCAAACTGATCCTGCATTGCCAAATCAAGAAACCCCGTTAGCGCCCGCAACTTATTGCACAGTCAAGAGTTCTCAGACCCAAACACGATCTGCACTTCAAGCCTGGTGATGAGGGGTTGCCCCGCCACGGCGAGGGCGGCAGCGTGTTGCGCAGGTGCCTCCACCCAGCAGATCTGCAGTCCCTGTGCCTCAAGTAGGCCAGGCGCCTCGGGCAGCCCGGGCGAAGCCACCATGGCTACGCGGCCAGCCGACGTCGTCCCCTGCGGTCCGGGATGGAACTGTTCAATGTGCAGCGCACCCGGCGTCATGGCCAAACCATGCCCGGTTGCCTTCAGCGCCGCTTCCTTGGCCACCCACAGACGCAGGCGTGATTCGACGTCGGCCGGTGCCAACAGTTGGCGTTCCGCAGGTGAGAGGGCAAAGTCGTCGAACTCGGGATGCAGCTCCTGCGGGATGGCTTCCAGATCTGCCCCGAGCGGTTGGCCTGGCCAGGCCGAGGCCACCATGACACTGTCCCGGACCCGTGACAGGCTCAAATTGGCACCGGTAATGACAGACTTTCCGTGGGGACCGCCGCAGCTGCGGCAGCTCCTGTGGAGCGTCAACTCACGCGTGTTCCTGGGACTGACCCGCAGTGTGCGTGCTGCCATGATGCGAAAGAGAATGTGTGCCGCCGCATAGCCGCTGGCATCCTGTGGGCTTCGAAAGCGTGCAGTCTTGGCCAGCTCGTCATCACTGAGCAAAGCCTCTGCACCGCCGAAGCGCGCAGCCGCGGAGAGCACTTCATCCGCACCGGCAATAACGTAGTCAACGGATCCGGCAGTGCCTGTGACAGTCACCTCTTGCTGATCCGGACATATTGCGAGATGGCCAGCGGGGCAAAGACCACGATGATGGCCACACAGCACATGAATGCGTAGAGCAGGGCATTTTCTGCCGGCCATCCGCTGGGGGCAGCAAAACCTGCGGGTGCCCCGTTGCCAAAAAGCTCCCGTGCCGCAGTGGCTACAGCTGTCACGGGGTTCCATTCGGCGAAAGCACGCAGGGGTCCGGGCATGGACTGCACGGAAACGAATGCCCCCGAAATGAAGGTCACGGGAAACAGCCAGATAAGTCCCAGGCTCTGTGCCACTTCAACGCTGCGGGCCGTCAGGGCAATTACTGCACCAATCCACGAAACGGAAAAAGTGAACAGGAGCAAAAGTCCCATGGCCAGCAAAGCCGGCCCCAACCCGTTGCTAATCCGCCATCCAATGGCCAGCCCGCACAGCAGGGTGACGGCAATGGACAGCAGGCTGGTCACCAGGTCGGCTGACGAGCGCCCCAGTATGACGGCGGCACGGGACATCGGCAGGGAACGGAATCTGTCAATCAGCCCCAGCTGCAGATCCTTGGCGAGGTAAACAGCTGTGAAGGAAGCATTGAAAGTCAGGGTTTGGGCGAGGATTCCGCCAATGAGGAACGTCCTGTAGTCGGCACCACCCAGGGTGCCGCCAAACACAAAGGCGAGCAGCAGGACAAACATGATGGGTTGGGCCACGCTTGTCACCATGGCACCGGGGGTGCGGATGACATTGCGCAGGTTTCGCCCGGCAATGACCGAGCTGTCGCGGATGGCGGCGTTGAAACTGCTCATGCTTGGAGTACCTCATGATCCTGGCTTGCGCCAGCTGTTGGTGTGTCACTGGTGGGCTGCGTATCAGCCCGCTCTCCGGTCAACTGCAGGAAGACATCATCCAAGGTGGGTCGGCGAAGGGCGGCCTCCACCACCTTCACCCCCGCCTGTTCAAGATCGTCCAGCGCCCGCACCAGCATGTGGTGCCCGTCGGGCGCGGCAACACTGATGGTGCGCATCTGCCTATCAATCTCGGGGGTGCCTGCGGCGATTCTGGCCAAGATCGCCGCGGCATTGTCCACGTTCTCCGGCAGGGCCGCGACAATGTCGATCCGTTCGGAGCCGACGCGGGACTTGAGCTCATTGGCTGTGCCTTCGGCAATGACGCGCCCGGCATCAATCACCGCGATGTTGTCCGCCAGCTGATCGGCCTCTTCCAGATACTGGGTGGTCAACAGGACAGTGGTCCCGTTGGCCACGAGTGAGGAAATAACACCCCAGGTGTCCAACCGTCCCCTGGGGTCCAGTCCAGTGGTGGGTTCATCAAGCACCACCACCTCCGGCCTGGCCACAATGGCACCGGCAAGGTCCAACCGGCGCCGCATGCCGCCCGAGTACGCACCGGCACGCTTTCCGGCCACGTCACTGAGCCGGAACTCATCCAGCAGCTCAAGAGCGCGCGCCGCTGATGACTTCCTGTTCATTCCGTAGAGTCTGGCCACCATGACTAGGTTTTCGTAACCGGTGAGTTTCTCGTCAACTGCCGCATACTGTCCTGACAGGCCAATTGAGCGGCGCACACTGTCTGGATCCTTACTAACACTGTGTCCGGCAACCGTTACTTCGCCGGCATCGGGTGCCAGCAAGGTGGTCAGCACCCGAACGGTGGTGGTTTTGCCAGCCCCATTGGGTCCCAGCAGACCCAGAACCTGCCCGGGTGCTACATCCAGATTTAAATCATCCAAGGCGCGGAAGCCGCCAAAGTTTTTACAAAGTCCCCGTACCCGGATCACTAGGAAGCCGCGAGTTCGGCCACCGTGCGCGGAGTCATGTCCGTCCAGCTGCGGGAAACGAAGTCTAGGCATTCCTGCCGGCCACCGGGGCCGTACATCACCATCCACCCGTTGGGAACGTCGGCAAACGTGGGCCACAGCGAGTGCTGTTGCAGATCATTAACCAGTACGCGGAAGGTTGCGTTCGTGTCATCAAATGGGTTCGTCATGTAAATTCCCTCAGTTTCCTTGCTGGATTTCTGCTGACCTCAGCGGGGCCCAAGACGCTGCCGAAGCAACCGGCCCGGGCCCTGCGCCGCTATTGGCTATTCGGTGCCCTAGTCCAACCGGATTGCCAAGACCGGAAGAATGTGATCGAGCGCACTTTCACTGAGCATCTGCGAGTGGGCTGCCTTGACGGGCGTATCGATGATCCGCCCGCTCACAAAGGGGCCCCAGGACTCCGACGCCGGCGAGCCGCTACGGACGTCCTCCGTTGCCCGGAAGACGTCCAGCTCGCCGTCGAACACCTGCACCTCGGTGTGGCGAATCATGCGGGCCAGCACCTGGAAGTTTTCCACCATGGCGTTGAGGGATTCGATCGGAATGCTGCCCAGGGGGTTGTGGTTATCCCGCAGGATTTCCAGCACACGCGCGCCATCCAGTGCTGCCACTTCCTCGGCAGGAACGGGGAATCCGGCTGCCTGCAGGTAGTTTTGCCACAGTTCCGGTCCCGTTCCAATGTCACTATTGTTTTCCTGCGCCGTGGGAAAGGCGTCCAGGATTCCCAGGAATGCCACCTCGTGTCCCAATTCCTGGAGCCTGGTGGCCAGTCTCTGCACCAGATTGCCACCAAACGACCACCCGATCAGATGGTAGGGCCCCTCCGCCTGCACCTTGCGGATCTGGGCAATGTAATCATCGGCCAGCTCCGTCAGCGTTTGTGCCTGGAGTCCGTGATCCTTGCCGGGCAGCATGCCCGGCATCTGCAGTCCGATTAGTGGCCGTTCTTTGTCCAAGCGACCCAACATGGCAGCGTAACCCCAGCTGACGCCGGTGGCGGGATGGACGGCAAAGAGCGGTGCCTTGCTTCCCGTGGTGCGCAGAGGAAGCAACTGCGCCAAGCTGTCGGCAACATTCTCCGTCCTGCCCTTGCTTGCCTCGCCCAGCAGCAGCTCCACACTGGGAGAGCGAAACAGGGCCTGCACTGGCAGTTCCGTGCCGAGGGCATCATTGACCCTGGAAATGAGCGGCTGCGCCAGGAAGGAATGTCCGCCCAGCTCGAAGAAGGACTCGTCAACTCCCACCTGAGTCAGTGACAGCACGTCCTGGAAAATCAGTGCCACGACTTTCTCCCGCGGAGTCCGGGGAGCCAGGCCGGCACTGCGTTCCTGTTCTGCGGGGTCGGGCAATGCCGCCGTATCCACCTTTCCATTCACCGTCAGGGGGATGCGCTCCACAACCACGACGGCGGCAGGCACCATGTAACCGGGCAGCACCTGCCGCAGCTGGGAACGAGCCAGATCTGCCAGCTCCTGCGGCGCTAATTGTGCCGGGTTCGGGGCAGAATCGGGCACCACATGGGCGAGCAGCATGGGGGCATCGGGCTGTCCGTTGCCATCCGCCTTGTTATTGTCCCGCACCAACGCCACGGCAGCACCAATGCCGGGTACGTCCCGCAGGGCACGTTCCACTTCACCGAGCTCCACCCTGAAGCCGCGAATCTTGACTTGCTGGTCGTTGCGGCCAGCGAAGACCAGTGCGCCACTGGCACTTCTGGTCACCAGGTCACCCGTTCGGTACATGCGATCTCCCGGTTTCCCGAAGGGGTCCGCCACAAACCTTTCAGACGTCAGATCGGGCCGACCCCTGTATCCGCGGGCCAGTTGCGGCCCGGCCAAATACAGCTCACCAGGGACACCTTCGGGCACATGCTGGAGGTAGTTATCGAGCGCATAAACTCTCGAGTTTTGTGTGGGGGAGCCGAGCACCGGATGGCCGGCACCTGCCTCCAGCCCCAACTGGGCTTCGTCAGAATGGGCACTGTCAGATTCAGCACTGTCAGGCACCTCGGCTATCAGCGAGTCAACGGTTGCCTCGGTGGGACCGTAGAGATTCCAGGCGCGCACGGACGTGCGGGCGGAAAGATCTTGCCACAGCGCCGCGTCAAACGCTTCCCCGCCCAGGGCCAGCCGCAGGGCTGGCAAACCCGTGCGGACGCGCTCTTCCAACATCGCCGAAAACGCCGGTTCGGCGAGTAGTTGGCGCACGTAGCCTGGTGTGGTTTCCCAGGCACCAATGCCATGGTCGCCAAAGTACGCCGCCAGGGCTTGAGGGTCCAGGCGCACATCATCTGTGATGACATGCAATTGATGCCCGTCGATCATCCACAGCATGGGATCCCAGGAGGCATCAAAGCCGACGCCCGTGGTGTGCGCCACCCGAAGTGTCCCCTCTGCCGTGCACTCCGCAGCGCCGGGCAGCAAAGTTCCCCGGTGTGAGGCCAGCAAATTGGACAGAGCACCGTGGCTGACCTCCACACCCTTGGGCCGGCCGGTGGAGCCGGACGTGAACATGACATAGGCCAGCTGGCCGGCGGTTGTCTCTTCAAGGCGCAGCTGATTCCGCACCTTTTGGGAGCCGCGGCCCGCCGTGGGCAGCTCCTCCACCCGAAGCACGGGCGTGCCCGGCATGCCCGCGGCGGCCAGATTGCTGCTCAGTGAAACGTCCAAAGCCTGCGTGCTGATGACGGCGCTGCTGCGCGCATCTTCAAGGATGGCGCTGACCCGCTCTGCGGGGTAGTCGGTGTCAATGGGGTTATAGACGGCACCGGCGCGCAAAATGCCCAGAGCCGCCACCACTGTGTGCACCGACCTGGGCAGGTACACCGAGACCACGTCCCCCGACTCGATGCCCGTGTCAAGCAGGGCACCTGCAACACGTGAGACGGCCGCATCCAAGGCCGCGAACGTCAGCGATTGTGCACCGCAAACCACAGCTGTGTCAGGCCCTTGGCGCTCAACCGTTTGGTTGAAGACTTCCATCACGGTTGGGAGAACCTGACCGTTTACGGGTCCGCTCGTGGCTGACAGCAAGAAAGCTGTTTCATCCGTGGTGAGGATGTCCAAGGTGGAGAGGGCCTGGTCCGGTTCCTGTGCAGCCAAGTGGATGAAAGCGGTAAAGCGCCGCAGCAGTGTGGCCACGGCGTTGCTGCTGAACATGGCCGCATTGTAGGACAGCGTCGCGGCAAGGCCCTCACCGGTTCCCAGTTCACGGAAGGTAAAGGAGAGGTCAAACTTTGCTTCCCCAAGGGACACCTCCGGTTCGGCAACGGCTTGCACGCCGGGAAGTTCGACGGCGGCACGGGCGATTGTTTCCACGCTCAGCATGGTCTGAAACACCGGATGGCGTCCCAGCTCACGCGGCGGATTCATGGTCTCCACGAGCCGCTCGAAGGGAACATCATCTTTGTCGAAGGCATCGAGAACGCTGCTGCGGGCATTGGTGAGCAGTTGCCGGAAGGTGGGGTTGCCGGAGGCATCCAACCGGATGGGGACGGTATTGACGAAGAAGCCAATCAGCTCCGCCAGGGCCGGATCAGAGCGTCCTGCCGTGGGCGAACCAATCACCAGATCGGTCCCGGCACCGTTGCGCATGAGGAATCCACCCAGGGCGGCGTGCAGTGCCATGAAGAGGCTGGCGCTTTGCGAGCCGGCCAGCCTGGACAGGGCAGCCGTGGTGGCCGGATCAAGCGTGAAGTCCTGCTGTCCGCCAGGTTGGCGTGCCCCCGGCGAGCGCGGCCCGTCGGCCGGCAATGCCAATTCCGGTGGGGCTCCGGCCAGTGTTTCCTTCCAGCTGCGCAGTTTGGCAGCCAGGGCCGGTTCGGCACTGCCACCGTCTGCTTCGAGCAACTGGCGCTGCCACAGGGCAAAGTCCGCGTATTGCAGGCCCAGGGCCCGCTGCAGGGGGGTGGCCCCGCTGCAACGTGCCGAGTAGGCGGTGGAAATGTCCCTGGCCAAGGGCGCCAGGGATGCGCCGTCGCTGGCAATATGGTGTATCACCAGCTGGAGCACCCATTCGTCGTCGTCAATGCTGATGAGCGTCGCGCGCAGCGGAAGTTCACGTGACAGGTCGAAGCCATTGGCTGCCGTGGCGGCGAGCAGGCGGCGCAGCTCCTCTGTTGAGCTGGCGTGTTCACGGGCCATCAGGCCGGTGGCTTCACCAGCCTGGTGGATCAGCTGTTCGGCGATTCCCTCCCGGGTGGGGTAGCTGGTCCGCAGCACCTCGTGCCGGGCCGCCAGGTCATCAATTGCCTGAGCCAAGGCATCGACATTGAGTTCACCAGTAAGCCGGACTGCCAAGGCAATGTTGTAGTCGGCGGAGCCGGGGTCAAGCTGGTTCAAAAACCACAGGCGGGATTGTGCATAGGACAGCGGGATACTTTTTGGCCGGTTGGCCCGGTGCGCCTTGGTCCACTCCTGCACCGGCAGACCGGAGACGGCGCGTGCGGGACTGCGGTTCTCCGTGCGGGATACGACCGCCAGCTTCGCCAGCATGGCAGCCGGGGTGGGGGACTCGAAGATGTTCCGCAGCGGCAGGTCGGTGCCAAATGCTTCGCGGATTTTGGCGATGAGAGTGACGGCCAGCAACGAATGGCCGCCGAGTTCAAAGAAGTCGTCGTCCAGACCCACCTCGGTGACGCCCAGCACGGTGGCGAAGGCTGCACAGATTTTTTGTTCCTGCTCCGTCTCCGCCGCCCTCGAGCCCGAGCCGGGGGCAGCCGGTGACGGGAGCGCGCGTTTGTCGAGTTTGCCGTGTGCGGTCAAGGGGATGTCGGCCAACACCATGAGCACCTTGGGCATCATGTACTCGGGCAGACGGCGGGCCGCGAACGTCAACAACTCATCGGGGGTGGCCGTTCCCACGTAGTATCCAATGATTCGTCCGGCAGCACCTGACTCCACCACCACGGCGGCGCGGCTGACCCGCTTGTGGCTGGCCAGCACGCCTTCAATCTCGCCGGGCTCAACCCTGAATCCACGGATCTTCAATTGCTCATCGGCACGGGCTACGAACTGCAGTTCCCCTCCGGCCAGGTGACGCACCAGGTCACCGGTCCTGTACATGCGGGAACCTTCTCCGTACGGATTGGCAACGAAGCGGCTGGCGGTTTCGGCCGTCCGATTGGCATACCCGGAAGCCATCCCGGCACCAGCCAAATAAAGCTCTCCCGTGACGCCCAAGGGAACGGCCGCGAGATAGTCATCCAAGACGTAACTTTGAACATTGTCTACGGGCCGGCCAATGTTGGGCACGGCCCCGCTGATGCGGGTCAGGACGGAGTCCACGGTAAACTCAGTGGGCCCGTAGAAGTTGTAGGCAATCACTTGTTCGCTCTCAGCCAGTTCCCGCCACAGCTGGGCTGAGACGCTTTCCCCGCCCACGGCCACCAAGAGGGGCTTGGCCCTGGGGGTCGCCAACAGCCCGGACTGCAGCAGGGCACTAACATACGACGGCGTGCTTTCCAGCACGGTGATGTCGTTTTCCGCACAGAATTCCACCAGTGCCTGCGCATCGGTCCTAATGTCATCGCTGACCATGTGCAGCGTGGCACCGGCGATGAGCCACAGCATGGGATCCCAGGCCGCGTCAAAACCCAGCCCGGCTATGTGGGCCACCACTGCGCCGTCGTCGTTGGCCGCTCCAAACGCGTCCGCAAAGATGGTCCCCCGGTGCTGGAAGAACAGGTTTGCCAGGGCGCCGTGGCTGACGGCGACCCCCTTAGGGGTGCCGGTTGAGCCGGAGGTGTAGATCAGGTAGGCGGGGTCGGCGGGGCCCAGCGTCACCCTGGACAGCGCCGCGTGAGCGGATTCATCCCGGCCCGCAGTCCTGAGCTGCGTCAAGTTCCCCTCGGCCACCGTCAGTTTGGGTGCACTGTCATCTAAGATCAGGCCAATTCGTTCGGCCGGGTAGGCCAGATCCACGGGAACATACACGCCGCCGGCTCGGAGCACGGCGAGGGCAG
Organism: Actinomycetales bacterium; assembly: GCA_038242155.1. GTDB lineage: Bacteria > Actinomycetota > Actinomycetes > Actinomycetales > Micrococcaceae > Specibacter. Next base: position 99,962 of record JBBSSM010000005.1, on the reverse strand, counting down.
CACACACGGCGTCGTTCGTTCGGGGGAGTGCGACGGCGACCCGGTCACCTGCTTGCACACCTGCGGCGGTGAGTCCCGCAGCGAGCACCTCCACGGCGTCGGAAAGTTCGGCAAAGGACAAAGTTTCAGTGCCATCGCTGACAGCGCTGCGGGCGGGATGCCGTGCTGCGGTGGCGGCAAATTCAGCAAGCACCGTGGATTGGTCATTCCCTGTCACGGCACCCTGCCCCAGGGTAAGGACGTGGGCCGTTTCCTGCGCCGTCGTCACTTGCAGCCGGGACAACGGGATCTGGGGGTTGTTCGCGAACTGTTCCACCATCAGCAAAAAGCGGCTGGCAATGAGTGCCGCAGTTTCAGTCTCGAACAGGGCCGGGTCGAAGCTCAAGGAGCCGCTGAGGCCTGCGCCGCCGGCATCCTCTGCCAAGTCCAGCAGCAGGTCGAACTTGGCGCCGCCGGGTTCAGCCGTTCGGTCCGCCACCACCCGCAAACCGGGCATCTTTAGCTCTTCGGGTGCACCGTTGGTCAGGGTGAGCATCACCTGGAACAAGGGGTGCCGGTTTTGTGAGCGGGCGGGGTTCAGTTCTTCCACAACCCGTTCAAAGGGCGCGTCCTGGTTGGCGTAGGCGCGCAAATTCGTGAACCGCACGGCGTCGATCAGTTCCCCGGCCGTGGGATTGTTTGAGGTGTCTGTGCGCAACACCAGGGTATTGACGAAGAAGCCCACCAGGTCATCGAGGGCTGTATCCGGCCGGCCGGCCACCGGGGTTCCCATCGGAATGTCTGTTCCAGCCCCCAGCTTGGTCAGCAACGCCGCGAAGGCTGCCTGCAGCACCATGAAGAGGCTGGCATTGTGCACCCTGGCCAGGGCTGCTAGCAGTTCATGGGTTTCCGCGCTGATCTGCACCGGCACGGCGGCAGTGTCCCAGGGGCCGGGGCGTGCTCCGCGGGCGTGGTCGAACGGCAGGGGCAGTTCTTCCGGTGCATCATTGAGCTCGTTTTTCCAGAAGGCCAATTGCCGGGAAATGGGACTCTGCTCATCATCTTCGCTGCCCAACTCCGTGCGCTGCCACAGCGCGTAGTCGGCGTACTGCACCGGCAACGCCGTGAAGTCGGGCAAGACCTGTTGGGTGTGGGCGGAATACGCCGTGGACAGGTCGCGTGCCAGCGGTGCCAGGGACCAACCGTCCGCGGCAATGTGGTGCAGGGTCAGCAGCAGCACGTGTTCCTTTGCTTGAAGTTGGAGCAGTGCGGCCCGCAAGGGAAGCTCGGTGGTGACGTCGAAGCCGCGGGCAGATTCAGCCCGCAGCATGTTGTGCACGTTCTCCGGAGTGGTTTGCACGGCGGCAAGCGCCACCTTGGCCCGTTCGGCGGGGACTATCAGCTGTTCCGGTTCACCGGCCGTGAAGGGGAAGATGGTGCGCAGACTTTCATGGCGGGCCACGACGTCGTTGATTGCCTTTTTAAGTGCTGCCACGTCCAGCCGGCCGGACAGGCGCAACACGATGGGAATGTTGTAGGCCCCCGAGGATGGTTCAAAGCGGTTCAGGAACCACAGCCGGCGCTGAGCATAGGAGAGCGGCAACGGGGTGGGCCGAACGTGGCGCTCCAGTGGGTGGACTTCCGGCGCGGGCAGGCCCAGCGCCTGTGCGATCCCGGCGACGGTGGGATATTCAAACACGGTGCGCAGCGTTGGGGCGCAGCCGCGCATTCCGCGCAGGACAGCGACCAGCCGGGTGGCCAACAGCGAATGCCCGCCCAACTCGAAGAAGTCATCGTCGCGCCCAACCTCGGTCAGTCCCAGCACCTCCTGGAAGGCCTGCGCCACCATGCGTTCGTCGTCGTTCCGTGGCGCCGCAGAGGTGCGCAGAGTTTCCGGTTCGGGCAGCGCCTTGGCATCCAACTTGCCGTTTGGCGTCAGGGGGATCTGCGGAATCTGGACTATGGCCGACGGGACCATATAATCCGGCAGCAGCTGGCGGATCGCTGCGCGGACTGCTGCAGTGTCCACCTCCCCGTCACTGGTGACGTAGGCCACGAGCTGGTCGTATCCGGCCCGGTTCTTGTTGACGACGACGGCGGCCTGGGCAACGTCGGGGGTGCCACGGAGCACTTCCTCAATTTCCGACAGTTCTATTCGGAAACCCCTGATTTTGACCTGCTGGTCAATGCGGCCAAGAAACTCCACCGTGGCGTCGGAGAGCCGCCGGACTACATCGCCTGTGCGGTACATGCGGGAACCATCGGAGGCAAAGGGGTCGGCAATGAAGCGTTCGGAACTGAGCTGGGGTTGGTCAAGATAGCCTCGGGCCACGTTATGCCCTGCGACGTAGAGTTCGCCAATGGCGTTTCCCGGCACGGGGTTCAGGCCTGCGTCCAAAATGTAGTGGCGGCTGTTAGCCACCGAGGACCCCAAGTGCGGCGCTGTGCCGGGTTCCATGATCGCCGTCATGCTGTCCACCGTGGTTTCGGTGGGGCCGTAAAAGTTGTAGGCGGTGAGGCCGTCGATCTGTGCCAGGACTGCCCACAGCGACGGATCGACCGCTTCCCCACCCAGGGCCACCACGCAGGGGTGCACGGCGCCGTCGAAGAGCCCTTCGGCCAGCAGGACTTTGGCAAAGGAGGGTGTTGTTTCAATGCTGTCGATCCGGTGCTCCACCAGGTAGTGGGCCAATGCCTGCGGATCCCGCCGCGTGAGGTCATCCACGAGGTGCAGTTCATGACCGGCCAGGAGCCACAGGATCGGGTCCCACGACGCGTCAAAGGACAGGCCCGCCGTGTGGGCGACGCGCAGGGTGCGCCCCAGCCGGGCCTCGGCGGGACGGAAAATGTCTTCACGGTGGGCCACGTAGAGGTTCAGCAGTGCGCGGTGCTCCACGCCAACAGCCTTGGGCCGGCCCGTGGAACCGGAGGTGAAGATGATGTAGGCAAGGTCATGCTGGCCCGCTGCCATGATGTCCGGCCGGCTGGTGGGCAATCCGCGAAGGGTTGACGCCATGGAATCGGAGTCCAGCAGAACTTCGGGTACAGGCGGACTTATGTGGTGCTTGGACTGCGGTTCGGTGAATTCCTTGGTGGTGAGCAGCAACAACGGCCCGGCGTCTTCAAGCATGCCCTGTACGCGGCCCTCGGGGTAGTCGGGGTCGATCGGGACGTAGGCGGCGCCGGATTTCAAGATCCCCAAAATGGCAACAGCCAGCAGGGTGTGCCGCCCCAGGCGCACTGCCACCGAGGCGCCGGCACTGGCGCCACGCCCGCGCAGGTAGTGCGCCAGCTGGTTGGACCTGTGGTCCAATTCGGCAAAGCTTAGCTCTCCATCCGCGGCCACGAGGGCGCGGGCGGAGGGGGTTGCGGCCGCATGGGCTTCAAACTCCTCGGCGACGGTATGCGCTGGAAGCTTCAGGAACGCGGCACCACCCAAAGCCAGCTGTTCGCGTTCTTCCTCCGGCGTGGTGACGCTCAGCCCGGCAACTGTTGTCTCCGGGGCCTCGGTGACCTGCCCGAGCACGCGGGTAAAGCGCTCCAGGTGGTCTTCCACGGCCTCAGGACTGTACAGATCGGCATTGGCTTCAAACTGGATGGTCACGGTACCGTCAGCTTCGCCGGTGGCGTTCCGGTCCGGCCGCAGTCCATGGATCACCATGGAGAGATCGTCAATGGGGCCGGTGGAGAGAATGTTCACGGACCCATTGGCGGGACCAAAGTTGATGCCATCAACTACGGGCAGGATATTGATGGAGGGCCCGCTGTAAGTCACGCGTGACTCAAGGCTCTCCAGACGAAATCGCTGATGGATCAACGCATTGCGCAGCGCCGCGCCGGCGGACATGACCACGCTGTGCAAAGTGTCCTCAGGGGATACGTCGAAGCGCACGGGAACCACGTTGGACAACATTGACGGGACGGATTTTGCCAGTGCACCCCGTCGGGCAGTGACGGGCAGGGCGAGGCAGACATGCCTCTCGGCAGTCATTTTATGCAGGTAAATAGCCGCGGAGGCCAGGACGATGGCCGGGGCAGTGGAGGAACTCTCACCCAGACCGGCAACAATTTCCTGGGGCAGGGGCGCTGACAGGCGAATCAGCCGGCTGGCATTGCGCGTTGGGCGTTCGGCTAATCCCGACGGCGCACCGGTTTCGGCAACGTTGTCCTGCCAGAATTCCCGGTCTGCTGCAGCGTTGCGGGAATCCAGGTAGGCGGCTTCTTCATCCAATAGCGAGTCCAGCGAAGGGAACCTTGTGGAGCGCTCAGTCCCAGAATCCTGTTTCCCCAAGGCCGCGGGTGCGAGCAGCTCGTTATAAAGCTGTGCAATGCGCCTGAGCACCAGGACCGCAGAATAACCGTCAAGCAATACGTGGTGGACGCGTTGGTAAAACAGGTAGCGGTGATCTTCAAGACGAAACAGTTCCACGCGAAGCAGCTCATCCTGTGCCATGTTGCGTGCCGTTCCCAGATCCTCATCCATTAACGTCCAGGCATGCTTCAACCCAGTACCACCAACCGGGTGCTCCTTCTGCTGGTGGTCCCGCAGATCCGTCACCTGTAGTTGCACCTGTGACGGCACAACTATTTGATGCGGACCGTCGTCGTCCTCGCTGAAACGCACGTTCAGGGCATCCGTTTGCGTAATGGCGTCACGAACAGCCTTGCCCAGCAGTCCGGCATTTAGCTCCCCGTGGATGTCAACAAACTGGGCAATTTGGTACATCGGGTTATCCGGGTCCAAATTCTGGCCGTACCAAATGCCGCGTTGTGCCGCTGTCAGGTCACGGCGGGTACCGGTAGGAGCTGAAGACTGGGAATAAGCGTGCTGAGGCATGGTCCTTCTCATAATGTGGTGTGCCCGGCAACATGCCCGGGCGGGCTGGCGAGTGGCACGGAATGCGCCGTGGAAGTGCCGGCCGGGGAGTGGTCATCACCAGACACCCCGGTCTGCGCGGCTCGTGCAGTAGCTGTATAAACGCCTACTGGAACTGCCCCAGCTGTAGCGGACCGAACGGGATGGACACCAAAGGTCCGGTGACCAGGGGCCCGGTGACCAGCGGCGCACTTACCAGCGGCCCCGAGATGAGGGCCCCATTGAGGAAGTCGCCGTCGAGAAGGAAGGTGGATGCCGCGGGGGCGGTGTGGCTTGCGGATACTGGCACGACGGCGCTCGCAGGAGCAGCGCCCAGGGTGAAGCCACCCACGGCAAGGGCTGCAACCGCTGTGATCTTGGCAATGTTCATGGCTGACTTCTGCATGGTTTATCTCCTGGTGTTGTCGTCATGTGTGTGGTGCTACAGGAAGTGAAAAATCAAGCAGCAACACAGGACATTCGGAGCGGCTGCCACTTTGGATGGGAACTATGGAGTGTTCATTTACCAGGTGCCGCAGGGAATGTTGCGCGCTGGTGGATTGGGCACCGGTTCTCGAGAAGAAGCACGCGTCAGCAACATTGACAAGGCCCGGGCTTGATTGGTGCCGTCATTTCAGTGGTTTCACAGCACGTGCAGGCAATGGCATCGGCACTTGGAACTTCGTTTTGCGGAACATGAAATGTCCCCTCCAGTGGAGCAGCAGCTGTAATTTTTTGAGTATTTGTCCACTGCGCAGGCCCACGCCAGCTGAAACGGCGGCTATATTGCTCTCTTCCAGCCCGCGGAGAAACTCGGGGGAGTGGCATGTGCCATGGTCTGCGACGGTCTGGCCCCCAGGGAGCCCCGGGCCCGACGTCGTGCCTGGCCTACATGTGATGCCACTGCCAGCCGCACTCTCGCCCCCGCCGTGGTGCCCATACCGTCTGCTGCGGACTCGATCGCGGGCTCCATGCAGGGCAACGGTTTACACGGGTCCAGACCGCACAGACTGGAGGATCCCGTGGCATTGGCCGCCACAGTTATGCTGCGCCGGTCAAGATAACTAAGTGCTGGTCCACATAGTGGTCGGCACTTGCCAAAGTCCACTAGCATGGTGCGGTGCAGACTTCTCAGCCCGTAACCGTTTCCATAGCCCGCTCCGTCCAGCCGGGCTACCACCGCCAGTTCGCCGCATGGGCGCATGCAGGACAGCAACTGGCCCGTGAATGGCCCGGCTACCTTGGTTCAGGCTGGATCCGCACGGCACCGGAATCCAACGAATGGCACGCACTCTACCGATTCGCCGATGCACAATCTTTGTGCGCTTGGGATGAATCAGATGAGCGCAGGTGGTGGATTGACGGCGCCGGCAGCATTATGGAAATAATGCGGGTGGAACATCGCACGGGAATAGAGGGCTGGTTTGATCAGCCAGGTGACACGCATATCAGCATGCCGGAGACCATTGTCCCGCCGCGGTGGAAGCAAGCTGTGGGTATCTTTCTGCCGTTTTTTCCGCTCAGCCTCTTGGCGAACTTTTTGCTCCACCCGTTGACCGCTTCATGGCCGTTGGTACTGGCGGTCCTGCTGACAACCGTCATATTGACGCCGCTGATGACCTACTTGTTTTTGCCGCTGAGCACACGGCTCCTGCGGTCGTGGTTGCAAGCACCGCGGAAGGTGCGGCGCCCGCGCCTCTGAGCTACAGCATTAGTACCCAGGCCCGGATTTTCCGGCAGGATCCAGGAGTTTTGGAACGATGCGCAATGCGATGTCCTTGTGCCCTTTGTTGACTTCATCCACCAACTAAGCTGCTGCAGCTGCCATTTTAGGTGACCCATGCCGGACGTAGGGGATCCACACTCCGAAATCAAGTTGCGCCATGCACCCCAGCCTTATTGCCGGGCTTCCATGAACTAACGCAGACCACCCCGCTATGCCAGCCCCTGAACAGGGCACTCGTGCAAGGATGGACCTATGAGACACACCACCTGGGGCACGTTGGCTTTAGCTGCACTGCTGGGCGCGAGTGCCGTAAACCATATGAAGAATCCCGGGTTTTATTACCCCGTGGTTCCACCTTCGCTCTGCAGCGATAACGAAAGCGTGGGCGCAGTGCTGACCCGCCACCAATGGGTCACGGTCAGTGCTGTTCCGGAGGCGCTAGCTGCAGTGGGGCTGTTAATTCCCAGCACTCGCAAAGCTGCCGCGACGGCTACGGCCCTCATGTTCGCCGGCTTCACGGCAGGTCACGTGTCAGCTCTCAAGCGCGCCCTGGGTCCGGAAGGGACGCCTAAATCCCGGCGCATTCATGCACTCCGGCTTCCCTTGCAAGTGCCTCTCGTGGTGTGGGCCTGGCGAGCCCGCCGTACGCCCACACCACGAACGACCTGACAAGCGTTAGTGATTGCTGTGTGAAGGGACAGCGGCAGCCGAGGTGTTCGCGGAGGGGGTTTCGGCGTCGGACTTTCCCATAAAAGCTGCGACCACCACAATGCCGAGTGACACGCACGCGGCAATCAGGAAGCCATTGCTAAATCCGCTGGTTTGAGCGGAGATTTCATCCTTGCCCGCAGCTAAAGCGGTCGCCGTACCAGCGGACATGACACCCACTAGGAGCGCAGTTCCAGCGGCGCCGCCCAGTTGTTGCAGCGTGGACAGCAAGGCTGAACCGTAGGCGTGCAGGGAGTGCGGCAATGGATTAAGTCCGGCAGTAAAAGCCGGGGTGAAGATGAACGCCAGCGCAACCGACATGAGCAGGTGCAATCCGATGATCATGGCCAGCGGAGTGCTCGCGGTGAGCTGCGTGTAGCCAAACAGGATCGTGGCCAGAAGCAAACCACCCGGGATCAACAGTGGACGCGGGCCTACTTTGTCGAACAATTTACCCACCATCGGTGCCAGCAACCCCATGAGCACGCCGCCGGGGAGCAGCATCAGGCCGGTGGTCAACACGTCCAGGCCGCGCACCTCCTGCAAATACATGGGAAGCAAAATGATGACGCCAAACAGGGCCAGCATAGCCATCACCATCAGCCCCAGGGCCAGGGAGAATTGTTTGTGCAGGAACGGGCGCATATCCAGCAGCGCAGCATCAGAGCGCTGGAGACGAAGCTGCAACAGCACAAAGGCCAGCAGGCACGCGAGGGAAACAATGAGCGCCACAATGGCAATTTGTGCGGTGGCGGGATTGGGGGAGCCCACTCCACTGAGGCCGTACACCAGGCCGCCAAAAGCTGGAATGGATAGCAGCAGTGAAGGCACCGACAAGCGGGAGGTGCTGCGTTTTTTATCTGCGGGCAGCAAACGTGAGCCAAGAATTAACGCAATAATGGCCACCGGCAGCACGAGGAAAAACATGAAACGCCATGACAGTGAGTTCAAGATCAGCCCCGACAGGGTGGGACCGATGGCTGGTGCCACGGAGATGACGATCGAGACGTTACCCATCACAGCGCCCCGCCGGTGGGAAGGCACCAAATCCAAAATGGTGGTAATTAACAATGGCATCATGATGGCAGTACCTGAGGCCTGAACCACACGCGCCGCCAGCAGCACCTCAAAGCCCGGGGCCAAACCAGCGAGTAGGGTTCCCGTCGAGAACAAGCTCATGGCCAGGACGAAGACTGTGCGAATGGATAAACGGTTCAGCAAAAAACCTGTGGTGGGGATGACCACTGACATGGTCAATAAGAAGGCGGTGGCGAGCCACTGAATGGCTGATGATGAGACACTAAATTCGTCTTTGAGCAGCGGCAGTGCCACGTTCATGATGGTCTCGTTCAAGATCACCACAAAAGCAGAAATAATCAGCACTGTAATAGTGGTCCTGTCCCTGACGGACATTTTGTCCAGGACCTCGGAGGCGGCAGGCGGGGAGGAAGTGGGCATTGCTGGCTCAAATCAATAGTGGCGAGAAAGTTGCTTGCCGAAGGCTCCATAAACCTTGGAGAACGCCACGGCAGACCTTTTAGTGTAAGTGCCCCTTTTAGGTTTTTATTCCTGAGTCCGACACCTTGTCGCGAAGGTGCGTTTCCTTACTCCCAAGCAGGCCACACCTCCGCCGGACACCCGTGCCGCACGTCTGCACGCACCAGAGGTCCCGACTGGATTGACGGGACACCCGGCGTTGCCGGCCTGGTAATGCGAGCCGCATGAGTACACGGCACGCATTACCAGGCCGGCATCGCCTTTAATTGCTTTCAGTCAACCAGTAGCACCACTTTTTCTGTTAGGCACCAGACCCTAACTGCGCCGGCGCTACTGGGTGATGAAACGTTCCACGGCAGTCACTGGACGGACACGGTCTCGCTCTGGAATGTCACCGGCAAACGCGAGCCACTGGGCGAACTTGTCACCGCGCTCTACCAACTGGCGGTACATTTCGCGGCGCATGGTGGAGACGCGTTCTCGGTAGATGGGGACATTGATGACATTGTTGAGCTCATCGGGGTCAGCGATCATGTCGTAGAACTCGTCAATGCCTTCGGGGTTGGCAATGTATTTAACGTTCTTGTCCCGCAGCATGCGCTGGGCGTAAGGGAAGTGGTGACCGTGGAACTCGCAGAGTATGTCCTCCCGCCACCCCACTACCTCGGCGCCCACGGCCAAAGGCAACAAGCTGCTGCCACGCACGGCTGAAGCGTCGGCCCCGGCAATGTCGTGGAAGGTCGCCGTGAAGTCAAGCAGGCTAATGAAGCGATCCTCGCGGCGCTCGGCCTCTCCCGGCAGAGCCAGAATAGCCGGAATACGGTAAATATCCTCGTACATGGCCGGACCTTTATCATTGAGCCGGTGCGCGCCCGTGAACTCCCCATGATCTGCGGTGAACATGACCGCCGTGGAATCGGTCAAACCCAACTCATCCAGCACCGCCAGAATACGGCCAATTTCATGGTCGATCATGGACACATAACCCCAGTACACGGCCGTAAGCTTCTTCCACTCATCAACTGTGAAGCAATCAGTAGACCAGTATTCCGCGTAGGCCTGCTGGATCAGGGGCTTACCCTGGAACGTCTCGGCAAAAGAACCGGGCAACTCCACCGTGGAAGGATCCACCATGTCATACCATTCTTGCGGTATGAGATAGGGCAGGTGTGGTCCAAAGATGTGACAGGAAAGAAAGAACGGGGTGTCATCCTGTAACGCTCCGGCGGCAAATTCACGCAGCTTGGCAATGGTCTGGTCAGCTAAAAAAGCTTCAAAGGTTGCCCCTGTGGGCTGATCCGTCACACCGGCAATTAAGTGACCTCGGCTGCCGTCAGCTCGTGTGGTGTAGACGGGGGAGGAGATCCTAAAGTCCGGGTAATTATTAGCTTTGAGCCACTCCTCATAGCCTGGGTCGTCAAAGACGTTTAATGCCCCGGGCAGGTGAATACCTTCAAAGCCGTAGTGCTCCGGTCCCCGATCCTTGCCCACATGCCATTTGCCTACGTGCCCCAGCCGGTAACCTTGGTCTATTAGCGCTGCCGAAAAAGTGGGCAGCCCCTCGGGCAGTTCCTCACGGTGGCCGGAATTCCACTCATAGTTTGCCAGTAGGCCATGTTCAAAGGGTTGCAGGCCCGTCAACAGGCTGGCACGTGCAGGAGTACAAATGGCTGTGGGCGTGTAGGCCCTGTCAAAGGTAGTACCACGTCCGGCTAGCCTGTCCAAATTCGGAGTGTGCTGTGAGGTGTTGCCATAACAACCCAGGGTGTCGATGCGCTGCTGATCTGTCATAAGGAACAGCATGTTGTGCCGCTTGGTCGAGTAATTCGGTGCAGTCATGGAGAGTTAGACCGCCGCCGTGCCGGCAAATAATTCGGCGTTGTAGAAGGTCTTCGGGTCTGTAACTGCCGGGAGCTTGCCGTCTTTTTGGAACTGCTCTTGCAAGCCATTGAGCCAGGTGTAGACGGTTCCCTCGGTGGAAAGTGTTGCCAGTTCCTCGGACGTGAAAAGCTTCGCGACGCTTGCCTGGGCTGCCATGTCTTCTTTTTTGAGTTTGAGGAACGCAGCAGTCAGCTCGATGGTTTTGTCCGCATTTCCATGACGGTAATCATTGGCGCTCTTGATGACCGAGATGAACGACACCGCCAGGTCCTGATCCTTCTCGGCGCGCCCCGGGGCGGCCACGAAGGTGGAAGGGAAGGTGAGCTTGTCAATGAAGTCCTCGTTGGAGAACAACTCCTCAAGCTCAGGTTGGCCCTTCTTGGCGCTGTCAATGAGCGGGTACCAAAGTGCGGCACCGTCCACCTGACCGGCTGCGAAGGCGGCGACAATGGCGGGCGGCTCCATGGCTGTTACATCAAAGTCCTCGCGGGCTAGGCCTTCCTCGGCCAGGGCCAGGCTAAACAGTTGATCCCCGGAGGTGCCTGTGGGCACAGCCACCTTCTTGCCTTTCAAGTCAGCGAGGGTCTTTATGCCGGGCTGGGCAATGATGCGGTCGGCGTTGGAGACGGAGTTGACAGCCCAAATTTCGGCTTTTCCTGAAGCGGGGAGCCACAAGGCGCCCGAACCGATGTACACCACATCGACATTGTCGGTACCCAGGGCTTGAATGGCGAGCGGACCGTTGGTAAAGGGCAAGTATTTGGGCTTCAGGCCAGCCTTGACCCAGTACCCTTCTTGGTCCGCAACTGCTATCAAAGCTGCGCCGTTGTAGTCGGCAATGTAGCCGACGCGGATTTCGACGGCTTCCTTGGCTGCCTCGGAGGAACCGGAGTCCTTTGATTCGGCACCGCAGGCAGCTAACAGCGAAATTGCGGCTGCGCCCAAGGACAGATGGAGGACGTTACGTCGGGAAATGGGCTGGGTCATGGTTTCTCCTGGAAAAGGGTTGCCCGCAGTGGGGCTGGAACGGGGAAAGTGAAGCAGGTGGGGATTATTGATGCGCCTCGGCGACGCCGGGCTGGTGGTACACCGCTTCCCACACTTGAGCGCGGAGGCGGGTGAATTCATCGGACAGACGCATTTCCTCGGTGCGAGGATAAGGCAGGTCGATTTTGATTTCTTTGTAGATGCGCCCGGGGCGAGCCGCCATAACAATGACGCGTGAGGCGAGAAAGACAGATTCATCCACATCGTGGGTGACGAACATGACCGTGCGTCGTTCCTTGGTCCACGTTTGGAGAAGTTGTTCCTGCATGTGGACACGGGTCAGGGCATCGAGGGCTCCGAAAGGCTCGTCCATCAGCAGTATTTCCGGGTTCACTGCGTAGGCGCGGGCAATGGCGCAGCGTTGTTTCATGCCGCCGGAAAGCTCCTTGGGCAAGGCTTCGGCAAAACGGGTCAATCCCACAAGCTCAAGGTAGTGATCCACAATGACGCGGCGCTCCTTGACGGGGACCTTCTTTAATTCGAGCCCAAACTCCACGTTTTTGCGTACCGTCAACCAGGGGAATAGCGCGTACTGCTGGAAGATGACCCCTGTACGCGTGCTGGGGCCATTAACCTCGCGGTTATCAACCAGGACGCGCCCGCTGGTGGGATCCAGCAATCCGGCGGCTGCGTTGAGCATGGTTGATTTGCCGCAACCGGAAGGGCCCACGACTGTGACAAATTCGCCGTCGGCAATGTCAAGGTTGACGCCGTCGAGGGCGGTAAATGTGGTGCCTGTCAGGGTGAATTCCTGACGCAGCTCCTGAAAGCGGATCATGGCTTGTTGAGTTTGCAGTGTCATGATTATTCCTTAGCGACGTTCTTGCCAGCGGGTTAGATGGGATTCAATCATGAGCAGGAGGCGGTCCATGAGCAGGCCTAATATGCCAATGACGACGACGTTCACCAAGATCGTGGGCATGTCGTAGAACTGCTGCGCCTGCTGCATGCGCATACCCAAACCGTTAGGGGCCGCGAGAAGTTCCGCGGCCACCACTGTGGCCCAACCAGCGCCCAAACCAATACGCATGCCCACGAGAATAAACGGCGAGGACGCAGGGATTACCACCCGACGAAAGATGACCATGCTGCCGGCTCCCAGTACACGGGCGGCGTTGATCAGGGTTTTATCCACGCTCACCACGCCCTGGTAGGTGGAGATCACACAGGACAGGAAGGCCGCCAAAAAGATCACGAAGATTTTAGGGGTTTCGCCAATGCCCATGGTGACCATGACCAACGGCAAAAGTGCCAGTGGGGGGATGGTACGGAAAAATTGCACCCAAGGTTCAATAATGGCGCGGCCTACTTGGTACCAGCCCATCAAGAATCCCACGGGTACCGCAAGCAAGCTCCCCAAGAGGAAACCGCTAAGTACGCGTGCCAGTGAGGCGCCCGTATCCTCAGCCAACGTGCCATCCGCCAGCAGTTCGCCTCCTCGCCGCAGCACTTCCAGAGGTCCGGGCAAACCAACCAGTCCGGCGGCAGAAAAAGCGCTCCATGCACCTAACCCGGCCGCCACGGAAGCGAAGTTGATAATGAGCAGTGTCTTGCGGTTGAGTTTACGCGCCGTGGGCGTCGTGCTTTTCTTGGTTTCAGGAGCGGTGCTGTGAGTTGGGGCGTTTGCCGGACTGCCGGCAGCGACATTGGGGTTGTACTCAGTGGTGTCTTTTGATGCCATGCCTCAAAGATATGGCATCCATCAAAATTGGTCAAGGCTCTTTACATAAGTCGATGAAGCGGTGCCGTTTGTGTCGTACAGGCTGTTCTGGGGCTTCATACGGGCAGGAACAATGGGGTTGTTGGACCTAGCCTGACTGCCGCGCGGCTGCAGGCTTCAGCTCCCGGGCAGGGACCAGCGTCTAAGGGCAAGATACGCCGCTCCATCGCTGCCCGCCGTTGGCGCATACGGTGCCGTGCTGATCTGGGTGGCGCGAGCTTCCAGCCCTAGCCGTTGTTCAGCCAAGGCCTTGCGTAGCGGTTGCAGCAGGGGCTCGCCAAACTGTGAGAGCTCTCCGGCAATAACCACGCGGCCTGGATCCAGCAGCACGCAGGCATTGACCACCGCCCTTGCTAAAAGCTCGCCCGCCCAGGCCACAATATTGCAAGCTATCTTATTGCCGTCGGCGGCGGCGGCGGCTAATGCGGCAATGGAGGGAAATGCCTGACCGCGATGCGCGGCTTCGATGAGGACATTGCTTTCGTTGAGAAAACTTTCTAAACAGCCGTGACGCCCACACCAACACGGTGCTCCGGCAAAATCAACACTGACATGGCCCAGTTCGCCGGCGATTCCGTTGCGGCCACGCAGTAAATTTCCGTTGGTAACAATGGCAGAGCTCACCCCAGCCGACAACACCACGTATAAGAGTTCATTGCTGTCCTTGCCGTATGCCATGGCAGCCAAGCGAATGTTGTTATCCCACAGAAGAGGTGCGGGAATCGCCGCGCGTAGCGGCGCCATGGATACCCCTTGGGGGTCCCATTGAAGTTCTTCACCGTCGCTGAGCGAGTCAGGGTTCGCATGACGGCTAGCCACCCCAACGCCCATGCCGATGACGGTGTCGGGGTTTATGCGTCCAGCACGCATCAAATCCTGAATCATGGCTGCAGCAAACGCCACTTTATCGTTGACGGAGAGATCGGTTCCAATGGTCCGATGTTCCTGGACGACTGGCTTTGCGTCGAAGCCCAGAACAGTAATGCCAATGCGCCGTCTTCCCAGTTCGATCCCCACGGCGGCCCCGACTCGAGGATTAAGTGAGAGCACCTTGGTGGGGCGGCCTCTACGCCCAGTCCCACAAGACTCCTGATTTTCCTCGCTCAACACCCCGCGCAGCCGCAGCTCACCAACGATTGTGGACAGCGTCATACGGGAGAGTTTCGTGTCGCTTTCCAATTCCCGGCGAGTGCGGCTGCCGTGGGTTACGACGGCTTCGAGCACCCGTAACTCGTGCCTCCGTCGCACAGCTTGCAAGGCACTATCATCCGGTGTCAGCATGTCGTACCTATCGTTGTTACAGGAAGACTAAAAGAACCACTACCGATCATTATGCAACGGCGCCGAGTATTTGTGTAAAGGCTACTGCTCGTATTCGGGTGTCCTCCCGCCGTCACGTTGACGGTGATGTGGCTCGCGCTGCCCCGATAAAGGCCGCAATGCGCGCCACATCCTTAACACCTCGGCTGGACTCAACGCCGCTGGAAACATCCACGCCCGCGGGGTGCAGTGCTGCAGATAGTTCAGCGACATTCTCAGGCGTCAGTCCGCCGGCCAGCAGCCAGAACCCCGGTGGTGTTCCGCCGTCGAGCACGCTGGCATCGAAGGTCACCCCGGCACCGGGTTCAACGGCGTCGAGCAGGATCCGTTCGGCACTGCATGCCAGCTTGTCCGCACCGGAAAGCGCGTTATAAGCGTCGACGGTAAATGCGCGCAGGGTGTGGAAGCCCTCCGCCTGCAACCGGGCGATGTCCGTCAAAGGTTCAGCCCCGTGCAGCTGCACTGTGCTGACGTTGGCGCGGCGTGCCGTATGGATGACTTCCGTAAGGGGTTGATTGCGGAAAACAGCCACGGTTTCCACGCCTGCAGGCACCTCCATGACCAGCTCGGCCACCAGCTCGGCATTGACAGTGCGTGGGCTGCCGGGGGCAAAAATGAAACCCACGGCATCGGCACCGGAAGTCACGGCGGCAGCAACAGTTGCGTGCGTCTGTAGCCCACAAATTTTTATAAACATGTTTAGTTCAGCTCCAGACTGCTCGGGGCGGCGGACAAGGGTTCATGGTGAGGCGTCGGCTTACTGCTCATCTTAACAAGGATGCAGCTGCCAACTCAGGAAAAAATGACGTCGGCCATGGCCCAGAGGACATAGACACTCACCGGCACGGCGAACATCCATTCACGCACCGAGCCAGCGTTCCCTAGAACCGGAACTGCCACATTGCCGCTGGGTCGCCAATAGTTTTTAAGCAACGGCAATTTACGCCACCAGCGGGGTGGGCGGATGCGCAGGGGCCACAGCAGGTTACAGCCGCCGGTGGTCATCATGTCGCCCACAATGTGTGCCATGACGCCCAATCCCATGGCCAAGGGGAACCAGTACTCTTCCTGCGGGGCGAAAAACGTGACAAAGAAACCCACGGCAATGCCTACCAGCCAGGGAAACTTTCGCATGGTGTCCGGAATTATTTTGAGGACCTTGGCGGCGAATGACGCCAGCAACACCGCCAAAATGCCGGCTCCTGGAAAGATGGTGCCGTGCCGGGGAAGTTCCACTGTCCACATGCCTGCGAGCGCGGCAATGGCAACAAATACGGCCAACCCCAGAATTGAGTGGGTGCCGTGCCGGTGACCGCCGGAGAGTTTGCCAACCTGTCTGCACATGATGTTGGATAGCGGCGGCAGGGAGTGGGCAATGGTGGCATGGCGGTGATCGGCATCCGGTACCAGCGCAGCCCCGGCTGTGACCAGGGCTCCAACCACCACCGCCGTGGGGGTTAGCTCCAGCATTCCCAACCCCAAGGTCAGCTTGTCCGGCAGTGCCGGGATCAAGGGGGAAAGGCGGGTCAGTCCGACGTCGACCTGGGTTGTCAGGCCCAGCCAGACGGCGGCACCTGTGACAGCGTGATGAGCTCCCATCATGAGGGTACGTCCTTGCGCTCTCGGGTTCTTCGTTCTGATCCCGCTATACGTGGACAAAACCTGCTTTCCCCAGCCTAGGGGCAGCCACTGACAGTGGCGGGGGAGCATGTGTGCGACGTCGCTCACCTTGGTCCCTTTGCCGCCATCTGACCCGCTTGATGTTTTATGCTCTTACGGCAGGTGCGCGGCGGTTCCCGTCGAACTATGACGTTTGCCGGCGGGGCACAGGTTTTGTCCCCCGTTTGCGGGTCCGGGGCTGAGCAGTGGAATACTTGGTGTTGCTAGCAGCTGGCCTGCCGCAACACCAAAAAACTTTAGGGAAGCCCATGTCTAAGCTCAAAGAACAACTCAAGAACGACGTCGTCAAACACATGAAGGCCGGCAATAAAATTGCCCTGACCACCGTGCGCAATGTCCTGGGTGAAATTGAGACCCGCGAAAAAGGTGGCAAGACCCCCGTGGAGTTCAATGACGTGCAAGTGATGGCGCTCCTGCAAAAGGAAGCTGCCAAGCGTCATGACACGGCAGTGATTTACAGTGAGGCGGGGGAGGGCGACCGTGCCGCGGCCGAGGTTGCCGAGGCGCAAATCATTGAGGGCTATTTGCCGGCCGGGCTGACGGGCGAACAGGCCGCGGCGATTGTGGAGAAGATCATCACTGGCCTGGAGGCGGAGCACGGCAAACTGTCCATGCGTCAGATGGGTGTGGCCATGAAGCCCGTGACGGCTGAAATTGCGGGTCGTTTTGATGGCAAGGCAGTGTCGGAGATGGTGCGTCAGCGCTTGCAGCCGTAGGTTCCAACACCGCCTGGCGTGCCAACCGGACTGCCGTGAACCCTTAATAAGAGGAGCACCATGATTGAACTTCAGCAGGATCCCGACGGATTCGTGCGCATGAGCCAGCACTTCCCGGCATCTGTCACCATTGCCATCACCTTCAATGACGGCAGCACCGCTCAGTTTTCGGGGCGCCGCATGAACGGACTGTACGATCAGGCTCTGGCCGCCTACCGTCTGGGCAATAACCTGGATGCGAAGGGTTTTATCCGCAATGACAAGAAAATTCACCGCAGGAATGCTGTGAGTCTGGTCCCGGTTCAGGCGGGCATGGAACCCTAAACTCGGTCCTATTACTCCACCATGTGGATATTCGCCGGTGACTCCGTAGGGTAGGGGGAAGAGGCAGGCCCGACTCTTTCTTGGCCAGCCGTCACTTCGAAAGGTCTCACCTTGTCAGTCACGACCCTCATTCCCCTGATCATTGGGCTCGGCGTTGTAGTGGTTCTCATTATTGTGGGCGCCGTCATTTCCCGCATGGCGCTGCATATTGCCAGTCCGGATCAAGCCCTCATCATTTCTTCCAAGGACAACAAGTCCCAGCCGGACCCCAATAGCCAGCGTGTGGTCTTTGGCCGGATCTTCATTAACCCCTTCACCCAGCGGGCTTACCCGCTCTCGCTGGCATCTCGTCAGGTTTCCTTGAAAATTGAGGGAATTTCCCAAAACGGCATCAAACTCCATCTCACGGGCGTGGCTCAGGTGAAGGTCGGTGGCGACGCCGATTCCGTCCGCAAGGCCGCCCAGCGTTTCCTCAACCAGCAGGATGCCATTGACCATTACACGCAGGAGACGCTTTCGGGCTCCTTGCGCTCCATTGTGGGTACGCTCACCGTGGAGTCGATCATTAAGGACCGCGCCACCTTCGCCAAGAGTGTGAAGGAAGAGGCTGAGCACTCCATGCACAACCAGGGCCTGGAGATTGATACTTTCCAGATCCAGTCGGTCGACGACGAAACCGGTTACCTGCGCAACTTAGGCCGCCCGGAGGCGGCGTTGGCGGAAAAACACGCCAAGATTGCCGAGGCGCAGTCCCTGCAGGAAGCCGAGCAGGCTAAAGCCATTGCGGACGAGCAGGTGGCTTTGGCCCAGCAGCAGCTCATCATCAAGCGTGCCGAGCTGAAGGAAGTGGCCGACGCACGTCAGGCCCGCGCCGATGCTGCCGGTCCGCTGGCAGCGGCGGAACAAAACGAGCAGGTCATCATTCGTGATCAGCAGGTTGCCCTGCGCCGCGCTGAGTTGCGTGAAAAGGAACTGGACACTGAAGTCCGCAAGCCCGCGGACGCCGACAAGTACCGCCTCATTCAGCAGGCAGATGCCAAGCTGGAAGAACGACGCCGGGCCTCGGCTGCCGCCGAAATTGAAGCCACCGTTGAACTTGCCAAGCGTAAACTCACTGCCGAGGGTGACCGGGTGGCCGCCGAGGCTGATGCCGCGGCCAATATGGCCCGCGGAAACGCCAATGCAGCCGTCATTGAGGCCCGCGGCCGGGCGGACGCTGCCGTCATCAAGTCCCTGGGTCAGGCGGAAGCCGAATCCACGGAAGCCAAGGGTGTGGCGCAGGCGGCAGGCATTGCCGCCCAAGCCGAAGCCTATGAGAAGTTCAACGAGGCCGCCATCCTAAGCAAGGTGCTGGAAGTCCTGCCCGCCATGGCCCGCGAGGTCGCGGCCCCCATGGCAGCCATCAAGGACATGACTGTCATCTCCAACGACGGCGCCAGCCAGCTGAGCAAGAACGTCTCCAATGGCGTCCAGCAAACCACGCAGTTAATCAAGGACTCCACGGGCCTGGACATCATTGCCCTGCTGCAGGGCATGGTGGGTGGCACAGGAAACGGGATTGCCTTTGGCAAGGCAGGCACCAAGGACGCAGCCAGCGCTCCCGCCAGCCCCAGCTCGCAGTCACCTGCGCATACGGCTTTGAACTCCGAGAACCACACGCACTAACTGTTCTGTGGAGCTGGAAGACGCTTCACTCAAGGGCCTGGCCCCGTCCATAAGCCATGGACGGGGTCGGGCCCTTGGTGTTGAAACCACTGAGCAGCCGCTCCAACTCAGCCTGCCGGCAGCATAGGCTTAGGGTCATGACTTCCAACTTTTCCCTCCTTCATGACCTGCCGCAACACACAGTGCGCCGTGCAGTGGTGTCCGGCATGGCAAATAACGTGTACCTCATCACGGCCAAAGCCACGGGAGCGCAAATTCTCATTGATGCCGCCGACGACCTGCCGGCAATCAAGGACCTGCTGTCCGATGCGGCCAAGGATGCCACCGTCCCCACGACACTTTCCACCATTGCAACCACCCACAGCCACTGGGACCACGTGCGGGCGCTGGCAGGATTGGTGGAACTCACAAAGGTGAGCACTGCTGCCGGCACTGCGGATGTTGCAGCAATTGAGCAAGAGTGCGCCGTCGCAACCGACAGGCCACTTGAGCATGGTGACACGGTACAAGTGGACGGCATTGAACTGCTCGCGGTACACCTGCGTGGACACACGCCAGGCTCCATGGCGTACGTGCTCCCCAGCGACATGGAGGGCGAGACCCTCATTTTCAGTGGCGACTCCCTGTTCCCCGGAGGCGTGGGCAACACGGGAAACGACCCGGAACGCTTCACACGTCTGCTCAACGATGTGCAGGAACGCCTTTTCAACGTCTACGGCGATGCCACGCAGGTTCTGCCCGGGCACGGCGACCCGACAACACTGGGAGTTGAACGCCCGGCTCTGTCTGCGTGGCGCGCTCGCGGTTGGTAGCGCCTGCCTTCCCCCGCGTTTTCGCTTCGCTCGCACGGGGCCTCTCGGCCGGTAGGCTTGGCGGCATGTACTTTATTGTTGTGAAATTTGCCGTCAAGCCCGAGTCCGCCGAGCAGTTCATGGAACTTGTAACTCCCTTCACCGAAGCCACCCGGGCAGAACCTGGCAACCTCTGGTTTGATTGGTCGCGCAGCGTGGAGAACGCCAATGAGTTCGTCCTCATCGAAGCCTTCCTCGACGACGAAGCCGCCGGCACACACGTCAACAGTGCCCACTTCAAAGCCGGCATTGAGGCCATGCGCCCCGCACTGACGGCAACTCCCCGGATTGTCTCCCGCAAAGTTGACGGCAGTTCTTGGGACAGCATGGGCGAACTGGCGATCGATTAATTTTCTTGCCTGACGCCGCGGTGGCGTGTCTTCCCGCCGATCCGTTTAATCTGTACCAGTTGGGGCAGGGACTGGTCTTTGCCCAGTCCCTGCCCCAACTGGCGGCGGTCTTGGAGACCGCTAACACTGCCGCAGCCGCGGCCGCGGTCGTTCAGGCCCCACCAGGCACCGGTAAAACCACTCTGGTTCCGCCCCTGGTGGCCAATGTCCTGGGGGCTACGCCGCAGCGGCGCATTTTGGTCACGCAGCCGCGCAGGATTGCCGTGCGCTCGGCCGCTCGTCGCCTAGCGGAGCTTGCCGGCTCGGCGCTGGGGAACCGTGTTGGTTTCACCGTTCGAGGCGAGAGTCAAACGAGTGCCGCGACGATCGTGGAGTTCCTCACCCCCGGAATTTTGTTGCGTCGGCTCCTGAGAGATCCCGACCTTGCGGGGGTGGGCGCCGTCGTCCTTGATGAAGTTCACGAACGCGGTCTGGATACGGATTTATTGTTCGGTCTGCTGGGTGAGGTCAGGGAGCTTCGCGGCGATCTCACGGTCATCGCCATGTCGGCAACCCTCGATGCGGCCCGTTTTGCCCGCCTCCTGGGAACTGACGACGGCGTGTCCCCGGCCCCCGTGATTGACTGCCCTTCAGCGTTGTTTCCCCTGACGGTGCAGTGGGCGCCTGCTCCCATGCCGCGCATTGATCAACGGGGGATTACACGTGCCTTTTTGGACCACGTGGCAGACACCGCCGCCACTGCACAGCGCGTGGCAGTGGCCCAGGACCCTGACATTGATGCTCTGGTGTTTGCCCCCGGCACGTGGGAAGTGGGCCATATTGCCACCCGGCTGCGTTCGGCCCTGCCCACCGTGGACATTTTGGAGCTGCACGGCCAAGTACCTGCACGCGAGCAGGACCGGGCCGTGTCGGCCAGAGAGCCGGGGGGAGCGCCGCGCATCATTGTCTCCACATCCTTGGCAGAATCCTCACTCACGGTGCCGGGCGTGCGGTTGGTCATTGACTCGGGCCTGTCACGGGAGCCCCGCCGGGACACAGCGCGTGGCATGACAGGTCTGGTGACAGTGTCCACGTCAAGGGCGTCCGCCGAGCAACGGGCGGGGCGTGCGGCCCGTTTGGGGCCGGGTACCGTGGTGCGCTGCTATGACGCAAAGACCTTCGCCGCGGCCCCTGCCCACCCCATGCCGGAAATTGCTGTTGCGGATCTCAGCCAGGCGGCACTGACCCTGGCTTGTTGGGGAGCCCCGGAGGGAGCCGGTCTTCGCCTCCCCGATCCACCCCCGGCGCAGGCCATGGCCGCCGCCGTCGAAGTCCTGACGGGCTTGGGTGCCATTGACGCGCAGGGACGCGCCACCAAACTGGGCCACACCTTGGTGGGGATCCCCGCCGATCCCCGCTTGGCGCGGGCCCTGCTCAAGGGGGCAGCTGCCGTGGGATCAAGGACGGCCGCGGAAATTGTGGCTGCCGTCTCCGGTGAGGACAGGGCACCGGGCGCCGATCTGGGCGCATTGCTCACCTCCTTGCGGACCACGTCCGGCCCCAGCGTGCGTCGTTGGTCCCAGGAAGTGCGGCGTTTGGACACACTTGCCCAGCGTGAACTGGCCGCCACTTCCGCACCACCGGCCCAGGCGGTGGACTTTGTTCAGGCGGTGGACGCGGGGGACGTGGTGGGGTTCGTCGTCGGGCTGGCGTTCCCTGACCGGGTGTCCCGGCTGGTGCCAGGTGCATCAGGACAGCAGTACCTCCTCTCCTCGGGCACGCGCGCCGGACTCCCTGCGGGCAGTTCATTGGGTGGACATGAATGGTTGGCCGTGGCGGAGGTGGCCCGCGCCGATGGGCGGGACGCTGCGGGAACAGGCGCCGTGATCCGTGCTGCAGCACCCCTGAGTCAGGAAACCGCCGAGCTCGCCGCGTCCCAGCTGGTTCAAGACGGGGTACGGGCCCAGTTCACCAACGGCAAGGTTTCAGCCCGCCGCGAGCGCAGGGTCGGTGCCATTGTGGTGGTCTCGACGCCGGTGAAGGCTACAGCCTCGCAGGGACGTGTGGCTGTGGCCGCTGCGCTCGCCACTGGGGGAGCCGGCATGTTGCGGTGGTCTGCTCCAGCCGATTCCCTGCGCCGTCGCATGGCCCTGTTGCATCACGAGTTGGGTGACCCATGGCCCGACGTCAGTGACACGGCGCTGCTGGCACGCCTTCCGGAGTGGCTGGGACCCGAGCTTGAGGCCGTGGCCACAGGCCGGGAACTGACAGCCATTTCGCTCACCGAGCCGTTACGCCGTCTACTACCCTGGCCAGAAGCCGCACGCCTAGGCGAGTTGGTGCCGGAAACCCTGGCCGTACCCAGCGGTTCGCAGATTCGCTTGGAGTATCCGGACGTGCACGACGGCGGGTCTCCCATTGCCGCCGTAAAGCTCCAGGAGTGTTTTGGCTTGGCTGATTCGCCCCTGCTGGTCCGGGGCCGAGTGCGCGTGGTGTTTCATCTGCTCTCGCCTGCACGCCGCCCCCTGGCCATCACCAGTGATCTCGCATCCTTTTGGAGCGGACCCTACGGACAAGTGCGTGCGGAAATGCGCGGCCGCTACCCTAAGCATCCCTGGCCCGAGGATCCGTGGACTGCTCCGGCCACGGCAAAACTCAAAAAACGCCTCTGACCCTTGTCCGGTGCGATGCCGCCGCCCTACCATTTTGCCCAGGCCCACATGGTGGCCATCAACGATGAGGGTGTGGTGGAAATGTCCGGAATTGGTACATGTTTGTGGTTTGACCGCGAGGCTGAAGAGGCAGCCAATTTTTATGTGAAATTGTTCCCCTATTCCCATATAGGTGAGGTGAACAGATACCCGGAAGGCACCATGGGCGAACCCGGATCCGTGCTCACTGTGAGCTTCGTCTTGGATGGGCGCAACTTTACGGCTTGGAACGGCGGACCCGCTGGGGAAGGGCGCACGGGCCAAACAGGGCAGATGGGCCTCGCCTGCCGGCGGTTTTCGTTCTGGCAGACGTATCTGTGTCATCCACAGCAGCTCCTCTAACCAAAACCGGTCGGACCAGCGTTACCTCGTGGTTGTCCACCTAAACACCGCGTACGTCCCCGCTTTTCGCGCATTGTTGGACGTGCGCGAAAAGGGGAGACGTACGCGGACCAAAATGGTTTGGTCGCAGCACTCCACCGAAGGCCCACCCATAAAAGTCATCCCTATTTCTTGACCGCCGGCTCCCGTGCCTTCAGAGCCGTCGCCATCGCACTGCTGCGGCGTGCCGTTCGGCTGGGACACCTGGAGCGCAGATGTCGGGCGTGGCTCCCACCCTCACTGGCCCGGCTAAAGACCGGCCAAGGCCACTACGGGCAGCGGTAACTCGCTATGCGTCCGAAAACGCCTAGGAAATGAGTTCCTTGTCCACATCCTTTTCGGGGTCGTTGTCCCGGCCTTCTTCTGCTTTGACACGAAGGGCCTCCGTATGTCGCCGAAGGTTCTTTTCCCCCTCATTTTCGGCTCCATAAAGGGTGGAGTTGGTGACTTTAAGTTCCAACATCAACGCTTCAAGTTTAAGATTGATGGCTAAATTGTCCCGGTTTTGGGTGTTTTGAATAATGAACACCATCAAAAAGGTAACGATTGTGGTGCATGTGTTAATAATCAGCTGCCAAGTGTCTGAAAAGCCCAGCAGGGGACCGCTGACAACCCAAATGACGGATGCGAAAACCGCGCAAATAAAAACACCGGGACGGCCCAGGCCGCCGATATGCCGGTGGTGAAGCGGCTGAAGACGTCCTCCTGGGGGAGGTTGTTCATGTCTACTCGTCTT
Source organism: Actinomycetales bacterium (assembly GCA_038242155.1). Lineage (GTDB taxonomy): Bacteria > Actinomycetota > Actinomycetes > Actinomycetales > Micrococcaceae > Specibacter. The sequence continues at coordinate 75,836 of JBBSSM010000005.1, read as the reverse complement.
TCATTGGTGTTTGATAGCCGCAGGCCATGAATATAATGCCCAAATGATCCAGTCTAGTCACTTCCCAAACGAAATCTTGCGACGGGCGCGGTATGCCTTGACGGCGCCACACTCGGATCGGGCGTGCATCACCGCCGGAAACGAAATCACGAAAGGGCAGCGGCGAAGCATCCGGCAACAACCGTGCTGCGGGCGGTTCCGGACTGGATGTACGTCGTGTCGGACGGCCCGAGTGATGACCAGAGGGGCGACACCGTAACCCACCGGCCCAGGGGCAGGAGTGGGGTGCAACCCGCTCCTGAGAGGGGTCACTTTCACTTTACTTGACATAATGTAGATTATCGGCGTTTATGGGTGGGGTCTCAGAAGGGGTTAAAGACAATTTTTATCATTCGTGAATAAACCCTCAAATTGCTCAATTTAGTACATAAATTGCCTTAAATGAGCGTGCCGGCCGCGTCTGCCGAGTTCCGGTCCCGCCACCCCAAGCCACGGACCAAAAATTCTGGTTTCGGCCGCTCACTGAACTTTCCTGCTCGATACACCTAACAGCTGTAGGTGCACTGCAGGCCCTTCAAGCAAACATGCCTGAACTGCATAACTAATCCAACTTGACATAACGTGCGCAGCGTACTTTGGTCTGAATTCGTTGTTTTTACATTTCAAACATTTTCTGCATGCAGCTGCCCTGTCCACATAGGTCCAAGGCCCCGGTTTGCGCTGTATGGGCCACGGCGGTCAAGGTCGGCATAGACCCGGCAGAATCCCCGCAGGATCCTCGACCAACGCCCTGCTGGAATCTAAAAAAATCAGTGACACAGCGAACATTTTCCAGCCCGATCCCCTTACCCGTAAAAACGCCTAAGAAAGTTAGCCTCCCACATACGCTGCCAGGTGCTCACCGGTCAACGTCGCCTGCGTGGCCACCAACTGCGCCGGCGTTCCTTGGAAAACCACCGTGCCGCCGTCGTTCCCGGCACCCGGGCCAATATCAAGGATCCAGTCAGCATGCGCCATCACGGCCTGGTGATGTTCAATGACGATGACGGATTTCCCCGAGTCCACCAGCCGGTCCAACAGTCCCAAAAGACGTTCGACGTCGGCCAGGTGCAGTCCCGTGGTGGGCTCGTCAAGGACATAAACGCCGCCCTTCTCCCCCAGGTGCGTGGCCAACCTGATGCGTTGGCGCTCTCCGCCGGAAAGGGTGGTCAGTGGCTGGCCAATTTTCAAGTATCCGAGTCCGACGTCGGCCAGTCGGCTGGCAATCTTGTGCGCGGCCGGTATTCTGCCGTCTCCGTCCCGGAAAAATTCTTCGGCCGCGTCCACAGACATGGCCAAGACGTCGCTGATGTTCTTCCCACCCAGGCGGTACTTTAAAACGGCTGCTTGGAAGCGCTGGCCCTCGCACTCCTCACAAACAGTGGAGACGCCAGCCAGCATGCCCAAATCCGTATAGATCACGCCCGCGCCGTTGCAGGTAGGGCAGGCACCTTCGGAATTGGCGCTAAAGAGGGCAGGCTTTACCCCGTGAGCTTTAGCAAAGGCCTTGCGGATGGGCTCCAGCATGCCCGTGTACGTGGCAGGGTTACTCCGCCGCGATCCCCGGATGGCTCCCTGGTCAACTGACACCACGCCCTCCCGGCCCGACACTGATCCGTAAATCAATGAACTCTTACCTGATCCAGCCACGCCTGTCACCACCGTCAGCACTCCCAAGGGAATATCTACGTCGACGTTTTTGAGATTGTTTTCCACAGCCCCACGAACCTCTAGAACGCCCTTGGCTTGACGGCATGCGGCCTTCAGCGCCACTGAGTCATCAAGATGTCGCCCGGTGACGGTACCGCTGCTCCGCAAACCGGCAAGACTGCCCTGGTACACCACGTGACCGCCATGGGAGCCGGCGCGCGGGCCCAGATCAATGACGTGATCGGCAATGGCAATCACCTCGGGTTTATGCTCCACCACCAGGACGGTATTGCCCTTGTCGCGCAGCCGCAGCAAAAGCCTGTTCATGCGGGCAATGTCGTGCGGGTGCAGGCCAATCGTGGGCTCGTCAAAGACGTAAGTGATATCCGTCAGCGAAGACCCCAGGTGGCGAATCATTTTAGTCCGCTGCGATTCACCACCGGACAACGTGCCCGAAGGCCTGTCCAGGGAAAGATAGCCCAGGCCAATGTCCACAAAGGAATCCAGTGTCTCCCCCAGCGCGTCGAGCAGAGGAGCCACTGAGGGCTCCTGCAGTGAGCGCACCCACGCGGCCAGGTCACTGATTTGCAGGGCACAGGCGTCGGCAATGCTGACACCGGCAATCCTGGAATGACGGGCATGTTCAGCGAGTCGGGTGCCGGCACACCCGGGGCAGGTGGCGAAGACGACGGCGCGCTCCACAAAGGCGCGAACGTGCGGCGCCATGGTATCGATGTCCTTGGCCAGCATGGATTTTTGCATCTTGGGGATGACGCCTTCGTAGGTCAAATTAATGCCCTCGACCTTAATTTTCACGGGCTCCCTGTACAGCAGGTTGTGAAGTTCGCCCTTTGTGAACTCACCCAGCTTTTTGTCCATGTCAAAGAATCCGGTACCGGCGAAAATACGTCCAAACCAGCCATCCATGCTGTAACCCGGGACGGTGAGCGCTCCCTCCAGCAGTGATTTGCCGGCGTCGAACAAGGCAGCAAGATTAAAATCGTTGATTTTACCCATGCCCTCGCAGCGGGGGCACATGCCGCCGGTGATGGAGAAGCTGCGGCGCTCCCTGACCTTCTCCCCCGCCTTCTCAAGGGTCACGGCGCCCGAGCCCGATATGGAGGCGACGTTAAAGGAGTATGCCTGGGGCGAGCCAATGTGTGGCTGTGCGATGCGGCTAAAGACAATGCGCAACATGGCATTGGCGTCGGTGACGGTGCCCACGGTGGAGCGGGGATTAGCGCCCATGCGCTCCTGGTCCACCAAAATGGCTGTGGTAAGCCCCTCCAAAACATCCACGTCGGGACGGGCCAGCGTCGGCATGAAGCCCTGCACAAACGCGCTGTAGGTTTCATTGATCATGCGTTGTGATTCAGCGGCAATGGTGCCAAAGACCAGTGAGCTCTTGCCAGAACCGGAGACGCCCGTGAAAACTGTCAGGCGGCGTTTGGGGATGTCAACGTTCACATCCCTGAGGTTGTTCACCCGCGCTCCACGCACCCGGATCACGTCGTGACTGTCAGCCAAGTACGACGCCGTCGAGCGGCTTGAGTGGTCGGCTTCGTCGGTCATGACTCTCGATTCATCGTCGGAACCTTGGCTGGGGAATTACCTAAGAGTCTAGAGCCGGATCCGGGTGCCGAGCCGGATTTTTCACAACGAACAACTCGCACTGGGCGTTGTAGTACTTTTTACTGGACCCGCGATGCCCCATCCCAATACGGCGGCAAACGCTCTGCGAGGCCTGGTTGGCAGGATTCGTCACGGCCACCACTTCCTCCAGATTGGCGGCAAAGGCATGCGCCAGCACAGCACTGGCCGCCTCCGAGGCGAAACCCTTGCCCCAGTGCTCGGGATGAAAGTGCCAGCCAATTTCAATGTCTTTGGAAGGCTGCAGCGGCAGCTCCCCCGAGGCGGGAATGGGCTTTAGCAGCAGAGTTCCCAAGGGCACGCCGTCTGCTGTGCGGGTCACTGCCCACACACCATGGACCGGGTGGACCAGCGCTTGGAATTTACGAACGCGCTCCTCTGCTTCGGCGCGGCTGGACATTACCACCGGCTCGGCACCAATGAAGCGCTGCACCACCCATCGGGAGTATAGGTCGTAAACAAAATCAACGTCGGAATCCTGCCACGGGCGCAGGGTCAGACGTTCGGTGGTGATGGGTTCAGTCATTTATTTATTATGCACATTTTTTGCTCTACCACCGCGTGCACGGTGCCTGCCTCCAACAGCTGCGCCGTAACACTGTTTCATTTCCTGTACTCTTTGCACTGGCACAAGCCCTGCTGCACCATTTGGGGACTTTAGTGGCCTGACCATAAGGGATGCTTGACACAATGGCAGCTAAGGAATGACCCGCCTTGGAAGGAAAAAGCTCATGACACCGGTGCACTGTTGGCACGTCCCCGGCGACGTCGCAAGGAGCCCGTCCTCCCCCGGCACGAAAGGTGCGGGCACTCATGTCTGAGCTGGTTTCTTTGGATAATGCCTACCTCCGACGCAGTGTGCAGGCAGTTCTTGCGGCGCCGGAGCTGCCTGCCATTGTGCAAGCCGGCCATCCAGTGCTTCGCGCCCCGGCCCTGGAGTTTACGGGCCAGCTTACGGGGTCCGAATTGCAGCGGCTCACGGACATCATGGTGGCCACCATGCGCGCGGCCCCCGGTGTGGGCCTGGCTGCACCTCAAATCGGCATTCCGCTGCAGCTGGCAGTCCTCGAGGACCAGTATGAGGTCCCGCCGGAAAGTGCCGCTGCCCGGTCCCGCGAACCCTTGGAGCTTTTCACCATCCTCAACCCCCACTACAAGCCGGTGGGGACAGCGACGGCCTCGCATTTTGAGGGCTGCCTGTCCATGTCCGGCTGGCAGGCGGTAGTGGACCGTGCCGCAACAGTTGACTTGGCGTACGACGACGGACACGGCACTGCGCGTACCCGCCAGTTCACCGGATGGCAGGCAAGGATTGTCCAGCATGAGACAGACCACCTGCATGGAACCCTGTACATTGACAAGGCTCACACGCGTTCGCTGTGTTCCACGGCTGAATACGCCCGCCACTGGGCCGGACTCGACGTGGCCACTACCCGGGTTGAGCTGGGCTTTTAAGGCCCATGGACCCAACTAGCAAAGGCCCGCTTTTCCGCACCTAGAATTAGGGCATGGAAAACCGCGCGTTCACTGCTTTGTTATGCCCGCATTGCGGTTCCCGCTTTCTCCCTGCAGCTTTGCCCGCCCCCTCCATTAGCTGCAGGGCTGGACACAGCTTTGATATTGCCAGACAGGGGTATGTGAACTTATTGACGGGTTCTGGCACCAAGTTTGTTCCAGACACCGCGGCCATGGTGGCAGCGCGTGATTCCTTCCTGGAAGCCGGCCATTATCAACCCCTGGCCGAGGCCCTCAGCACCCGGATAGGGCAGTTTCTGGGCGCCGAGGAAGGGAAGGATCCTGCGCTTGTGGTCGATGCCGGCACCGGAACGGGGTGGTATTTGCAACAAATTCTCGCCACCCTTCCCACCCCCGTGGCGGCAGTTGGTTTGGACATTTCCAAGTTCGCCCTGCGCCGGGCAGCCCGCCGGAACCCGCAGGCCATGAATGTGGTCTGGGACCTGTGGCAGCCGCTTCCGCTGCAGGACGCCGTCGCCGATGTGGTGCTCGTGATTTTCGCCCCGCGGAACGCCGCCGAGTTTGCCCGCGTGCTCAAACCATCGGGCACGTTGGTGGTGGTGACTCCCCTGCCCACTCACTTGGCCGACATTGCCCGGGACGCCGGCATGTTGGGGATCCAGGCGGGCAAGGAGGAGGCGCTGCAGGCGTCCTTGGCGGAGCATTTTGTCCCGGCCAGTGTCACTGAGCTTGAGGTGGCGCTGGAACTCAGCCCTGCCGACGTCGAACACGTGGCACTCATGGGCCCGGCCGGCCACCACTTGAAAGGACCGGACGTGGCGCAGCGGGTGGCGCATTTGCCGGTCTTGACACGTGCGACCGCGGCGTTCCGTATTTCCATGTTCCGTCCGCTGCCAAAGAGTTAGGGGTCACTCACGCTGCGCCGGTTTCCTGGCATGTAAATCAACCCGCAACCAGCGCAGCAGAACGTGGGTGAGGGGTCCCACGGCGAGGGCGAACACTGCCGTGCCAATGCCCACTACGCCACCGAGTAAAAACCCCACCACGACAACCGTCAGCTCAATCCCCGTACGAACGAGCCACACAGGTTTGCCGCTGACTAAAACCAAGCCTGTCATCAGCCCGTCCCGCGGGCCCGGGCCCAATCCAGCGCCAATGTACAGGGCCGTGGCAAAGGCCAGCAATAACAGGCCGCTGCTAAAGGTTGCCGCCTGCACCACCAGGTGGTGGGCCTCCGGAATGAGCACCAGCCCGACGTCGGCAAAGAGGCCCACCAAGATGGCGTTGGCCAAGGTGCCAAAGCCAGGGCGCTGCCTGAGCGGCAGCCACAGCAGCAGGACCACGCCGCTAATGATGATGGTGCACACGCCAAAGGAAATACCAGTGGTCCGCGACAGGCCCTGCCCAAAGACGTCCCAGGGGGACGCCCCAATATTTCCACGAATCATCAGGGCAATGGCAAAACCATATAACGCCAGGCCCACAAGAAGCCGCAGCAGACGGACAACCCAGTGGCGGGCGGAAAGGAAGCGGCGCATGGCACAAGTGTAGAAGACGGGGCAACCGTGCCATGAAAGCCTGTCATTTAGGGCGATATTAGCTGTGCCACGTAGTAGTCTCAAGGTACGCAGAACAAGTCTCTAAGGGGGACTCAATGCTTGAATGGATTAATGACTTTGGCTGGATCATTTGGCTGACGGTTTTCTTGCTGTTGGCCGTCACCGAGATGCTGACACTGAGCTTGTACTTCATTTTAATGTCGGTGGGCGCACTGGCGGCGCTTGTGGCGTTCTTATTTGGTGCCCCGCTATGGTTGCAAATAGTGGTTTTCTGCGTGGTGGCGCTCGCCACCACCGTCTTAATCAGGCCCTTGGCACTGGCGCATTTACACCGCGGACCGGCAGATCAACTATCAAATGTGGAACGGCTCATTGGCCACAAGGCAGTAGTGCTGGAGACGGTCGGCACCGGCGGCGGTCTAGTGAAAATTGGCGGGGATATTTGGACGGCCAGGGTCGCTGGCGGGGCAGATATTCCCGTGGGGGCGGGCGTGGAAGTTGCTGCCATTGACGGCGCCACAGCCATCATTGCCTTGCCCGCCACAGCCAGCCCCGGCGGCACTGCCACAACCACTGCCTAAACATTGCTGCAGTGACACCAAACATTGCTGCAGTGACACATGATGACTTTGTGCAGCATATGTCACTGCAGCAATGTGCCACTGCAGCAATGCACAACGTTACAGAGAAAAGAGGGGATTTCATGGGAGACGGAGCCAGCACCATAGTGTGGTTGTTTGTTGTCGCAGTCCTGGTGGTTTTTGTTGTTATTGTCCTGGTGCGGTCAGTGCGGATTGTCCCGCAGGCCCGTGCAGGGGTCGTGGAACGGCTGGGCAAGTACCAGCGCACGCTCAATCCGGGTCTGACGGTGCTGATCCCGTTCGTGGACCGCCTGCTGCCGTTGCTTGATTTGCGTGAGCAAGTGGTCTCCTTCCCGCCGCAACCGGTGATTACCGAGGACAACCTGGTGGTCTCCATTGACACGGTGGTGTACTTCCAAGTCACCGACCCCCGTGCAGCGACGTACGAAATTGCCAACTACATTCAAGCCGTGGAGCAGCTGACCACCACTACCCTGCGTAACGTCGTGGGTGGCTTGAACCTGGAAGAGGCCTTGACGTCGCGCGATCAAATCAATGGTCAGCTTCGAGGCGTTCTTGATGAGGCTACCGGCCGCTGGGGTATCCGCGTCAGCCGTGTCGAGCTAAAGGCCATTGATCCGCCACTGTCCATCCAGGACTCCATGGAAAAGCAAATGCGTGCCGAGCGTGACCGTCGCGCGGCCATTCTTACTGCAGAGGGCACCAAGCAGTCAGCCATTTTGACGGCGGAGGGTGAGCGCCAGTCCTCCATCTTGAAGGCCGAGGGTGATGCCAAGGCCGCCATTTTGCGTGCGGATGGTGAATCGCAGGCCATTCAAAAGGTCTTTAGCGCCATCCACAAGGGCAATCCCACACAGAAGCTACTCGCCTACCAATACCTCCAGACACTCCCGAAGATTGCCGACGGCACGTCAAATAAGCTGTGGATCATTCCCAGCGAAGTGGGCGAGGCGCTCAAGGGCATTGGCAATGTTTTAGGCTCCAGCACCCCTGATGCGGACGACGCCGTCGACCTCACCAAATCCACGCAAGGGTAACGTACGTCATAAAATATTGCGGTGAGTCATGCATGGCGCGGCCAAGCACTATAATGGGTGTTTGGCCGCGCGGCATTTTGCCCGGCCTTATTTTTCGCCCCCGCTGCGCAGGAACAATTGCGGGAAAGGGGGCGTTGGAACCATGTATAGATTAAGCAATGTGAGGAGAAGTCATGAGCGATCGCAGCCTGCGTGGCATGCGCCTGGGCGCACAGAGCATGGAGACGGAATCCGGTGTGGAGCCGGCTCCCCGCCAGCGCGTGGAGTACCGCTGCGCCGATGGTGAGCAGGTGTTCGTCATGTTCTCTTCCGAGGCCGAGATTCCCGCCTCATGGATGTCCAAGACAGGTAAGGAGGCCCTCCTCGTCAACGGCGAGGCTCCGGATACTTCCAACGACAAGCCCGTCCGCACCCACTGGGACATGCTGCTGGAGCGTCGCACACTGCCCGAGCTGGAAACAATTCTGGCGGACCGTTTGACCATTTTGCGGGAAAAGCGCGGCGAAAAGGTGTAACTGGTCTAACTGCACCACAGAGGGTCACATAAAAAGGTGGACGTCCCGTTCGGGACGTCCACTTTTTTTGTGCACGCTGCAAGATCCCTGCCCTCTCAGGTTTTGGACTGGCAGCTTTTGGACTGGCAGGTCTTGGCCTATCTAGAACTTAGCCGTAAGAGTCTTCCAACGGGCGGCCAAACCCCACTTGGTGACATTGAGCATGGCTTCTTGAACAATGTTGCCACTCATTTTTGAGGCCCCAAATTCACGTTCCACGAACGTGATGGGCACCTCTACGACCTTCATGCCCTTTTGTACTACACGCCAGAGCATATCCACCTGGAAGCCGTAGCCCACTGATTCCACGTCGGCAAAGTCCAGGGCTTCAAGGGTGGTCCGGCGGAAGGCCCGGTAGCCGCCAGTGACGTCGCGGACGGAGATCCCGAGCAAAGTGCGGGAGTACAGGCTGCCACAGGTGGAGATGAATTTGCGGTGCAACGGCCAATTGACCACTTCCCCGCCCGGAACCCAGCGTGAACCCAGCACCAGGTCGGCGCCGTCGTCAATGGCGTCGAGCAACAGGGGAAGCTGCTCGGGCTTATGGGAGCCGTCGGCGTCCATTTCCACCAAGACGTCGTATCCGGCGTCGAGCCCCCACGTGAATCCGGCCAGGTAAGCGGCTCCGAGGCCTTCCTTGCCTGCGCGGTGCAGGACATGCACCTGTTGGTCGCCGGACGCAAACTCATCAGCCCATTGGCCCGTGCCGTCGGGGCTATTGTCATCAACCACTAAAACGTCGGAGTACGGCACTGCTGCCCGCAATTTGGCCAGCGTCTTTGGCAGGGATTCAATTTCGTTGTAGGTGGGGATGATCGTCAGGACACGCAACAATTGGTGCCTTTCCGTGGCTCGATGGTTCGCAGGTCGAAAAATGCTGGCAGCCAGCAAGCGGCACCAATCATCGAGTATACGGGAGCGGAGATTAAACAGATAAGTTCACGCGCCTTCGGACCAAGCAGACACCCACGGTGGCGAATGTTTACATTGTTTTCTAGTGGCGCGTGAACCTATCCCCAACGTATCGGTGTTACGGTTTCCCGCACCGACCGGAACCCTCGCAATGAGGTTCTCCGCTCACCTAAAGCTAGTTGCCACCCGCTGGCAGTGTCAACACGGTGCTGACCTGCCACGATACGTATCGTCGCAGGTCAGCAGCCCTTTATGGGGCGTAAATTAATTCCGGATGAGCAAGGTTGTGTCCGGTTCACAAGGGGTTGACGGTGTTGCACCTCACGAAAAATTTTCGCTGACATACAACTGCCGTCCCCGATGCACTGTTTGCAGGCAGCGTGGGTCTGTCCCCGTGTCCAATGCAGGCAGCAGTGGGGTGCGGGCCCTGGGGTCAGTTGACCACGACTGCACCCGCTCATCTGCAACCTGCACCATGAGCTCCTCCACCTCCCAAACGGCAAAGCTGGCGGGAGCACCGGCTACCAGCTGCCCCTGCAGGAAGTCACCTTCCTTCGCGGCCCGCCAGCCAGCCCGCGTGTGGGCTATAAACGCCGCACGGGCGGAGATCCGCGCACTGGGTTCACTGTGATTGAGGGCCGCGCGGATACTGGCCCAGGGGTTAAGCGGTGTCACCGGCGCGTCGGAGCCCAGGAACACTGGCACGCCCTTCCCATAGAACCGGGCCAGCGGATTGAGGGTTGCCGCCCGGGCCTTACCCAGACGCCGGGCATACATGCCCTCCGGACCTCCCCAGTGCGCGTCAAAGGCTGCCTGCACTGAAACACCAACGGAGTACTTGGCCAGAATATCCATGGCAGCGTCATCGACCATCTCCGCGTGCTCAAAGCGGTGAGCTGCAGCGCGGACCGCCGCTATACCCACCTCTTCGGCGGCCAGCTCCAGCGCGTTCACGGCAATGTCCATGGCACCGTCACCTATGACATGGAAACCCCCGGAGAGTCCAAGGGCTGATGTGGCTGCCAGATGCGCAGCTGCTTGAGCGACCGTCAGGTGGGCAGTGCCCAGGGACGTCGGAGCGTCAGCATAGGGGGTGCGCAGCAAGGCGGAGCGGGAACCCAGGGAACCATCAATATTGATGTCGCCAGCCAAACCCCGCACATCGATGCCGGCTGCTGTCAGTTCGGCGACGACGGCCTGTGCCTCCGAGACGTCCGAGACCAGTTGACCCCAGTAGGGCAACACCTGCGGCAGTGACTCCTGTGCATCACCGGCACTCAAAGCCACAAGCGACGCCAGGTCTGCGATGGACCCCACGTGGGGTGCGCTCATTTCAGCCAGCCCCACATACCCTTGTGCTGCTGCGTGACGTAAAGCGCGTTGTTGAACTGCCCTCAACTGCGCCGGGTCCAGCACGCGGGACCCGTCCCTGACTGCTTTATGCGCCGCACCGGTGACAAGGCCGCTGCCCTCCCATCCGGACAGCTGTGCCAGGTCCAGCCGCTGAGCCAGCGCACTGGAAACCAGTCCCGAATGGACATCCACCCGAGCCAAATACACCTCCCGTCCGCCTGTGGCGCGGTCGAGTTCCTGTGCCGTGGGCAGGATGGGGTCCAGCCAACCGGAGTTGTCCCAGCTGTGGCCCAAAAGCACGCTGCCAGGCCCGCTTTTCGCAGCGACCGCCGCCACTTCATCAAGGACCGCCTGAGCGCAGTGGGCACCGGAAAGATCCAAGGATATCAATGCCAGCCCGGTCTCAGTGAGATGCACATGTGAATCGACAAAGCCTGGCGCCACCAGAGCCCCACCCAGGTTGACCTCGACCATCCGGGAATCGAGCAGGGATTGCGCGGCATGTTCGGATCCCACCCATGCCACCACATCCCCATCCACCAGCATGGCCGTGGCAAAGGGGTCAGCGGCGCTGTACACCGAGCCGTTGCGGTACATGGTCAATGACATGAAAAGCTGTCCTTTCAACAAACACAACAGGTAATTTTTATAAAAAGATCCACACGGCTACGGCTCCCCGGGCGCATTGGTTACGGCTCCCCGGGCGCATTGGTTACGGCTCCCCGGGCGCCCAGGCATCAGTCGCCGACGACGCCGTAGGCCACCACGCCGCGGCGCAGCAGATCCATCGACTGCCTGCAGGTCGCGGCAAAGCCAGGGGGCAGTGCGGGAACCTGTGACAGCTGCCCCAACAAATCAATGACCTGCTTGGTCCAGCGCACAAAGTCACCAGCGGCCAGCTCAGTATTGTTGAGGGCATCCTGCAGGCTGCGTCCCCGCGCCCACTTGTACATGGGCCACACCAGCCCCAACTCGGGCTCCCCCGTCAAAGGCAGATTGTGGGTCTCTTCCGCATCCTGCAACGCTGACCACAGCACCACCACGTCCTCCACAGCCTGCTCCAGGCTGACACTGGGCATCCGCGGGCGCATGCCCTCCGCGTCGCGCTTGGATTGATACACCAGGGCCGTGGTGAAAGCGGCCAGTTCCGCGGCGTCCAAATCATTGAAGGAGCCGTGACGCAGGGTAAGCGCCGTGAGGAGATCCTTTTCACCATAAACGCGGCGCAGGCGTTGCCCATCCTCGCTGGGCCGTAAATTGCCCTGCGCATCAGCGACCACAAACCCGTAGCTGGACAGCAGATCAATGACCCTGTCAAAGGTCCGCGCTATGGTGTTCGTGCGTGCTTGAATGGCCCTGACCAAGCCGTCAGTTTCCCTGCGCAGCTTCCACCACCGCTCCGACCAGCGCGCGTGATCTTCGCGTTCGCTGCAGCCATGGCAGGGATGAGCCCGCAACGTGCGCCTCAAGGCGGCGACTGCCTGGTCTTCCTGCGCCACGGTTCCCGGCAGCGCAAAGGCCGCCGAACGGTGCGGACGCTGCCCCCGATCATCAGCCAGCCTGGCCTCCACAGCAGCCAGCAAATGACGTTTGTCCTTGGGGACCTTGACATTGAAGCCCTTTGGAATCCGCACCTGGGCCACCGCTTCCACAGGCATGGGCACATCGTGTCCATTCAGGCGGCGGTATTCCTTGTCCACACCCAAAATTCCAGGGCGTGGATTACGTGCGCTGCTGTCTGCCTCAAGCACGACGGCGTACCCCGGGTCTGCCCCGCCGGTAACCATGATCACGTCCCCGGCACGCAAACTGCCGAGGGAGTCAGCTACGGCATCACGGCGTTGCTTGGCCTTGCTGCGGGACGCTCCCGATTCATGGTCCGACAGTTCCCGGCGCAGCTTGGCGTACTCTCGGAAATCCCCCAAATGGCAGCTCATGGCCTGTTCATAGCCGGCCAGGGATTCCTCGCGGGAGCGTACCTGCCGCGCTAAATCCACCACCGAGCGGTCGGCCTGGAATTGCGCAAAGGAGGATTCCAGAATTTCCCTGGTGCGGGAACGGCCAAATTGGGCCACCAGGTTCATGCTCATGTTGTAGGTTGGCCGGAAACTGGAATTCAACGGGTAAGTTCGTTTGGACGCCAAACCGCCTACCGCAGCCGGGTCCGTTCCCGGTTGCCACAGCACCACTGCATGGCCTTCCACATCAATGCCACGGCGCCCGGCGCGGCCGGTGAGCTGGGTGTACTCCCCCGCCGTGATGCCCACATGGGCCTCGCCATTGTATTTTTCCAATTTTTCCAGCACGACGGTGCGCGCAGGCATGTTGATGCCCAGGGCCAGTGTCTCTGTGGCAAAGACGGCCCGGACCAGACCGTCGGCAAAAAGGTCCTCCACAATTTCCTTGAAACGCGGCAGCATGCCGGCATGGTGGGCGGCCAGTCCACGCAGCAAACCATCACGCCAGCCCCAGAAGTTCAGCACTTCACGGTCGGAATCGGGCAAGTCAAAGCAGCTGGTATCCACCCGGCGAGCTATTTCCTCCCGCTCCGCCGGCGTCGTCAGCCACAGATCAGCACCGGCACACTGCTCGACTGCTGCATCACAGGCGGCACGGGAAAAAATGAAGGTGATGGCGGGCAGCAGATCCTGCTGTTCCAGGGCCCGAATGACCTGCGGCCGGGAAGCTGCACGCACCCAGCCCTGGGGCGCGCTGCGCACCCGATGGTCTTTGCGGTTTGAATCCGTGTCCCGGTCCTGGTAGCTACGGCCCCGCGATCCACCGCCACCGCGGCGTCCATAGCTGGTCCCCCGGCCAATGCTGATGGATTCCGAACGAGCCAGCTTAAGCAGCTCTGGATTGATCTTCGGGGTTTTGCCCGCCCGGGCGCGTTCCCCGGCCCCTCCGGCTTCCCAAGCCTCTCCGGAGGTAGCGGTCTGGAAGGGGACATTGCCGGCAAATAAATCCACCAGATCCTTGCGGACCAGCATGTGCTGCCACAGGGGCACGGGCCGGTGCTCGGTAACCACGACGGCAGTGTCACCCCTGACAGTGCCAAGCCAAGCCCCAAATTCCTCGGCGTTGGAGACGGTGGCGCTGAGTGAAATGACAGACACTTCCGTGGGTAGATGAATGATGACTTCTTCCCACACGGCGCCGCGGAAACGGTCCGCCAAGTAGTGCACTTCATCCATGATGACGTAGGCCAGGCCAGCAAGGGTGGCGGAGTCGGCGTAAAGCATGTTCCGCAACACTTCCGTGGTCATGACCACCACGGGGGCCTCGGAATTGATGCTGGTGTCACCCGTCAGCAAACCCACGTTTTCGCTGCCGTATTTAGCTGCCAGTTCTTGAAATTTTTGGTTGCTCAACGCCTTGATGGGCGTCGTATAAAAGGCCTTGTTGCCCTGCTGCAGCGCCAGATAAACGGCAAATTCCCCCACGATGGTTTTACCCGCCCCGGTGGGGGCGGCCAGCAATACCCCGCGGCCAGCCTGGACGGCACGGCAGGCGGTAATTTGGAAGTCATCAAGCTCAAAGTCCAGGCCGGCCTTGAAGTCCCCAAAGTCACTTCCATGGTCGCGGCCCCGCTCTTTGGCTGCCAAGTAGCGTTCGGAAGGGCTGAGCATCTCAGGGTTCGCCATGTCCCAAGCCTACGCCAGGGCAGATGCAGGAAAGTCCTGCAGGCGCGTGGCTCCTACAGGATTTCCAACTCGCTGGAAGGGGTGGCTTCATCGGCAGTCATTTCAGCACGCTTGAGGCGTTTGGCATCCCGGCGGTCGCGTCGTTTGTCATTGATAAGACACAACCCAATGGCGCCAAAGTACAGCACCAGCAAGGGAGTCGCCAGGAAGAACATGCTCATGACATCCGACCCGGGGGCGGCCATGGCCGAGACAATTGTGACGCCCAGAATGACAAAGCGCCACGCTTTTAAGTAAGTGCGCCCCCGCACCATCCCCACAGCGTTTAACGCAAAGAGCAGCACTGGAACCAGGAACGCCACACCCATGAACAACATCAACTGCAGGGCAAACTGCAGATAGTCAATGGCCTTCATCAGGTTGGCGCTCTCGGTGTCCGCCGGAGTGAAAGAGGTCAAAGCCTTCACAATGTTGGGCCAGATGATCCAGCCGGCAAAAATACCTGCCAGGAACAGCGGTACCGACGCGAACATGTAGGACAGCGTGTAGCGGCGTTCCTTCTTCGTCAAGCCGGGGGTGATGAAGGCCCAGAGTTGATAGATCCACACCGGTGAGGCAATGATCAAACCAAGAACCAGTGAAATTTGAATTTTCAAATCAAAGGAGGTCGTCACTCCCTCAAAGTTCAGGGAGGCGACAATGTTTCGCGATGCACTGATATCACGCAGCGGCTGGGTGATCGCGTACATGAGCGGGTCGTACAAAATCCAGCCGAGGACCACACCGGGAAGCATGGCCAAGGCGCTCTTGAAGAGGCGGTTGCGCGCCTCAATCAAGTGCGCCTTGAGCGGCATGCGCCCTTCAGGATTGGCCTTGCGGCCTTTCAGCGTGCCCACCGTAGCTGCTCCCGTGTCTATAGCTGGGCGCCGGTACCGTCGCCCTGTGTTGGGTTGTTGACAATCCGCCCCTCATAGGGAGCCTCAGGCGTTGCCTGGGTTGTGGGCGCGGGGTGGGCAGCCGCCGGGTGGGCAGGAGGTGCAGCCGCCGGGTGGGCAGGAGGTGCAGGCGGGGCCGACGGCGTGGGCTGGGGAGAGGCGGCGTCGTCCTTGCCATCGCTCTTCATTTCCTTGACCTCGGATTTAAGGATGCGCATGGACTGCCCCAGACTGCGCGCCATGCCAGGAAGCTTGGGGGCCGCGAAAAGCAAAAGGACAACGATGATGATGATGGTGATAGCCCAGGGGCTCTCAAAAAGTCTTCCCACGGTAACGCCTTTCCTTCTGGTTCATCCTACGTTTTGTAAAGCTGTGATGTCGCGCAAGGATTGGAGCTGACCGCGTTCGTTCCTGCGGGCGACGCGTTTTTGGAGGCGGCTAAAACGCCGCCGCTCCTTGGCAGCTAGGTAATCATCCTTCATTTTTTCAGGCGTTGCAAAAACCGCGCTGCCAGGGGACTGGGCAGCAATTGCCGGCTCGTGCGCTGCCGTGGCTTTCGCCAAACTCTGCTCCCAGTAAAGCCCGCGCTCTTCGGTAAAATCAGCTGCCGTACGCATCAGCGCCGTAGCACCACGCCAGACCTTCCAGGCAAGAAACGCGACAAACACAAGGGATAGGGCAACTAGCGCTATCCAGATGAGGACCCACGACCACCAAGGCATAGCACGAGTCTATCGGCCCTTGCGGGGTATTGAAGCCGCCGTTTCGCCCACAGCGTGTGCCGGACCATAGCTTTGTGCAGCTTTTGCCAGCCACGCCGCGGCAGCACTTCGCACACCCGCTGGCGCCAGGACGCAGGCGTGCCCGCCCAGCTTGGCCAGCAGCGGGGGCAGTGTGGCGGTATCGCCAACCAATAATTGCAGTCCCACCCAATGCCCGGGCAGGCCATGAGCATCGCTTTCCTTCGGGCTCAAGGCAAAGATTTGGGCATCGTAGGCCGGGGCCAGGCGTTGCGCCGTAGGGAGGTCGGCAACGAGCCGGACCACTGTGTCGTTTCTGCCCGGAGCATAGATGCCCGCATGGGGTTCCCAGTCCATGGCCTCACGTGGCCGTGATTCCTGCGGGCCGGCGTCGTGCAGGGATTGAATCCTATCAACCCTGAAGCTGCGCAACTCCCTGGCCCTGCAACACCAGGCACGCAGGAACCACGCCGAGTCAACGGAAAACAGGCGGCGTGGTTCCACGCGCCGCTCCCCCACTTCATCCCGGGATGCCACCAAGTAAGTGATGGTGCAGGCGCGTTGGCGGTTAATGGCTTCCTGCAGGGCCGTGATCGTGTCAATTTCCCGTTCTGAGACCAGGTGAATGCCGACGGCGTCACTGAGCCAGGCAGCATTACCGGCCACCGCGGTCAACTGCTTTGCGGCGTGGGCCAGGGAGGTTTTACGGCGTGGTCCGGCAACCGCGGAGAGGGCCTGCAGACCCACCAGGACAGTGCAGGCTTCTTCGCGGGTGAGTCGCAGAGGACTTGAGAGTGTCTCCGCGTCGCGGATAAAGACGAGGCCCGATTCAGTGATGACGTCCATGAGGTCCCCGTGATAGTAGCCCGGCAGGCCCGTCAAATTCAAGGTGTCGCGGTCCCTGGCCCACTCGGTGGCCGTAATGCCAAATTCGGCCAAAACCTGCGCTTCCTTCACACCGGGGTTGGCTACCAAATACGGCACCATGGACAACAGGCGAATCAAACGGTCCCTTGAATCCTTCTTGCGGGGCGGAACGGAGGCCAGCGGCTTGTCCCAAGACTCTGTAAGTGCGGTCCCGGTGGGCGCACCCTTAACCGTAATGGACGCGGCGGCATCGGCTGCCGCATGGAGCCGCTGTGCCACGGCAGTACGCAGGGTGCCGGGGCCCAAAACGCATGCCTGCGCGCCGAGGGAGGCGGCGTCGTCGGCCATGAGTTCCGGCTCGCGGAAGGGAACGCGTAAAACATCCCAGCCCCGTGGGGGTTGCAGTTCAGGGAACCAGGACGCAGCGGACCACTGTGCGGCGGGCAGCTCCTGGGTACCTTGGCGTAATCGCAACTCGTTGGCCGACTGCGCAGGGACGGCAATGTCTGCCATTAACTGCTCCCCGGTGCCGAGCCGGCCAAGCACAGTGGAAATACTAAAGCCCTCGGGGCGGGAAAAACCGCGTTTGCTGTTGACCGTGACATCGGAGGTGATCCGGGACAGCCGGAAGCTGCGTTCGGCATCCTTGTCCACGTCGCGGCCCACTAAATACCACTGGCCGTACTTATTGCCCAAGCCCCACGGCTCCACGGTACGCTCGACGCTGGCTGCGGCACCGGCACTGCGGTACCTGAACGTGGCCAGGTGATGGTTGCGCAGTGCGGTCCATAAGGGCTCAAAGGCCGGTTCGATGGTGCGAATGCGGGACCGGGCAGTGGTGTCGTCCTCATACCAGCCCGTTCCGGAACGGGCAGCTATTTTACGCAGCGCCGAGTGCGCGGCCTCGCCCAAGGTTGCTTCGGCCCACAGGTTGGCTGCCACTGCCACAAGAGCCATGGCGGACTCGTCCAGGCGGATCTCGGGCACGCGGTAATCAGCGGGGTCAATGCGATACAGCGCTTGGTCTTCATCGCCGCTGCCGGATATTCCATACGTGGTCAGCGGAATGCCCAGCTCCAACAGCGTCTTTTTATCACGTTCAAACATGCGGTTAAACGCTTTGAGGGTTTTTTCCTCCGCTGCGCTGGAGCTTTGAGGACCCACGTATCCGTTAATGTGGCTGCGAATATGGTTTTTGCTATAGCCCCGCCGGGTCCCCAAGAGGGCAATCACCAGATTGAGCAGGCGTTCGGTGGGATCGATTTTTGTGGACACATGGCCTAGCGTACTAGCGCTTGGTCCCTACGCCTGATTCTTAAACAACGAACCCACAGCCAACAAGGTCAAAATGCTCACGGGGTGAGGGACGCTTGCTGGCTGCGGGTCGCCGCGGATTGGCGGTGGTACTAGCGCACGGCTACCAAATCCACCACAAAGATCAAGGCCTCGTTGGGGCCAATGGCTCCGCCGGCACCGCGGGAGCCGTAAGCCATCTCGGAGGGGATTTCCAAACGGCGGCGGCCACCCACCTTCATGCCCAGCAGGCCCTGGTCCCAGCCCTGAATGACCTGGCCGACGCCGGCCTGGAAGTCCAGCGGTGCGCCGCGGCCCCAGGAGGAGTCAAATTCTTCGCCCGTGGAGAAGGCCACGCCCACGTAATGCGTGGACACGGCACTGCCGGCCACCACTTCGGTGCCGGTGCCCACAATTAGGTCTTCAATGACAAGATCGGTGGGGACACCGTGGTCCGGAAACTCAATTTCCGGTTTGGTGCGGTCAAGCTTGCGTTCTCCAAATGACATGGTGCTCCTTAGTGTAGGAAATGCTTATTGCGCTGCGGCAATACCGAGAATATCAACAACAAACACCAGGTCGCCCTTGGCTTTGCCCGATTCCTTCTCGCCGTACGCCAAGTCCTGCGGAATCACCAGCAATACGCGTGAACCCACGGTCTTGCCAGTGAGGCCCTCGGTCCAACCGGGAATGACCTTTTGCAGGGAGAACGTGGCGGGTTCGCCCGTGTCAAAGCTGGAATCAAAGATTTCCCCGCCCACAAAATTCACGCCCACATAGTTGGCAACAATTGCATCACTTGCAGCAACCACTGCGCCCTTACCGGTTATGAGGTCCTGGGAAATGAGCTCGGTGGGTGCCTTGGCATCCCCAACGGTGATTACGGGTGTTCCCTTGTCATCTTCCTTGACTGTCGGCAGGCCGGCCGGAGGGGTGACAGTGTCACCTTCAGGCTTGGCCAGGGGTTCCACGACGGGAGGGGCGTCCTCTGCGCTCTTTACCTGAAAGACGCTCAGGCCTGCGGCTCTTGCTTCCTGCCCGGGAGCCTGCGTCGTGCCGGGGGTGGCTTCGGCGCCCGGGGTGCCGTACGCAATGAAGGAATCAGTCTTGGCCGTGGTAAAGATGGAGAAAACCAAGGGGAACTGCTGTTTAAACATGTCGTCGAGCACGATCTTGCCCCCGCTTTCCTTGGTGAAGTTCTCCCCCAGGGTCTCACCCGTTACGGCGTTGAGTGCGATTTCGCGGAATTCCACAATCTGCCCTTCCTTGACCTGCTCCCCGTCACCGGGGGTCACCAGCGCCATGGATTCGGCCGCAATGGCCAGCGGCTTGTCAAAGGTGACCGTGGGCACCTTGCCGTCGCCTTGTTCGGCCACCTTGACGGAGGAGAGGACCTCGGCGTTGGATGGCGGGATGGAAACGGACGCTTCCGCTGAGGCAGCGGGATCGGAAGATCCGGGGCTGCAGGCGCTCACCAGGAGCAGCAGTGGAAGGAGCAGTGCAAGAAGTCGGCGCACAAGAATACTTTCGGTGGCTGTTTCATTTGGACAAATTTCACGGCAGGGGCAATGCAAGCAGTAACTTTGGTGCCGCGGGCCTCGAACAGCCTAACCGCTGAAGCTGAACGGCGGCTGGAATGACGCTGGTTTATAGCTGCGCTACCAGGCTTCGCCCAACGATGCTATGAGTTCATCCACGCGTGGATCAGTGTTGCTAAAGGGATCCTTGCACAAGACGGTTTGATGCGAACGGTCATTGAGTTTGAGGTGAACCCAGTCCACCGTGTAGTCCCGCCCGGAGTCCCGTGCGGCATTGACAAACCTTCCACGCAGGGCAGCCCGGGTGGTGGACGGGGCATGGTCGACGGCGGCCCGCACCTGCTCCGCGCTGGTGATTTGAGCGGCGGATCCCCTACGCTCCAACATCTTAAACAAGCCACGCTCGGGAGAAATGTCGTGATAGCGCAAATCCAGTTGGGCCACTTCCGGGGACCCCCACTCCACGTGGTGACGGTTGGCGTAAGCACCAATGAGTTTGGCTTTAATGGCCCAGTCAATTTCCGTGTCAATGCTGGAGTAGTTGCCCGACTCCACGGCGTCCAGGGTGCGTTCCCATAAATCCAGGATTCCTGGAACCAGCTCATGGTGCGCGCCATGGGTACGCACAAAGGCACTGACTTTCTCCAAATAAGTGCGCTGTAATTCAACGGCCGTCATGGTGCGCCCATCCGCCAGCTTCAAGGGGTGCCTGCCCGTAATGTCGTGGGAAATTTCCCGGATGCTGCGAATGGGGTTTTCCAGGCGTAAATCCCCCATAATGGTGCCGGCCTCCACCATGCGTAAGATCAAGTCAACACTGCCCACCTTGAGCATGGTGGTGGTTTCAGACATGTTCGAGTCCCCCACAATGACGTGCAGCCGGCGGTATAGTTCGGCGTCTGCGTGGGGCTCGTCACGGGTATTAATAATGGGTCGGGAACGGGTGGTGGCAGAGGATACCCCTTCCCAAATGTGGTCTGCACGCTGTGAGAAAGCATATTTTCCGCCCTGCTGGGCGGGCAGCACCCTTCCGGCTCCACAAATCAACTGCCGGGTGACGAGGAAAGGGATCAAAATGTCAGCCAGTCGGGAAAATTCACCCTTGCGGGTAATTAAGTAGTTTTCGTGGCTGCCATAGGAATTACCGGCGGAATCCACGTTGTTTTTAAACAGGAAGATTTTCCCGTTATAGCCTTCCTGTTCCAATTGGTTCTGCGCCTCCTGGACCAGGTCATGCAGGATTGCCTCCCCCGCCCTGTCGTGGGCAATGAGCTGAGCAATTCCGTCACATTCGGCCGTGGCGTATTCCGGGTGTGAGCCAACGTCCAAATACAGCCTTGAGCCGTTAGGCAGGAAAACATTGGATGAGCGACCCCAACTGACCACCTTGCGGAACAAATACCGGGCCACTTCCTCCGGGGACAGCGGACGTGCCCCGGGGGCCGAGTAGGCAATCCCAAATTCTGTTTCAATGCCAAATATTCGCCGATCCACGCCTGAGTTCTCCTAGCTTGGTGAAGCCGTTTCCGGCTGTCGTGTCATTGCCGCGGACCCGATGGTTTTAATCGGGGCCTGCGGCAGCAAGATACTGGGCCACCTGCGCATCGCCGAGCCGGTGGAAGGCGCGGTGGGAGCCGTAAGCGCGGGTGGCGGTACGGTCTAAAATTGCCACTTCCAGACAGCTGGCATCCAGGGCTGTTGCCGGGGACGAGTTGTCTGGCGCTGTTTGTGCCGCGGGTGCGGCAAGTGCTTTGGCGGCCCAAGCGAGGACAGCCGGCAGTGACGCTTCGGCCCGCCAGGCACGGGAGAGGGAAGCCTGCACTAGCTCGGCACGGCCACCCATGGCGAGAAAGCCGCGTTCATCCGTAATGGAGCCATCAAAATTCAAGCGGAAGAGGCTGTCCGTGTCCTGACTTTCACCGACTTCAGCTACTGTCAGTTCCACTTCAAAGGGCTTTTGCTCAGCGGTGAAGACAGTTCCCAGGCTCTGCGCGTAGACGCTGGCCAAAGCCCGCGCGGTGACGTCCACCCGGTCGTAGGAATAGCCGCGAACATCTGCATAGCGGATCCCCGCCTGCCGCAGGCTTTCAAACTCGTTGTACTTGCCCACCGCGGCGAAAGCTATGCGATCATAAATTTCGCCAATCTTATGCAGCGTGGGCGAACGATTCTCCGCAACCAGGGCAATTCCCCCGGCGTAACTGAGCACCACCACGGATTTGCCCCGGGCAATGCCCTTCCGGGCAAAGTCCGCCCGATCCTTCATGACTTGTTCAGGCGAAACATAAAACTGCTGTGTCATGGCTACGCCTCCCTGGCCTCGGCTCTGCGATGGGCCACCATGGTTTCCACAGCAGCTGCCAGCTCATCTTGCCCCACCCGGGCCACGCCGTCGTGCGTGACACGCCACATTACGGGCCACAGCCGGCGCACCAGATCGGGTCCGCCGGTACCTGAATCATCGTCGGCGGCATCATAAATGGCTTCAACCGCCACGGATACGGCCGCTGCACCATCGAGCTCTGGATGCCACAGCTTCTTGAGGGCACCACGGGCAAACGCGGAGCCGGAGCCCACACTGTGGTGCTCCAATTCCTCGTACCTCCCACCCGTGACGTCGTAGGAGAACAAACGCCCCACAGCGCGGCCCTGCTCCAGGCCGGCAAACAGTGGGAGTACCGACAATCCCTGCAACGCCATGGGCAGGTTGGCCCGCACCATGGCGCCGAGCCGGTTGGCTTTGCCCTCCAGGCTCAGCGGGGTGCCCTCAATTTTTTCGTAATGCTCCAGTTCCACTTGAAATAACCGCACCATGTCCAAGGCGAGCCCGGCTGTCCCGGCAATGCCCAGCACCGAGTACTTGTCAGCGGGAAACACCTTCTCAATGCGCCGATTGGCGATGGTTGATCCCATGGTGGCGCGGCGGTCCCCGGCCATTAACACACCCCCGGCAAAAGTAAGCGCCACAATGGTGGTCCCGTGCGGGGTCGCGGGCGTGGTCCCTGCCGGACTTGTCTGGCTAAAGGGCAGCAGTTGCGGATGATGCACCGTGAGGTGGTCTAAAAACGACGACGTCCCGGTACCTCCCCACTGCGGGAACCGTCCCTGCTGAACGTCCATGGCAGCTACTGTCCACCTTTTTGCACGAAGCCGCGGACAAACTCCTCGGCGTTGGCTTCAAGCACCCCGTCAATTTCATCAAGCAAATCATCCACCCCGGTGGTGGCGGCCTGACCCGCGGCCGTGCCCGTGCCAGGGGTGGGCACCGGGAGCTCATCCACGTGCTCCTCCTGGGTGCGGGAGGAGGCGTTTTTTTGTTCCTGCGAGGCCATGATGCATCCTTTAGCGAGATCCGCAGGCACCACGTCCGGTGCCTGCTTCAATACTGCCACGGTCTGGGTGGCTTTGTGCTGCGGCCCGGACTCTAGTGTGTACTGGAAACCAGTTGTGCCAGGAAGTCTGCCAGCTTCGGATTCTCATCAAAGAGCCTGCCCGTAAGCTTTTGTGTTCCCCGCAGCGGCTCTTTTGTGGAAATCCTCTGGAGGCGGCGTTGCTCAGGTAGCTCAAAAATAACTGAATCCCAGCTGGCGCCCACCACCGAAGTCCCGAACTGTTGAATGCTACGGCCACGGAAGTAGGCCCGGGTGTCGTGGGGCGGATTGCTGACGGCAGCGGCAATGGATTCATCGCTGACCAACCTTGCCATGCGCCCGCGCTGCAATAACTTGTAATATAAGCCCTTTTCGGGGCGAATGTCTGACCATTGCAGGTCAATAAGGGCAAGCCGCGGATCCTCCCAACCCATGTCATCACGTGCCCGGTAGCCTTGGAGCAGTTGCAGCTTCGCCACCCATTCCAGCTGCCCGGCCAGGGTCAGCGGATCCTTTGCCAGGCCGTGGAGAATTTCTTCCCACTTGGCCAATACCTCCGCTGTGTGGGAATCGCCCGTCTGCGGGTCACTGGAGCCATTGGCTTGGGCATGAGTCGTGGCGGCGTTGAAATACTGCCATTGGACGTCCAGGGCAGAGATGTAGCTGCCGTCAGCGAGCAGGTGCTTTTCCTGAAGTTCCCAGTCGTGGCTGACGGCCCGCAGGGTGGCGACGGGGTCGGCAAATTCCACGGCGGGTGCCGCACCGTGTTCAATCATGTCCAACACCAGGGCCGTGGTGCCGAACTTTAAGTAATTGGAAACCTGCGCCAGGTTGGCGTCACCAATGATGACGTGGAGTCTGCGGTATTTGTCATGGACTGCATGCGGCTCGTCGCGGGTATTGATGATGGGGCGCCGCACAGTGGTTTCCAAGCCCACTTCCGCTTCAAAAAAGTCCGCCCGCTGGCTGATTTGAAAGCCTGCCTGCGCACCGTCTTGCCCCATGCCCACCCTCCCGGCCCCGCACATGATGGCACGCGTGACAAAGAAGGCCGTTAAACCTGCAACAATGTCCTTAAACGGCACGGACCGGGGCATGAGGTAGTTTTCATGACTGCCATAGGAGACGGCCTTATTATCGGTATTGTTTTTATACAGGTTGATGTCCGGCACCCCGGCTGTGGCAGCGATGCGCCGCACTGCAGCCAAAACCACCAGGTCTCCTGCCGCATCCCAGCGCACAGCATCGAGCGGATTGGTGACTTCGGGTGAGGAATACTCGGGGTGGGCATGGTCCACATAGAGTCGCGCCCCGTTCCCGAGCACCATGTTCATCATGAGCGGTGCGGTGGAGTCGCCGACCTCTCCGCCCTCGAGGGCAATTTGTGCCGCCGTGACCTCCGTGTCGGTGAGCTGGCTGGGATGCGCCGCCGCGCGCGGGACGCTCCACCCCCGGGCATCGGAGAGCGGATCTTCATCGGTATAGTCCCACCGCGTTTCACCCCCGGCCATGGCCCGGTGAGTGGTCTCACGGGAGTAGGCGTTGACCACTTGCGTGGACAGCCAGGTCGGGTTGAAGTCGGTGGTACTGGGGGTATGAATGCCATATTCGGTCTCCGCCCCCATCACGCGGATAACACTCACAGGTATTGCCCGGTGTTGCTGACTGTTTCCAGGGTTTTCCCGGGAACCTGGCCTTCCTTGCTTTGCACAATGGTGCGGATATACGTAATGCGCTCACCTTTTTTACCGGATATTCTGGCCCAGTCATCTGGGTTGGTGGTGTTGGGCATGTCCTCATGCTCCCGGAACTCATCCACCACTGCGCGGAGCATGTGCTCGATCCGAATGCCCTTTTCCCCGCTTGTTAACAGTTCCTTAATGGCATACTTTTTGGCCCTGTCAACTACATTTTGAATCACGGCACCGGAATTAAAGTCCTTGAAATACAGCATTTCCGTGTCACCGTTGGCGTAGGTGACCTCAAGGTATTCATTGTCCTTGCCCGTGGCGTACATGGCCTCAACGGTGCGTTGAATCATGGCATCGACGGTTTCCTGCAAACTGCCCTGGTTGGCGGCAAGGTCGTCGGCATGGAACGGCAGGGCCGTGGTGACGTACTTGGTGAAGATATCCGCTGCAGCTTCAGCGTCAGGCCGGTGAATTTTGACTTTCACGTCAAGGCGGCCGGGGCGCAGGATGGCCGGGTCGATCATGTCTTCGCGGTTGGAGGCGCCAATGACAATGACATTATCCAACCGTTCCACACCGTCAATTTCACTGAGCAGCTGCGGCACAATGGTGGTTTCCACATCGGAGGACACCCCCGTGCCGCGCGTGCGGAACAGCGAGTCCATCTCATCGAAAAAGACCACCACGGCGCTGCCATCGGAGGCTTTTTCCCGGGCGCGGCTAAAGATCAACCGGATTTGCCGTTCGGTTTCGCCCACGTATTTATCAAGGAGTTCCGGGCCCTTGATGTTGAGGAAGTAGCTTTTTTGATCAAGGACCCCTGAACGTTCCCTGGCCCGCTTGGCCAGGGAGTTCGCCACAGCCTTGGCAATGAGGGTTTTACCGCAACCGGGTGGTCCATAAAGCAAAATGCCCTTGGGAGCCTTGAGTCCGTGTTCGCGGTACAGCCCTGGGTGCAGGAAAGGCAGTTCCACGGCATCACGGATCTGCTCAATTTGAGAGCTCAAACCACCAATGTCTGCGTAGGAAATATCCGGCACTTCCTCCAAAATTAAATTCTCCACCTCCGAGCGCGGAACTTTTTCCAAGGCATACCCGGAGCGCCCGTCAAGTGTCAGCGCGTCCCCCACCTTAACCATCCCGCCAAGGAGCGAACCGGCCAAACGCACCACCCGCTCATCATCGGAGCGTCCCAGCACCAGGGCCCGGCTATCCCCCAGCAGCTCCTTCACCGTGACAAGTTCGCCCACGGTGTCATAACCCAGTGCGGCAATGACAGTGAACGATTCATTGAGCAGCACTTCCTGGCCCACGGACAAATCTTCCACCGGCAGCAGCGGGCTCAATCCCACGCGCATCTTCCGGCCCGAGGCGTAAATATCTACGCTCTCGCCCGGTTTATTGGCTGCTGCCCCGACGACGTGGCGGTGGATGGCTAAAACAGTGCCAAAACTGTACGGCGGCTCGCCGTCGTTCTCCAAGGCACTGCGTAGCTTCACGATCTCTGTTTTGGCGCTTTCCAGCATCGCTACGAGCTTGCCATTGTTGCTCGTCGCCGACGCGAGTTGCCGATCCAGGTTCCGGGCCTTTTCGCGCAGAACATTGAGTTGACGCTCAAGTAAGCCCTGCTGGGCCTCGCGTGCGGGGACAGGGTTGCTTGCTTCGCTCATTGCCGTCGCTCCTTTAGAAAGTGCCATCGCTGGCCGGTACTGCTGAGTTTAGTTGCGTTTAAGGTTGCGTTTAGTGCTGCTACCGCCTGCTTGCCACTGCCTGGTTACAGCTCCGGTGCAGTATTGCGGCGTGTCTGCACGGTGGAGGAGGCATCGCGGGCGGCGCGGCGCAATTTTTTATCCGACACGGCACGCTCACCTACTGCAGTAGGTGTCCAAGCATTGAGGTCCTCTTCGGCAAAATCAGTCTTGGAAGCGCGGCGCTTGGGTGTCATGCCCGTTACGCCGTCGGCCAGTCGCCGGGTGACCATGAGGAATCCTGTATGGGCCACCATGCGATGGTCGGGGCGAACCGCCAAACCTTCCAAATGCCAGCCACGGACCATTGATTCCCACGCGTCGGGTTCGGTAAAGCGGCCATCGGCGCGGATGGCTTCTGCCGTGCGTGACAGTTGTGTGACAGTTGCGACGTAGTTAATCCACACACCCCCCGGTGCCAGGACGGTCGCCACTGCATCCAGGCATTCCCAGGGCGCCAACATATCCAATACGACGCGGTCAATGCTTCCTGGCTCTTCCTGTGCCACCACCTGGTCTTGAAAGTCGCCCAGGGAGATTTTCCAGGCCGGATGGGGTCCGCCAAAAATGGTTTCCACGTTCCCGCGGGCAATATCGGCAAATTCCTGCCGACGCTCAAAGGAATGCAGGTAACCGGCGTCTCCCACGGCACGCAGCAGTGAGATGGACAGGGCCCCGGAGCCCACGCCGGCTTCCACCACACGGGCCCCGGGGTAAATGTCACCCATGGTGATGATCTGGCCGGCGTCCTTGGGGTAAACCACTGCTGCACCCCGGGGCATGGACAGCACAAAGTCTGACAGCAGCGGGCGCAGGGCCTGGTACTGCTGACCGACATTATTTTCCACCATGGAGCCCTCGGGGAGCCCTATCAGCAGATCGTGATTAAGGAAGCCTTTGTGAGTGTGGTACGCCGTTCCGGGCGTGAGGGTGATGGTGTTCATGCGTCCGCGTTCATCAGTGAGCTGCACCCTCTCGCCGGGACGGAAGGGTCCGCGCCGTGCGGTGGCGCCGTGGGGCTGCGTTCCAGCTCCCGGAGAGGTTTTTACTGCAGGCGTTGCGGGGTCAGTCATGGGTAATTCCTGTCGTGTAATGTGCTGCAAAAAAATTATCGAAGCGGCTTGCCGGTGATGGCGGCGACTACCTTGGCTTGGCTAAGCAAGCCTGTAACTTTCCCCTGCGGGTCGATGACTGCATATTGGGTGTCGGGCAGTTGGGAAAGGTACTGCACCAATTCAGCTCCCGCCGCCGCAGCCGGCACATACGCCCCGGAGGACAGTGTCCGGGCCACGGACATGGCGGGTGTCAGTGCTGCAGCTGGGGCTGGCACGTGGGCCAGGGCGTTTTCATCGACAACGGCGCAGGGCCGCCCGTCAGCACCAAACAGCACTATGGACTCCGTGGGGAATTCCCCCCGCAGCGTCCACAGCTGTGCCACACTGCATTCACTGGCGGCACTGACTGCTGGCTCGGCCAGGGTTCCGGCCGTAATACGGGGCAGACGCAGCCGGATGCTCGCAGCCTTCATGGAAGCCGTAGCTCCCATCCACAGGAAGCCCGCCAGGAAGACCACAATGAAGGTGCTTGTCAGATCGGGAGTGCCACCTTGCAAATACGGCACCAGCAGAAAACCGGCCACAATGAGAACAACAATGACACGTCCTGCCCAACCTGCGGCAATAGTGCCTTTTTCCTGGCTGCCCGTGGCTTTCCACACGATGGATTCAACAAGTCGCCCGCCGTCCAGCGGGGAGCCGGGGAGAATGTTGAACAATCCCAGCAAAATATTGGCCCAAATGAAAATATTGCTCAGTAAGAGAGCCACGTCCATGGCCATGGATGTGGGCGCCTGGAAATCCATAAAGGCCCAGCGGAACGCTGCGCCAAGCCCGGCCAGGACAAAGTTCGCCAGCGGCCCGGCCAGAGCCACCACCAGGGCCTTGCCCGGAGTTGCCTTGCTGAAGTCAAACTCCGTATGGCCACCCCACAGATTCAGCACAATTTTATGCGTGGTCCAGCGATAGGCCTTGGCTGCCACGGCGTGTGCCAGTTCATGAATAAAAACAGACACCAGCAAGAGCAGGGCGTAAGCAAAAGCAACAGCGTAGGCGCCCCAGCCCAAGGTGGGATATATGTCCTGCAGCCGCGGCCCAAAAATTAAGACCGTGACGGCGGCAATGAGGAACCATGAATTTGCCAAAATCACGGGTGTGCCACGTACCGAGCCAAGTACCAGCCCTTCGCGGCGCGGCTTGGTGCTTTGTCCGGGACCGCTCACTGGGCAGTCCCGGCGGCATGGGCAGTCCCGGCCGCATGGGCAGCAACGACGGAAACCACGTCGTCGTATGTTTTGGCGCTGAGCGTCTCCCACGTTGTGTGGCGGGGATCATCAGCCAGCGCTACTATATGCGGAATGGCAATGGTGGCAGCTCCGGACGCCACTGCCGAAGCGACCCCGGGAATGGAGTCTTCCAGCGCCGCACAGTGAGCGGCAGTGAGGGACGGATCAGTGTCCTGAAGCTTGGCGATGGCTGTGAGGTAGGGCTCGGGATGTGGCTTCCCCCGCTGCACCTGGTCCCCTGTGACAAGGAATTCAAAATAGGGCTGATCCAGGGCCGTGACGACTTCCATGGCCAAATTCCGCTCACTCATGGTCACCAAGGCACAGCGGACGCCCCTGGCGTGCAGTTCAGCCAGGAGTTCCCGTGCCCCCGGACGCCACGGCACCTGCCTTTGAATCTGGGCCACAACCGAGTTGGAAAGGCTGTCAATGATGTCCCGCACCGGTAATTTCACCCCGGCCTGCTGCAAAATCAGCGCCGAATCATCGAGCGCATTACCCACCAGCTGGTGTGATTGCGCTAGATCCCAGTGGCCGCCGTGCGCTGCAACAAGTTCCATTTCGGCAGCTATCCAATACGGTTCAGTGTCCACCAGAGTGCCATCCATGTCCCACAAAACCGCTTTCAGGATCGTGGACGTCGAGATCGTAACGGGGACGGCGGCGGCGGTGGGTGAAAACATAGCTCCAGTCTACGGTCTGCGACAAGCCACTGCGGATTCACGCTGCCTGCGCGTGGTGGGTAGTGCCTGCACGGCTTGGGTCGTAGGGTGTGAGTGTGAGCAGAGCCAATGAAGATGAATCCAATCAGCCGGAACCGCTATTGAAGCCAGCTGCCGGTGACGAGCGGGTAACAGTTATGCTGGCGGCCTTTGAGGGCTGGAACGACGCCGGCGAAGCGGCCAGTGATGCGTTAAAACGTCTGCATAAGCTGTGGGGCGCCAAACGTGTCGCGGTGGTGGAACCGGATGAATATTACGACTTCCAATTCACGCGCCCGGAAGTACGGTTCACCTCAACCGGAGGCCGTAAAATCAAGTGGCCATTGACTAAAATTGCACGTGCATCGGTTCCCGGAAGCGACATTGACGTGGTTTTGGTGCATGGGATTGAGCCGTCCTATAAATGGCGGGCCTATACGGCTGAACTGCTGGCCAAAGCGGCGGAGCTCAATGTCAATTACGTGGTGCTGGTGGGCGCCCTGTTGGCGGACGTGCCGCATTCACGTCCCATCCCCGTCACGGCAACGTGCGACGACGAGGACCTCGCCAAGAGCTTGAATTTAGAGCAGTCCCAGTACGAAGGTCCGGTGGGAATCGTAGGAATTCTCAACGAGGTGGCGCTGCTGGCTGGACTGCCGACCATTTCCTTGTGGGCCGCGGTTCCCCACTATGTGGCGCAGGCGCCCTCCCCCAAGGCGGAACTTGCACTGCTGAACCGCATTGAGGATTTTCTGGGCACGCCCCTGGACCTGCATGAACTGGCGGAGGACGCCCAGGCGTGGGAGCGCGGAGTGAACGATCTTGCCGCGGGGGATCCGGAAATTGCCTCATACGTGCGCCAGCTTGAGGAGTCCAAGGACACCGCTGAACTTCCGGAAGCGTCCGGGGAGTCCATTGCCAAGGAATTTGAGCGTTATCTCCGCCGCCGGGGGAACGAGCAGGCTTAGAGCTGTACGCCCAGTAACGCGTTTACGCAGTCACGCGCCAGGGCAGCATCGTCGGCGGAGCCGGCCACGCCCTGAGCTGCTGAGATTCCCGCATCCAGGGCCCAGGCATCAAGTTCCGCCAGGGCGCGCGGCGCGTCCAGGTCCTGTGACAGCGCCTGGCGCAGCTGTACCAGCAGCCGTGCCGCGGAGCCGGCCGGGGCCGACGGCAGCGCCGCACGCCAACGCCCCAGGCGGGCAACGGCATCGTCCAGGAGTCCCTGCGTCCAAAACCAGTCGCTGCGGTAGTGGTTGGCGAGAATGGCCACGCGGATTGCTGCCGGTTCCACACCCTCAGCACGCAGCTTGGAGACAATCACCAGGTTCCCCAGTGACTTGCTCATCTTCTCCCCGTCCAGGCCCACCATTGCCGTGTGGACGTAATGCCGGGCCATGGCTGTACCACTGAGGGCATAGGCATGGCCGGCGCCCATTTCGTGGTGCGGGAAAATCAAGTCGCTGCCCCCGCCCTGGACAGTGAAGGGCGCGGGCAAAAAACGCTGCGCAATGACAGTGCACTCAATGTGCCAGCCGGGGCGGCCGTCACCCAGGGTGGCGCCATCCCAGAAGGGTTCGCCGTCCCGGCGCACGCGCCACAGCAGCGCATCCAACGGGTGCCGTTTGCCGGGCCGCTGCGGGTCCCCGCCCCGCTCGGCAAAGAAGTGGAGCATGTCCTCTGCGCTGAGCCCGGAAATTTGGCCCAGCCACCAGGGCGCTGTCACCTTGCGTTCGTGGGTGGCAGCGGAGGCGGCCTCCACGGAGAAGTAAATGTCGCCGTCGGGTTCCCCTGCCGAACCTGCCACGGTGTACGCCAAACCGGCCGCAATAAGCTGCTCAACTTCAGGCACAATCCAGTCAATGGCCTCGACGGCGCCCACGTAGTGCTGCGGCGCCAAAACGTTCAGGGCCTCCATGTCCGCATGGAACAACTCGATTTGTGACGCGGCAAGTTCACGCCAGTCCACACTGTCCCGGGTGGCACGCTCCAAAAGCGGATCATCAACGTCTGTGACATTTTGCACATAGGTGACGGGGCGTTTTTGATCCTGCCACGCCCGATTCAGCAGATCGAAGGCCACATATGTTGCAGCATGGCCCATATGGGTTGCATCGTAGGGGGTGATGCCGCAAACGTAGAGACTTGCCGGTCCGGTAGCGGGCAGTGCGGCCATGGTGCGGGTTGTGGTTTCATGCAGGTTGATGGCGGGCATTTCGCCGGGCAGTTGCGGCAGGGCAGGGGACGTCCAAGTTTTCACAGGCCTAAGCCTATACGCGCAGCTAGGCCGTGATGACGCCCGTACCCAACAGCACGTACAACAATGCGCCCAATCCAATGCGGTACCACACAAAAGGCATGAAGCTCTTGGTGGAAATGAACTTCAAGAACCACCCAATCACCAGATAACCCACGACGAAGGCAATCACTGTGGCCATGGCCGTTTCGCCCAGACCGAAAGGAGAATTGACCTGTTCGTGTTCATTGAAGATCTTAAACAACTCATAGAAACCGCTGCCGAAGACGGCAGGAATGGCCAGGAGGAACGCGTAGCGCGCAGCGGCTTCCCGGGTGTAGCCCATGAGCAGGCCGGCCGTGATGGTGCCGCCGGAGCGGGAAACACCCGGGATGAGAGCCAACGCCTGGGCCAAACCAAACAAGATGCCGTGCTTGTAGCTGAGCTGCGTGAGGTCGCGGCGCTGGGTGGCCACCGTGTCAGCCACGGCCAGAACTAAGCCAAAGACAATGAGCGTCGTGGCGACGAGCCATAGATTTCGCAGCGTTGATTCAATATGACTTTGAAAAAGCACCCCCAACAGGGCAATCGGCACGCTGCCCAGGATAACCAGCCAGCCCATGCGTGCGTCGGGATCGGAGCGTGGCGTGCGCCCGCGCACCGAACCCCACCATGCTTTGATGATGCGCACAATGTCACGCCAAAAAAATACCAGCACCGCAGTTTCCGTGCCGAGCTGACTCACAGCTGTGAACGCCGCCCCGGGGTCCGCGCCCGAGGGCAGGAACTTACCCACCACAAACAAGTGAGCGCTGGAGGAAATGGGGAGGAATTCTGTTAGACCCTGCACTAGGCCCAGGAAGGCTGCTTCAAACCAATTCACGGGTTTTAGCCTAAAGCATCGGTGACGGTGCCTGATCCATCGACTGGCTCCAACGCCCAAAGCTACGGCAAGTTAACCGTAAGCTTGCACGTATGGAACAACGATTTACAGGCACCAGCGGGCTCCGCGTCTCCGCTCTTGCCTTAGCCATCATGACATGGGGCAACAGCACCGATGCAGAAATGGCGCGCGCCCAGTAACGGGATTTTGTGGACGCTGGCGAAACCACCGTCGGCACGGCTGACAGCTATGAAGAGGGCCGCAGCGAGGCCATTTTGGGTGAGCTGATCAATGATGTTATTCCACGCAGCGATTTAGTGATTGTTTTGAAAGCAGATGTGGGCCACCGCAACGGCCGACGCATGGTGGACACCTCGCGCAGGGCCATGCTGGCAGGATTGGATGCCACGCTGGCCCGGGCAGCGACGCTGTGCGAGATTCCGCTCGTGGCCAATCAAGTGGAGTACTAGCTGGTGGCCGGTGACATTGAACGTGAAATCATGCCAGCCGCCGAGCATGTGGGGGCGGGAGTCCTGAGTTGGGCACCGTTGGGGCGTGGAGTGTTGACGGGAAAATACAGCTCACACGTTCCCGCGGATTCCCGTGCTGCAGGAGAAACCATGGCCGGGTATGTGCAAAAATATTTGGCGGACCGCCCGGCGCGCATCACCGAGACACTTCTAACCGCAGCCAAAGGTTTGGGGCGCACACCCCTCGATGTGGCGTTGAGCTGGTTACTGGAGCACCAGGAGGTCTCCACTGCCGTGGTGGGTCCCCGTACCCAAGCCCAACTCCAGGATGTGCTGGCGGCCTCACTGGCTCCCTTGCCCGAACAAATTCTCAGTGCGCTCAGCGAAGTCTCACGCATTCCCTGAACACGGAACTGCTGGCCGCCTCTAGGAGCTGCCGGCCGTGTCCCCGGATTCCTCAGCCGGCTCGTCAGATTCCTCAAAGTCGTCCTCGTCGTCATCCTCTCCGTAGATGACGAGTGGGGTCACCTCATCGAAGGCATCAAAAAGAGCTTCCTCATACGCTTCAAAAGCGTCTATAATGCCAAGAAATGTTGCCTCAACAATGGGGTCTTCCTCTCCCCGGCGGGCCGAGGCTGCCACCAGGTGTTCTTCCAAAGCTGTGGTCAAGGCACTCAGGGCCGCACGGGGATCGATGCTCATGGTTTTGACGCTACCAGTGTGCAGGCTAACTTGAAAGTCCTTGCCCAAGCATGGTTTCAAACGTGCTTTTGCGGCCCTTTTTCCCACGCCGCCCGCCACGGCGGGGTAGCTTTGGAAGGGAACAAAACAGCATTGACAGCATGGGACAGGATGGTTCATGAAAGAAACACTTAAACCCGCGCCAACTATCAAGGGTGCACCGCTGCGCCAGTTTGAATACCTGCTGATCACTGTCGGGGCGGATGAATCAGTCCCGGGAGCCTACCAGCGGATCCGGGAGCATGCCGAATACGGTAAATGGGAGCTGGAACGCAGCACTCTTTACATGGGCGGTCAGCGCAAATACCTCATGCGCCGCAAGGTTTTGCGGGTGGAACGCACCCTCGAGGTGTACTAGGACCCGACAGGACCCAGCCAGGCGTTGGCGATGGTTGCGTGCGCTGATTCGTCGTCCGAGGGATGGAACATGCCAGCCAGCACATCCCTGTACAGTCGGCTCAGTTCGTGGCCGGCAAAGTAGCTGCTGCCACCGCTGACACGAATCATGAGATCCACCACCGTACGCGCCGTTTCCGTGGCGCGGATTTTTAGTCCCACCAATTGGGAGAACCATTTTTCGCCATGGTCCACCTGCCGGTCCACGTCCCGGGCTATAGCCGTCAGTTGCGGATAGATCCCATCCATGGCCAGTGCGGCATCGGCAATGCGCCACCGAATGTCAGGGTCTTGGGCATAGCTGCGCCCCGTTTTTTTTGATCTGCGCTGTTGGACGGCGTCCACGCCAATATGCAGGGCACGCTCCGCCAAGCCTGTGTACACAGCCGCCAGGAGCGTTTCAAAACAGGCGAAGATGGCAAATATCAACGGGTCCGCATTGGGCCCCACGGGAAGTTTGCGGAACACTCGTTCTGCGGGGGCGCGGGCGCCGTCGAGCACAGTGGTGTTTGACTGGCTGGCCCGCATGCCCAGCGTGTTCCAGTCGTCCTTGATGGTGTAGCCGGGCGTTTCGCGGGTAATGAAGGCATGAATCAAAGTGGGCGTCGGAGATGTGGTGTCCTTGCCAAAAATTCCCAGCCGCGTCCACGCAGGTGACAATGAGGTGAAAATTTTCGTGCCGGTAAAAGCGTAGGCCCCATCTGCCAGGGGCTGCGCCACGGTGTTGGAGTCAAAGAGCACCGAGTCATTGCCCGCCTCTGAATTACCAAAGGCAAACACCTCCCCTGCCACAGCCTCCTGCAGGACAAAGTGCAGGGAATCATCGCCCTGTTGACTCAATAAATGCCCCACGCCTGTCCACACTAAATGCATATTGATGGCCAGGGCGGTAGCGGGGGCGGCTGTAGCCAAACGGCGTTGCGCCGCCGCTGCCTGTTCCAAGCCAAAGCCCAGTCCGCCGTCGTGCTTGGCCGCAAACATCCGCAGGTAGCCCTGCTTTTTAAGCTCGGCTAAATCCTCGTGAAAAAATTCATTGCGCTCATCGTAGCCCTTCGCGCGGGCGCGGAAGCGCTGTAATAATTCCTCGGGCAGCAAATCATCAAGTTCCATCACAGTGACGTGCCCTAGTAGTTGGTAATGAGTCGGTCAAGGACCCGGGAACCGAATTTCAGGGATTCGACGGGAACGCGCTCATCGACCCCGTGGAACATTCCCGTGAAATCCAGGTCCGGCGGCAATTGCAGGGGCGCGAAGCCGTAGCCCGTGATTCCCAGACGGCTCAGAGACTTATTGTCGGTACCGCCGGAGAGCGTGTAGGGCAAAACAGTTGAGCCAGGGTCTTCGGTGTGCAGCGAATGAATCATGGCATCCACCAGGTTCCCGGCAAAGGGGGTTTCCAGTGAAACGTCGTTGTGGATAGTGGAAATATCAATCCCTTCCCCGGCCAGTTCACGCACTATTTCAAGGACATGTTCGTGCTGCCCGGGGAGGGTACGGATGTCAATCATGGCCTCGGCGGATCCCGGGATCACGTTGGCCTTGTAGCCGCTCTTTAAGTACGTGGGATTGGACGTGTTCTGCAGCGTGGCGCCCACAAAGCGCGAAACAGTGCCAAGCTGGCTCAAGAGCGTCTCGGGGTTGGACTCGTCAAATTCAATGCCCGTCAGCTCCGACACCCCTTCCAAAAAGGCACGCGTGGTGTCGGTGTATTCAATGGGCCAGTTGTAATCCCCAATACGCGTCACGGCACGTGCCAATCGGGTCACCGCGTTGTCAGTGTTAATGTGTGAACCATGCCCGGCCCGGCCATGGGCCGTCAAGCGCAGCCAGGCCAATCCCTTTTCCGCTGTCTGGAGAAGGTAGGCGCGCCTGCCATTAATGTCAGTGGAGAAACCACCCACCTCTGAAATGGCCTCCGTTGCACCGTCAAAGAGTTCCGGGCGGTGATCCACTGACCAGCGGGCCCCATAAGTGCCACCTGCCTCCTCATCAGCGAAGAAGGCAAAAACAATATCCCGCCGGGGCTTGCGGTTTTCCCGGCCCATGGAACGCATGACAGCCAGGATCATGGCGTCCATGTCCTTCATGTCCACGGCCCCGCGGCCCCAAATCAAACCGTCGCGCTCTTCCCCTGCGAAAGGATCCACGCTCCAGTCCTGCGCCTGGGCGGGTACCACGTCGAGGTGGCCGTGCACCACGAGGGCAGGCAGGGAAGAGTCCGTGCCTTCAATTCTCGTGACAACATTGGCCCGCCCGGGCGCTGACTCATACAGCTCCGGTGAAAGTCCCACCTCAGCAATCAGCCCGGCCGTATATTCGGCAATGGCGCGCTCCCCCGGGCCCTCGTTATCTGCAAAGTTGCTGGTGTCGTAGCGGATCAGCTCGGCGCAAATGCCCGCCACTTCGTCTTCTGGCCTAACAGTGCTCACGAGGGAACTCCTTTGCTTTGGTGTCTTCCCAGCCTACCGTTGGCCCACTTTTCATGCCCGAACAAGGGCGGATTTGGCCCGGACCATGGTGGATTATTCTTTCCGACAGGAGTCGTGCTAAAGTTTTCATCGCTGCTGCGGCGGACAACGGTTCAACTGATGAGGAAGAATCAGTTCGTCAGCGATCACCTGCGCGGGTGGCGGAATGGCAGACGCGCTAGCTTGAGGTGCTAGTCCTGGAAACGGGGTGGGGGTTCAAGTCCCCCTCCGCGCACAAATGAACTCCCTGGTAACTTATTGTTGCCGGGGAGTTTTTTGTTTTAGGGGCGTAGGTGGAGCTGGCAGTGTCAGAGCCCGAAGCTAGTGTTTTTTACAAGCTGGACTGCGTGGCCCAGCTCCATAAAATAAGGACGCCACCGCTATGGACACTGAACGCAACAACACTTCCAAATCCCTGCCTGCTGCACAGCCATTGGCCCATAAGGCAGCCAAGACACTCAAGCTCATCACCAAGCTACTTGCGAAGGCTGAGAACACGCCTTTCCCGGCAGAGGCACAGGCCTTTCAAGAACATGCGGAACGCCTCATGGTCCGCTACGGCATTGAGCAGGCCTCCGTGGATGCTGAAGCCGGCAAGGAGGGCAAGCCCCGCGAGGCCATGGTTGAAGAACGGATTGAGTTTTCAGGCCAGTACCGGGTGGGGCTGGCGCGTGGCTTTAGCTACATTGCCGTGGCTTTTGACTCGGTGACCGTCCTGCAGGCAACCACCAGCACCAAGAAGCTGCTGTACTTAATTGGCGCCGAATCGGACGTGGGACAGATTCTGCGCCTCTTTGCCTCCCTGCGCGTCCAAATGGCAACGGCCATGACAGTGTGGTGGCTGGATTACGATTTCAAGGACTTCCTCACTGCCCATGAAAAAACTTTGGAGCGCCGCCAGTTTCAACTGGGCTTCCTCAGCACCGTTGCCCAAAGGATCAAGCACATTCACAGCAGCGAAGTGGCCGCCGGAAGCCCGGGGAGCTCCCTGGTGCTTGCCAATAGACGTGATCGCGCAGAACAGCACGCCAAGGAGCTGTATCCCGAGGTGCGCCGCGGCCGCAACCAGGCACTATCCGTAGGATCCCGGGACGCCCACAGCGCCGGGGTCAGAGCCGGCACCACAGCCGCTGTCAACGGCCAAGTGGTTGAGTCCCGACGCCATTCGCTGCGGACCCGGTGAGCTGCGGACTTGGTGAGCTGCTTCAGCTGCCACGGCAGCCAGCGGTCACGGACCCGCTGAAGTACTTCCTGGATGTATGCGCATTCCATGCGGTGAAGGTCGAACCCAACCAGCCGTCGTCGTCGGTTCTCGTATCCAGGACTTCCAGCGACACTGTGGCGGGGAGGAAGATGGGCGAATTAAACTCAATGTCCCAGGTGAAGGCCGACGGTTTGGACAGTGGCGCTGAGGCCAATACGCGAGATGCCGCATACATGCCGTGGGCAATGGAGCGGCGCAAACCCAACGCTTTGGCGCTCAGAGCGCTGAGGTGAATGGGGTTGAAGTCACCGGAGACGGCGGCATAGGCACGCCCCGCATCGATGCCCAAACGCCACTGGGCTGTAGGTGTTGGCGGCACAAAGTCCAGCTGCGCCACGCTCTGCGTTGCCTTATCCAAGCCAGCTAAATAAACCCCCTTTGCCAAATAAGTTGAGACACCCCGCCAGAGCAGCTCCGTACCGTCAAGATTATGAATTTCAACGACAAGTTGCACCTGGGTGCCGTTGCGATGCCCTGTCAGCTCACGGGCCCAGGCACGAATGCACAGTTCGTCAAAAAAGTGCACCGGGGAAAAGTTTTCCACAGCGTTGCGCAGGTGGATCATGCCCAGCAAGGGCAGGGGAAAGTCCTCATGAACCATCACGCTCATGGCCACAGGAAAAGCCAGGGCATGCAAATACCCCGTCGGCAGCACATCACGGGCCGGCTCGCCCATGAGGTGGGCAAACTCTGTCACTTTAGCCAGCTCGGGCCGGACTCCACGCACTTCCACGGCCCGGGAGGGCAACACTGCCTCAGGCGAGGCCCGCAAAAGACGGCCCTTTGCAGCAGTTGCTGCGGCATTCACATATAGCTTGGACAGGGAGGGCATGTCAGTGAGCAAGGTCGTGTCACTCATTGCCCCACCAGGTTCTGCCCACACACCCGCAAGACATTGCCAGTAATGCCGCCTGCGCCAGCCTGGGCGAAGAAGGCAATGACCTCGGCAACATCGCCTGGGCGCCCGCCTTGCTGGAGGCTGTTGATCCGGCGGGCAACCTCCCTGGTGGCAAAAGGAATCCTGGCAGTCATTTCCGTTTCAATGAAACCAGGTGCCACAGCGTTGACGGTGCCACCGCGCTCTGACATCAGCGGCGCTGTGGATCTCACCATGCCCATGACACCGGCTTTAGAGGCCGCGTAGTTGCTCTGCCCACGGTTTCCGGCAATGCCGCTCGTGGAGGAGACACTGATGATCCGGGCGTCATGGCTAAAATGTTCACTGGCCAAAAACGCCTCATTCATTCTCAGCTGGGCGGCAATATTGACGGCAATGACGGAATCCCACTTCGCAGCATCCATGTTGGCTAAAAGCTTGTCGCGGGTGATACCGGCATTGTGCACCACAATATCCAACCGACCATGGCGTGCCAGGGCATGGGCCAGGATTTCTTCTCCGGCGTCATGGGTGGTGATGTCCAGTTGCAGCGCCGTGCCCCGGACCTCATTGGCGACGGCCGCCAGCTGTTCACCTGCTGCGGGCACATCCACCGCTATGACAGTTGCACCATCACGGCAGAGTGTGCGGGCAATGGCCGCTCCAATGCCCCGGGCGGCGCCAGTCACCACAGCCACCCTCCCCTGCAACGGCACCATGGCATTGTCTTCATTCCCGGCCGGGGCGGCGCCCGGGGAAGAGACCGTCAGAAACTGCCCGTCCACAAAGGCCGAACGTCCGGAGAGTAAAAATTGCAGCGCTGCCATGACACTTGGTGCGGCTGGCGAAACGTGATTGGTCAAT
The DNA here is from genome assembly GCA_038242155.1 of Actinomycetales bacterium. Taxonomy (GTDB): domain Bacteria; phylum Actinomycetota; class Actinomycetes; order Actinomycetales; family Micrococcaceae; genus Specibacter. The sequence continues at coordinate 35,936 of JBBSSM010000005.1, read as the reverse complement.
AAAATTCCGTTGGCCGTCGAGCCCTGACGCAATTCCTTGGCTACCGAACGGACAATCCCATCCACTGCCTGACGTGCTGCAGCAACTGCCGGGGGATCACTGATCTGTGCCGGACGCGAAATGGTGACGAGTCGTCCACTGCGGGCGAGGTCCCGCAGGGACGCGGCAACTGTGAGCAGGGGCTTGGAGAGTTCCTCGGGGGCGCCGAGTTCCTCCAGCACCATCACTATGGCGCCGAGTTTTTCCCTGGGTGTTGCATGACGGCGCACATCCTGGTTCCAGTCGAGCAGTAGATGGGCGACGTCGTCGGCCCCGGCCCCCGTGCCAACGACGAGAACCGGCCCCTTGATGAGCGGCTCGCCGGGGCTGTAGCGGCGCAGGACCGCCGGCTGGGGCAACCCCAAACGTTTTGCCAGCTCGCGTCCCATTCCCCGGCTCACTAGATCCGTGTATTTGTCGGAGCTGTCCTTACTGGAGCTGTTGGAAGTGGTGTTGCTGTTGTTGGGCTTGCTCATTGACCTACCTCGCTTCCAAAATGGCAACCACGCCCTGGCCGCCGGCGGCGCATACGGAGATGAGCCCCCGTGCAGGACGGCCATTGACCGTGCCGCGCTCATGCAGGGTTTTGGCCAGTGTCGCCACGATGCGCCCACCCGTTGCCGCGAAGGGATGCCCGGCCGCGAGGGACGAACCTGTGACATTGAGCTTGGCCCTGTCCACGGTGCCAAAGGCCCCGTCAAGGCCCAGCCGGGTCCGGCCAAACTCGGCATCCTCCCAGGCGGCAAGTGTGCTCAGCACGGTTGCCGCAAATGCCTCATGAATTTCAAAGTAGTCAAAATCCTCCAGCGTCAAATGGTGACGGGCCAGAAGACGGGGCACGGCAAACGCCGGGGCCATGAGAAGCCCGTCCTTACCATGGACAAAGTCCACGGCGGCAGCTTCACCGTCAACCACCTCGGCGAGGATGGGCAAATCACGGGCCGCGGCCCACTCCGGGGACCCCAGCAAAACTGTGGCGGCGCCATCCGTAAGGGGGGTGGAGTTACCTGCCGTCATGGTCGCGGCATCATTGAGCGATTTCCCAAAGACGGGCTTGAGTGAGGCGAGTTTGTCCATGCTGGTATCTGCGCGCAGGTTTGAATCCTTGGCAAGGCCGCGAAAAGGCGTCAGGAGGTCATTGAAGAAACCCCTGTCATACGCCGCTGCCAGATTCTTGTGACTCGCCAAAGCCAGTTCATCCTGGGCCTCGCGGCTGATATTCCACTGGGCGGTGGTGAGGGCTTGATGTTCACCCATGGACAAACCAGTACGTGGTTCGGCCGTGTTGGGGGCGTCCGGGGTAAGGTCCCTGGGACGGATCCGGCTGAGGACTTTAAGTTTTTGTCCGGGGGTTTTAGCGCGGCTGAGGTCCAGCAAAATGCTGCGCAGGCCCTCGCTGACGGCAATGGGGGCATCGGAAGCAGAATCCACACCACCGGCAATGGCCGAGTCAATTTGGCCCAGTTTAATTTTGTTCGACAGGCCAATGACCGCCTCCAGGCCGGTGGCGCAGGCCTGCTGCAAATCATAGGCGGGGGTGGTGGCTAAGAGGGCTGAACCCAAAACCGCCTCACGCGCCAGGTTAAAGTCACGCGAGTGCTTAAGCACGGCCCCGGCGGCAACTTCGCCAATTTCTTCACCTGCCAGGCCGAAACGGGCCACCAGACCATCCAAGGCAGCTGTCAGCATGTCCTGGTTGGAAGAGTGTGAGTAGGCGCCCCCCGAACGGGCAAAGGGAATGCGATTGCCACCAATAACCACTGCCTTGCGCAGAGCTGGCTGCTGCGTCGATTCTGCAGGCGCTGATTGTTTTCCCGTGCCCGCGGAAGTGGGTTGTGACATGTTCTTCTCCTTTGACTGCTGCTTGTGTTACCGATACTCAGCGTACCTGATACGCTCAGTATCGTGAACATCATGCAAGCCGCCACGCCAATTTCCCCCGCCATCCCCACATCCCAAGGCGCTCCGTCACGTCCTGCTGCGGTCTCCAGCGACGGGCGTTCCGTGCGGTGGGAAGCACACCGGGAGGAACGCCGTGGTGAGCTTGTTAAGGCAGCACGCAGGGCCATCCACCGACTCGGCCCGGATGCTTCCATGGAGGACATAGCCGTGGAAGCCGGCACCTCGAAATCCGTTTTCTACCGATATTTCGGGGACAAGTCAGGGCTGCGCCAGGCGGTGGGCACCGTGGTGATCCGACAAATGCAAGAGCGCATTACAGCTGCGCGGAGGAGCGCTGCGGTGCCGCGTGAGGGCGTGACGGCGATGGTGGCCGCATACCTGCAAATGGCGCAGACCTCCCCCAACGTTTATTTTTTTGTCACAACTCTTTCCGATGCCGACGCCCGGGCATCGGGTGCGCTCAGCGGCTTTTTTGATTCCGTGACAGCCATGATCACCGAACCCCTCAAGCACCTGCTCGGTGATTCGGACTCCCTCCTGGTGGGCTACTGGCCCACGGCCGCCCTTGGCCTGGTGCGTACGGCAGGTGAGTTGTGGCTGCAAAAACCCGACACCTCCAGCAAACCGGATTCAACGCTCATGGCGATTCAAATTGCCGCATGGCTGTTTGACGGGGTGGGGCGGGACGTGCCCGCCGCTGCCGGAACGATCTCATTATCAGCAGAAGGAAAATCATGACCACCACGAAGAACCCCATTTCCGTAGCCGCAAAAGGCACCGACGCCGTGGATGTCACCGAGCTGGGCCGCTTGCTGCTGGGCCGTTGGGCAGATGTGAGGCTTGAAGCCCGGCGCGTGGCCGGGATGCCTGAACTGCATAAAATAGAGGGCCTCACCCACACCGAACACCGCAAACGCGTCTTTACGCAACTGGGCCTGCTGGCCGACATGGGCGGAGTGCACCGCGCGTTCCCCGCACGACTGGGTGGCAGCGATGATCACGGCGGCAATGTGTCAGGCTTTGAGGAATTGGTGATTGCCGATCCCTCCCTGCAAATTAAGGGCGGGGTGCAGTGGGGCCTGTTCGGTTCGGCTGTGATGCACCTGGGCAATGCCGAACATCACGACAAGTGGCTGCCGGGTATCATGAGCCTTGACATTCCGGGGTCCTTTGCCATGACGGAAATTGGTCATGGTTCCGATGTGGCCGCGCTTGCCACCACAGCCACCTATGACCCGGCAACGCAGGAATTTGTCATCAATACGCCCTTCCCAGCCGCGTGGAAAGAATATTTGGGCAACGCGGCCGTCGACGGGGTGGCGGCAGTTGTTTTCGCGCAACTCATCACCCTCGGCGTCAATCACGGAGTGCATGCCTTCTACGTGGATATCCGCAACCCTGAGACCAAGGAATTCCTGCCGGGAGTTCAGGGCCGCGACGACAATATTAAAGGTGGCTTGAACGGCATTGACAATGGGCGTTTGGCCTTTGACCAGGTTCGCATTCCACGCAGCAACCTCTTGAACCGTTATGGCAATGTGGACAGTGACGGGTCCTACAGCTCCCCCATCGCCAGCCCCGGACGGCGCTTCTTCACCATGCTGGGAACCCTGGTGCAGGGACGGGTCTCCCTGGACGGGGCCGCCGTCGCCGCATCCAAGGTGGCCCTGAAGATCGCGATTCAATACGCCACTGAACGCCGGCAGTTTAATGCAGCGTCCGACACCGAAGAAGTGGTGCTGTTGGATTACCAACGTCACCAGCGCAGACTGCTTCCCCTGCTCGCCACCACTTATGCGGCTGCGTTTGCCCATGAGGAACTGCTCATAAAATTTGACGACGTATTTTCCGGCGCCCATGACAGCGACGAGGACCGGCAGGATTTGGAAACGCTCGCAGCAGCCCTGAAGTCGCTGAGCACCTGGCATGCCCTTGATACGCTGCAGGAATGCCGTGAGGCGTGTGGCGGGGCCGGGTTCATGGTGGAAAACCGCTTCACGTCACTGCGCGCGGACCTGGATGTGTACGCCACGTTCGAGGGCGATAACACGGTGTTATTGCAACTCGTAGCCAAGCGTCTGCTGGCTGACTACAGCAAGGAATTTAGGAACCTGGATTTTGGTGTGCTGGCACGCTTTGTCGCTGTCCAGGCCGCAGACCTGACATTGAATAAAACCGGTCTGCGCCAGGCCGCACAGTTTGTCTCCGATACGGGCTGGGCGCAGAAGTCTGCCCGCGTGCTCAAAGACAGCGACACCCAACGCCAAATGCTCTCCGACAGGGTGCGCACCATGGTGGCGGAAGTGGCCGGCGCACTGAAGGAGGCGGCGAAGTTACCCAAGGACCAGGGCGCACGGGTGTTCAATGATCATCAGCACAGTCTCATTGAAGCGGCCCGCGCCCACGCCGAACTGCTCCAGTGGGAGGCCTTCACTGCGGCCCTGACACGCATTGAGGACCCCGGCACCTTGGTGATTCTGACCCGGTTGCGGAATCTTTTTGGCCTGACACTGATTGAAAAGCACCTTGACTGGTACCTCATGAATGGCCGGATTTCCATGCAGCGCGCACGCACCTTGGCCCCCTACATCAACCGCACTTTAAGCAAGCTGCGCCCCCACGCACTGGACCTGGTTGATGCTTTCGGTTATGGGCCTGAGCACCTGCGTGCCACCATTGCCACGGGCATTGAGCGTGAGCGGCAGGATCAGGCACGGGACTACTACCGCCGCCAACGGGCCAGCTCAGCAGCTCCCATTGACGAGAAGGTGCTTATTGCACGTACCAAGGCCGCCGGCAGGAAGTAACCAACGCCTCCAGCAACCCGTAACTTTCGACGGCGGCACCCGGACGGGCGCCGCCGTCGAACTTTATGGGTGCTGCGGCAACACGCTTTTGTAGACATCCAGGGTTTGCTCGACAATTGATTCCCAGGAAAACTGCTCCGTGGCGCGTTGCCTCCCGCGGGCGCCCATGATTTTGGCGCGCTCGGGGTCATTGACCACCTCAATCATGGCAGCGGCAAAGTCGGCCACGAATTTTTCGGGGTCCAGGGGCGTGCCCGTGCCGTCGGCCACCTGCTCCAGCGGGACCAGCAGACCGGTCTCGCCGTGGGCCACCACCTCGGGGATTCCGCCGGTGGCGCTGGCCACCACGGCCGCGCCACATGCCATGGCTTCAAGGTTCACAATGCCCAGTGGTTCATAAATGCTGGGGCAGGCAAAAACCGTGGCATGGCTGAGCACTTGAATGAGCTCAGCCCGCGGAAGCATGCGCTCAATGACAATGACGCCGTCCCGTTCAGCCTGCAAACCCGCAATGAGCGCATTGACCTCAGCGCCAAGCGCGGGAGTGTCGGCGGCGCCTGCACACAAAATCAGCTGCACCTCGGGCGGGAGGGCCGCGGCGGCCTTCAAAAGGTAGGGCACGCCCTTTTGCCGAGTCACCCGCCCCACCCACACCACGCTGGGACGGTTCGGGTCAATGCCCAGGGAACGGACGACGTCGTCCGCGTGATCGGGCTGCCAGGCCTGCACATCAATGCCATTGTGAATGACCTTGACCTTGGCGGGGTCAACGTCGGGGTAGCTGCGCAGAATGTCCTGACGCATGCCATCAGATACTGCAATGATGGCGGCGGCACCCTCGTAAGCCGTCTTTTCCACCCAGGAGGACACTGCATACCCGCCACCAAGCTGCTCAGCCTTCCACGGTCGCAGCGGCTCCAAGCTGTGGGCGCTCAGCACGTGCGGAATACCGTGCAGCAGCGAGGCAAGATGGCCTGCCATGTTGGCGTACCACGTGTGCGAATGCACCACATCCGCACCCGCAATGGCTGGCACCACCTGCAAGTCAACACCCAGCGTCCGGACGGCAGCATTGGCCTCGGAAAGTTCGGGGAGGTCTTGATAGGAAGTCACCGCCGCACCGTGATAGTCGGCTTCGCGGTTCTGCCCAAAAGCATGAACATGCACTTCTGCCTTGGCCGCTAAAACACGACTGAGCTCGGCAACATGCACCCCTGCCCCGCCGTAAATTTCGGGAGGAAACTCTTTCGTCACAATGTCTATACGCATTTTCTCAAGGTAGTCTGTCGGGACATGTTTGTTCCAGTGTGAAGTTGCCGTTGCACCTCGTTTGTCACAAAATGCATCACACAAGCTGTCGGAGGTTAGATTATGTCGGGTAAGAAAGTCTTGGCAATTGTCTTGGCAGGTGGTGAGGGCAAGCGGTTGATGCCCCTGACAGCGGACCGCGCCAAACCTGCCGTCCCCTTCGCGGGATTCCGTCTGGTTGATTTTGCCCTCTCCAATTTGGCGAACTCAGGGTATTTGAAAATAGTGGTGCTTACCCAGTACAAGTCCCACAGCCTGGATAGGCACGTTTCCGAGACCTGGCGCATGGCAACGCACCTGGGCAACTATGTGGCCTCCGTCCCCGCCCAGCAGCGCCGGGGAAAAAGTTGGTTCCTGGGCAGCGCCGACGCCATTTACCAGTCGATGAACTTAATTAATGACGCCGAACCCGACATTGTGGTCGTGGTGGGTGCTGACCACGTCTACCGCATGGACTTCGCGCAAATGGTGCAAAGCCACATTAGCTCCGGTGCCCGGGCAACCGTGGCCGCCGTCCGCCAGCCCCTGGACATGGCGGATCAGTTTGGTGTCATTGAAGTTGATGGGGCAGAGATTCCCGGCGCCGTGGGCGCCCACAAAATTGCCGCCTTCGTGGAGAAGCCGGCCTCCACCCCCGGCCTGCCCGACGCACCTGATAAATTCCTGGCATCCATGGGCAATTACGTTTTTGACACTGATGCGCTGGTGGAGGCCTTGGAATACGACGCCAAGAAGGACAACACCAAAAATGACATGGGCGGTGACATCATCCCCTACTTTGTGGAACGCAATGAAGCGTACGTCTATGACTTCTCCACCAACGACATTCCCAATGCCACCGACAGGGACCGCAACTATTGGCGCGACGTGGGCACCATTGACTCCTACTACGACGCCCACATGGACCTCATCTCTCCCTTGCCCATCTTTAACCTGTACAACAGGTCCTGGCCCATCTTCACCCGCAGCACCACCTCCCCACCGGCGAAATTTGTCCGCGGCGCCCACAACGCCATTGGCACGGCGTTGGATTCCATCGTTGCCCCGGGTGTGGTGGTCTCCGGTGGCGTGGTGGAAAACTCAGTGCTGTCCAACGACGTCTATGTAGGTACCGGTGCCCGGGTGCAGGACTCAGTTCTCATGGACAAGGTCGTGGTGGGGGCCGGCGCGGTGGTGCGGCGCGCCATCATTGATAAGAACGTAAAAATTCCTGCCGGCGCCACGATTGGCGTAGACCCGGAACTGGACCGCTCGCGTGGATTTGCCGTCACGGACTCCGGGCTCACCGTGCTCAGCAAAGGCCAGGTGGTGCCGGCACCGGATGCGGCGGAGAAGGCGCTCGCCAAAGCGGCGGCCAAGGAAATACCAGAGGCCCTGGCGCTGGCCCTGGAGCAGCATGAAATCAGCCAGGCAACAGTGGAGCAGGTCATTGGCAATCAAGTCAGCGCCATGGAGTCTTTGACGGCCGGGAGAACGGCTAGCATTGATGGGTGACTGCCCCTGAATTAACCCCCGAAGAGATCCAAAACTGCCTGAAGGTTTTGAACAGCATCCACGTCTATGACGAGGAAAATCCCGACTATGTTGCGGTTCGTCGGGCCACGGGAAAAATGTTCAAGGCAGTCAAGCGTCACCGCCGCACCTCCAAGCGCGATGCCATCAATGAGGCCGATAAGGCGGTTTTGGCCAAAACCGCCACGGCTGCCCCGGACCGGATCGACGACGAAACCCGGGGCAACAAGCTCAAACCCTCCACGACCGGCGACACGGCGGGGACGCTGCTGCGTCCCCGCCCCTGCTACATCTGTAAGCAGCCCTACACACAGGTGGATGCCTTTTATCACCAGCTGTGCCCGCAGTGCGCCGCCTATAATCATTCCAAACGCGATGCGCGGACCAATCTCAGTGGCAAGCGGGCCCTTCTGACAGGTGGCCGGGCCAAAATCGGCATGTACATTGCCTTGCGCCTGCTGCGCGATGGCGCCCACACCACCATTACCACCCGCTTCCCCAAAGATGCTGCCCGCCGTTTTGCAGCCACGGAAGACAGCTCAGAGTGGCTCCACCGTCTGCGGATTGTTGGCATTGATTTACGTGACCCCACCCAAGTGGTGGCCCTGACCGACGCACTCAATGAAGCCGGGCCGCTGGACATTATTATTAATAACGCAGCCCAGACTGTGCGCCGTTCAGGCAATGCGTACAAGCCTCTTGTCGATGCCGAGCTGGAAGACCTTCCGACAAACATCCCCATGCCGGAACTGCTCACCTTTGGCCACGCACATGACAAACATCCGCTGGCCCTGGCAGCCCAAATGATGGCTCATCCCCAGCTGGCAGGGGATGAGATTGCGGCACTGGCATTGTCCATGGGCTCCGCATCGCTGGCACGCATAGCGGCGGGAACGGCCATTGACGCCGGCGGGCTGGTGCCTGACGTGGCGGCAATCAACAGCTGGACACAGGTGGTTGACCAGGTGGACCCGCTGGAAATGCTCGAAGTCCAGCTGTGCAATGTCACCGCGCCGTTCCTGCTGGTCTCGCGCCTGCGCCCCGCCATGCGGGCCTCGGCCGCGCACCGTAAATACATTGTGAACGTCTCCGCGATGGAGGGCCAGTTCTCCCGCGCGTACAAGGGTCCGGGACACCCACACACCAACATGGCAAAAGCGGCACTAAACATGCTCACCCGGACCAGCGCCTCGGAAATGTTGGAGACCGACGGGATTTTAATGACGGCTGTGGACACTGGCTGGATCACGGATGAACGTCCGCATTTCACCAAGGTCCGCCTGGCCGAGGAAGGCTTCCACGCCCCCCTCGATCTGGTGGATGGGGCAGCACGCGTTTATGATCCCATCGTGATGGGCGAACAAGGCGAAGACCAGTACGGTGTCTTCCTCAAGGACTACCGGCCCAGCCCATGGTAAACGACGCCACGCGCACACGCTGGGAGCGTCTGCAGGTCCTCCTGCCCGGATTGGCGGTCGCCGCACTTGCCCTGCTGCTTTCCCTGGGGATACACCAATGGGTGCCCGCCCTGCCCGTCATGACAGTTGCCGTGGTGTTGGGCATTACGGCGGCAAATGTGCCGGGCGCAGCAGCGTGGAGTTCCGGTGTTTGGCGGTCCGGGCTGAACTTTGCCGGTAAACACTTGATGCGGGCGGGCATTGTTTTTTTGGGGCTGAAGTTGAGCCTGGGCGAGGTCGTTGACCTGGGGTGGCTGAGCGTGGCTCTCATCATTGCCGTGGTGTTGCTCAGTTTTGCCGGCACCTATGCGTTGGGAAAGCTCTTCCGGCTCGGGGGTGACACTCCCCTGCTCATTGCCACGGGCTTTTCCATTTGCGGTGCTTCCGCCATCGGTGCCATGGCGGCTGTGAAGGGGACCAGGCACCATGACACGGTGCTGCCCGTGGCACTGGTGACACTGTGCGGGACGCTGGCCATTGGGGCACTTCCGCTGCTCATGCATCCTCTGGGTTTAAGTCCCATGGAATTTGGCCAGTGGGTGGGCGCCGGCGTCCATGATGTGGGCCAAGTGGTGGCCACGGCGCAAACTGCCGGGGCCGTTGCCCTGAGCGCTGCCATTGTGGTGAAACTGACCCGCGTCATGATGCTCGCTCCGATGGTCGCGGGGGTGGCTCTCCTGGAACGACGGCGGCTCGCCGCCGGCCCTGTTACACCGGCGAAGTTTCCACCCCTTGTGCCGCTCTTTGTGCTGGGCTTTTTAGCGCTGTCACTGCTACGCACCACGGGGTGGCTCAGTGATGGAGTCGTTGAGCTGGGTGCCCTAGCCCAGGACATCACCCTGGGCATGGCATTATTTGGGCTGGGTTCCAGCGTGCGCATCCGCGAGTTGCTGGATACCGGTCTGCGCGCCACCCTCATGGCACTGTGCTCGTGGGCCCTCATTGCGGTTCTGGCTTTTGCCGCGACTATTCTCATGAGCTGAGGCAGACAAAGTACCCCCATCCCCGCCGAGTCAGACCCAGGACCTTTGAGTCCGACGTGGCGCTCGGTCTGCTTCGGCGGGGCTGCGTCTGACTCGGCGGGGCTGCGCAGGGCTGGGTCTGACTCGGCGGGAATCGGCGGGGCTGCGCGGGGCGTGATTGAATGAAGTGTGTCGAATTCCAATCTGGCCCACGCCGAAGCCGTAGTCCGCAAAGCCCTTCTGAACGTTCACAGCTATGACGTCAGCGTGGATCTGCGGCATGTCCAGGATCTGCAGCAACCGGGTTTTCCCACCCGCAGCACCATTTCCTTTGCCGCCGCCGTCGAAGGTACCGGCACTTTTTTGGATTTCCTGGGTTTGAGTGTGGAATCCGTGGAGCTCAATGGCACCCAACTCGATGTTGCGCAAGCCTTTGACGGCGCCCGTATCCACCTGCCCGCGCTGGCGCATGAAAATGTGGTCACGGTGCATGCGACCGCTGCCTACTCCAGCAGTGGTGAAGGCCTGCACCGTTTTGTGGATCCCGCCGACGGTGAGGTTTACAGCTACACGCAATATGAACCCGCTGATGCGCGCCGGGTGTTCGCCAACTTTGAACAGCCCGACTTAAAGGCCCCGTTCACCTTTCATGTCACCGCGCCCGCCGCGTGGGAAGTCGCCTCCAACCAGTCAGTGGATTCCTTCACATCCCTGGAAGAGAACACTGTGGGCCAGTGGGATTTTGCACCCACCCTGCCCATCTCCACCTACATCACCACGCTGTTGGCGGGGCCTTACTTCCGCGCCGAAGACTCCTTTTGCATGACGTTTACGGCTGACAGTGCGCAGCCGGGAACCACACTGCACATTCCGCTGGCCGCCTACTGCCGGGCGTCCTTGGCGGAGAACTTTGACAGTGCAGCAATTTTCGCCGTGACCAAGGCTGGTCTGCAGTACTTCAATGAATTGTTTGACTACCCATACCCGTTCGGCAAGTATGACCAGGCGTTCGTGCCGGAATACAATTTGGGAGCCATGGAAAACCCGGGTCTGGTGACGTTCACCGAATCCTATATCCACGCTTCGCGTGCCACCGACACCCAGTACCAGCAGCGCGCCAACACCATCATGCACGAGATGGCCCACATGTGGTTTGGGGATCTAGTGACCATGAGCTGGTGGGACGACCTGTGGCTGAAGGAATCCTTTGCCGACTTTATGGGCCATCTGGCTGTGGCGGATGCCACCGACTGGGGTCCGAAGTCCTGGACCCTTTTTGCCAGCCGCCGCAAAACGTGGGCCTATGTCCAAGATCAGCTCCCCACCACCCATCCCATCGTGGCCAACATCGCCCACCTGGAGGCTGCCAAACAAAACTTTGACGGCATCACCTACGCCAAGGGCGCCTCAGTCCTCAAACAACTTGTCGCCTATGTGGGCCAGGACGCCTTTATAGCGGGGGCACGGGCGTACTTCCGTGCCCACGCATTTTCCAACACCACCCTCAATGATTTGCTCCTGCCACTCAGCGACGCGACGGGACGGAATTTAAGCAGTTGGGCCGCAAGCTGGCTCCAAACTGCGGGAATCTCCACCCTCAGTGGTGAACTGGACACACGCGATGGGAAAATCACCGACTTCACCATCATCCAGGAAGCCATCGACCCTGTGACCGGGCAAGCGGCTTTACGTCCGCACCGGCTCGGCGTGGGACTGTATAACCTTGACCAGACCGGTGCGCTGGTCCGTACAAATGCCGTCCTCGTCGACGTGGTAGGGGCCCGGACGGCTGTTCCCGAGCTGACGGGGCAAAACGCTCCGGCACTGCTGCTCCTCAACGATGATGATCACAGTTACGCCAAAGTCCGCCTGGATGCACGCTCCCTTCAGACCGCGTTGACACATTTGAACCGCATGGTGGACCCCCTTGCCCGCAGCCTGGTCTGGTCTGCGCTGTGGAATGCCACGCGCGACGCCGTTCTTCCGGCCGAGCACTATGTGCGGGCCGTTTGTGCACACGCCCGCGGCGAAGCCGATATTGCCCTGTTGCAGTCAGTGGCCGACAATGCCGTGTTTGCGCTGAGTCACTATTGTCCGCAGGCAGCACGTGGGCGTGTGCGCCAAACCCTGCTGGCCGCCGTCGTTTCCCATCTGAACGCCGCGGCACCGGGCAGCGATGAGCAGCTCGTCTGGGCACGCACTTTGGCCGCCTTGGGGCGCGGGACTGACGACGCCGTGCCGCCCATCCGGGCGCTGTTGGACGGTTCAGGGGTTCCCGATGGCTTACAGGTGGACAGTGCCCTGCGGTGGCTGTTATGGGAAGCGCTTGCGGCACGGGGGCAGGCAACCTTCGTTGAATTGGATGCTGAACTGGCAGCACAGGTGACAGCGCAAACGCGGGCGAGCCGGGTCCGGGCCGGCGCGTCCCTCCCCGACGCTGACGTTAAGGCGCAGGCCTGGGCCAGTGCCGTTGCGGATGTGGTATTGACCAACGAACTGCTCAGCGCCACGGTGGAGGGCTTCAAGATTGGAAACAGCTCGTTATTGGCGCCCTACGCGGAACCGTATTTTGCGGCCCTGAACAACATCTGGGAAGAGCGCAGCATTGAAATTGCCGCACGTCTGGTACGGGGACTCTTCCCAGGACACCAGGACCTGACCCCCGGCAACAATCCCCTGGCGCATCCCGTGCTGGTCCGTACCGACGCTTGGCTGGCCACCAATTCCCAGGCCAGCAGCGGGCTGCGCCGTTTGGTCGTGGAGCAACGCGATCATTTATTGCGTGCCCTGACCGCCCAAGCTGCGGGTGTTGAAACCTTGACAAACTAGGGAATACGGTTAAGCCACTCCGGGGTGTCAAACTTTTCGGTCACCAGGGTGGCAGCTGCCGCAAGCTCGGCGTCGGTCAACGGTGAAAGCCTGGCGTCATAAAGTTCCTTGAAGGTCGCCGTAAGCGTGCCAAGAATCTCCTGCCGGCTCATTCCCGTCTGACGCCGCAGCGGGTCAACCCGCTTTTTCGCGGAGCGGGTGCCCTTGTCGGAGAGTTTCTCCTTGCCAATGCGCAGCACCTGCACCATTTTCTCCGCGTCAATGTCATAGCTCATGGTGACGTGATGAAGCATGGCACCGTTCCCCAGACGCTTTTGCGCAGCACCGCCAATCTTGCCCTGCTCCGTGGCAATGTCATTGAGCGGGACGTAAAAGGCCTGCACGCCAATGGAGTCCAGGGCGGCCATGACCCAGCTGTCCAGGAACTTATAGGAATCCTCAAAGCTCAAACCATCCACCAGGGTCTGCGGCAGGTAAAGGGAGTAGGTGATGCAGTTGCCGGCTTCCATGAACATGGCACCGCCGCCGGTGATGCGACGCACCACTTTAATGCCGTGCCTGGCCACTCCATCCGCATCCAGTTCATTGCGCACCGACTGGAAGCTGCCAATCACCACCGACGGCTCATCCCAATCCCAAAAACGCAGTGTGGGGTTGCGCAGCCCGGCTCCGACCTCGCGCGTGAGCACCTCGTCAAGGGCCACATTCAAGGCCGTTGGCAGCACTGTCGGAGCGATTATGTCCCACTCGTGATCGAACCAGCTCGTGGCCTTGGCCAGGGCACGGCGCACTGCCACGGCCACTGCCTGTGCGGAAAAACCAAAGAGGACGACGTCGGCCGGCAAGGCCGCGGTGATGGCATCGGCAATGGTGCTGCCCGGCACATCCACCGGCAAACCCGTAAGGGCTGCGTTAATGGTGTCCAGGGCCTCGTCGGGTTCGAGGAAGAAGTCCCCGCTGACGTGAACGTTGGCCAACGCTCCGTTTTGGGTATCAAGGTCAACTACTACAAGCTTTCCGCCCCGGACTTTATATTCGCCATGCAATGCCTCAGTCATGGTGCCAAGTCTTTCAGAAGCTGCGCGCAAACAAAAACAGGCCCGCCCCCAAGGGACGGACCTGTGAAAGCGTGGAAAAGAAGTTTTACTTCTTGCCAAAGCCTGCGAAGCGGGCGTTGAAGCGCTCGACGCGGCCGGCGCTGTCCATGATGCGCTGCTTGCCCGTGTAGAACGGGTGTGACTCCGAGGAGATTTCCACGTCAATGACGGGGTAGGTGTTGCCGTCTTCCCACTCAATGGTCTTCTTGGACGTCGCGGTGGAGCGCGTCAGGAACTTGGTGCCGGAAGCCAAATCGTTGAAAACGATGGCTTCGTACTTGGGGTGGGTGTTCTGCTTCACTGTAAACCTCGAAATGATATCGTCTGGTTTTTGCCAGACTGATGAATGATATGGCCACGGGGACCAGCTAGAAACTTTACCGGTTAATGCGCTTTTCACCAAGCCGGCTTATTTAACCGCCCTGGTTAATTTCCGCCAGGGCTGCCAGGGCCCGGTCGGCGTGGACGTTCATATTGGTTTCACTGGAAACGGAAAAACGCAGGATCTGCTCCATGTCCACAATGAAGGTGGCGCGTTTGCTGGGAAGTGTTCTAGCCAATAGCCGACGCCGGACGTCAAACACGTCAGCCACCTCCCCGTCCACGTCACTCAACAGGGGGTACGTCAATTTGTTTTTTGCCGCAAAGTCGAGTTGCCGTGCCGGGGAATCCCTGCTGATTCCAACAATCCTGGCTCCGGCTGCCGCAAATTCCGACTCCAAGTTACGGAAGTGGCAGGCTTCTTTGGTGCATCCAGTGCTGCTGGCCATGGGATAAAAGAAGAACACCACGGGGCCGGTGGCCGTGAGTTCCTCAAGGCTGCGCACTGCCCCGTTTTGGTCCGGCAAGGAAAAACTCGGCACCCTGTCATTGATTTTCATGCCTTCACCCTACCCGCGTGCTTTTTCTCCCATCATTGGCTTGGGCGTTGGGTGGCAAAGAAGGCAACGGCGCTGGCAGCAGCGACGTTCAGCGAATCCACCCCCGCCTGCATGGGAATCATGACGGCATGCTGTGCCTGCGCCAGCGTTGTACCGCTGAGCCCGTCCCCCTCGCTGCCAAGAATCAGGGCCAGCTTCTCGTCGTTGCGGGCGGCAAGTTCCCGGATGGACAGTGAGTTGGGGACCAGGGCCAGGGCCGCGGTCGTAAAGCCTGCCGCGTGCAACGTGTCCATCCCCTCAGGCCAGGCAGGCAACCGCGCCCAGGGCACTTGGAAGACAGTGCCCATGCTCACACGAATGCTGCGCCGGTACAGGGGATCGCCACAGCGCGGACTCACCAGCACCGCATCCATTCCCAGGGCTGCTGCGGAGCGAAAGATCGCGCCAATGTTGGTGTGATCGCTGATGTCTTCCAGGACAGCGACCCGGCGGGCACCAGCCAGCAGGGTGGCAATGTCAGCGGGTGCCGGACGGTGCATGGCCGCCATGGCCCCGCGGTGCAGGTTGATGCCGGTGATTTCCTCGAGCATGGCGCCGGTGCCCACATAGGCGGGGATGTCGGGGTGCGCCTCCAGCACATCCAAAATCTCGGGCATCCGCTTCCCGGCAAGGAAAAAGGACCGCGGCCGGTGCCCTGCGGCCAAGGCGCGACGCAGCACCTTGGGGCTTTCGGCAATATAAAGGCCCTCGGCAGGTTCCTTGGTTTTGCGCAGCTGCACATCCGTCAGTGAAACGTAGTCGCTCACGCGCGGATCGGCGGCACTGGTGAGTTCAATGATCATGGGGCCACCAGTTTCTGAATCATAAAGAACAGGGCCACCAATCCCAGCGTGACAATGACACTGCGTAAAATTACCGGCGGTAATTTACGGCCAATGCGGGCACCGAGCATGCCCCCGAGCAAAGAGCTCACGGCCAAAAGACCCACGATGGACCAAATGATCTTGTCCGGGGCAAACAACAGGTAGGAGATGGCTGCTACAACGTTCACGCTCAGTGTCAGCACGTTCTTGACGGCATTGGTGTTTTGCAAGGTCCCCGACATGAAGATGCCAAGGATGCCCACCAATAAAACGCCCTGTGCTGCCACGAAATAACCACCATAGACTCCGGCGGCAAAGACCAGACCCACCATGAGCGCATCGTGGGAGCGGGCGGTGCTGGCGCCAGCCCTGCGGGCTTTGATCGTGCGTTGCAGCCGTGGCTGAAGAATCACCAGTGTCAGGGCCAACACAATCAACACGGGCGCCACGTATTGGAAAACCATTTCCGGCAAATGCAGCAATAAGTACGCCCCCGTGATGCCGCCCGCGATCGACGCCGGCATGAGCCGGATTAAGTTCTGGCCCATCCCGGCCAGTTCACGCCGGTACCCCCACGTGCCCGACACCCCGCCAGCTATTAAACCCATGGCGTTGCTGATCACAGCCATGACGGGGGCCACGCCCAGGGCAATGAGAATGGGGAAGGTGACGAGTGTCCCGGAGCCCACCACCGTATTGATGGTTCCGGCCCATAGCCCGCCGAGCAAAATCAGGAACGAATCCAGCAAATCCACGAGACGCTGCTGTTTCTAGTGGCGTGCTGTGGCGGTGTAACGCCCGGCAGTGCTGGTGAGCGTCAAAGGCAGACCAAAGGTGGTGCTCAAGTGTTCTTCAGTGAGGACTTCAGCAATGGGACCCTGAGCTACCACGCCCCCATCACGCAAAAGAAGTGCATGCGTGAAACCCGGAGGGATTTCCTCCAGGTGGTGCGTCACCAACACGGTGCAGGGCGCCATGGGGTCCGCTGCCAAGTCGCTCAGGCGCTTGACCAGCCCCTCACGCCCGGCTAGGTCCAGACCGGCTCCGGGCTCATCGAGCAACAGCAGTTCAGGGTCACTCATCAGGGCACGGGCAATTTGCACGCGCTTGCGTTCGCCCTCACTCAGCGATGCAAAGGCACGGTTGAAGAACGTGGAAACGCCCCACTCCTCCAACAGGGCAAAGGCGCGGCGCTCGTCGTCGCGCTCGTAGGCCTCACGCCAACGGCCCGTGACACCGTAGGAGGCAGTCACCACCACATTGAGCACCTTTTCATGTTCCGGGATCTGGTGTGCCAACGCAGCCGAGGCCACGCCAATGCGGGGGCGCAGTTCAAAGACGTCGACGGCACCCAGCACCTCATCGAGGATGCCGGCCACGCCCTGGGTCGGATGCATGCGGGCACCGGCAATTGCCAGCAGTGTGCTTTTCCCGGCACCGTTGGGGCCCAGCACCACCCAGCGTTCCCCGTCAGTCACACGCCAACTGACGTTGTCCAATAATGTTTTAGTGCCGCGGACCACGCTGACACCGGCCAAACCCAAGACTTCACTCATAACCACTGAGCCTAGGGCACGTGGGCCAGGCAGCGCCAACCTGCCCAGCCCTCACACCCCCAGTGTGTCCCCTATGGTCTGGCGGAATGAGCAGCCGACGGCGCGTTTCGTTAGAATGTTCTCTATGCCCTCCACCTATTCCGCAGTCAGTTATGGCCAGAGCCTCTCCCCCGCCGACCTTGTGCAGATCAAGTTGGCTTTGACCAACCACGGCTGCACCATTGCCTCTCAGCGCAGCGAGAGCCACCCCGGATTTGAAGCTGCAATTTTTGAACTGGGCTGGTTGGCCATGAATGGCGGGGATGCGAACCGCCTGGTCCTGCTGCGCCAGGCGCTTTCCACGGTCGGTCCGCTGGAGGCAAGCACCGCCGTCGTCCCTGACACGCTGCTTCGCGCAGCACGCAAGTTCATCATTATGGATGTGGATTCCACCCTCATTCAGCAGGAAGTCATTGAGCTGTTGGCAGCCCACGCCGGTACGGAGACGGAGGTGGCAAAGGTCACTGAAGCCGCCATGCGCGGGGAGCTGGACTTTGCCCAGAGCCTGCATCACCGGGTTGCCACGCTGGCTGGCCTGCCGGAGAGTGTTTTGGCGGAAGTTGGCGCGAAAATCCAGCTCTCCTTGGGTGCTGAACGTCTCATTGGGCAGGCGAAGGCTGCGGGACATGTGGTCGCTGCAGTTTCGGGCGGTTTTTCCCAAATCCTCAACCCCCTCGCACAGGACTTGGGATTGGATTATGCGCTGGCCAATGACCTGGAAATTATTGATGGGTTCCTGACGGGCAAAGTCGTGGGCGCCGTGGTGGACCGTGCCGCGAAAGCCGTGCACCTGCGCAAGTGGAGCGCGGAGGCCGGCATTGGCGAAGAAGCCACCATCGCTATTGGAGATGGCGCCAATGACCTGGACATGATGGAGGCGGCAGCCCTCGGCGTGGCCTTTAACGCCAAGCCTGCTGTCCGAGCCGCGGCCGACGCCCAAATCAACCTGCCGCATTTGGACGTGGCCCTGGTCCTGGCAGGCATCACCGCTGCCTAGAATCAGTTTAACGGGAACAAGGTGCCCGGCGTGGAAAGCGCAGGCACCTTGCTCTGTGGAGATCTGTGGAGTTACTGGAAGCTCTGTGGAGTTACTTGAAGGAGTCGGCTCCGCCCACGTATTCCGTGTGCCCGGAGAGAACATCCGCCATGGCCATTTTGGTAATTTCGGCGGCAAATTCCGACACCGAGTAGAGACGTCCGGCGGCTTCGCGGCGGGCCTCAATGGCGCCGGGGTTGGCGCGGTCCAACAGTGTTGCCGTGACAGTTCCTTCAATCATGTCCCCGGAAACCACCACAAGGGAAATGTCCTCGGCGGCTAAGTTGGGGATCAGGGCACGGAGGGCGTCTTCACCGGCGCGCTTGCTGCGGGCCACGGGCTCGTATTCGGGCATGGTTGCCACGGTTTCAATGAAGTGCGCTTGATGGCTGGTGACGAAAACCACGCGTGAGCCCGCGGGAAGCAGGGGCATGGCGGCGTTGAGCAAGTTCACTTGGGCGTCGCGGTTCAACTTCAGGGCGTAATCCTCGGCCATGCCGCTTTCCATACCGCCGGAGGCATTCAACACCACTAAATCCAGCGACCCAAAGTTTTCCATGGCGGCAGTGACCAATGCCTGCACCCCCTCGCGGGTGGTGAGATCTGCGCCCACGGCAACGGCACGGCCGCCAGCTTCTTGAATTTGGGCCACAACCTTGTTGGCGCGGGGCGCCTTCTGGCGGTAGTTCACTACTACGGCAGCCCCCTCCGCCGCGAGGAACTTGGCTACGTCTGCGCCTACTCCGCGTGAGGAGCCGGTAACAATGGCTGTCTTTCCGTCAAGCTTTCCCATAAAAAATATCCTTCGTTGTGTGAACAAAATGGTGCAGCGCCGGGGCGTTGCCATGGCACGAATTTTAGTGCGCTGGTGTTAGCTAGTGGCCCATGCCGAGGCCACCGTCAACGGGAATGACGGCGCCGGAGATGTACGCTGCCTCCGCGCCGGCCACCCAACGAACCACGTTGGCCACTTCCTGGGCCGAGGCAAACCGGCCGGCCGGAATGGTGGACAGGTATTGCTTTTGAGTGTCCTCAGGGAGGGCAGCTGTCATGTCAGTGCTAATGAAGCCCGGGGCCACGACGTTGGCGGTGATGCCCCGTGATCCCAGCTCGCGGGTCAGCGAACGTGCAATGCCCACCAAACCAGCCTTGGAAGCGGCGTAATTGATCTGTCCCGGCGAACCGTAAAGGCCCACAACGGAGGAGATCAACACCACGCGGCCCTTACGCATGCGGATCATGCCTTTGGACGCACGCTTGATCACGCGGAACGCGCCTGTGAGGTTGGTGTCGATGACCGAGGTGAAGTCCTCATCACTCATGCGCAACAGCAACGTGTCCTTGGTGATGCCCGCATTGGCTACGAGTACCTCCACGGGGCCGTGGGCGGCTTCAACTTCAGTAAATGCGCCGTCAATGGAGGCGGCATCGGTCACATCGGCTTGAACACCCAAAATTCCGTCGGGTAGTTCGGAAGGGCTGCGGTAGGTCACTGCAACCTTGTCACCGTTGGCCAGAAATGCCTGGGCAATGGCAAGCCCAATTCCGCGGTTGCCGCCCGTCACCAAGACGCTCCGGCCCCGGCTTTCTCCACCTACTGGTGCACTCATGTATTCCTCCAAAAACAAGTTGGCTCAACAAATAGTCTGGCACCCAGCCGCATTGCTCCAACGTGGTGGAGTTACGGCGATGGCGCGCACGGTCCTTTGAATCCTACGGTGTCAGGCATGCCGGCACACAGTTCACTTTTGGATGTGCCACCTTGCAGTGAGAGAATGGAGGTATCCCTTGGAGGGTGATGAAAGAGCAACCAGCCACGCCAAATTCCAAAACCAACCGGCACCTACGGGCCACTCGCCGCGGCGATTCCCCGGATGTGGTCGCCATCACCAATGCCGTTGAAGCCCACAGCGCGGACACGAGCCGGCGGATGAAAAAATACCTTATTACCATGGGAATCCGCATGGTCTGCCTAGTGGCAATTTTTGCCTTCGACGGCTGGTACCGGCTGATCCCCGTTGTGGGGGCCGTCCTGTTGCCGTGGGTCGCTGTGCTGCTTGCCAACGGCGGATCCGACATCAGCCGGCAGGAAACCGTGGATTTATTGGATTCCGCGCCCCTGCTGGAAGTCAGTGCCCCCGTTCAGGACGCGGACGACGTCGGCCCCTCCCCCGATACGATCCTCACCGGTGAAATTGTCCCCGACGAGATTGAACCCGACGAGGATCCGCCAGCTGCGGCAGGACAGCCGCGCATGGATGACCGCCACCCCTGAGCGTTACGAAAGACTAAGACCATGAACATTTTTGACATGCTAGGTGGTATTGCGGGCGCCAGTGTGCCGCAAACCCCCGGGTCCGGCGAATCTACGGTGTGCTCGCGCAGGGGTTGCCGTGAGCAAGCCACAGTCCAGTTGCTGTGGAACAATCCCAAGATTCACACAGCAGAACGCCGTAAAATCTGGGTGGCCTGCAGTGAACATGAGCAGTGGTTGCAGGACTATCTCCAAAGCCGTTCCCTTTGGAAAAGCACGTTGCCGTTGAACTCTAAGGATTGACGCGTAATTTATGAAGACGTACAAATTTTTGCTTTCCAGCAAGTGGCTTGGCTACTTCACAGTGGTGGTCATCGTTGCTTTGGGGTGCGTTGCCCTGGGAAACTGGCAAATGAACCGCCGTAACGCCGTGGTGGAAAACATTAGTAAAGTTCAGCTCAACTACTCCGGCACAGTGGTCGAGTACGCCGATGCGGCGGAGAACTTTGAATCCTTGGATTTGTCCAAGGAATGGACCCAGGTGCGCATGAAGGGCACATATCGCACAGGGGATCAACGCATTGTGCGTAACCGGCCGCTTAACGGCGGACCGGGTTATGAGGTTTTGGTGCCGTTTACAATGGAAAATGGCGAGACTGTCATTATTGACCGTGGCTGGCTTCCCATTGGCTACGAGGTTCCCGGTTACCCTGACACTGTTCCACAACCCGAATCGGGTGAGATCACAGTAGTTGCCCGGCTTAAACCACCGGAACCCCAGTTGGATCGTGGGGCACCGGATGGGCAGTTAGCCAGTATTGATCTAGACACTTATGCCGCGCAGCTTCCCTATCCCATTAAAATGGGTGCCTATGGTCAGCTGGCTTCGGAAACCCCGGCCGCCGCTGCAAATCCAGTGGCGTTCCCAGCGCCGTCCATTGATGAGGGCTCACACCTGAGCTACGCGCTGCAATGGATCGCTTTCGGTGTTCTCGCATTTATAGGATTTGGCTATGCCGCGCGCATGCAGCGGCGCAATGACGAATTTGACGAGTTGGAAGCCGCCGAGGCCGGCGTCCCCGTCGAGGATTTGTACGGCCGTGGTTCTGCTTTTCAGACCCGTGCGCATGTAAAGGTACGTAAGCCAGGTGCCAAGCCCACTGCCGAAGAAGCCGAAGACGCATTCCTGGACTCCCGAGGCTTCTAGACGTCTGGGTCTTCCAGGGTGGCTTATAAAAACGTAAAATATCCGGCGCTGGGATTTTGTCCTGCGGCGTAGTTTTCAGACTGCGGCCTCGGTTGAGATTTTCGTGGAGGGGTTATGCATGGATGAGCCGTTCGATAATCAGGGCGACTCCGAGCATGATTATGACCAGCCCTGAGACGCGCCCGCCGGGTTCGGGCAAGCCCACTACGCGATGCTCAACCGAGAGCCGCAACCCGCATAGGAGCGGCCGAAAACCTGAGGCACAACAGGCAGTTGAATCCTGTTAGAGTGTCGCCATGAAAATGCGGCGCTACAGTGAAGTCGATGTCTTCTCCCGTGAGGCATATCGGGGTAATGCGTTGGCGGTCGTTCACGATGCCGGTGGTCTGAGCAGCGAGGACATGCAGCGGTTCGCCAACTGGACAAATCTGCCTGAGACGACGTTTCTCCTTCCCTCTAGTGATCCGCGGGCTGATTACCGTGTGAGGATCTTCTCCGCCAAGGAGGAGCTGCCCTTTGCCGGCCATCCAACGCTTGGATCCGCCAAGGCGTGGTTGGACGCCGGTGGATCAACACGACCTGGTGGCATGGTCGTACAGGAATGCGCAGCAGGACTGGTCCAGGTCCGTGTCGCAGATGGTCAACTAGCATTCGAGGCGCCGCCCCTGACTCGCTACGGCCCTGTTGAACAAACGCTCGTGCATCGAATAGCAATGATCCTGGGTGTCTCCCGGGACCAGATCATTGATGCATCTTGGCTGGTCAATGGTCCCAAATGGATTGGTGTCCGTCTTTCGTCGGCGCGGGAAGTTTTGCAACTGCGACCCGATCCCGGGAAACTAGGCAATCTCGAGATCGGCGTCGTGGGCCCGCATGAACCCAAGGGAGAAACACAGTTCGAAGTACGGGCTTTCATTGGCGGAGACCCTGTGTGGGAGGATCCTGTGACAGGAAGCCTCAACGCGGGTCTCGCCCGGTGGATGGTTGACACCGGGATAGCAGCCCAACAGTACGTTGCATCGCAGGGAACGATCCTCGGACGCCAAGGCCGGGTGCATGTGAACCTCCGTGACGGGGCAATCTGGGTGGGTGGACATGTCACGAGCTGCATCGAGGGAAGCATCCTGCTGTAACTGGATACGCTTTTACCCCATCCGTGTGGATCGTAACGGCAGGTGGCATGTTTCTTTCCAGCGGTAAGCAGCCAATGTGACGTGTCGTTTTTGTGTTGGAGGGCACAGCGTGCCAGTCAAACTCTCACGCTTGGCTTGGGTGGGATGCGAGGTATGGCTGTGGAGCGGCTCTTGGGCTTCAGCCGGTGCCGTAAGCAGGCTGCCGCAGGGGGTGAGGTTTGGGACCGCTCTGATATCGACTGACAGATTCTCAACAAGGCGCACCACGTGATTGCAGACTCGGTCTCAACCGCCCGGCACAAGTGACGGGCGGTTCCTTAGGCTCGGGCGAAGACCTCGCGGTTTGTCCGTACCCAGTCCTCGAGGGAGGTTGCCGGCTGTCCCGTGATCCGCTCGACGTCGTCGGACTGCACGTCTGCGTGGTCGAGGTTGCGTCGGACGATGCGCGAGAACTGCTGACGCAGCCCTTCGGCGGTCCACTTGTCGGTACCTCCTGCGCGGACGGCGGCAGAGAACACGCGTCCGGGCAGGTGCACATACCTGACGACGTGGTCGAGCTCCGCATCGAAGATCGCCGCGACAGTCCGGGAGGTCAGCAGAGCAGGCCCGGTGATGACCGGTTCGGCACCTGAGTGGACGCCCTGGGAGAGTACGCGCGCCGCGACCCGGGCGACGTCGTTTGTGTCCGTCCAAGCCACGGCGCCGCGGCCGGTCGTCTGGGGGAAGAAGCCGCGCAGGATGGGAGCGGCGAACTGGGTCAGGTTCTGCATGAAGGCGGACGGGCGCAGGATGGTCCACTCGAGACCTGACACCTTGATCAGTTGATCGGTGTGCCAGGGAGCCCGGGCCCACGGAACAGGTGAGGTGGGGTTGGCGTCCGCCGTCGACAGGTGCGTAATCGCCCTCACGCCGGCCCGTTTCGCCGCGAAGACAGCGTTACGGCCATGGACGGCCTGCTCCGGCGTCCCCGCCGTCACCAGGAACACCTGGTCTGAGCCCTCGAAGGCCGCCGTGAGGGTGTCAACATCGTCGAGACTGGACAGCACCGCGGGGATTCCCTGCTTTTCGAACGCAACCACCTGCTCGGGTCGCCGTACGACGGCTCGGACCGACGCTCCCGCGTCGCGCAGTTCCCGGATGGTCTTGCCGCCAACATCACCGGTGGCGCCGGTGATCGTGATCGTCTTATTCATGTTTCTCCTTGGTATCAGGAAACTGATTCTACCCGTGATCAGTCTATAATGAAGGTATGGCGGAGCTGAACAGGATCACCACGGCCGACGTCGACAGTGTCGTGGGATGGACGGTCATTCGTGCAGCCCGCGAGGCCAAGCGTGTCCTCACGGCCGTCCTGAAAAAACACGATCTGACCCCCGGAGAATTCGGTGTGCTCGTACAGCTCGCCGCCGCCCACGGGACGCTGACACAGGTGGACGTGGCGCGGCTGACCGGGATCCGGCCGCAAAGTGTCTCTCCGATCATCGACGGCCTCGGTGACCGTAATTTACTCACCCGCGAAGGTGTACGGGGCCGGGGTCGGTCCGGCCGCCTGACCCTGACCGTGGATGGTGCGCAGGTGTTAGGCGCCGCCTTCCCGGACGTAATTGCAACCAACCGGGCTTTCGCCGCGACTCCGACCGGCCTGACCATCATGAACGATGAACTTCTGGCATTCCTCTCCCGCTCCAAAGAGGTCTGAGCGGCAGCGGTCTGGGATTCGAAACCAAGACTCGCGGCATTTCCCACATCCCGCGCGCCACGTTATGGGGTGGTTGATGAGGAAGTGAAATATCTGATGCTAATGGGGCTGGCACCGCAGTGAGACTTGTTGCCATCGCACTGCAGGCCCGCCCTGGATATGGTCCAAAAGTGCTATCGGCTACGGCTGCGTCTCCGGCCCCCAAGGGCCCGACAATTGCCCAGCTGCCCACATTCACGCTTTTTACTCGAGGAGCTTGCCGGCGACGGAGTCGTCGGAGTTGGCCTGTGCCAGGGCACGGAAAGAGTCCGGGGCCGGGGGCAGCGCCTCGAAGCTGACCCCCTCGGCTGGAGACCAGAGGAAGTTGCCCTGCAGTGCAGGATCCATTGTCGGAAAATCCGCACGGTTGTGGGCCCCTCGGGTTTCCCGGCGTTCGAGCGCACACTCCAGGGTGGCTCGTGCGGCTAGCAAGGAACCCAGCAGGTCGTAGGCATGGGCCAGGTCATCGAACCCGGCGATGTCCGGGTGGGCAGTGACGTGCTGGGCACGTTCCTCCAGAGCGGCAAGCTGGTCCAGCCCCTCCTGCAGGCCCTGCCCGGTGCGTACCACACCGGCATGGTCGGTCATCAGGTTGCGCAGCTCGCGCTGTAACCGCCGCACCGACTCGGTCCCGTTGCCGTTCAGCAGTGACTGCATTTCAGTGCGGGCCAGTCCGACGGCGGTGGGATCCCGGCGGACTTCGGTGCGTGAGGTTACGTACCCGGCGACGTGCTCTCCGGTGATGCGCCCGTAGACGAGCAGTTCAATCAGCGAATTGCCGCCCAACCGGTTGGCGCCGTGCAAACCCGAGGAAGCCTCGCCGATCGCATATAATCCGTTCACCCCCGTGCCGTGGTCTTCCGGCGCGACCCAGACCCCTCCCATCGAGTAGTGGGCGGTCGGGGCGATCTCCATTTTGGTCGTGGTGATGTCCAGCATCTGCAGGTCAATCAGCGTGCGGTAGACCCGCGGCAGCTTCTCCAAAATGGTCTCGCGGGGCAGGTGGGAGACATCCAGGTAAACCCCGCCCTTCTTGGTTCCGCGGCCTTCGGCCACCTCAGTGAATGCGGCAAGGGCAACCCGGTCTCGGGTGGAAAGCTCCATGCGCTCCGGATCGTAGCGTTCCATGAAGCGTTCACCGAGTGCGTTGGTGAGGATGCCGCCCTCTCCGCGCGCGGCTTCGGAGACGAGGGTGCCGGCGGCGTCGTCGGGCTCCAACAGGCCCGAGGGGTGGAACTGGACCAGTTCCGCGTCGCGTATCCGGGCACCGGCCAGTGCGGCCAGCCGGAAGGAGTCCCCGGTGTTCTCATCGCGCCGGGAGGAGGTGTGGCGCCAGATGCGGGTGTGCCCGCCTGCGGCCAGGATGACCGCGTCGGCGTGGATCTGCACGGGGGTGCCGTCCACGATGTCGAATCCGTAGGCACCGAAGATCGTGCCGTCGGCGACGAGCAGGCGGGTGATGTAGACGGTGTCGATGATCGGTACCTTCAACTCTGCTGCCCGGCGCACGAGGGTGCGCTGGATCTCCAAACCGGTGTAGTCCCCGGCGTAGGCGGTGCGGCGGTACTTGTGGGCGCCGAAGAAGCGCTGGGAAATCCGGCCGTCCTCCTCCCGTGCGAAGGGCATCCCCCACTGTTCGAGATCCTCGATGCCGCGGGCCGCGTTGCGCGCCACGGTCTCGACGATGGCGGGGTCGGCCAGGAAATAGGACTCGCGCAGGGTGTCGGCGGCGTGCTGCTCCCAGCTGTCCTCGGGGTCCATGGTGCCCAGGGCGGCATTGATGCCGCCGGCTGCCAGGCTGGTGTGCGCGTCGTGCTTGCGGCGCTTGCCTACCGCCAGCACGTGAACGCCACGTTCAGCGAGTTCGATTGAGGCGCGCAGTCCGGCGCCGCCGGTGCCGATGACGAGCACTGAAGTGGACATGAGACGTTCAGAAGTGTGGTGGAGGTTCATGTTTACAACGGTAGAAGCGATCGCTTCATGTATCCAATGAATTCTTCAACTCACGATGATGCGTTTAGGCTATGAGCATGAAGTTAGAGCAGTTGCGCTCCTTTGAGGCGGTCGCTCGAGTGGGGCATTTCACACGGGCCGCCGAGCAGCTGTATCTCAGCCAACCGTCCCTGAGTCGGCAGATCGCCGCACTTGAGGCTGATCTCGGCACCGACCTTTTTCTCCGTGGACCTGCAGGGGTGACCCTGACAAATGCGGGAGAGCTGCTCCTGCCCATTGCCCGGCGCATGCTGGGTGACGCGCAGACCGCCCGGAAACAGATGGGTGAGCTCGCAGGGCTGCGCCGCGGCCGGGTTCGGCTCGGCGCCCCGCCCACGCTGTGCGTCTCGCTGGTTGCCGATGTGCTGGCCGCCTTCCGCAGCGCGCATCCCGGGGTGGAGTTGCACATCATGGAGGGTGGTTCGCGTTTCCTCATGGAGGCCCTCAACGAAAGCGCGCTGGATCTGGCGTTGGTGGTCACCCGCGGAGTGAACCCCACTGTGCCCGGCACCGAGCTGGTCCCGCTGCTTTCGGAGGAGCTGGTGGTCGTCTCCGCTGCCGGATCGGCGACGCGGGAAGAACTTACGCTGGAAGAGCTGGCACACATTCCTCAGGTGGCGTTCAACCGCAGCTACGACCTGCGCGTCGCCACCGATGCGGCATTCTCCGCCAGCGGACTCACCCCGACGATCGCCGTCGAGGGCGCCGAGATGGACGCCGTGCTGCGATTCGTGGAACGGGGACTGGGAGTGGCCGTGGTGCCGGCCATGGTGGTCATTGACCGCCCCGCGCTGCGCAGCGCACGCCTGGTGAGCCCCTCGCTGACGCGGACTGTCAACCTGGCCCGACGCAACAACGTCGGACCCTCAGCCGCGGCGGCCGCAATGCAGCAGTTCGTCTTCGACACCGTGGACCGGCTCGCGGCACCGGGGACGGACCTGGCGTGCCTGGTCACGGCACTACCACGTGACTGAAAGAAGCCAGCTCAAGCCGAGGTCAGCCGCGGCAGCGGTCCGTGCCGGGGCCGGACCGGCGGGCAGAGGCTATAACTTGATCCCCATCAGGTGAAGCTGGCCCGTGAAACGTATAAAGAGAAGGGCCCCGACGGAAAACGGACCCACACCGTAGAGCACATGGCCCAGAAATTCGGCGTCACCCGGCCCATCATCCACCGGCATCTGGTAAAACCATGAGCGGTGGCCAAGCGCGGCCGGGCCTCGCAGATACAGGCCGCTACGACGCCCGGCAAACCCGTAGCGTAGGATATTTCACTTTTCGCCCCTTCTACGGCAAGAAGTGGCGCTTGCGGGCAACGAGGCCAGTAACAGCCCGCCCCGGTGCCCGCGGTGCGACGCCTCAGAGTGCCGGACTACGCCAGTGTAATGAGGTCCAGGTAGCCTTGATTCCACAGGTCCTCATCACCATCGGGCAACAAGACCACGCGTTCAGGATCCAGTGCCGCCACAGCGCCTTCATCGTGGCTGACCAAAACCACGGCTCCCGTGTAGTTCTTCAGCGCTCCGAGGATCTCCGCACGGCTGGCGGGATCCAGGTTGTTGGTGGGCTCATCGAGCAGCAGCACGTTGGCACTGGAGGCCACAATGGTGGCCAGTGCCAGACGGGTCTTTTCACCACCGGATAACACCCCGGCAGGTTTGTTCACATCATCACCGGAGAACAGGAAAGATCCCAGGATGCCGCGCACTTCGGCGTCGTTCATGTCCCCGGCAGCGGAGCGCATGTTCTCCAAAACTGTCCGTCCCACATCCAGCGTGTCGTGTTCCTGGGCGTAATAGCCCACCTTGAGCCCATGGCCGGGGATGATTTCACCCGTGTCTGGTTGGGCCACCCCCGCCAACATGCGCAGCAGTGTGGTCTTTCCGGCACCGTTCAAACCAAGGATCACCACCTTGGAACCCCTGTCAATGGCGAGGCTGACATCGGTGAAGATTTCCAGCGAGCCATACGACTTGCTCAGGCCCTCTGCCATGAGGGGGGTCTTACCGCAGGGGGAAGGATCCGGAAAACGCAGAGCCGCGACCTTGTCCTGGGCCCTGACTTCCTCAAGCCCAGCGAGGAGGCGCTCGGCACGCTTGGCCATGTTTTGGGCGGCAACTGCCTTCGTGGCCTTGGCCCGCATCTTGTTGGCCTGCTCCATGAGCACCCCGGCCTTCTTCTCCGCATTGGCGCGTTCCCGGCGTCGGGCGCGCTCATCGGTTTCCCGCTGCGTCAGGTACTTCTTCCACCCCAGGTTGTACTGGTCAATGGTGGCCCGGTTGGCGTCGAGATGGTAGACCTTGTTGACAGTGGCTTCCAGCAGTTCAGTATCGTGGCTGATCACAATCAAGCCGCCAGCGTGGCTCTTGAGGAAATCCCGGAGCCAGGCGATGGAATCCGCGTCCAAGTGGTTGGTGGGTTCGTCCAAAAGCATGGTTTGGGCACCGGAGAATAGAATCCGCGCAAGCTCCACACGGCGTCGCTGACCCCCGGAAAGGGTTTTCAACGGCTGGTTCAAGATGCGCTCCGGAAGCGCCAGGTTTGAGGAAATGGCGGCGGCCTCAGCCTCGGCGGAGTAACCGCCGGCAGCCAGGAACTCGCCTTCCAGGCGGTCGTAGCGGCGCATTGCCTTGTCGCGGATGGTGTTGTCCTCGCTGGCCATGTCAGCCTCGGCCTTGCGCAGCTTGGTAATGACCTTGTCCATGTCACGCGCGGCAAGGATGCGGTCCTTGGCCAGCTGCTCCATGTCAGGGGTGCGGGGGTCCTGCGGCAGGTAGCCGATCTCCCCTGTCCGGGTGACCTTGCCGCCTGCTGGAAGTCCTTCACCGGCCAAAACACGTGTCAGTGTGGTCTTGCCAGCGCCGTTGCGGCCCACGAGGCCGATTTTGTCACCGGAGTCGATGCGAAATGACACTTCGTCCATGAGCAGGCGCGCTCCAGCACGTAACTCAAGGTCTTGGACCGATATCAACGTAGTAACCTTTCACGTAAATGGGTAAATGCCGCGAAACGATTCTCGCCCTTGCTGGACGGGATAAACGTTGAACAACCTATTCAGTCTAACGAGGTTCTTGCATGCGTGAGAATCCTGCGTACTGTTCATCACAACTGAAGGAAATCATCATGACTGAAGCACGCCCGCGGGAAGAGAGTTTGGTATCTGCAGCTCCCACGCCACAGGGCCCCCGCACAGGGGGCGAACCGACCCGGCGCCGCTCGCGCTGGAGCGCCATGGACCTGTCCCTCATCGCTGTCTTTGCAGCCCTCATGGCCGCCTCCGTTGCCGTCCCCGGCATCAATGTGGGCCCGTTGGGCGTGCCCATCACCTTGCAGACACTCGTGGTGAGCCTGTGCGGTCTGGTGCTTGGTTGGGGTCGCGGCACGGCAGCTGTTGGACTCTACATTTTGCTGGGCCTGGTGGGCCTGCCCATTTTCAGCGGCTTCCGCGCAGGACCCGCCGTGCTGGCCAGCCCGTCTGCCGGGTACATTATTGGTTTTATCCTGGGTGCTGCCGTGGTGGGGCTTGTGGCAGTTCTTGCCATTCGCAACCGGTGGCGTCCACTGGGCCTGTTCATTGCTGCGCTGGCCGGCACCGTGGTCATCCACATCAGCGGCATCATTGGTTTCATGGCCAAGGGCATGGGCTTTGAAGGAGCGCTCGTTACCGACCTAATTTATCTCCCCGGTGACCTGCTTAAAAACCTCATTGCCGTGCTCATTGCCTTGAGCCTGCACCGGGCCTTCCCTGACCTGCTGGTGCGCCGCCGGCCGTGAACCCGTTGAGTCCCAACCGCACTGCTCCAACCGATAATTCCTCCGGAATTGTCCTGCAAAATGCCAGCGTCACCCTGACTCCCGACGATCCACGCACCCAGCAGGCCAAGCACATCCTGGCGCCGCTGAACGTGGCTTTGACACAGCAGCGCATTGCCGTCATTGGCGCCAACGGTTCGGGAAAATCCACGCTCCTGCGATTGCTCAACGGCTTGGTGCTGCCCACCACCGGTTCGGTGCACGTCCACGGGCGCAGCACCCACACTGATGCTGCGGCGGTGCGGCGCACTGTGGGCTTTGTTTTTACCGATCCGCTCTCCCAGCTGGTCATGCCCACCCCGCAAGAGGACCTGGAGTTGTCCCTGCGGCGCCAAAAGCTGGGCAAAACGGAGAGGCGGGCCAAAGCACGCGCCATTTTGGCCGGCTACGGTTTGGAGCACCTGGCTGCCAGCAGCATTTATGAGCTTTCCGGCGGTGAACGCCAGCTCGCGGCGCTGGCCACGGTGCTGGCGGTCGAGCCCCAGGTACTGGTTCTTGACGAGCCCTCCACACTCCTTGATTTACGCAACACCAAGCTGCTCATGCGGCGCCTGGCGGACCTGCCCCAGCAAATCATCATGTCCACCCACAATCTGGAACTGGCCGAAAGCTTTGACCGTGTCCTGGTCATTGAGGATGGCCACCTAGCGTTCGACGGCGCCCCGCACCTGGCGTTGGCGGCCTACCGCGAGCTGGTGGAATAATGCGCGGCCACGCTTTTCTGGTGGCAGGCTATGTGCCTGGCACGTCCTTCATCCACAGGCTGCCGCTAGGTGTGAAGGCCCTGTTGTTGCTGGGTGTTGCCGTGGTGTGTTTGGCTTCTCCCATTATTTCCGTCATGGCAGCAGCTGCGGTGACAACCGCCACCTTGGCAGCCGTCATGGCAGCGCATTTCGTGGCGGGTTTGGCCGGGGGGCGGCTGTGGCGGGCCATTAAGGTCATGGTGGTCTTTTTGGTCCTCATTGCGGCTTACCAGTGGTGGCAGCACGGACCGTGGGTGGCATGGCAGGTCATTGCCGCCATCATGGCAACGGTGCTTGCCTCGAATGTTGTCACTGCCACCACTCCCGTGGACGAACTCCTCGACGGGCTTGCCGCTGTGGTGCGCCCGTTGGAGCGCTTTGGCGCCGATCCGGAGCGGTTTTCCCTCACAGTGGCCCTGATGCTGCGGAGTCTGCCGTTTGTGCTCGGCGCGTTTGGCGATGTCCGTGACGCTGCCCGCGCCCGCGGGCTGGAACGGAACCTTTTAGCCCGCTCGTTGCCCGTGGTGATTGCCACTGTGGCCTACGCCCGCGCTACAGGCGAGGCCTTGGCCGCCCGGGGGTTGGGGGATCCGGAGCAGTGACTTTCCGACGTCAGCAGTTGCGTTTTAGCGGCCCTGCCTGCCAGCTGCCAGTTCCCGTACGGTGTCAGCGCTGGTATTGAGCATGGCCGGGACAGCGCTGCAACTGGCGAGAGCGGCGGCAAGGACAAAGACCGGGGTGGGATTGCTGAGCTCCAAGAGCACGCCAAACAAGAAAGCACCTACCGCCCGCCCCGCCGCAAGTGTGATGAACAGGGCGGCAGTCCCCGCGGCCTCCTGCCCGGGCGCCACCTGGCTTGCCCAAATGATCAACACGCCGGTGAGAGCTATGTAGCTGCCACCAAACACTGCGCCCGCAACATACACGGCAACGCTGTGCGTGGGCCAAAGCCCCAGTGCCAAAGTGACCGCCGCTATCGACAAGGGACCGCCGCCCAGCTTTTACGCACGGCCCACTGTTCTACAAGGTGGCCGGAAAATGTCCCGGCAATGCCCGCTGCGCCGAGCAGAATCCAAAGCATGCTCGCGGAAAATTCACTCAGGTGCTCCTGTTCAGACACCCACGATTTCCCAAAGGCCCACACGGCGGTGCTGGCAAGTCCCGCCAGCGCCGCTGCCACGCCAGCCAATTTGGCGCGTCCGTTGAGCAGACAGATCGGCTTCAGGACAAACCCTCAAAGAGTTATCAATCCCAGCTAGGGTCATGTCCGGCGAAACACCTAACACCAGTATCAACGTCCCGGATCCTTGACACACCTCACGGCACCCCACCGTCCGGAAGTGCACTGGTGGGGGACCTACCCTCATTTTTTCACGCATCACCGGCAGCACCAACGGAAGTGGTTTACCCACAGGTGGACGGCTTTGAGCTGAATCTCAGGGGCTCCACCCGCCCACACGTGGATGAACCACTGCAGGTGTATCTCGTCTACACGGTGAAATACTTTGGCTGCTCCACCGCTTTGTTTTGTGCCCGACGCGAGAGATGGGTGGTCTCAACCGGTCAACGCACCGGCACTACTTCGCCTGCCGCCTTGCAGTTGGCGGCAGACATGGTGTGAGCATCGGACTCCGAAAGCTTCACCGGCGGTCATCTCAGCAAAGGAGCCCTTAACAAGACACCCAGGGGGCACTCCCCCACACTGATGGTCCGCGAAGCAATTTTTGTGAATTGGAGCGGTATTTTGCGGTGTTCTGTCAGCGATAAATGACGTGCTTCCTGTTCAGTAATCGCCTGCCTAGGATTAATGAAAGGGCAGCGAGGAGTATTGGGGATTGTCGCCCGAGCTGCGACGCCAGTCGCTTCCGTTGAGGCGATAAGACATGTGGGCGGTGAAGCGAGACATTGGCCGGCCACTGAGTTCGTCCTCGTCGCCAGGCACGTCTTCAATATTGACCATTTGGAGGAATGTCTCGCATGCCGGAATGCGAATGCCGGCGGGTAGCGGTTCTTGGGGTGTCAATGCTTCGTCGAAGGTGACGCTTTTTACGACAACATCGTACTTCGAGTTGTTCTGAATCACGATGTGGACACTAGACATCATCTGGTGGGGCGGTGTCCCATAGCCTCCGCCACCCTCCAGAGCAACGGACATGTTGCTGGCTTCCTTGGCTGCACCATGTCCGTTCCATCGCTTCTATCACCTCTTTTTCACGCTCTTCCCTGCGGGAGCTCTCTCATTCGGCTTGATCTGAACGGAAGGTCCTAACAGCCCATAGGAGCGTTAGGGCCGTCGCAACGGCTCCGAACCACGTGCCGGTTGCTCCGATCCATTCGGGTGTCCAGTTCTTAAGTACTAACAGAGCGATAGACGCGCCGAGAGTGAGGCCGCCGAGCCACCAAATGAGGTGGACAATAAGCGGATTATTTCGTGAGGGCATATCTCCACAGTAGCGACTGGTTGATTAGGCTGGGCCGTCTATTCGGGGGACCTCAACTGCCGCTTTGAGGGACTATCTCTACTCACCTTTGGGGAAATCACACCTCGGTGGGATGCCTTGCCTCATAGACTCCGTTGTTCGGTACCTGCGTGAACGTTGAGCTCGAGCTCGATGAATGCCGCGATCATTGACCGCCAAACGCTTTCAGCGACGTCCGGATCAAGCCCCGCGTCGACGGCCGCAGCACGGCGGGTGCGGATGACGTCTTCGACACGAGACGGAGCGCGAACCGCCGCAGACCCCTGTCCCCGTTTGAGCTGACCGGCGCGCTCGACCAGCCGCTGTCGGCCAGCCAATAGCCGCACCATCTCCAGGTCGATCTTGTCAATCGCCTCGCGTACTTCAGACATTGAAGATTCCTCATCCATGCCTCCACCGTAACAGCAGCTCAGACGGGAACCTGGCCCACCTATTTTACCCGTCTTGTTTAGCTACAGCTTCTTGAGACACTGGTCCGGGCCTCCTTCCATCGATCATCTGCACTGGCGTGGCGGGACGTCCTTTGTCTCGAAAAGTCGTACCACCGTAAAGTGTCTTAGCCAGTTGCTGGTTATGGGTTTCTGAGTCAAAATGATGGTGTGAGACTTTTGGGATACACGCGGGTGAGTACATCGAGTCAGGATGCCAAGTTGCAGCTTGACGCGTTGTTGGCGGCAGGGGTGCAGAAGCGCGATGTGTTCGCCGATGTCACCTCCGGTAGCCGGACGGCAATTGAGCGGCCCGGGATGAAGAAGCTGCTTGAGTACGCCGAGGCCGGGGACACCGTGGTCGTCTGGCGGGTCGACAGGCTCGGTCGTTCATTGCTCGATGTCCTGAACACCGTGACACTGCTGCGCGAACGCGGCGTGCTCGTGAGATCCATCTCTGACGGGATCGACCCGGCGACCTCGACCGGGCGGATGATGTTGAACATGCTGGCCACTTTGGCCGAGTATGAGCGCGAGCTGATCGTTGAGCGCGTGAACGCCGGGATCGCCGCTGCGAGGCAATCTGGCACCCGTTTTGGCCGGCCGCTCTCAGACCCGGCGGTGATCGCGGGCAAGCTCGCGATCGCGAAGGAGGCCCGGGCTAAAGGTCGCACCGCCGAAGAAGCGGCACGCCTGGTCGGGTGGAGTCGGGCCACGTTTTACCGCCACCTCGGCCAAGACACCACCTATATTAAGAGCATGTGATCGGCGATGGCCCAGCGGAGCGTTGCAGAGAAACTCGCACTGCTGGGCCAGCTCGACGACGGCGCCTCCTGGACACGCATCGCCGCCGAATCCCGGGGTGCCGCTGCGGGCACTGACAGGGGAACAAAAAACTATTGACAAGCATTGTGTTACCCCTGTTACGGATGCTAAGCCTTGAGAGCGGCATGATCGCCGACAGGCTTGGGCATCTATGGGAAGAGCCCTCACGAAAACGAAGGAGCAGCTATGACTGACCACAACGATGAAAAGCGTGCCCTAGACGATTGGAGCCACACGCTGTCGCATGCTCTGCAGATTCTGGATTTGGACGCGGACGCTCAGTTGATCCTCAAGGTGGCCGAGGAAACTTCCCGGTTGGTGAGCCCGTCCGCCGGCCCGATTAGCGCCTTCTATGTCGGTTACGCCGCGGCGCTGGCCGCCACCAGCGGGCATGTAGACACAACCACGGCCGTGACGAACGCTGCAGAAAAAGTCATGGAGCTGTGCGAGGGAGTCAACGAAGAGGCCCCCGAGGGCGGGGGCTGGGCAGACACCGCCCAGTAGGCCGAAGCCGGGCCCGGGTGTTTTCCTTTTGGAATGTTTTTCTTTTGGAATCGTCCGGCCCCGGCCCCTGCCAGTTCCGGTTATGCCCCGTTCGGGGTGCCTGCCCCGGCACCCGCCCCTGCTCCGTTGTTGAGGGCGGGTTCCAGTCGGACCACGACTTGTTTGGATACGGGGGTGTTGCTTCCTTCGGCCACGAACTCCAGCGGAACCAGCACATTCGCCTCCGGGTAGTACGCTGCTGCACAGCCCCGTGCGCTGGGGTAGGCCACCACCCGGTAGTTGCGTAATATGCGTTCCTTGTTGTCCACATACTCGCCGTGAATATCGACGTACTGGCCGTCGGCAAGGCCGAGTTCTGCCAGGTCCTTAGGGTTCACGAACACCACCTCGCGGCCTTTTTTGATCCCGCGGTAGCGGTCATCGTGGCCGTAGATGGTGGTGTTGAACTGGTCGTGTGAACGCATGGTCTGCAGGAGCAGTCGCCCCGGTGGGCATTGAACGTGTTCGAGGTCGTTGACGGTGAAGATGGCCTTG